>NC_014378.1:1852197-2469596 GCF_000144695.1 Acetohalobium arabaticum DSM 5501
CACACTGGCCTTTAAAAGTAAATGGGCCATTTATTTCATCAGAATTTCCAGGACTTTCTTCCTTAGCATGTCCTTTAAATGTAACATTCCCCTCACTATATATATAAGTATTCTTTAGAGTTCCTTTCCCAGTTGTTTTATATTTAAAATTTCCTTTAATCATAAGAACTATATTATTTACCTCGTGAATATTATCCAATGTTAAATCATCATCAACAACTACAACAGGAAGATTATCTCCCTCAGAATAAGATACTTCTATATCATTTAAAGTTCCTTTCCCTTTAATATAAACTACCTCACCAGAATTTAAATCTAAATCTCCATTATATCCATCTGCTTTTTCTATTACATTTTTATCATTAATATAATCGTCATAAACATCATCATCTATAGCATCTAATTCATTAACCTGTTGTCCACTATTAGATAAATTAGAATTATCCTCCCCATTATTCCCATTACTTTCACTATTTTCATTTATAATAAAGTCTGTTCCATATATAAAAGGCTTTTCTGAATACACATTAACAAGAGCAATAGTAGCTTTTATTTTTCTTTTAGCATTATTTTCTGCTTTTCCTTTAACAATTATTTTGAATTCATTTTCATCCTTTACTATCTCTAAATATTCACATGTAGAATTAGCAATATTAAAATCACTCAATTTCCCTTTTAATTCATCTTCAGTAATAGTGAAATTTATTTCATTTATGACTTTTTCAATTCCAGCTTCTGCTGTATAAAGAGCTTGAACTCTATCTATATTATAGGTGTTTATCTTAATTTCATTATTTAACATATATGAAGAAGCAGTAACCATAGTCATTAAAACAGTAATTGTTAATAAAGCCAAAAAAATTACTGATCCCTGCTCATTTTTACACATTTCTTCACCTCACTTCAATTTCGAAGATAAACTTTGTTAATCAAATTATAAGTTTTGTCTTCAACTTCTAAAACTAACTTTATTTTTATTAATTCTTTATCTTCTTTAGCTATCTCACAATCATCACTTGAATCAATATAATTAAAAACATCAGAATTAGATATTATTTTTTGTGTAATAGGTTTATGAGATGACCAATCTGCTTCTTTCTCTTTGAGCACACCATCTTCTACTAAGTATTCCAAATATTCATTTCCTGAATCATCTTTTAAAGTTAACCTAACTCCATTATTTGTTTGAGTTCCAGAACCATCTTTTATTATTGCTTGAGATGCTTTACGAATCTCTGGAGATAATCTCAACATTATTCCTCTACCTCTCTGTTGGAGGTCTACCTGCTGTTGATTAAAGTTCCAGACTTTCACTCCAGTCAATAATACATTAGATATTGCAGTACTAACTACACCGATAATTGCTAATACAATTAAAACCTCAATTAAAGTAAAACCTTGATTTCTGCCACTTAACATATATATCAGTCACCTTTTTGCAATTAAAGTTTCTAACTTTACTAACTCATCATCATTCCAATGAACAATCACTGTTATTTCTTTTATTTTATCATCCGGATCCCCATTAACTTCTATATTGAAATTAGGATAATCATCTTCTCCATCGCCATCAATATCAATTTTGTCATGATTTTTAATACTATCTGGCAAATCAACGAAATCTTTGCTCTTAAGCTTTTCCATCTTCTGCTGTGCTAAATTCAAGGCTATACTCTTCTTTTCAGTCTCACTTACCATTCTAGTACTGCTTACAAAGTAACCTAAAATTGGAACCAGAGCAATAAATAATAGAGTAATCCCTACCATAACTTCAATTAGACTCATTCCTTCTTCCCATTGATGAAGTTGAAATAACATTGTACTCCCTCCAACATATATCACATATCAATCCAATTCTTTAACTCCTCATCCCATGCCTTAACTGAAATACGGCCTGTAACTGAATAGACATATATTCTATATTTTTCACCATTGCTGTTTTTCAGTCTTACCTCTCCATAGTCTGCTGTTCCTTCAGGAAGAAAGTGAATTCTATTTGACTCATAAATATCTATTCCTGTATTAGAATCTTTAGTTTCAAATTCTTTATCATCACTATACCGAAAAAGTGTATATGTCTCGTTAGCTGTACTAAATTTAACCCCATATTTTTCTTGTTTAAAGACAGTCCATTGTTTTGCTTTATTAAGCATAGATACTATTGAACTAACCTCTGTCTTCAACCGATAATTGGCCAATACATCCCTAATTCCAAAAGCACCAACTCCAGCCAAAACTCCGATAATACTGACAACTACCAACACTTCAAGCAAAGTAAATCCTGCTTTCCTCTCGGCTATTCCTTTCATTACTTTCAACCCCGCTATTACAAATTCAGCATTCCAAACTTATATGATAGATACCAATCCATAATGACCTGTCCATATAGAATCATCAACAAATTCCCCAATGCTAATAACGGACCAAAAGGAACTCTATCCTTTCTACTCTTAACTCCCAATCCAATTAAAGCTAGTCCAATAACAGAACCAACAATAGAACCGATAAAGATGCTTATCAATGTATATTTCGCTCCTAGATAAGTTCCTATCATAGCTATAAACTTGACATCTCCCATGCCCAATCCGCCCTTAGTGATAACTGCAATTAATAATAAGAATCCTGCCGGTATCACTAAGCCCAATAAAGCTGATCTGATAGTTATGTGCTTAAATAATAAGCTGAGTATAAGTCCAGTAATAATTCCGAAATATGTGATGCGGTTAGGTATGATCTGATGTTTTAGATCAATAACAGCAGCAGTTAATAATAATGATGATAAGAATGCATAGATCATAAACTGGATACTGAAGTAATACTGTTGGAATAGCAATAAAAATATGATTCCAGTTAAAAATTCTACCAGCGGATACTGATAAGAAATCTTTGCTCCACAGTAACGACATCTACCTTTAGTCAGCAAGAAACTAACAATCGGAATCAAGTCAATTACTCCTAATTCTGTCTGACAGCTAGTACAGCGAGAACGCGGAAAGATTATTGATTTGTCTTCAGGTAATCGATAGATTATTACGTTTAAGAAGCTGCCTATTATAAGTCCGAAGATGAAGATTACAGCATTTACTATCATTACTCAGCCCTCCATCCATCTACAAATAATTATTTCTTCTAGACTAACTCTTCCTTCAACTTCATATTAACGCTAATTCCAATTCCAAATAGAATCCAGAAGACTGGGGCCACTGAAATAACGCTGTCATTAAATAAACCTGCTATAGCATAGGCTAAAAAAGCTCCAAAGATTCCCACTCCTACCTTCTTATAGAAGTTATCGAATCTTCCACCCCAGTATAACTTGATGCTAGAAAAGGAATAAACACCGAACACAGTCAGCAAAGCTATTAGCGAAATTACTCCTGTATTAATTCCAACCTGCAGATACATATTATGCGGCTTATCTACTATCTTTCTGGTGGTATTAAAGGCAATTAACTTACCGACATTATCATACTGCGGAAAATAAAGTCCATAAGTATCAGGACCATAACCGGTCAAGATTGTATCCTTTAACATCGGTAGCGATCTAGACCAGATATATCCGCGGTTCGAACCTAGATTCTCTCTACCTTCAAATCCCCACTTCTCAATCTGTCCTGTCTTATAGGCTTTGCCGGCAAATCCCATAATCCAGAATCCTCGCTCCGGTTTAGTTGTGATCTTAAAATCAACTTTTTTCTTCCCAAATTCAGATGAACCATACTCAAAATGCAGTAGCCCTTTATCAGGAAGTAACCTGAACTTATAAGCCTGATATTTACCATTCTTTAGCTTAATGATACCGCCATCTTTTTTTAGCTTATAATCAACTTTTTTGCCAGCTCCATCTCTAAACGCAAGAGAATTATCCTCTGTAAGATTAATCTGTAGTTTCTCTTCTTTAGTAATTATCGTTAATTGGTCCTTGTTAATTGTAATGTCTTTGAATTCCCCTGTCTTCTTGCCAGCAGCTATCTTTACCTCTTGACCAAAGGAAAATACCTCTTTTACTAATCTACCGTCACCAGCATAGTTCATGCCGGTAAAGACAAGCATAAAACCGAGTGTTAGTACAGCTAAAGCTTTCCAATTTTTCTTCAATTCCCGGCGTAAAAGTATCACTAAAAAAACAATACTACAGAAACCGCCTACCATTCCCGCTCGGGAGAGAGAAGCTAACCAGCCAGCAAAGATTAGCAAACTGAAACAGCCTAACAATATTCTGATTTTCTTCTTTGCAGTCAGAGTATATAAAGTTAGAACCAGCGCCAACAGCATTCCGGTATAGCTGCCCATATAATTGGGATTGTAGAGAGTAGAAAAAGCATAATCAAATCTAGCACTTATATTATCTCCTATACTATGGAGACTCGACGGTAGAATAATCTCCTTTCCGAATACAGTAGTTAATGGATCAACTCCAAAGTACTGAAAGACCCCTATTGTTGATATCACTGCAGCAGAGAGCAATAATGAAAAGAGCAAAAACCTTATATCCGGCTTATATTCCACTAGATTGATCGTTACAAATAAAATTATCAAATATCCTAGAAGAACAAACATCCCTTCATAGCGGTCAGGAAAGCCCCATAAAGCCACCGAAGGAGAAGTAGAATAAATAGTTGAAATAATAATCAGGATTCCATAGATCTCCATGAATAAATAATAATAAGTCCTCTTTAGCTTTCTTCTTTTATAGTAATATACCACAAGTGAAATTACTGACGCTAAAACAGCAATCAAAAAAGCAATCATTTTGTAGTAAGAAAAGAAATCCAATTGCTGTGACCAGTAATCTTTTAAGATGCCATCAATCGAAATCTTTTTAGCATATACTATCAACGGCACTACTGCCAATATAAAAGCTATCGGAAGTAGATACTTAATATGGGACTTTTCTTTAGAGTATTCCATACTTATTCTCCTTACATAGTCTCAGTTCAAAAATAGAAGCAAAATGGTCTATCGATCACTCTTCTATAAATTTGGCTTTGCTACTTTTAAAAGAATATTGATATATTGTGTTACTTTCAAGAGATTGCAAATTATAGTCAACAAATCTCTTACGCTTGCCATTCGTTCAACGTCCTGTCTCACTCATTCTCGAAAACTGACTCTCCACCATAGCCAGCATACAGACCAATGCTGGCTATGGGATGAACTTATTGAGCAGAGAGATAATATTAATGCTCTGATTCAAAAACAAGGAGCTAATTAATGCTCTGATTCAAAAACAAGGAGCTAAAATCAGTTTCTCTACAGCCTCCATGGTTCCGGGTCAGTTTTAAGAGTCTCTCTGGACACATATTGACTATTGATAATAGAATATATTACTGTGGTTATAACACATAAATTTCATTGATCTGGTTTTAAACGCTTCCTCAGATAATTTTGCACAATTAGTTGATATCTTGCAACAAGCGACTTTAAAGCAGCCCCAGAAGAGAATATAATTATCATATAAACTAGAATTTTAAAATGTAGCTATAAGGGTTAATTTACTGCTAATTGATTAGGGCTGATTTTTGGAGCGTTTGCAAGATATCAACTCTAAACTGCAACAATATGATTCTAATGCAAAAAGTATAATTTCTTAAGCAATAAAGTAATCCAACAGTTACTAGTCATCTGTAGTACTTATACCGCCAGGAGTGAGTGTAACTTCTACTCCGCCTACTGAAGTACTTATAGTATAATCATATTCACTATCAGCCTCAAAACTATAATTATCTAAGCCCTCAAACTCTACATATTCTGTAATTAAACTAACGCTCGTAGGATAAGAACCATTTTCAGCTTTATACATCTCTAAGCCCGTCTGAATATTCCGCAGGTCACTCTCTACGGCAGCAATTTTAGCTTTATCCTGAACTCCGCTAAATCGGGGAATAGCAATTCCGGCTAAAATACCCAACACTGAAATTACAATCATCAATTCAATTAATGTAAATCCCTCTTCTCCAGTACCAAAGTAATTTATCTTTTCTTGCCACTTGTTGAACATTTACCTCACTCCTTGGTTAATATAAGTTCTATCACAGCTTAATCTTAGTTTGTTCCTATACCACCTGGTGTAACAAATACAGTTTTGCCTCCAACCTCTTCTGAAGTTTCTATTTTATAATCTCCATTTCCATCATCATTAAATTCATAATTATTATTATAATAATCATCACTTTCAGCATCATCAATATAACCACTAAGACTAGTAATAGAATTAGGAGTAGTAGAATGTTCTGCAATATACATTTCAGCTGCTGTTTGCAGATTTCTTAAATCACTTTCTGCTGAAGCAATATCAGCCTTATCTGTCACTCCACTAAATCTAGGAATAGCAATTCCAGCCAGAACCCCCAACACAGCAATTACAATCATCAACTCAATCAACGTAAAACCGTCTTCCTCACTAACAAAACTCATTCTTCTTCTCAACTTAGAAATCATCATGATTCCTCCTCTTTAATTTTTAAAACCCCTGCATCATATTAAACATCGGAAGCATCATAGAAACTACAATACTACCTACTACTAAGCCTAATATCAAAATTAAAGCCGGTTCAATTAGCGAAACCATACCTTCTACTTTATGCTCCACTTCCTGATCATAAAACTGGGCTACTCGATTCAGCATCTGATCTAAGCTACCGGTTTCCTCTCCAATTCTGATCATCTGAATTACCATCTGGGGAAATAGACCATTCTGTTGGAGCGGATCAGCCATACTTTCACCGGCACTAATGCTATTCCGAGCTTCATTAAGCTGTTCTGCTACTATCTGATTGGAAACTACCCTACTTACTACCTCTAGCCCTTCCAAAATAGTAACACCGCTGCTGATTAAAGTACCCAATGTCCGGCTGAATCTGGCTACTGAAATCTTGATAATCAAATCGCCAAATAACGGCAGTTTAAGCAGCAGCCAATCTATCTGCCGTTTTCCCCTATCTGTCTGATAATAGTAATAACTAAAGGATATAACTACTAAAACTGCTCCTACAAAAAGATACCAGTAGCTGGATATTAAATTGCTAGTAGTCAGTAAGATTCGTGTCGGTAGCGGCAGCTGAATATTCATTCCGGCAAAGATATCAACAAAGGTAGGCAGAATAACTGTAACTAAGAAGACAACTACTCCCACAGCCACCAGAGTAATAACTGCTGGGTAGGCTAGAGCTGATGTGATCTGCTGTTTCATCTCATTCTCTTTTTCGAAGTGGTCGGCCATCTCCAGTAAGACTTCATCCAGGATACCGCCGGTCTCTCCGGCTTCTACCATACTGATAAAGAGCCGGGGAAAAACATGGTCTTCTTCCTCTAGGGCATTGGAGAGAGATACTCCGCCTTCTACATGTTCCTGAACAGATCTAATTGCTTCACGTAATTTGGGATTCCCTGTCTGATCACCGAGAATATCAAGGGCTCTAACTAAGGAAACTCCAGCATCTATCATAGTAGCAAACTGGCGGCAGAAAAGAGCTAGATCTTTTAATTTTACTTTCTTAAACTGCTTTAATTTATCTCCTAAACTGCTGCTTTCTTGCTCTTCTTCAATTGAAGTAATATAATAGCCTCTATTTCTAAGCCTATCAATCACAATCTCTCTACTTTCAGCCTCTAAGGCCCCTTCTAACTGCTCACCATTCTCATCCCTTACCTTATAGCGGAATACTTTAGTAATCAGACTCTCCCCCCCTTAACATTGAAGTTGCTAAATCTGCTTCTTAAGGGTCTCAACATTAACCGCCCGTTCTAGAGCCATTTTTCTACTTATCTTGCCGTTTAAGTATAGATCACGCAGCGAATAATCCATCGTATGCATTCCTTCATCACTTCCAGTCTGCATTACTGATTCCAACTGATGAGTCTTATCTTCTCTAATTAAGTTTCTGACTGCTGAATTAGCAATCATGAGCTCCGTAGCCACTACTCTATCCAGATTATCAATTGTCGGCAGCAGCTGCTGGGATAAGACCCCTTCCAGTGTTAATGCCAGCTGAGTTCTAACCTGAGTCTGTTGATGGGCCGGAAAGACATTAATGATTCGCTCAATTGTTTCCGAAGCATTATTAGTATGTAGAGTAGCCAACACCAGATGGCCAGTTTCAGCAGCAGTAATTGCCGTCGAGATAGTTTCTAAATCTCTCATCTCACCGACTAAAATTATATCGGGATCCTGTCTTAGAGCCGATCTCAAACCATTAGCAAAATTATCAGTATCCTTTCCTACAGCCCGCTGATTGATAATACTCCGTTTATGCTGATGAACATATTCAATTGGATCTTCTAAAGTAATGATATGCTTGTCCATCTTACTGTTAACCAGATCAATCATTGAAGCTAAAGTGGTCGATTTCCCGCTGCCAGTAGGTCCCGTTACTAAAAAGAGACCACGCGGCTTTAAAGCCAGTTCTTTTAATTTCTCCGGCAGTCCTAACTCCTCTAGACTCAGAATCTCATTAGGAATAATCCGCAGAACTGCCGCCGGATTCCCCCGTTGTTTAAAAACATTAACACGAAAGCGATAGTTATCCAGATGATAAGCAAAATCTACTTCACCTGTTTCCTTATATATTTCTTCTTCATTAGACCCCAGCATTCCTGCCACTAAACCATTAATTTTGTCAGAATTTATCTTGCTATCACATAACTTCCGTAAATTCCCATTAATTCGCGCCGTCGGTTCAATTCCTACAGTCAGATGAATATCAGAAGCTCCTACTCTAATCCCTTCCCGCAGAAGATCATCTAATTCCATAGATCCCTCTCCTTCTAATCTACATAGACTTTGGTTACTCTCATAACCTCTTCTAAAGTAGTAATCCCCTGATTAACCTTCTCTAAGCCTGAAGACTCCAATGTAATCATACCATTGTTTACCGCCTGCTCTTCAATCTCAGCAGCCGAAGCTTTCTTAACAATCAACTTCTTAATCTCAGAATCAATCTCCAAAATCTCATGAATCGCTGTTCTACCTAAATAGCCCCGCTCATTACATCGGCGGCAGCCATCTCCTTCATAGATTTCCAATACTTCCTCACCATCTATATACTTACCTAAATTAAAATCAACTGCCAATTCTTCGTCCTTAGCCTTACAGTTATCACAGATAGTTCTAACCAGCCGCTGAGCAACAACACCGATAACTGAAGAAGCAACTAAGAAAGGTTCAATTCCCATATTGATCAGTCTCGTTAAGGCCCCCGCAGCTTCATTAGTATGGAGAGTAGTTAAGACTAAATGTCCCGTTAGTGCAGCATGAATAGCAATCTCTGCCGTCTCTTTATCCCGAATCTCACCAACCATCACTATATCCGGATCCTGCCGGAGAATAGATCGAAGTCCATCAGCAAAAGTAAGTCCTACTTGGGGATTGGTCTGAACCTGATTGATTCCGTTCAGAGTATACTCAACTGGATCTTCAATAGTAATAATATTCTTCTCTTCTGTATTCAACCGATTAAGTGCCGAATAAAGCGTCGTTGTCTTGCCGCTGCCGGTTGGACCAGTAATCAATAACATCCCGTGGGGCTGTTGAATCATAGATTTAAAGTCTGTTAAATGCTCAGGTAAGAATCCTAACTCATTAAGCTCCAGCATCAGATTATCCTTATCTAAAATCCTGATTACTACTTTCTCACCCTCTATCGTCGGCAGAACCGAAATTCGAAGATCTATCTCTTTATCCCTGATCATCATCTGAATTCTGCCGTCTTGAGGTCTGCGCCGCTCAGCAATATCCATGTCAGCCATAATCTTAATTCTAGAAACTAAAGCAGAATGAGTATGCTTGGGAATATCCATTTCATTTCGCAGAATACCATCGACTCTATATCTAACCTGCACTTCATCTCCCTGAGGCTCTATATGAATATCGCTGGCCCGCAGCTTAACTCCTTCATTGATAATATTATTTACTAATCTAACTACCGGCGCCTCATCTACCATCTCGCGCAGCCGGTCTACTTCCATCTCTTCCTCACTGTCAAGTTCTATCTGTCGGGCATCTATATCCTCAATAAATTCATTAACTATATCTTCGCTGCCAAAATACTGTTCTATAGCCTGCTGAATCTCATCTTCACTGGCAATCACCGGTATTACTTCACAGTCAGTCTTAATTCTAATATCATCAATAGCCAGTACATCGAGAGGATCAGCCATAGCAACTGTTAAAGTATTATCCTCTTTCTTAATCGGAATTGCCCGATGTCTTTCAGCCAGCGACTGTGGAATCATCTTAATTACCTCGGAATCAATAATGAACTTATTGAGATTAACCTGTGGAATCCCTAACTGATATTCTAAAGCCTCCATTACATCCTGTTCGGTAACCAGCTTCATCTCCTTTAGAACAGTACCCAACCTCTTTTCAGTTCCCTTCTGCTGTTCTAAAGCCTCCTGTAGTTCTTCTTCAGTAATAAATCCAACATCAACCAGAATATCCCCTAACCGTTTCTTTTTGATCACCTTTACCACCTGCTAATATAGATTTGAAATAAGTATATCTTAATATTAAACTTATATCTATAATTAACTATCATTTTCTAAAAACCTGCAAAAATTCTTTAATTTTACTCTAATTCAATATTATCTCTGATAGTTTCCGCCATTAACTTTACCGGTGCTTTCTTTCCTGTCCAGATTTCAAAAGAAATTGCTCCCTGATGGACCAACATCCCCAGTCCGCTGACGGTTTTGGCTCCTCTATCCTTAGCTGCCTTCAGCAGACTAGTTTCAACAGGATTATAGACTAAATCACTAACCACCATATCAGGCTGAATCAACTCCGGCTCAATTACCGGCTCTACATCAGATTCAGGATGCATTCCGATAGGAGTAGTATCCACCAGCAGATCTATTCCGCTTATAATTTTCTTTAACTTCTCCTGTTTAAGCGGTAAAGGCTGAACTGTTTCCATTTCTAATCCTTTTTTAATATCAGAAACTAAATCTTCAGCCTTCTTAAAAGTACGGTTAGCAACATAAAGCCTCTCAACCCCTTCTAATCCAAGCTGAAAGGCCACAGCCCGAGCTGCACCACCCGCACCAACAATTAATACATTCTTATTCTGCGGCATAAAGCCTTCTTCCTGTAATGATCTAACAAAACCGCGTCCGTCGGTATTATACCCGATTAACTCTCCAGCTTCATTTTTGATTGTATTCACAGCACCGATCAATTCAGCTTCTTTTGATACCTGATCCAGATAAGGAATGACTGCTTCCTTATGCGGAATAGTAAGATTTACTCCCCGCAGATTAAGGCCCCTAATTCCCTCTACTGCTGCTTTTAAATTATCAGGCTCTACTTCAAAGGGAAGATATAGATAATCCAGATCTAACTTTGAAAAAGCTGTATTATGCATCACCGGAGATAAAGAATGCTTCACTGGATAACCGAATAAACCAACTAATTCTCGCTCCTCTAGATTAAGATGGTCCAAACTCATGGTATTTCCCTCCAATATAAATATATTTTTTCAACCTAATATTATAGACGTCAACTTAAGTTGAATTTTGGTAAAGTGCAGCTATATTGATATAATGTTGCAGTTTAGAGTTGATATCTTGCAAACGCTCCGAAAATCAGCCCTAGTCAATCAGCAATAAACTAATCTTAGAGATACGATTTAAAGAGCCTACTTTATATGTTAATTATCTTCTCTTATGGGGCTGCTTTAAAGTCGCTTGTTGCAAGATATCAACTAATTGTGCAAAATTATCTGAGGAAGCGTTAAAAAACCAAACCAATGAAATTTCTGTACTATAAATAGTCAATATGTGTCCAGAGCGACTCTTAAAAACAGTTTGGAGCCATGGACGGCGGAAAACTGTTTTTTGACAGTGAGCGAAACAGGACGTTGAGCGAACGACAAGCGGCGGATACATATTGACTATCCCCGGAATATCATGAATGAGACCATATTAGCTACAAGTGGGAAGTGACACAATATATCAATTATGTTTTGAAAGTTTAGGAAATAATCCGTAACCCTCCCTTTTTCAAATGGGAGATATAAGGATTAGCAAATATTAATTTAAATAATTGATATTTGCTCCATAATTTATTATAATATAGATGTAAATCACAAGTGAATATTGGAGGTTGCAGTAGCTAAACCTCTACTGTGTAAAATATTCAGGGGGCTCGTTGTAGATAGAAGACACTAAATCTTCTAGTAAGCACTTATAGAGATGCTTACACTTCTATCTTGAGCAATAAAAGTATCTCTGAGTCTAGCACCTATGCTAGATAGGAGTAGTGGCATTGGACACGCCGATTGGGTAACTTGCTTGATATTACGGGTAATTCCCATAAAAGCAAGCGACCATGAAGCTCGGTATTTCAATGCCGAGTAGTTCACTAACAGTATCACTACGTAAATCAATTGAGCTCATTATTTCATCACCCTTAATTTATTTTAAACCGCTTCTTCTTTTGGTTTACTTAATTTCAATTCAGCGATAATCATACCGACAACGATTAGTAATCCACCCCAGTAACTATTCACACTAATAACCTCTCCTAGATAAAAGTAAGCAAAAACTGCGGCAAATACCGGCTCCATAGAAAAAATAATAGCAGTTCTAGTCGGTGTTGTAAATTCCTGGGCCTTATTCTGTACTACTAAGGCCAAGGTAGTAGCAAAAAACGCCATATAGACTACTGCACCCCAGAGTTCAGGCTGCAACACCACCTCAAAACTCCCTTCCACTAAAGACGAAAAACCACTCAATAAAGCTACTGTTGTAATCTGGACTATAGTCAACAGAATTGAATCCTTCTGCTGAACATACTTTCCTACTAGTAGAATATAGACAGCCAGGGAAACTGCACATAAAAAGACCAAAAAATCACCAAAATTAAAGATAAACTCTCCATTAAACGATAATAGACCAAGTCCAATAGTAGCTAAAGTAACACCAATAACCGTTAACATGGAAGGTATCTTCTTTAGAATAATTGCTGATAAAATCGGTACAATAACTACTGATAGACCTGTTAGAAAGCCTGCTTTAGAAGCAGTAGTATAATTTAGACCTACCACCTGAAAAGCAAAGCCTCCAAATAAAAAGATTCCTACAAAAGAACCGAGCTTAATAGTCTCCCAATCCAATTTCTTCAACCGGCGGTGAAATATTAATACCAATACTATAACTGCTGTCCAAAACCGCAGCGTTAGAAAGTAAAACGGTGTTACTATATCAAAAACGCCCTTCATAATTGCAAAGGTTGTCCCCCAGACAAAGACTACAAATAATAAAGCTAAATCTGCTTTAATCCTCTTTTTAAATGATACTTCTTCATACTCTTCCATCTTCTTTTCCACTCCATTCTATGACTCTATACTAGTCTCTATTTCTTCGGTTCCCTTAATCAAGAACTTACTGAATATATATGTAATTCCAACTGCTAAAAATAATCTTGTAGCCAGAATAACTCCTCCGCGGCCTCCTACTGCCACAAATAATAATGTATCTTCAATCACAGCATGACAGATTGCTAAAAAAACAGCCATAACCAATAATTTATTCTGCGAAATATTCTCCTCTTCTGAAATCTGAATAATTACACCTGCTCCATATGTTAACCCAAATATCTGTCCTACCAATAAAGGCAGAGCAGTTTTGGCAGGTAGCTTAAAAATTTTAAGTACAGGAGCAAATAGCTGCGAAACCTTGTCTAAAATACCGATATCCCTTCCAATCTCAAGCACTACCATCAAAGGGAAAATAATTAAAGCTATTTGTTTAAGTGTACCGAACCCCTCTACTATGATCTCATTAATAATTTCATTCCAGGGCATAACTTTCCCTCCAATTACTGTATTTTATAGTAATAAATTAAGTATATAGCCTGTTAATAATGATACTAGAATTCTTAAACAGACTAACGGCAGAATCTTGACTTTAATCCGCTTAATTACTGCTGCTTCTATAATTAAAGCATGTGAAATTCCAAGCATAGTTCCTAAGATAGTTATTTCTCGAATTGAAAAATCAAGGCCTGTTACTACTCCCAAAGCAGCATAATTATTCAGCAGATAACCGCTGATCAAGGCTAAAATAGCTTCCCCTGAAAGCCCTAAATGCTTCATTACTGGTGCTACCCAGGTAGCAAGTATCTCAATTAATGGAGTATATTTCAGAATCGTTACTAGAATATGAACCGGAATAATTATCTTCACTAAAGTTAAGTAAGTATTCCATCCCTTCTGTAATCCCCGCTTAATTGTATCCTGTCCTATCACCTAAATCCTCCTTTTAAAATGATAACTAAATTAAAACTTGAGCCAATACTCCCCCGATACCAAAAGCAGATAGCCAGCTACCTATCCAGATCAGAATAGTTTCTTTTAAATTCCGCTCTTTAAAGATAACCATCATTGAAGCAATACAGGGAACAAATAAAGTAGCAGTAACTAAGGCTACCAACGTTTGAGGCGGAGATAGAGCCAGCTTTGTTAAACCTGCTACTCCAAAGTCTCTGCGTACTATCCCCATAATAAAGACTACAGCCATCTCTTTAGGTAGTTTAAGCCAGTTTACAATAATTGGAGCTACAGCATCTTCTATAACTCCTAACCAACCGTTTATCTGCATCAGAGTAATAATCAATGAACCCAGTAAAAAGATAGGTCCTGCCTCCTCTATAAATAGCTGGGCTTTAGTAAAGGTCTTAGTTACTACATTACTCAACCGCGGTACTCTAAGCGGCGGCAGATCAATTAACAGACCAGTCGATCCTCCCGACAGTCCCCAGTTTAAAATTACGCCGGCTGCTATTAATACAAAACATATAATTCCAGCATAAAAAAGTAGATACTTAAATCCCAACGGGCTAATCAAACCTACAATAACTCCCAGTTGGGCTGAACAAGGAATAGCCAGCCCCAATAAAAAAGTAGCAATCATCCGCTCTCTTTTTGAACCCAGTAATCTAGTAGTAATTACAGCCATAGTTACACAGCCAAACCCCAAAATCAAAGGGATTACAGCTCGACCATTTAGACCTAATTTACTTAAAACTCTATCGGTTAAAGTAGCCACTCTAGGCAAATAACCCGAATCTTCCAACAGAGATAAAAAGAAATAAAACCCGATTACTAACGGTAGTAAGAGGCCAAAAATATAAGTTACAGTCATAGTCAGCAGCCCAAACTCTCCTACTAAGATATTTCCTAAGATAGAATTAACTGGAATAAACTCAGTTACTACACTACGAATGAAAGGTTCATAAATCCCTTCCAGAACTACTCCCTCAGTAAAATCAACCACCTTTTGAGCAATTAAGACGCCTACTACCTGATAGATAATAAAGAGAACAGATAATAGAATCGGAATACCAGTTAAGGGCTTGACCATCAATCTACTTAATCTAGACTTCAACGAATTACGTCTAATCCTTCTTGTTACAACCCGATTAATGATCCGATCAATTCTTTTTCGCCGCCTGCGGTAGATTTTCTCCCTATTCTTTCCTTCATCGGAAAACTTAATTCCATATTTCTCCGCTAAATCAGGGTCATCTTCAAGAATCAATAAAGCTTCAGGCTGATTAACTCTATTGTTGAACCTTTTCAACTTCCGCTGTAGTTTATGATCACTTCTGCCAGTCCTAGCTTTAAAGAGAGCCTCCTTAACCTTATCCATGCCCTGTCCTTCAGTAGCAACTGTTCCTATTACTGGCACTCCTAATTCTGCTTCTAATCCCTCAACATCTATTCTCAATCCCTGGCGTTTAGCCTCATCCATCATGTTAAGTGCAACTACTACTGGAATTCCCATATCTATAATCTGTTGAGTCAAGAATAGATCTCGTTCTAAATGGGCTGCATCAACTATATTCAAGACTACATCAGCTTCAATAATCACATCACGCGCTACAGTTTCTTCCTCATTAAAAGAAGATACTCCATAAACTCCTGGAGTATCAACAACTACATTTCCCTTATAATACCCGTGACTGATATCCAAAGTTGTTCCGGGGAAGTTAGATACATCAACATAGATACCGGTTAATTCATTAAAAAAGATAGACTTACCCACATTTGGATTTCCTGCTAGAACTATAACATCTTCTGAGCAGTCATCCATTCATTCTGCCTCCTCTAAACTCAGGCTAATTTAACTCCAATCCCATCCATAAAATAAATTCCCTTAATATATAATTATTACTGCTGCTTTAATTATATTCCAGTTAACATCTAATATCAATAATTCATTTAAATTATATTGAAAACTATTATCAATAACCTCTAAATAAAAAAGGCTATTGACAGTTCTTACAATAGCCGTAAAATTTAATTCTATGGTCTGTCACAGAAAAATTATGTTCTTGCTCAATTCCTGTTTCAAAGTCTTCTAGTATTTCATCATTAAATTCGGTAATACTACCACAATTAATACAGATTAAGTGATGATGGTGCTTATTTTCATGATTCAATTCATATCGACGACAGTTATCATCAAAATTTAATTGATGTAGGATATTCAAGTCACAAAAAAGCTCTAAAGTTCGATAAACAGTAGCTAGACCAATTCCTGGTTCTTCCTCTTTAACTCTAGCATAAATCTCTTCTGCACTCAGGTGTTCTCCTTCATTCTCTATTATACTCTCTAAAATAATCCGGCGCTGGGAGGTCATTTTATAATTATTGGCTGCTAGTTTATCTTTAACATTCTTAATTTTAATAGTCATATTTTCACCTACTAAATTTAATATTGTTTTAGCAGTATTATACCGTACAGCTTTATTATTGTCAAATTCTTAGGCAGCTCTTATACTCCACCACATCAGCTTTATGGGGCAGTTCATCCAAAAGTTCAGCTGCTGTTTTTCCTTCATAAACTACTTCATCAGTCAAATCAAGCAGCGGAACAAGCACAAAAGCCCGCTTGTGGAAGCGGGGATGAGGAATAGTAAGCCGCTCAGATTCAATCTCTTTCTCTCCAAATAGAATAATATCTATATCTATTGTCCTCGGCCCCCAACGAATTTCACGGGTTCTATCCAATTCAAGTTCTACTTCTTGAATGTAATCCAATAATTCCAGAGATGCTAAAGTAGTCTTTACTTCCAGTACTAAATTAAGAAAGTCATCCTGATCAGTATAGCCGACAGGTTTAGTTTCATAGACTGGTGAACTGGCTATTACTCTAATCCCAGAATGGTCCTGTAGCTTCTTAATTGCCCTTTGTAGGTATTCTTCTCTACTTTCTTTATTAGAACCTAAGCTTAAGTAAACAGTAGTCACGACTTACTACTCCTTTCTATCTCCACTTCCACCCAATCCAGGACACCAGGAATTGGAACTTCAGGCTTCTTGACTCTAACTGCTATCCCCTCTAGAATAGAATAATCTCTCAATAAACTATCTGCAATCTTTTCAGCTACTGCCTCGATTAAATCATATGAATCTCCTTCTACTATCTCCTTTACCTTTTGATAGACTTCAGCATAATTAATTGTCTGATCAAGCCGGTCAGTCATTCCTGCTTCCTGTAAATCTATCTCCAGCTCCAAATCAACAATAAACCGCTGGCCTAATTCCTTTTCTTCAGCCAAAGCACCGTGATAACCGTAAAATTCAAGCCCTTCCAGTCGAATATAATCACTCATGTTTATCTCCTTACCATTGCATCAGTCATTTTAGCTACCCGCGCCATCTCTTTTACATCATGGACGCGGACTATATCTGCTCCATTAGCAATACCGATACTTACTGTAGCTCCTGTTCCCTCTACTCGCTGGTCAACCGGCAGATCAAGAGTATTCCCAATCATTGATTTACGAGAAGTACCAAGCAAAATCGGCTGACCAAGACTTTTAAATTCACCTAACCGCTGCATAATCTCTAAGTTATGGTCTGTTGTTTTACCGAAGCCGATACCAGGATCAACAATTATTTTTTCTCTTTTAATTCCGGCCTCTAAACCGACATCTATACTTTCCTGCAGATAATTTAAGATCTCTGAAATTAAATCTTCATAACTGGGATTCTGCTGCATATTTTTAGGACGGCCCTGAATATGCATCAATATCACTGGTGCATCATACTCAGCAGCTACTTCAGCCAGCTTGGGATCCTCTTTGAAGCCGGTAATATCATTGATAATATCTGCTCCCGCCTCTAGAGCCCTTCGTCCTACTTCGCTCTTATAAGTATCAACAGAAATAGGAACATCTATCCTGGGAGTCAGATATTCTATTACCGGAATCACACGTTCCAATTCCTCTTCCAGCGGTAGAGGATCAGAACCAGGCCGCGTTGATTCTCCTCCGATATCAATGATATCGGCTCCATTATCGATCATCTCCTGAGCCCGCTCTACTGCTGTATCAAAGTCATTATATTCTCCGCCGTCAGAGAAAGAATCCGGCGTTACATTCAGAATTCCCATTATATAAGTCCTTTTGCCGAAATTAAATTCATAATTCGATCCAGAAATCGAGCCTAATTCACTTTGATAAGAATCAAGAGTTTCTAAAATTAATTCACCTATTTCTCTCAAACCAAAAGGCTGCTGGCGAAGTACCTTCTCTACTTTTTTATAGATACTCCTTGTCCCCATCAAAATCAGATCAGTCTCCTCTACCTGCAGTCCAGCTCCCTCTCTCGGCAGAGCCACTTCTCCTCCCTTGGATAACATCTCCTGTTTTAGAATCAAAGCTGCCTTCAGAGGTATATCCTTCAGCTTAATCAAGTAATACTGGGATTTAGGAGCCATAATATTGATCCCTGATTTATCTGTTCCCAGCTCCTCTAGTTCTTCTTTAAAGCTAGCCTCATCCTTAATCTCTAATACTCTCGCCTGCTGCATATTATCCTCCCCTTCTACTTAAGTTAATATTTGATAGTAGGATTCTTAACACTCTTACACTTTTCCCGAGCAAAACATTCTCGACAGTTTCGCGATAGATTATCTCCTCTACAGAGCAAACAGCCTAGAATCGATTTATCACTGTCTGGCTTACCTCGATGTTCTTTGATTGCTGTTAAAATTATCTCTTTCTCTAAAGCAGTATATCTATACTTCTCTAATAAGTCTACAGCCAGCTTAGCACTCACTGCTGCATGATCCTGACCAGTATCATACTGCTTCCAGCGGCCGATATCATGCAGCATTGCTGCCGTATAGACTATCTCCTTTAGATCATTCTTCTCTTCTAGCTGCCACTTAGTAAGTAATTCTTCAGCTAACTCCTCTTCTAAAATTAAAAGATAAGTAATTCTAGCAACAGCTATAAAATGCTGCCAGGTATGCCTGCAGAAGATTCTATCCTGCTCCCGCTGGTGATTCTTCTGTAAATAAGAGTTATATTCCTGACTATCAATAATTTTATTCAGCCGTTCCATGTCAATCACTGCCTTATTAAGATAGACTTACCTAATTTATTCAATAGCAGAGTTGGATTTACCTGCAACTTAGACCTAAAAAATAGCTAACAGGACTGCTAAGGATTGATCCTTAGCGGTCTTGTTAGCATCTGTTCAATTACAGATTCAATTTCTGTTGAAATCTCTTTATACTTCTTAACTAGAGGAAAGGATAATTCACTTCCCCAATCAGTCTCAAAGACCTCAATTGTAATTATCATTAACTTCTCCAGTCTTCCAGCTTGATCGAGGGCCATAGTTAAGTAATTCAGACTGCCTGGACTCTCAATTTTTTCTACTGTATCCAATACTATCACCTTTTTAACAGTTAACTGCTGTAAGAGATTGAATAAATCCCGGCCGTCTACTCCTCCATTAATAAACTTGATCGGATACTTACTGAATCTATCCTGTAAGCTATCCAGCAGATAAATACCGATTCCTCGATCCTGACGGGAAGTATTACCGAGCCCAACTACTGCCAATTCATAGCCCATTAAATCACCTGCTTATAATTAGTAGCTATTATCCATTCTTTCCAAATCTAATCCATATTATGTATCAAGCCTATCAATACTGGCTACTGTTCGGCGATATACTTCTTTTAACGGCAGATCTAGATCCTCAGCTGCCTGCTTACAGGAATCATATTCTGGAGCAATATTTACTAATTTATCTCCTTTAAAACCCAACTTGACATCCACTTCTCTACCTTCGAGGCTAATCTGTCTAATCTCACGTTCCAGCTTATACCTCTGCTGTCTGTTAATCCTGACTCCTAATGTTGTAGTTTCAGCAAAGATAATCTCCAGCAGATTATTCAAGTTCCTTTCTGCTGTTAGAACTGTTAACTTTTGTGCCGGCCGGTTCTTCTTCATCTGAATCGGAGTTAAGTAGACATCCAAAGCCCCTACCTTGAATAACTGCTGTATAATATAATCATAAAACTCCTGGGACATATCATCAATATTGGTCTCAACTGTTATTACTTCATCCTGCTGGTACTCAGCTTCTTTATCTATGCTACCTAAAGTGATTCTTAATTTTTCACTGCTTTCTGTAATCAACCCATAACCGCTATCTTCTAAGATCATATTCTGTCCAGAATTGAATTCATCGACTAAACTGCTAACTAGTGCCGCTCCCAACTCTGTAACCAGCCTTTCTTTATCAGCAAGAAAAGAAACCGGGTTTCCTTTTAATAATTCCAATACTGTAAACTCAGGGGATTCTCCCAACCGAATAGAAGAAGCATAAATCCTTTCTAATTTTAACATTTTTATGCCGTTTAAAATCCCTAATATATACACTAAAGCTGTAATCACTTCTCTAAGGAACAGCTCTGTTTTAATTTTAAATAAAGCTGCAAAGATCTCTAAAGCCTCTTTGATAAACATCTCATCTAAATTAGAGCTGCTAATTAACTCTTTAACCTCTTTATAATCCAACATTTCTTCTTCCAAATCAGAATCCAGCCCCAATTCTACTCCCACTCTCTTATCCTGAACTGAAACTCTAACTCTTTCTACCAAGTCAAGCTCAAGTTCTGTTAAGTTCAATCCTGATAGGAGCTTCCTTAAATTATCTACTTTCCATCCCAAATCTATCACAGCACCTAAAATACCAGCTGCATCAACTCCATTAGTTAAATCAAAATAAGCAACCTTCATTTTATTTAATAGCTCCTTACTTCTATTCTACTGCATTCAAAATAGCAACCTGTCCTTCTCCTACTGCCTTCGGCAGCTGCAGCGGCTTGCCGACACAGTCTCCAGCAGCATAGACCCCTTCGACACTGGTTTCAAAGTTGCTATCAACTTTGATATAATTATCCTCTAGATCCAGGCCATCTATAATCTCATCTGTAGGTACAGTAGGACGAAGGATCATTACTCCAGCCACTTCTAAACTTCTATCCTCCAGCACCAATTCATCTACAAAGCCATCACCCTTGATCTCTTCTGGTTCAGATTCAATTATTTCGACCTCTGAAGCCAGCTCTTCATAATCAAGATCATCCTCTGGAATGAAGTAAGTAGTTTCAGCCAGTTCAGCTAAGTAATTAGTCTCTTCCACACTATCCTCGGCATAACCAAGTACAGCCACCTTTTTACCTCTAAATAGCTTTCCATCACAGGTAGCACAGTAACTAACTCCCTGGCCTAGAAATTCTGTTTCACCATCAATCCGATTTGGATTATTAACACCTGTAGCCAAAATTATTTTATCAGCTTCATAATTCTCCTGGTTAGTAGTAATAGAAAAGTATTCTCCCATAGACAGAGTCCGAATTACTTTCTTTTTAATTACGGGAATCTCCAATTTATTTATATGGTCAATAAATTTATTAACCAATTCTTGGCCATCAATATCATAAAATCCTAGATAATTATCCACATGCGGAGCATCCCAGATCTTACCGCCTAACTGCTGATTCTCAAAGATAGCTACTTCCTTATTTCTAATCTTAGCATTAATTGCTGCCGATAGACCTGCCGGTCCACCGCCAATTACTACAATATCAAACTTTTCTATATCGTCCATAAATTAATTCACTCCCATCAATTAAAATTTTATTACCAAAAATCTTTCTATAGCAGATAGTATAATAATTATTACTACAAAAAATACATAACTCCTTTAAAAACAAAAAATCTGTGCAAACTTGACCTGCAGAGGATCAATAATAAATCTTGATATAATAGGATTGATATGTTACAATATGGGAAATATCTAACATAATTTAGCGAGTAGCAAGGAGGGACTATTTTGATCTGGAATAAAGAGTATGAAGCAATTGAGCGTAAAGAATTAACTAACCTACAAGTGAGAAGACTACAGCAAACAATACAGAGAATTTATGAAAATGTTCCTTTTTATAGAAGGAAATTAGACGAAAAGGGAGTTGCAGCAGAAGATATTACTTCCTTATCTGATTTATCCAAACTCCCATTCACTACTAAAGATGATCTGCGTGATAACTATCCATTCGATTTATTTGCAGTATCATTAGACGAAATTGTTAGAATCCATTCTTCTTCTGGAACTACTGGTAAGCCTACAGTTGTTGGCTATACAGAAGAGGATATTGAAATCTGGACTGAATTGATTGCTAGGACTATGACTGCTGCCGGAATTCAAAAGGGAGATATTGTCCAGAATGCCTTTGGATACGGTCTATTCACCGGCGGTTTAGGAATTCATTACGGAGCAGAAGAAGTAGGAGCCTCAGTAGTCCCTATCTCCGGCGGTAATACTAAACGACAGATTAAATTAATGGATGATTTCGGCAGTACAGCTCTGCTCTGTACTCCATCCTATGCTCTCTATATTGCAGAGGTGGCTGAAGAGTTAGGCTTCGATATCAAAAATTCAGAACTTCAAGCAGGTATCTTCGGTGCTGAACCATGGTCAGACAGTATGCGCGATGAGATTGAAGACTTATTAAACATTACAGCAATCGATATTTATGGATTAAGTGAGGTCATCGGCCCCGGAGTTGCTACCGAATGCCAGGCTCAGAATGGACTACATATTTTTGAGGATCACTTCATTCCCGAAGTGATAGATCCAGAAACTGGTGAAAAATTAGGATACGGTAAGCAGGGAGAATTAGTCTTTACTACTATTACCAAGACCGGTCTACCGGTAATTAGATATAGAACTAAAGATATTTCGGTACTCCATAAAGAAAAATGCAGCTGCGGCCGTACCTTAGTTAGAATGGAGCGAGTCAGCGGCCGCGTCGATGATATGTTAATCATCCGCGGAGTCAATGTCTTCCCCTCTCAGATTGAGAGTGTATTACTGGATATCAGCGAAACTGAGCCCCATTATCAATTAATAGTTGAACGAGAAGGACGATTGGATAAATTAGAGATTCAGGTTGAAGTCTCTGATAAGATCTTTTCCGATGAAGTTCGGCGCCTGGAAGAGTTAGAACGAAAGATTCACCATGAAATTGAAAGTGTCTTAGGCATTTCAGTTCAGGTTAAATTGGTAGAGCCAAATACTATTCCCCGCAGTGAAGGAAAAGCAAAACGAGTAATTGATAAGCGAAAATAAGAAGAAAGGGGTTACAACCAAATGAAAGTAAAACAGATCTCTATTTTTCTAGAGAACAAATCAGGTAGGTTAGCTGATGTAACTACTGTTTTGGGAAAAGAAGATATCAATATCAGGGCCCTTTCAATTGCTGATACATCTGATTTCGGCATTCTGAGACTGATCGTTGACCAGCCTAAAAAAGCTCTAGAAATTTTAAAGGCTAAAAACTTCACAGTCAGCGAAACTGAAGTAATTGCTGTCGAAGTTAGCGATGATCCTGGAGGCCTATCGCAGGCATTGGCAGCTTTGAAAGAGGAAAATATAAATATTGAATATATGTATGCCTTCATTGAAAAGTCCTCAGAAGATGCTTTAGTAGTCTTTAGAGTTGAAGAGATATCAGCCGCAATATCAGTTCTAGAAGAAAAGGGATTTAACCTTCTAAAGGCTGAAGAAGTTTATAAATTATAATCATCAAGAGTCGTATGCTAGTTAGCATACGACTTTTTTATTAATCTATTCTTGAGTAGATAAAAAACTTCTTTAATTTACAGACTATATCACAATAGCCTATTAAACCAAAGAAGCAGTCATCTACCTATCATATTTTTATCCCCCTAATCACACTGTGGACAGACCTGCTGGCCCCAGCGGTGTCTTCCATTTTTCTGTTTAGGATTAAAATCACTACCACATTTTGCACAGCGCGGCTTAAACCTATAATTACCTCCTCGAAATTTAAGTGACTTTCCTTCAATTAAAGCATCAGTAATCTTTTTTCTTGCTTCAGTCAAAATACGTTGAAAAGTCGGCCGCGAAACTTCCATCCGTTCAGATGCTTCTTGCTGCGTTAAATCTTCTTTATCCTTGAGCCGAATCGCTTCTACTTCTTCAATAGTAAGGCTAACCTCTTTTAATTCCCGCTTAGGAATGCCTACTGGCTTAAAAAACTTAACTTCTGGTATATAACCAACCCGACGTTCTTTAGGTGGACGTCCCATATTATCAACTCCATTCTCATTTAATTCATTTAGATTAATTATATTATTATTATATCATATTCCTAGTAGATATCAATCAAGAGAGATCACTATTATTTATCAAAAAAAATAGCCTACCTGAAAATTAGGTAGGCTATTTTTACTAATTATTCTTTATTATCATCTTTTAATTCTAAAATTCGTTCCTGAATTGCTTCTAACTCATTTTCTAATGCTTCTTTTTCTTGCTGTAAATAATTAACTTCTGCTTCTGTTTGATCTACATTGGAATTATTAACTGGACGTGGACGGTAGGCTGGTGTTCTTCTACGACCCATTGCTCGTCTACCAGCACCGCGTCTGCCCATGCCGCGGCCGCGTCCTAAACCTCTTCCCATTCCTCGTCTAGGACCATCATTCATATAACCTGGCACATTATAACCTGCACAAAAACCAGCACCTCTACCTGTCATAGGGCCAAATCCTTCTGGACCTGTTCCGTCTCCGCAAGGCATCTGCATCACTCCTTACTTTATTTTTTTGATCATTTGTTCATTACAACTTTATTATAACGTATTTATGATCATATGTCAAGAAGTAATCTAATATTTCACACTTGCCTCTTTATTTAAAAATCGGCTTCCGAATTAACGGAAGCCGATCAAAACTAGAGATGCTTATCCATAATTTTCTTAGCAATAGAGATAAATTCTTTACTTACATCTGACTCAGGCTCTTCCAGTATAATTGATTTTCCTTGGTCACTATCTTCTCTAACTGCTGGTAATAAAGGTAACTCACCTAGAAGTTCTGTTTCCAATCTCTCAGCCATGGCTTTACCTCCGCCTTGACCGAAGATATACTCTTTATTCCCACAGTCAGAACATTGATAATAAGACATATTCTCTACTACTCCTAATGTTTCACATTCCAATTTATCGGCCATTTTTCCAATTCGACCGGCTACATTAGTAGCTGCAATCTGAGGAGTAGTTACAATCACTATCTCCGAATCAGGCAACTGCTGCATAATATTTAACGGCATATCACCGGTACCCGGCGGTAAATCAAATAATAGATAATCCAGTTCTCCCCACTGCACTTCTGTCATGAACTGTTCTAAAATTCCATGCAGCATAGGTGCCCGCCAGATAATAGGATCTTCTTCTTGAACTAAAGATCCCATCGACATAACCTTAATCCCTTTAGCAACCGGTGGCTTTAACTTTTTATCATCTATGCCCTCTGGTTCTTCTGTTAAACCTAGAATTCTGGGAATACTAAATCCTCGAATATCAGCATCGATAATTCCTACTTTTTTACCTAATTCACTTAAAGAAACTGCCAAATTTACAGTTATAGTAGACTTACCTACACCGCCTTTCCCGCTGGCTACTGAAATCATCCCTTCATTTACACTACCGTATTCCAGTTTGAATTTTCCATCCTCTAATTCATACATTATTGACTATCCCTCCTTCAAATTTAGTGGTCACAGTCATGTTCATCATGGTCACAGATATCTCCTTCTGCATCCAAGTTTCCAGCTAAATACTCTTCAATAGCTTCATCTACCACACCAGTTACACCAGTCTCTGATTCAATTCCGTTCTGATCGAATAAATCTTTAGCTCTACGTCCCATTCCTCCAGCTAAAACAACATCTACATTACGTTCATTCAGATACTTAGGCAAAAATCCCGGTTTATGGCCTGGATTTTCAATTAATTCTTTACTCTTTATTTCATCTCCATCAGCTTCTACAATAGTATACTGCGGACAGCGACCAAAGTGTTGTGCTACATTATCACCATCAGTAGGTACTGCTATCTTTTTCATCAAAATCACTCCTTAAGTTTATTATTTACTCTCTTCCAGATCCCTTTTAAAGCAGCCGTTACTCTACTTTCAGGATTATAATCAACAATTAATTCTCCCTGACGCATTGCCTCTACTACTTTTGAATCAAAGGGAATCTTACCTGCTAACATAATATCCTGCTGCTGGCAGAATTCTTCTATCTCAACAGTTATATCTTCATTTAAATCAGATTTATTGATAATTACTAAAGCATTAATTCCAAAATGTTCAGTTACCTGTAAAACTCGTTTTAAATCAGCCAGTCCAGACTTAGTCGGCTCTGTTACAATCAGAGTCATATCAGCTCCATTTAAAGAAGCAACAACCGGACATCCAATTCCCGGGGAACCATCGATCAAGACTAAATCCTTTTCCTGTTCTTTAGCAATCTCTTCTGCTTTCTGGCTTACTTCACTAACTAACTTTCCCGAATTTTCAGCTCCAATTCCCAGTTTAGCATGAACCATAGGCCCAAATCGTGAACGGGATAAGAAAATATTCCCTGTCTTTTCTACAGTAAGCTGTAAGGCATCAGTAGGACACTTAGCTGCACATAAACCGCATCCCTCACACTTAACTTCATCTATTTCATAATCATCAGTTACTGCTCCAAAATTACAGAGCTTCTTACAGAGGCCGCAGTCAATACATTCTTCTTCATCTTTAACTGCCACTTTACCACCTTTATAGCTCTGCTCCTCTAAAATTTTAGGTTTCATTAACAGATGCATATTAGGTGCATCTACATCACAATCAGCCAAGACTAAATCTTGGGCTAAAGCAGTTAAATTGGCAGTTACTATTGTCTTACCGGTACCGCCTTTACCGCTAATCACTGTTACTTTCTTCATTCTACCACCTTCTTTGCTTCACAAACAACTTCTTGAAAATGCTCACGCCACTCAGGCATCTCTTCTACAAAAGGAATCCCTTCTGAATAGAGTTCAGCTATCTCCCGCTGAAATGGAATCCGCAGTAGAATTGGAATTCCTTCTACATTACAGTACTCTTCAATAATCCCGTCTCCATCTTCTTCAGAACGATTAATAACTACACCGTAAGGCTTTTTAAGCTTTTTGACTACCTCTACTGCCATCTTAAGATCATGGAGACCAAAGGGGGTAGGTTCAGTAACCAGAATACAGTAATCACTATCAGTAACCGCCTCTACAGTAGGACAGGTAGTCCCTGGAGGCGCATCCATAATTACTGTTTTATCTTCATTAGTATACTCCTTTAACTTTTCAATCACCGGTACCGCTGATATCTCACCGATATTCAATTCACCCTGCCAGAACTCTAAACCATTAATATCAGGATCCCATCTAATCTCTCCTGTCTTTCTATCTTTAGCTGTAATAGCCTCTTCAGGACAGATATGTTTACAACCGCCGCAGCTGTGGCATAATTTAGGAAAAACCATTAAATTATCACCAAATAGAGCTAAAGCATTATATTCACAGAAATCTATACACTGCTGGCAATTCGTACATTTCTCCTCATCAATCTCTGGTACTTCCCGCAGAACCAATTCAGATCTATCAGCAAAATCCGGTTTAACAAAGATATAAGAATTCGGTTCTTCTACATCAGCATCGATAAACTGTACATTATCCAATGATAAAGCTAAATTGGTAGCTACAGTAGTCTTACCTGTACCTCCTTTGCCGCTTAAAACAGTTATCTTCATGACTAATCATCCTATCTATTTATCCCATGTGCCCGGGATTAGTTGGGTTATCTAACTTATCTAACTCTCCAGCCTTATAGGCTTCAACTACTTCTTTTAGGCTTCCTCCATCTACAGTATATATATCAATCCCAGCAGATTGTAGTGCCTTAAAAGCTTTAGGTCCTACCTTTACTGAAATTAACTCCTCTACTCCTTGGTCTGATACCATTTGAGCTGCTTCAATACCTGCTCCACTAGAAGCATTAGCAGCAGAATTATCTATAAATTCTACCTCCATTGATTCTGAATCAATGATAGCAAAATAAGAAGCCCGTCCAAAACGCGGGTCTACTTCCGTTTCTAGTCCTGTATTATTACTAGCAGTTACTGCAATCTTCATTAATACCAACTCCTTTTTTATATTTGTTGCTGACTTGAAACACAGGAACATTATAACATAGTTTTGATCATATGTCAATAAATATTAGATTATTCTCAGCTGAATTTTTCATATATCACTTAATTGATATAAAGTTGCAGTTTCCCAAAATTAATCTTAAGCTAACACCTATGATAATCACTTATATTATTAGGAAAACTGAAATATTTATTCTCAATTACTATTCACGAATTACTTCTACATTCTTTACAATATCCATATATCTGCAGCGAATAATCTGTAATTTGAAACTCTTTAGTCTCCATTACTTCTTCTTTTAGACCATCAGGAAGAAAATTCTCAATCTCCATAACTTTACCGCATGATTCACAGATTAAATGGTGATGTTTAAGTTTATCTCCAAATATGAATTCATATTTAGCTGACTTATCATCAAAATTCCGCTTTACAACTACTCCCAACTCTTCAAGCAAGTCTAGATTGCGATAGATTGTTGCTAGTCCAATAAAATCATTCTTTTCTTTAATTAAACTATAGATATCATCCACCGAAAGATGTTGGTCACTATTTTCAATAAGTGTCTCAAGAATAACCTTTCGCTGTGAAGTCAAATGTAAGTCTGTCTGCCACCGTATATCACTTATAATTCCTCTAACTTTTGAGTCTTTCTCGGTCTTTAATGCCATATAAACTCCTCCTATTATGTCCTGGTAATTATATTATAACCACTTTTTGAACATATGTCAATAATAGACCAAAATAAAAAGCTACCAATAATAAAATATTGATAGCTACTTAACTTTATGTCTTGATGATAAAGTTACCGATTATAAATTTATTTCATTAATTTTTCTAGCTCATTCTTTGTTGTTTCTAAGTGATTATACATACTTTCTCGAGCCAGCTGCGGTTTTTTTGCAGCTATATTTTCATAAATCTTTTTATGCTGTTTATATAACATCTCATTATTACCTTCAACAGTAAATAATTTCTGTCTACTTTGACCAATAGCTTGAATCAACAGATCAGAAATAGTATACATAACTTTAGTAAACATCTGATTATGTGTGGCTTTAACTATTGCAATATGGAATTTAACATCTGCTTGATCCCCTAATCTACCTTCTTTGACATCCTGTTCCATATCCTGAATGACTTCACCTATTCTTTCAATATCTTCTTCAGTAGCCCGTTTAGTTGCCAAAGCAGCACTTTCAACCTCTAATATTTTTCTAACCTCTATTAATTCAAACACATTATCTGTATCTCCAGCCAGAATTAAAGCTAACGGCTCCACTACTTTATCTTCTTTCATCTCTTTAATAAAGGTTCCCTCTCCTGGCCTACTTTCAATTAAACCTAACATTTCCAACACACTAAATGCTTCTCTAATGGAAGCGCGGCTGACATCTAATTCTTCGGCCATAGCCCGTTCTGACATCAATTTATCTCCCGGCTCTAAAGTTCCATCAGTAATTAATTCCCGAATCTGTTCTATTATCTGTTGATAAATTCTCTTATTTTTAATCGGTTTAAAAATTGACATACTTTCTCTCTCCTATCTAGTTGCTAACTCAACCCTTTTAATTTAAATCTAAATAAATATTAGTCACATTAATTATTTGTTTCTATAATAAAGTAAATTATTCCTGCTATATCTGAAAAATTAATTAAGAAATACAAAATAAAAGAGATTCTCTATATGATATAGAGAATCTCTTGGTAAAAAATCAGTTGTAAACTTTCTATCTAGAAAAAATATTTAAATTATTTAACTATAACTGAAACACCATCAGGTACTACAGTAATTTCAGGATTATCATTATTAACTATTTCCTTAGCCATTGTTACTGCTTCGTCTATATCAGAAGCCCACTTCATATGCATATCTTCTACCATTTCCCGCGGGGCATCAGTAACCATAATTACTTCAAACTGTAAAAGAATCCGGGCTAGAACCTGTGACTCCCATTGGTCGGGAACTGTTTCATTTCTACCTCTAACTTCAATTTCTTCCATAACCTCAGGTACAGTTTCAGCTTCAGCAAAAGTACGGTAAAAGCCCTCTCCACCATGTCCATCTGAACATTCCGAAGCTATTATAATAACTCCGTTTTCATTACAGGTGGCCTCAGCCGCCGTCATACTCTTAACCGACTGATAAATATTCTGATCCAATGGATAACCGCCATTAGTAGTTACTACTATATCAGCCGGTTTAGATTCGGCTCCGGCCAGCTTCGTAACAAAATCACATCCCTCTAAATGTGCTTCTTGATAATGACCAGCGAAAGCATTAATTACTTTCTTTTCTTCATTAATAGCTACGTTGAGAATAAAGTCCAAACCTGCTTCTTCAGCTGCATAAAGCATATCTTCATGCATAGGATTACCGTCTAAAATACCGGTCCTTGCGTGATCATGGCCTACAAACTCTGCACAATGATTGGCTAACACAGTCTTCTTGCTGGCAATTCCAGGTAGAATACTCTTTCGCCCACCAGAAAATCCGGCAAAGAAATGAGGCTCAATAAATCCTTCTGCTATTAACAAATCAGCTTCAACAGCCAACTGATTTAAAATCAAGTCTCCTCCGGAAGGTAGAGTGCCAATTTCCACTAAACTATCTTCATCACGGCAGTCATGATTAATAATTCTCTCATTGTCAACAATTTCATCTCCGTACTTATCCCTAAGTTCTTCTTCTGTTGAAGCACGGTGGAACCCAGTAGCAACTAAAATTGTAATCTCCGCTTCTGGATTTCCAGCCCTAATCTTATCTAATAAAATAGGCATCGTTACATGGCTGGGCACAGGACGAGTATGATCACTGGAAATAATTACAATTTCTTCTTTATCCTGGGCTAACTCCTGTAAAGTAGGAGTTCCAATAGGCTCAGCTAGAGCCTCTTTTACTAATTCTTTCTCTGATTTTTCAACTGTATATTCATGGGTTTGAGAAGTTAAAACACCTTTAAGTTCATCTTCAGGAAGCTCCAAAGTCAATTTTTCTTTTCCATAAGGTAATTTTACAGTAGTCACTTTTATCCCTCCCTTTTTTCTTTAATTATTTTCCTTGCCTTTCTGATAAGCCTCGTCTAACAGCTGAACTGTATGAACTACATCTTTATCCAAATCAGCTTTATTTAGACCATCAACAATCTGCATTAAGCAAGCTAAACAACCTGCAGCTACAGTATCCGCTCCTGTCTGTTTAATATCTTCTGTCTTATGACGATGAATATCCATAGACAAATCATAATGAGCAATATTAAACGTTCCAGCAGAGCCACAGCAGCGGTTAGGTTCTTCCATTTCTTCAAAGTAGAGACCAGGTATTGCTTCTAATATCTCTCTAGGCTGTTCAGTTACTCCCATCCCTCTGCTTAAATGACATGAATCATGATAAGTTACCTTTTTCCTTACAGACCCTAGCTTTTCACGATCAATTCCAACAACATCCACTAAGTATTCAGAAATATCATAGACTTCAGCCTCAAATTCTGTCTTCTCTAACCACTCTGGATATTCCTCTCTTAAAGTACTACCTCCAGAACCACAGGCAGTCACAATCGCATCTACATCATAACTATTTATCGCTTCTATATTATTCTTTGCTAATTCTTTAGCCGTATCTACATCCCCATAACTATTTATTGCTAATCCACAACACTGCTGCTCTTCAGGAATTACAACTTCAATATTATTTTCTGTCAATACATTAACTACTGCTTCTCCAACCTTAGGTTCTATATAATTAATAGCACATCCAGTAAAGAAAGCTACCCTACCTTCAGGATTATCAACCTCTATCACTTCAGGATATTTATCTCTAAAATGTTCAGTTGCTAAATTAGGTACCACTCTATCTTTATCCAGACCTAATCCCCCTAGTCTTATATTATTACCAGACTGTGGTCCATCATTCTCTTTAAAAGCTAACCCCTGAAAGTTTGCTCCTAATTTCATAGCAATAGGATATAATGTCTTATTACCTACTATACTGAAAATTCCTTTTTTAAGGACCGATAATCCCTTTTCGTCAGCTAACTCCTCTCGAGCTTTAAGAACCAACTTATCAACTTCTACTCCACAGGGACAGTTATCTGCGCAGGCTTTACATAATAGGCATAATTCCATAAATTCTTTATATTTATCTGTCAATTCTAAGTCTTCATTTAAAACACTTTCCATTAAATTAACCTTACCCCTGGCTACTGCAGCCTCATTATCCAATTCAGTAAAGATAGGACAAACCTCTCTACAGAGGCCGCATTTTACACAGTTGGCAAGCTCATCTTCAATTTCTTGTAATACTTTACTCATTATCATCAGCTCCAATTAATTTATGTGGATTAAATAATCCTTTAGGATCTAGAGCATATTTTAGATCTCTTAAAGCCTGTAAACCATCCTCTCCTATCTCTTGAGTCATAAAGCCAACTTTGGCACTTCCGATACCATGTTCACCAGATAATGTGCCATCTAATTCTAACGCTAAATCAAAGATTTCTTCCACAGCTTTATGCACTCGTTCCATTTCTTCTTCGTCGCGTTCATCAGCTAGAATCGTAGGATGTAAGTTTCCATCTCCAGCATGGCCAAAAGTTCCAATCTTTAAGTCATATCTCTCTGCTATCTCTCTAATCCCCTTAATCATAGCCGGGATATTACTACGCGGAACTGTTGCATCCTCAAGAATAGTTGTCGGCTTTTCTCTTGCTAAAGCAGAAAAGGATGATTTTCTGGCTGCTTTGAGCTCATCCCTTTCTTCATCACTTTTTGCCAGTTCAACCTCACGTGCATTATGCTCTTCACAAATTTTAATTACTTTCTTATAATCACGTTCTACTACCTCTTCAAGACCATCTACCTCAATTAATAAAACTGCTTCTGCATCAGTAGGCAGACCGATTTCAGCAAATGCTTCAACTGTCTTAATAGTTACCTGATCCATAATCTCTAAGGTAACAGGTATTACTTTATTACTAATGATACTAGATATTGTCTCAGCTGCATCATCCAGTTCATCAAATATAGCCAACATAGTCTTGCGGGTATCAGGTGCTGGAATTAATTCTAAAGTTGCTTTTGTTATAATACCTAATGTCCCTTCCGAACCGGTATATAAATTTGGTAAGTCATAACCGGTTACATTCTTAACTGTTTTACCGCCTATTTCAATTATTTTACCATTGGGTAAGACTATCTCTAGGCCCATTACATAATCCTTGGTAACACCATACTTTAAGCCCCGCAGTCCGCCAGCACACTCAGCAATATTACCACCGATTGTAGAAACTGACATACTTCCTGGATCAGGCGGAAACAGTAACTCTTTCGCCTCAACTCTATTACATAATTCTTCAGTAATAACTCCTGCTTCTACTGTCGCTGTTAAGTTCTCTTCATCAATCTCCAAAATCTTATCCATTCTAGTTAATACAACTACTACACTATTTTCAATCGGAATAGTTCCCCCACATAGATTAGTTCCTGCTCCTCGAGGAATTATATTGATCTTTTCTTCACTAGCTACTTTAACTACCTCAGCTACTTCTTCTGTATTCGCCGGCTTAACTACCAGCTCAGGCGTCATTGATTCCATACCTGCAGTAGAATCATAAGAATAACTGAGTAATTCCTCCTTACTGGTCAAAACATACTCCGCCCCAACAACATCATTAAATTTATCGATAACAGATTTACTAAACAATTCACTCACTCCTTTTTAGATTTAAATTATATTATCTATCTTACTTCTAAATTTATAATCTATCAAACCTTTGATCTAAATAAGGACTAGTGGTCTAGCCATTATTACTAAAAAACAAGATGGCCGGTAAAGATAAATAGAATTATCTTTACCAACCTTATTATTATCTATATCAGCAAATCCCCACTAATATCAGTAACTTAAACCTTAACCTTTAGAATATACCAGGCTGAAGGGTAATTAGAATCCAAGCAGCAATTCCAGCTAATAGTCCATAAGCTAAGGCAACAAATAAGTTCTTTCTAATAATCAAGCCTTCTTTTCCTACTATCCCTACTGTAGCACAAGCAGCTACTACATTATGGATACAGATCATATTTCCAGCTGCTCCACCTATAGCCTGTAGGGCTAAAATGATAGTTCGCGGCGCATTGATTTCCAGAGCTGTAGCATACTGAAAGTTGGCAAACATAATGTCTGATACAGTAGCACTACCTGAAATAAAGGAACCTAAAATTCCAGCAATAGAAGCCAGTAAAATCCAGAGTCTACCAGTTAAACTTGCAGCGGCTTTGGCCATTACAACCAACATAGAATCGCCGCCAACAGCCGGTCCGGAATTCATCATTATCTTAACCATTCCTAGAGTAAATACTAAAGCAACTGCTGCTGGAAGAAGCGTTTTAAATGTATCCTTCCAGGCCTTTGCAACCTTCTCTCCTTTCATGCCATAAATCATCGGCATTAAAATTGCAATAAAGATAAAAGGAAATATTCCCGGATTATAAAAAGGAGTAATTGTACTACCGGCAGAAGTACCGAAGATTTCAGTCCAGCCGAATGAAACTGACTTTAAAAGCGGCGTCAAACCAAAGACTTCTAATCGACCTACTAATAATATTAATCCAATTAAAACATATGGTAACCAAGCCATGAAAGCAGACATTTCAGCTTCAACATCGCTATCACCAGGCTCAATATCTCCTATCCAGCTACTATCCCATTCACTTTGAGGTTTGAATTCCCATTCATCTTCGGGAACCAGCCAGCCCTGGGAAACTACAAATACTATAATTGGAATCGCTATCAACGAACCCATTAAGGCCGGAAGCTCAGGACCACTAATATAAGCAATAATTGTAGAAGGGATAGTATAAGATAAACCTGTAAATAATGCTAAAGGCCAGATTTCCAGTCCATCTTTAAAAGAACCTTTTGTTATTTTAGTCGTCATTAATACTGCAACTAATGGAATAAAGGAACCAACAATAAAATGTAAGAAAGCAGTATAGACACCGATATTTTGTAGGAACTGTAAGAAGGTCATGCCTTCTGGTAGGTTAACTACACCTTCCAGCGCAGCAAATCCACCCCAGATTGGAACTCCTACTGCTCCAAAACTTACCGAAACGCTATCACAGATCAAGGCAACAATTGCAGCTACTAATGGAGGAAAACCTAATCCTACTAATAGCGGCGCACCCACAGCAGCAGGTGTACCAAAACCAGCAGCTCCCTCAAAGAAAGAACCTAATAGAAAAGCAATTAAAAGCACCTGCACACGACGATCCTTAGTAACTCCAGTTAAACTAGCTCCAATACTATCAACAGCACCAGCACCCTGAAGAGTCTTCAAAATTAAGATAGCACCAAACACAATTAATAAAATTGAGAAAGCATTTATTACTCCACTAATCGTAGAAGCAGTAACCCATTTCATCGGCATATCCCAAAAAACCAGCCCTATTATGGCTGCAGTTAAAAACCCTAACGGCATCGCTTTGTTAGATGACCACATAAAGCCTACCATTAAAATCCCTACTACCACAATTGGAAGAGTAGCTATCAAAGCAGACATAGTTAAACTCATTAATTTTATCCCCCTTATTGTAATTTTGATTTTTTACTATAAATATTAATGAATTTTTATTTTTTTACTACAGTTATTTACTCCCCCTTTCCTGATCACTAAAAATTATATGATATTCAAATTTATATCCAACTGATGGTATGACCATTCACCCTAAAAAAATATGATCAATGAATTGTAAAAATATTTTATATTATAACAACTAGATAAAAAAATTATCATTATGTAAAAGATAATTTATGTTTGTTAGGTTAATTATATTAAATTGTCAGAAAAATGTCAAGACTTTAAACTTAATTAATATTAAGTCTCATCTTTTAGTCTATTGCTTTCTTTAATAATCCACAGTATTTCTTCTCTTGCTGCTTCTAGATGGTGGTACATTGCCTGTTTAGCGCCTCTAACATTCTTTTCCATTATATTTTTATATATATTTTTATGCTGCTGAATTATCATTTCTGAATTCCCCTCTACTTTATACATCTGCTGCAGATTCATTCCGATAGAATTATACAATAAATCAGCAATTACATGCATTATCTTTACCAAAATTTTATTTCCAGTCCCCTTAGCTACCGCAAAATGAAACTTGAAATCTGCATCAGAAGCCATTTCTCCTGTAGATCTCTGTTTCCTCATTAAACTCAAAGCCTCTTTCATCTCTTTTAGTTTTTCATCTGTAGCCCGCTCTGCTGCTAAACCTGCATTACCTACTTCAATTATTTTGCGAATCTCCAGTAATTCAAAAACATTATCCTGATCTATCATTAATACCAAAGCCAAAGGTTCAATTAAAGCATTTGAATCTGCATCAGTAATAAAGGTTCCCTCTCCTGGCCTGCTTTCAATTAAACCTAACATTTCCAACACACTAAAGGCTTCTCTAATGGAAGCACGGCTGACATCCAGCTTCTCAGCCATAGCTCGCTCTGACATCAATTTATCTCCAGGCTCTAATGTACCATCAGCAATCAATTCTCGAACTTGTTCTATTATCTGTTGATAGATCCTCTTATTTTTAATCGGTTTAAAAATTGACATACTCTCTCTCCTATCTAGTTACTAACTCAACCCTTTAATCTAAATATTCGTCACACTATTCACTTACTTCTATAATAAAGTAAATTATTCCTGCTATATTTAAAAATAAAAAGGGATTCCCCAATATTAGAGAATCCCTTAATGCATTATTCAGAAAGAAGAAAGTTTAGCTTTATAGACTAGACAGTCTTACCTGGGTTTAGAATGTTCTGTGGATCAAAGACTTCCTTAATCCCTTTCATTAATTCAACCTGTGTCTTGCCTATATCTTCATGAAGATATTCTTTTTTCGCATAAGCAATTCCATGTTCTCCTGATACCTGTCCTTTCATCTCTCTAGCCTTAGCATACATATCATCCATTACAGCTTTATTTCTCTCATGCCAAGTCTCTTCATCTAAATCATCTTTTAAAGTATAAATATGCAGATTACCGTCTCCAGCATGGCCGAAACTCCGGATTCTTAAATCATGTTTTTCTTCTAATTTATGAGTATACTTTACAAACTCAGCAACTCTATTTCTAGGTACAACTACATCACATTCATCTAAATGGCTTACAGCCTTTAGTGCTTCCAGCAAAGCTCCTCTTGTGTCCCAGATAACATCCTGTCTTTCTTCTGTATTAGCAATATAAACATCATAGGCATCATTATCCAGACATACATCAGCTGCTGCTTCATACTTTTTCTCTAACTCTTCATTATCATTACCATAGAAGGTCAATAACAGATAAGCCGGTGCAGAAGTCTCAGGAAATCCCTTTCCTAAGTAATCAGTCGCTGCCAATAATACTTCCCGTTCCATAAACTCAATTCCAGTCGGAACTATTTTGGCATTAATAATCTCCGGTACAGTATCAATAGCCTCATCTAGGCTATCAAAGGGAATTAAGAGAGTAAGCTGCTTTTTAGGTAACGGTATCAGCTTCAAAGTAATTTCAGTAACAATTCCCAATGTTCCCTCAGAGCTGACCATCAAGTCTTTAATACTGTAACCAGAACTGTTCTTAACTACTTTTCCACCAGTATTAATAACTTCACCATTAGGTAATACAATCTCCATTCCCAATACATAATCCCTAGTAACGCCATACTTAACAGCTCTCATCCCGCCGGCATTAGTTAAGACATTACCGCCTAAAGTTGCACTCTTTTCCCCGGGATCTGGAGGATACATAAAGCCTAAATCATTTACTTTTTCGGCAAAGCTCATCAAAATAACTCCCGGTTGAACTTTAGCTGTTAAATTTTCTTCATCAATCTCAATAATCTCATCCATGGCAGTAGTTAGTAGCAGAATTCCGCCTTCCATAGCTACTGCTCCACCACAGAGTCCTGTTCCGGTTCCCCGCGGGGTTACCGGAATATTTCTTTCCGAGGCTAATTTCATAATTTCAGATACCTCTTCTGTTGTTTCAGGTTCCACCATTACCTCAGGATATACTTTAAGCTCAGCCAACTCATCATGAGCATAATCTTCATTAATGTTTTCTTTTATAGTAACTCGATCAGAGTCTAAGATTTCTTCTAAACACTTTATATCTTCCTCAGTAACCTTATTATAACTCATCAATCTTCCTCCTTTATTTGAGTACTATCACAATAACTACTTAAGTAAATCACATAATTTCTAAGCATAATTATGCAAGAGACTTGCTTAACTAGCTAAAATATTCTCTCCATTCTTGATCTTTTCAATCAATCTAGGAAGAACTTCGTAAAGATCTCCTACTACTCCATAATGTGCTACATCAAAGATATTCGCCTCAGGATCATTATTTACAGCAAAGATATTCTCTGAATTCTTCATGCCAGCTACAAACTGAACTGCTCCCGAAATTCCCAATGTAATTATTAATTCTGGACGTACTGTTCTACCGCTCAAGCCAATCTGTTGCTTATGTTCAGTCCAGCCTTTTTCAATCAGCGGCCGAGTAGTTCCTAATTTCCCCCCTAATAAATCAGCAAGTTCCTGTGCCATCTCTAAATCCTTCTCTTCTCTAATTCCTCGACCAACTGCCACAATAACATCAGCATCTTCTATACTTTCTACGTCTGGCTTCTTGGTAATCTCACAAATCTTAGCTCTTGTTTCTAATTTTTCTTTCGAAACGCTGAACTCTACAACCTCACCAGTTGGATTCTCAACCCTTGGAATCGGCTCCATAACCTTATAACGCATAGTAGCCATCTGCGGCCGGTGTCTGGTAGTCAGGATTCTCGCCATAATGTTACCACCGAAGGCAGGCCGAGTCTGTACTAAATCAGTATTCTCTCTAACATCCAGAATAGTACAATCAGCAGTTAAACCGGTTCTGAATCTAGTAGCAACCCGCGGAGCAAGAGAACGACCGATAGACGTAGCTCCTATCAATACAATAGTAGGCTTAGTTCTTTTAATACAGTCTTCGATTGCTGTTGCATAAGGCTGAACATTATAATGATGTAATTCTTCTTGATCATAAACATACACTTTATCAGCCCCATGAGCAAGAATTTCATCAGTCTGATCTGTTAGATTATGTCCAAGCAAGATTACATGGAGTTCCTGATCTATCTTATCAGCTAATTCTCTACCCTTACCCATTAATTCATAAGTTACAGGATGAATCTCGCCTTCCAGCTGTTCAGCAAAGACTAATACATCACTATACTCATCCTTATTAACGGCTTCCCGTTCATCCTCAACAGGTTGAATAACGCCTTCTGGACAAGTATCAACACAGATTCCACAAGCTTTACAGGCAGCATTTATTTCAACTTTATCATCTACTATTTCTATAGCATCAAAGGGACAAGCCTCAATACATTCTTCACACAAAGTACAGTTTGCATAATCTATAGTATAGTTGCTCATATCATCTTCAACTCCTTTAACTCATTATACATTTTATCAGATAATTCTTCGCCAGTTCCATCCCACATAACCTGCTCAATATCATCATCAGGTGGGAATACCTTTTCTACCTGAGTTGGCGAACCTTTTAATCCAAAATTCGTCTCATCATCATCAGGTAAATCATCGAATGTAAGAGTATTAATCTCCCTATCCTGGGTTTCTAATTTGAGTTTATAAGAAGGCAGGCGCGGCTGCTTTACATGCTTAGTTACAGTAATTAAGCCTGGATAACTGAATTCAACTATCTCAATTGTATCAGCCATATCTTTTTCCACAACTATCTTATCTTTAGTAGACTCCTCTATCGAACTAACATAAGCTACATGAGGAATGTCTAAAGTTTCTGCTATAGCAGGACCAACCTGAGCAGTATCTCCATCAGTACTCTCCATACCACAGATAATCAAATCATAGCCATCCTTGAGGCCAATTACTTCTAACCCCTGAGCCAGAGTATAACTGGTAGCTAACACATCAGCCCCGGCAAACTTAATATCAGATAGAAGATATCCTCTATCTGCTCCCATCATATAGGCTTCTTTAAGTACTTCTTTAGCCTGGGGAGGTCCCATAGTAATAGCTGTAACTGTTCCTCCATGCTCTTCTTTTAACTGTAATGCAGTTTCAAGAGCATACATGTCATAAGGGTTCATTATAGAATCTACCCCATCACGAATTAAATTACCATTTTCATCAACTTCTACATCCTTAGTTTCAGGAACCTGTTTAACACATACTAAAATCTCCAACTTATTCTCCTCCTTTGAATATTAATATAATAAACTATTTTTTCTTTATCATAATTTGAAAGCTTTTCTGATATTTTACTATTAAATCAAATATTAGAAATCTAATTATGTTATGTAAATAATTAACCATATGATGGCCTGACCAATATTACTAAATTAATTATACATAATTATCGAAAAAAAGTCAAACTTTTTATTTAATAATTTAATTCTGAAAATTATAAAAATCAAAAAGGATAATTAAGGAAATATTCGGTATTTTAATGCCGAGTAATTCACTAATTTTCATATTCTATTAATTCATCATTAGGTCCAATAGGATCTGTTAAATCAATATGTCCTACTAAACTCTCAATCTTTGTTCCGGCAATTAAGAATTGAACCTGCTTAACTTCAGGAAACTGAGCCATAGTATTAACAATAGAATAGATAGTCATAATCTCACCAGTACTGCCACCCCAATGATTCTCCCTAAATTTAGAATTGAAATTTAGAATTAATACTTCCTTTCTTAGCTTAAAATCTATCAATTTAGTTCCGTCTGGAAGAGTCTGGCCTAGATATTTATCTGTTGGCCCCTGAATTAACTCTTGAATAGTATTAACATATAATTGGTCTGATTCAACTCTTCTTACTTCTGATTTCAAATTCTGTCCTTGATTATAACTAAAATAAAGCTTTACTTCTTTCGTTTCACTCTGAGAAGTAGTAAATAAAATAAATAATATAATTACTGAAATTAAGGTAATACCCGCAATTAACAGATAATTCTTCTTTTCTTTATCCGTCATCATTAGTTTCCTTCCTCCTTGCCTGTTCGGCTAAAGAAATCAACTATTCCTTTATACATTCCTTCAGCTGCCTTCTGCTTAAAACTAGAGCTAGCCAGTAACCTTTCTTCATGACTATTAGTTAAAAAACCAATCTCAACCAAAATTGAAGGCATAGTGGTATTCTCCAAAACATAAAATTTATCAAATCTAACACCACGATCAGGAGTTCCTAACTTTTCATGTAATGAGCCCTGTACTTTTTTAGCCAGTACCAAGTTATCACCATAGCTGCCGGGATAAACGTAGGTTTCAGATCCTGAAGCTTTCTTCTTTTGGTGAGCATTGGCATGAATACTAACAAATATATCACAGTTTAATTCATTAGCCTCATTCGCTCGATCCCAGAGTGTAACATACTTATCTTCTTTTCTAGTCATCCTAATCTTAGCTCCAGCCTCTTTTAAGAGGGATGCTAATTTTTTAGCAACATCTAAATTAACATCTTTCTCCATAGTTCCTCCAGCCCCAATAGCTCCAGGATCAGCTCCTCCATGCCCAGCATCAATTACAATCGTTTTTCCTACTAAATTCAAGTTATTACTGTTAGTAGCTTGGATTTGAAGATTTATCTCATTGGTCTCTTCCTCTGAAACTACCTGATAATCAACTGCATGAGATAATTCAAATACTACTCTGGCTATCATTGGATTACGTGAAAACTGGCTCACTCTAACATCCTTAATAACCCCTTTAGCCTCAGTAATTTCTGTCGGCTTTAAAGCAGCTGCTGCCCCTGGAATATCGATTACCAATCTATCTGGATAATTAAACTTTCTGATTTCATAATTAGAGTCAGTATTTAACTTAACCTGCATTGAGGTTTTTTGATTTTGCTGTGTTATATCAACAGCCCTCAACTGTTTGCTTTTCTCCTCAGTTTCCTGCTCAGCAATATCTTTTTCAGCCTGTGACTTAAGATTCTTAGGCGAATCCAGTTTTACTACTGTAACATAATCATCCGTTTCTTTGTCTACTCTACTTTCAAGCTCATAATCCACTAGTTTTTCCAAATCAATTACTGTTCGAACCAGCTCTTTATTGAATTGAGCTATTCTAATTTCTTCTATAAACTCATCTTCTATTGTAATATTCTGGCTTAAATCCCGGAAAACTGCATTCGGAAAATCGGCAACTAAACGATCCCCTTTTTCTAGCGGAACCACCTGAGGAGTGACCGGATATTCAGTCTTTATTCTAACCTCTCCTGCCTGTGAATCATAATTAACATCTATTAACTCAACTCGCCTCTCTGGACGCAATAATAATAGATTATTGTTCTCTGAATCCTGCTCAATATCCAATTCAAACCATTTTTTCATTTTAAAAATAACCTTTATTACTGGAATTCCTTCCTTTTCTAACTGTGTTAAATTAACATTTTTAACTAACTCATTATCTATTACAAACTTATCCTTTACTACATCTAAAATCATATTTGGAAACTTAACTATCATCTTTTTATTATCTTTATCAAATTCTGTTTTATAATTATTCAATTCATCAGTAGCAGAAATTGAGAATAAACCTTTATTATTATCATATTTAAAACCAGTAATCTTAGAATTCATCTTCAATATTAACTGACAATCTCCATTCTTGTTAATAACTTCCGTTCTATAATCTAAAGGCTGATATAGATCTAATACAACTCTCGTAACCCCTGGGTTGAACTGACCGCTTCTAATCTGAAATATTGATCCATTATTCACAGCAATATCATCAATATCCTCTGCTAACTTAGAATCATATATATCAATCAACAAACGATCCGGAGCAGTTAATTGTTTGATTTCATAATCCAGTTGCTCTGTAATTTCAATCTTAATTGCTTCGCCAAACTTCTGATTCTCATATGTAATATCCTTTACCGTACCGGAAGGCTTAGAAAACTGTAGAGTATTATCAGTCCAGTCTACTTTATAACCTAATATTTTACTTATAAAATCTACTGGAATCAAGACTCTATCCTTTTCCAATCTAATATCTGAAGATAACTCTTTAATCCTATCTCCAACCTGCACTTTACTCTCTCCTGCTCTTAATTTAATTACTTTATCATCATATTTTATATTAACTGTTTTAATTAGATTCTTCCAATCAACCTCTAAATTAAATCCCTCTGTTAATATTTCAACAGGAATTAATAAAGTATCCCCCATCTGCTTAACTTTTAAATCAGACCGTACAAGCCGATCATTAATAAATACCTTAGAAACTGTACTCGAAGCCAAAACAGGTGATATATAACATACTAAAGTAAGTAAAATCACTAACATAATTATCCGTTTGTGAATTAGCATCCCTTCTGCCTCCTAAATATGAAAAATTCAATTATAGGGTTATATTCATTTATTCTACTTTAATTATATATATTCCTGTTTTTAATTGAATTTACAGCATAATAAAAATGATTGTGCATAAATGCACAATCATCAAAAAAAATAATATAGAACTTTAACTACAATTACGGCTTATTGTACTCAATATTGGCTTGTTTAATATGACGAAGTGTAAGCTTTTTATGTGATTTTAATATTTCCTGTGATAGCTTATCTACCTTTTCTTCACATTCCTCACAGGTATTACAGAATTTTTGCTTCGAAATCTTTTTACCACAGATAATACACACCATTAATATCACTCCCTTACATTAAATTTAAGCCACCATTAAATATCTATCTAAAATCCAATTACATTTAAAATCACTTTATATTTATCAGTAATCGGAATAGTAAAAGTGATTTTTTTCACAAGGCATCTAAAATAATTATATTTTTTACTTATTACTTATGTTCTACACTAATATATGAATACCTGCTTAAATTCTGAATTTTTTTAATTTAATTTTAATTTTAATAATTCTATTACTTTAATTCTTCTGTCTTTTTAATTTTTTCTATATTTTCTGATAAATATTCTTTAATAAACTTAATTACTTCCGGCTTATTAAGCGGCACTCCCTGTAATCTATCTCTAAGATCTGATGTAACAAATGAAAATTCTTCATTATCAATTACATGTCGATAATAAAGATCTAAATCAGGATTCCCCTGAATAATTGTTACAATAGTTCCCACAATATCTCCTAAAGGTACCCGGTCAATATGGCTGTGCTGAAAAGTAGCTTCTACTGTTGTGCCTTTACCCTCTGTAGATGAAATATTTAATTCTCCATTACACTGTTCAGCTGCTGCTTGAAAGAGCGGCAGACCTAAACCTACTTTTCGAGTAGTCCTGGTTGTAGTAAAGGGATCTAAGACATCTTCAAGAAATTCTTCAGAAATCCCTTGACCATTATCAATAATCAAGATCTTCATCTTGTCAGCTGTTAAATCCTCAATTATTTCTATTCTTACTTCTGTAGCTTCAGCCTTGATAGAATTCTGTACTAAATCCAAAATATGCAGCGATAATTCTTTCACTACCATATTCCTCCATAATCATTTGTTAATTACTACCTTCCGGTCCTTATCACCTTTAAAAGCCAGATTTATTTCTGATAAAATTGGTGCTTTTAATTTAAATTTAATATGTGGCGCTATATCAGATATATAATGTGCATCTGAAGACTTTATTAACCGATAAGATTCTGCTGTTGGAAATTTATTATATAATTCTATTTGGGAACAGAATTTAGAAATTTCCAATACTGAAAAATTAACTTCTTCTGGAATAAAGCCCAAACTGGTCAATATACTGTACTCTTTTTTATCGACATGAGCCGGAAAGATTATTCCACCCCGTTTTTCTACTTCGGCTACTGTCTCTTCTAAAGAAAGATCCGTCGATATTAAAAGCAGCTGCTCTATCCTATCTATGAATTGATCCTTCTCATCAGTAATTAACTGAGGACCAAAAACCTCTTCATCATTATCAACCGGCGGCAAATGAGAATAGACTAATTTTTGAAAAGACATTACTGCTTTTAAATCAGAAAAAAGAGTAATTAAATGAATTTCCTCTTTAGTCTCAATCTCCATACCTGGGATTATATTAACGGTTGAACTCTTAGCCAATTTCAAAGCTACTTCCAAATTTTCAGCCGAATTATGATCAGTAATTGCTAAAATATCTATTCCTTTAGCTTCTGCTGTCTGAATAATATTCTGCGGAGTCATTATCAAATCACCACATGGAGACAGAACTGTATGAACATGTAGATCAGCTAAATATTCTATCATTATATAATACTCCTTAAACTCCTAATTTATACAGTCGCCCTGCTATTTCATAAGCTGATAGTTCAGTAGTTAATAAGGGAATTTCTTCTTCTTTGGCTTTAATTATAGTTTCTTCATCCAGCTCCGCCCCATCAACAATTATAATTCCGGCTAATCCAATTAAAGAGGCTACTGCTACTATATTCTGATGCGTCTGAATAGTAATCCATAAGTCACCCGGATTAGCCTGGCCCATTACATGGCTCAATAAATCAGAAGAATATCCTCCTGTTACTTCAGAATCTAATTCAATTGATCTATCAACTACTGTTAAGTCCAATATAGAAATAATTTCTTTTAACTCCAATTTCACGCCTCCTTTATATCTATTTCTCTCAAAGCTTAATCATCCGACTCCAGATAGATCTCCGCTTCTATTTTGGTACCTTGACTGACTTTTGAATCAATATTTAATTCATCTGAATAGCGTTTGATATTGGCTAGTCCCATACCAGCTCCAAACCCTAATTCCCGTATATATTCAGAAGCAGTAGAATAACCCGGCTCCATAGCAGATTCTACATCTTTAATTCCAGGGCCTGAATCTTCAACTGTTATTTTAATCCGGCTCTGATCAACTTCTAACAATACTTTACCCCGTTTAGCATGAATTATTACATTCATTTCTGCTTCATAGATTACAATAGCTGCCTTTCTAATGACAGCTGCTGAAATTTCTAATTGCTGCAAGGTCTTCTTAATTCTACTCGAAGCATTTCCTCCCTTCTTGAAATTTCCGCCTTCAATCTGTAATTCAAGAGGCTGAACCTCTTCTTTACTCGCTTCTTCATCTTCTTTTCTAACTCCATTTTCAGCAAAAGAATCTTCACTTATCTTTTCTTTAACTTTGGATAATAATTTACGGGTAATATCACCAGGAGTAATAATTCCTACTAATTTATTATTATTATCTATTACCGGCAGTCTACCAAATTTATACTTCTTAAACTTAAATAAAACATCACCAATAGAATTATTCTGATTATTAACTGTAATTAAATCTGTACTCATTAAACTATTGATCTTATTATCTAATTTATTATATTCCAATCCCTGAATTATATCATCAATGCTAATAATTCCCAACAGTCTTTTATTCTGATCAACAATAGGAATTCCTGAAATCTTTCTAAGGCGCATAATTTCTTTAGCATTCTTTAACTTATTATCAGGATGCAGGGTAATTACATCAGTAGTCATAATATCATTAATTGTTAAATCAGCCGAAATCTGTTTAACAAATTCCAGTGTAAAATTCTGCAACTTATGCTTCCCCCTTTGGCTTATTCCGCACCTAAACCTGCCTGATACAACCGGCCGCATGACTCATATAAGGTATAATCTGTGTATAATAACGGAATTTCAGTCTCTTGAGCCAATTTTACTGCCTCATCACTAGGCTGTTTGCCTCTAACAAAGATAATTGCCGATAAATCAATTAAATCTGCAGTTCTAATCACCTGAAGCTTAGTCAATCCTGTTAATAAGAGCGTCTTTTCAACAGTAAAGGCTAATACATCACTCATTAAGTCAGCCCCACAAGCAGTAGTGATTTCTAAATCCAGATTGTCTTCACCTATTATTATCTCTGATTCTGTAATCTCTTTTACATCTTTAAGCTCCATTAACTTTCCTCCTTTTAATTCCATTTTATTCCAACTTTAATTTATAAATTAAGATATTTTTTTCACAAGGGATTCACTTAAAAAGAAATTACATTTTTATATTAATTCTATATTCTAAATCAAATACCTTCTATATATATTAATTTTATGATTTTTAATTAACTAAAACCTCTGACTATACTTAGTCAGAGGTTCAGCAGAATAACTTTAATATTTAGAAGGGAGTTTATTTAATGGATTAATTGGTTCTCCATCAAGTAGGATTCTAAAATCAAGATGAGGGCCAGTACTGCGTCCAGTACTTCCTGAACGGGATATAACCTGTCCTTGCTGTACATATTGACCAGTTTTCACTAACAATCTAGAATTATGTGCATATAAGGTTTTAATCCGGTCTTTATGTTTAATAATTACGGTATATCCAAAACCTTTAACCCAGGAACTAGTAACTACCTTTCCGGGAGCTGCTGCCTTAATGACAGTTCCAGGAGAAACTGCTATATCAACTCCTCCATGAAAATGCCGCTCAGAAGTAATAGGATGAACTCTATAACCATAATCAGAACTTATTCTACCCTTAACTGGCCAGATAAATTCAGATCGATGATAATTAGAACCAGTCCTACTTACTTCAACTCCTTGGGCTTTTCTAGGAATCTTTAAAGTCTGTCCAATTCTAATTCGTTCTCCATTTAGATTATTCAATTCTTTAATTTCAGATATATCACTATTATATCTTTTCGCTAATTCTGATAAAGTATCCCCAGCCCTGACTTTATACTCAATAATAATATTATAGAGATCCTTTTCATTTCCGCCCCCTATTGCTATATCAGGAATTATTAATTTTTGTCCAACTCTAATCATTGAGTCTTTAAGATCATTAGCTTGCTTAATCGCATCAACAGAAACATCATACTCTTCTGCTAAGCCATATAATGAATCACCCGGCTCTACCTTATATTCTAAATCAATCTTTTTATTCTGTAAATAATAGATGGTTCTAGTTCCTACAATTCCATCAGAGAATAAATCATTTTTTTCTTGAAATTTCTTTACTATCTTTTTAGTTTCCTTACCAAAGATTCCATCAACTTCTATACTATAACCTAAATTATTTAACCTCTGCTGTAATAATTTAACATCACTTCCCCGCATTCCAACTTCTAAATCTCTAACTCCTAAACTAGAAGCAAAGGCTACTGTATAAATATTGAGCAAAATTAAAAAAACCAATAATGGAAATAATACTTTAATTCTCCGCCAATTCACTATTTATCCTCCTAAGTTATTCTACTTTCTTATTTTAACCATCTTACAAAGTAATTCAGCAAAGTTTGAGCAAATCCCTTTTATTTTTTAAAATCTTTACTTAAAATATCTCTTATTCTAACCTCACGTACCACTCTATAATATTATAACCTATAATAGAGAATTTAACATTGGAATAAACTAACAAAATAGGACATCAGAAATGATGTCCTATTAATTGATATCTATATAATTAATCCATCATCCTTTGGAGCTTTTGCTTCATACTCCTCTTTTCTCTCTTCATATCCTTGTCTCCCCAGTATACCATATGTATAATTCTTTCCCAATTCTACTCCCGGCTGATTAAAGGCATTAATACCATATAATTCACCAGCAAAAGCAGTCTGTAATTCAAACATATAAAACAGTTGGCCTACTGTAAACTCATTCACTTCCGGTAAAGTAATAGTAGTATTCAGACGTTGATTCTTAGTCAACGCCAACTCGGTAGCTGTCTGTTCTGTAGTAATTAAGTCGTTAAGTATATGCCCCCCTAGATAAGAAACTTCTTCAATGTCGCTGTATTCTTGAGGAATCTCTACCTCAGCACCATAAGCATCAACAGTTAAGAAAGTAATTACTTTATCATAAGGGCCGGCCATATATAACTGAACCTGTGAATGCTGGTCGGTAGTTCCTAAAGCCTTAACCGGCGTAGGACCCACATTTACCACTTTTCCATCTCTATCCTTCTCTTTTCCCAGAGACTCAGCCCATAACTGTCGGTACCAGTCAGCAACATCCTTTAATTTATCAACATACGGCATCATAACTGATATATTCTTTCCATCCTGATCTGCTAAATACTGTAACGTAGCATTCAAATAGGCAGGATTCTTCCAAACATCATCTACAGCACAGATGCGGTCCATATACTCTGCTCCGGCTAATAATTCCTCAATATCAATTCCACAAAAAGCAGCCGGTAATAAACCTACAGGGGTTAAAACTGAAAACCTACCTCCTACATTTTCAGGAATATAAAAGGTTTCGATCCCTTCTCTTTGGGCAATCTCAATTAACTTTCCGGAATCTTTACTTGTAGTAGCAATAAAGTGTTCTGCTACTTTATCTATTCCTAACTCTTTTGCTACCAAATCACGAGCAATCAAGAACTGACTCATGGTCTCTGCTGTTCCGCCAGATTTAGAAATTACATTAAAGACTGTCTTTTCTAAATCTAGAGCCTCTAACAGTTCTTTGAAATTAGCTGGATCAACATTATCAGAAACAAATAATCTAGGTACTTCTTGTTTATAGGAATGAGTAAAGGCTGTACGTAAAGCTTTAGCACCTAAAGCCGACCCGCCGATTCCTAAAACCACAAAGTTATCAAATTCCTTTCGTTTTTCTGCTGCTGATTCTTTTATTCTACGGGCAACATCTTTTTGGGTCTCAGGAAGTTCCATAAAGCCTAATTCACCCTCTTCTTTTGCTTCTCTAATAGCTTCATGAGCTGTCTGTAGTTCTTCCTCTAATTCTTCAATATCTTCTGGAGTAAAACCGTGTTCTTCCCCTACCTGACTGGCAAACATATTATTAACATCCAATCTAATCTTCATTTCTTTCTGCCATTCCTTCTGCTGATATCTAGGTTTACTCATTAACTTCTCCCTCCTAATCATTTTAGTCACTAAACTTATATTATGTAACAAAGCTTATATTATGTAGCAAATAATTATTTATAAATGCTAATATCATTATATCATCAAAAATAAGAAAAAGAAACTTATATTCCATAAATTTACAGTTCAAATGATTTAATTCACTTTAATAGTAACACTTTACTATCTAACTACATATAATCATATCACAAGCAGTCTGCTTCTAAGCCGCTACTAACTTAAAGAGGTGACCTTGATGGTACATAATAAAAAGACTAATACTGCAAAAACTGATAACTGGTTTAAGACAGTTGAACAGAAAACAACAGAAAAAAATAATAATAAAATAAATAAGAATAACCAAACAGATATAAGAAAAGAACAGAAATCAAACCACTCTCCTAATTTTAAACAAGAATTAATCAATCACCGTGATCAATTTCTACACGTTATTGCCCATAACAATCAAAAATCGGATTCTTTCCAAGGAATTTTAGCTAGAATTGAAGCAGACTTTATAACTCTAATCAATACTCCAACAGTTATTAAAATTCCGATTAAAAAAATTACAGCAATTATTACTAATCCTAAACAAGTACCAGCATCCACCCTATCTGCTAAAGAGATAAAACCAATTATTAAAGAAGTACTTGAAACTTTATTTGATCTAGATATATAAATATGATAGTCAGAAGGTTGTGCAACCCTCTGACTATATTTTTCCTTATGGGTCCATTCTTTCGTCTGCTGCCCCACAGGCCTGCTTTTTAATTGCTGCAATGGATTCAAACGGAACCTCTATTCTTTCATCTCCATCAACCAAAGTAACAAAATCTACTCCAACCTGACATAATATCCCCTGGTGTAAACAACATCCTTCTCCGGCATTAATTATAACCGCTATAGAATCACCAACTTGATCTTCTAAACCTTCAACAAAATCATAATTCATCATTACCCCCCCTTCCTTTTGATTTATTTCCAATCATCATAACAGTCATCATCATAATAGTCTTCTTCCGAAGCTCCACCAGCCAACTTTCTAACAGCAGCAATCTGGCTTATAGGTATCTCAATCCGTTCATCATCATGGACTAAAACAATAAAATCATCCCGAATTGAACATAAAATCCCTCTATGCTTACAGCAGTTTCCGCCCGCCTTAATTATAACCGTCATAAAGTCTCCTATTTGAGCCTGTAGCTGTTCTTCAAAGGTCATTCATTTTCCCTCCTTACAATTTAGTTACAATTTGTTACATATTATGTTGAGTTTTAAAAAAACGTTACCTTTATTATTTTAAAAAATAATTAAAGGACTATTAACAAGTTTATAAAAATACATATATAAAAGTTTCAATATTTTTTACTATAAAGGAGCAACTTTAAGAATTGCCTGGAAAGAAAACTTAAAAATAGGTGTTGCAAAAGAGAATATTTAATTTCAAAATATCGAACCTTAAAGTTAAAGGCCCACTCAGCCCCTACGACAAACATAGGAAGGTTCTGAGCTAAACTATATAAAATTAACTGGAGGTGTTTAATATGCAGTTAGGAATAGATATTGGAGGTACTCATACTGATGGAGTACTATTAGATCAGAATAATCAATTACTCAAACATAATAAATTACCTACTCAACCCCAAGATTTGACTAAAACTATTCTTACCAGTTGCCAACAGCTAACATCTAACTTAACCACTAAACAACTAGATCGATTAGTCTTAAGCACTACTCTGGCTACCAACTTAATTGTCAAAGAAGAATATCGAGCCGCAGGTTTATTATTAATTCCTGGACCCGGTCTCAATCCAGATTGGTATAGCTACAGCCCACATGCCAAGATACTCTCTGGATCTATTGACCACCGCGGTCGAGAAGTGAAATCAATTGATGAAGCAGAAATCAAACAAGCTATAGCCGGCTTTATTAAAAATGAAGTGCTCAATATCGGTATCTGCGGTAAATTCTCCACCCGCAATCCTGAGCATGAATTGAAAATTAAAGAAATAATCGAAGATGATTTTTCTGAAGTCGAAAATATCACCCTCAGCCATAAGCTGTCCGGTAAGTTAAATTATCCCCGGCGAGTAGCTACCACCTATCTCAATACTGGAGTACAGACAGAACAGAATAGATTCATATCTGATATTCAAACCGGATTAAATAAGCTGAATTTAGAAGCTCCAGTCTATATCTTAAAGGCTGACGGAGGCACTATGTCTCTACAAGAAGCTAAAAATGCGCCAATTAAAAGCATTAATTCCGGACCAGCTGCCAGCATCATGGGAATTTTCGGTTTAACTGAACCTTCTGAAACATCATTAGGACTGGATATCGGAGGAACCACTACTGATATTTCTCTCTTTATTGGACAGGAACCTATCTTTAAGCCAAAAGGAATTACAATCAATGATTATAAGACATCTGTGCGGGGGCTCTATAATCAATCTATTGGAGCCGGCGGAGATAGTTTAATTCAAATCAAAAATGGAAATCTTAAAATTGGTCCACAACGCAAGGGACCAGCAGCTGCTTTTGGTGGACCAGCACCTACACCGACGGATGCCCTGGTCATTTTAGGCTTAACTAACAGCGGAGATAAAGAGAAAGCAACCGCTAGTCTAAAACCCTTGGCTGAAGAAATGAATCTCTCAATTCAAAAATTAGCCGATAGAATCATAACTGAGTTCTGTTCTCAAATTCAGAATAAAATCAATCAAATGTTAACTAAATTAAATAATCAACCAGTCTATACAATTAATAAATTATTAACTAATAATAGAATTCGACCAACTAAAATCACTGGAATCGGCGGTCCAGCAAAAGCGATAATTCCTAAATTAGCTGATAGATTAAACTTAAATTATGAAGTCCCTAACTATTCTCCGGTAGCTAATGCTATAGGAGCCGCCCTAGCCCGAACTACTAGGGAATGTACTTTATATGCTGATACATCACGTGATTATTATAATATTCCAGAGCTGGGCATTGAAGAAAAAATTACAGCTGAATTCAATTTAAAGAAAGCAGAAAGAATAGCCAAGCAAAAATTAAAAGCTAACCTTAAAAACCAAACACCTGAAATTGAAATCACTAACAACCAGGCCTTTAATTTAGTCCGTGGATTCAACACAACCGGTCAAATTATCGAAGTTACAGCCCAAGTCAAACCAGGAAGGAGGAAGCTAAATGCAAATTAAAGCAAAGAATAACCTAGGATTAATCTTCTTTCCAGCTTTTGATTGGTCTATCTCACCTACCCATCCAGAACGAGAGGAAAGATTATTATATACTAAAGATCAGGTATTGGAAGAAGGGTTATTAGATATAGAAGGAATAAAAGAATATAATCCTTTAGTAGCTACAGAAGATGATGTTAATCGGACACATATATGTATTCCTGACGCTAAATCAATTATCTCCAAACCTCATTTAATCTCAGCCGGAGGTGCTATTAAAGCAGCAGAACTAGTTATGCAGAAAGAAGTTGATAAAGCTTTTGCCATTATTCGCCCTCCTGGCCATCATGCATTTCGAGTAGTACATGGAGCCAGAGGATTCTGTACCATTAATAATGAAGCAATCATGGTAGAATACTTACGCAACAAATACGATTCTGACTTAAAGATTGCTTTTGTTGATACTGATGCTCATCATGCTGATGGAACTCAGAATATCTACTACAATGACCCTAATATATTACATATCTCTATCCACCAAGATGGACGGACATTATTCCCGGGAACCGGCTTTACTGATGAGCTAGGAGGACCGGGAGCCTGGGGACGTACAATTAATCTACCTCTGCCGACCAATACTACTGATCAAGGGCTTCATTATGCACTGGATAATTTGATACTACCTATTTTAGATGACTTCGATCCTGATTTAATCATTAATGCCGCTGGACAGGATAATCATTACAGCGATCCATTAACTAGAATGAACATTACCGCCCAAGGCTATGCGGAATTAAATGATAAACTGGATCCTGACCTTGCTATCTTACAAGGCGGCTACTCTATTGAATCAGCTCTACCTTACATTAATACAGGAATCATGCTGGCCATGGCTGGATTGGACTACAGCTATATTCAAGAACCGGATTATGATCCAACAGTTAAAGAACAGCCCGCTAAAATTACTGATACTATCAAACAAAGAACCAATAAACTAATTACTAGCTGGCAGAAAAGAGATAAAATCGATCTTCAAGATGAATTTCCCATCAAGAATATAAATGGAGAGGATTATCATATTAACCATCGGAATATCTTTTATGATACCTCCCAGCTTAGAGAAGAACAAGAAATTAAAATTAAGATCTGTGATGACTGTTCGGGAGTAATGATTATTGATTCTCAAGTCAGACCCCATTCAATGGGAGAAACAAGAAGCATTATCCTGCCCTTTGATGTCTGTAACGAATGCCGCCAGTTAGGTTATGATAAATATGAAGCTTCTAAGCAGGACTTCAGTGCTGTCTATCTGCAGGATAAAGTGGGGGATAAGTTGCTGACTAATCTGTGAACTGCCTCTGAGACAAGCAACGGAGGCTTCAAAAGAAGTGTGGTAATTAAGTCTCCGCCTGCTTAACAGGCAACCCTTATTCTTTTAGGAGTGTCCACAACCCCATTATCCCTAATCTGACGAATCATTTCAGGAATACATTTGTCTTTGAGATATTTACGCATTATATTAAGGCTACCGTTCACATCAGCGTTAAGTATCTTATTCTTAGTTTTAAATAGACCTCTAGTAGTTCGTCTGGATTTATCATAGTTGGTTTTATTTAATGATTCTAGGTCAATAGCCGAGCAACCAGAAGTATAGGTTTCATTAACTTTAATTAGCTTAATACCTGCTAGTTTAGCTTTATATTCAATTAACTCTACTAATCTTTGTATTGGTATTTGTACGAATGATTTAAGTGTATTATTCTGCTTAATATTTTTAATATCACCAATTATAATAGTAGATACTTGATTTTGAATTGCTAAATTAACTATTGTTCTACTAGCTTTGTGGAGATAATCCTTGATATAATTGTTACGTTTAATTCTTAGTCTTTTAATTCGCTTAGTATCCTTAACTTTGCTAGTACCCAACTGTTTCATTCTAATTCTTTGGAGGTTGGCTATCTCTTTATTGAAGTAGCTATTCTTAGATTTAATAGTTTTACCATTAATGATATAGCTTTCGGGACTATCTTTAAATGTTAAGGTAGCTAAATTATCTAAACCTAAGTCAATTGACATTATATTGTTACCTTGTGGCTTATCTTTAGGTTCTACCTTGTAAATAATTAATAAGTGCCACTCTTTAGAGATTTTATCTTGCTTAATCCGTACCTGTTTAAGATTATCTAAGTCTATGTAGCTTTAAACTACTGGAGGTAGCTCAAATTTAAGACTGTCCACTCCATATTTAGATTTAATCTCCTTAGATACCGATAATAACAATTTACTATCTCTAATTCTTGTGGCTAAGTTGGTATAGATTACTTGATTTGGGTTGTTATCCATATGTTTATAATTAGGTGGCTTAGGTTGACCTTTGTATTTATTAGGATTCTCTTTATATTCTTTAAGACTACTAAAATAAGATTTCCAATCCTGTGCTAATTGTTTAAGGCAATGTTGCCTGTTGTGACTATGCAACCAATCACAATGCCAATTAGATTTAAACTGTTTATCAAGCCTTGTATATATGGGCTTAATATCATTTTTTCTAACTTCATAATTAACAATGTTGTACAATTTAGAAGTGTGCCAAAAAATATTGATATATTGTGTCACTTTGATGATATTACAGATTATAGTCAACAATCTCTTACGCTTGCCATTCGTTCGACGTCCTGTCTCACTCATTCTCAAAAACTGACTCTCCACCATCCCTGGTTTCGAGTCAGTTTTAAGAGTCGCTCCAGAGAAATGTTGACTATTTGCATTATTACAGAACAAAAGTTTCATTGGATTGGTTTTTAACGCTTCCTCAGATAATTTTGCACAATTGAGTTGATATCTTGCAACAAGCGACTTTAAAGCAGCCCCAAAAAAGAGAATGATTATCATATAAGCTATAATTTTCAAATGTAGTTATAAGGATAATTTATTGCTGACTAATTAGGGCTGATTTTCGGAGCGTTTGCAAGATATCAACTCTAAACTGCAACAATATATCAATTTAACTCTAAAAAGCACAAAAAGAGTTAGGATTTTTCTTCCTAACTCTTTTTGCTAATTTATTATTAAGCTTTATTGTCATCATTATCTTCTTTACTCTCATCATCTACTTCTTCATAGTTAACATCAATTGATTCGGATAAATTATCCCAATCATCTTCTTCATCGGTCTGCTGCCAATTATACTGCTGACTATCACTATTGCCTTTATTACCTCCAAAGAAGCTAAACTGAATATTACCTTTATCAATCTGCTTCTTTAATGTTTTTTTAACTAATCTCCTGATTGCTTTCCGAGTAAGAGGAATTATCAAACTAAAGCCGGTAATATCAGTCAATAAACCTGGAGTCAACAGCAGCCCTCCACCAATTAAAATTAATAATCCTTCAATTAAACTATCTGCTGGCAAACTTCCTGCTGCCAATTTATTTCGAATCTGATTAACCACTAGAAAACCCTGACTGCGTGCCAATGAAGCACCTACAACACCAGTTACAGCAATTAAACCGATTGTCGGCAGCAGTCCAACATAGCTACCTAGTTGGATTAATAAAGCTAACTCCAATATCGGAACTATGGTAAATAAGAGTAATAATCTAATAAACATTTTCTCACCTTCTTATAATTACTTTCTAATTTATTTATATTACTTTATTATACATAGTATGGTGAAAAAATGCAATTTAATTAGGAATTATTCATTAATAAGCATACATATTACCATACGGCCGATGAGAGACCGGAATCAACTTAGAAAATTTAGCCTCCATTATTTCCTCTAAATCCAGATTAAACTGCTGACAATAATCTGTTAAGGAATTCCTAATCTCCTGTCTATCAGCTGGAGTAGCTTCCGTAACTTTTACTTCCAACCCTGTTAAGTAATCTTCAATTTCATCTCTAATATAGATGACTCCCCCATGCATTCCAACTGCTACATGATTACCGATAATCGGTTCATCAGCTTGCCGGTCAAGCCCTAACAGAATCAAACGTCCTCCAGCCATATATTCACCAAAAAAGTCACCAGCCGTACCGCCGACAATGATTGTCGGCTGTTTATCCTGATAGCCCTTCATATGAATTCCTACTCGATAACCGACGCTATCTCTAACATAGACTTCACCGCCGCGCATACTGTAGCCTAAAGTATCCCCTGTCTGGCCGTTAATTACTAATTTACCACCGTTCATAGTATTAGCAATACCATCCTGACCATTGCCGTTAACAACTATTTCTACTCCATTAGTAAAAGCTGCCAAATCATTTCCCGGCGTACCGTTGATTATCAATTTAGCATTACTTTCCAAGCCATCGCCGATATAACGTTGGCCGTTAACATTATCTAAAGTAATCTCTGTTTCGCCACTCTTAAGTAACTCTTTAACCTCTTTATTCAGTTCTTTATAATAGACACCAGCTGCATCTATCGTAGCCATCTTGTTCCCTCCTATCCTTACTTTGCTAATCTTTCTTGACGCCAACCTTTATCAAAAGAAAGATACCCAAAGTCATCACTTAATAACTGATCCTTAACTTCAGCAATATTCTTTTCTTCTTTAATTAAATCGATCAAAATTCCAGCCCGGTCGATATCATTGAGGTAAATAAAGCCTACAATTCGATCATCCCGCAGAACTATCTTCTTATAAACCTTCTTGTCTTCATCCTTAGTGACTAAGACTTCATACTCCTTACCGTCCGGATTAATAATTCCAGCAGTAATCATCGGCAGTCCAAAGAATCCAATAGAATTGCGGGGAAAGCTTTCTGCATATTTTTCTGCAACTCCTGCCATATTCATTCCGGCTGTCCGACCTTGATTGTAAGCATCAGGCCAGATAGGAACTACACTTTTCATTTTGCGCACTAAATCCTCACCTTCAGCTACATCTCCGGCAGCATAGATATCTTCTGTATTTGTTTCTAATCGATCATTGACAATAATTCCCTGATTCACTTCTATATCTGTTTCTTTTACTATTTCTGTATTTGGTCTTACTCCTACTGCTACTACGGCTAAATCACAATCTAATTTCTGTTCTGATTCTAATTTAACTCCTGTAACTTTCTCACCACCGAGAAATTCAGCAATTGTATCCTCAAATATAAAGTTAATTCCTTTCGCTTCAAGATGCTGTTGAACTAACTTGGCCGCTTCCTTATCTAAAATAGCACTTAAAACTTGATCAGCTAACTCTACAACAGTTACTTCTAAGCCCTGTTTAACTAGCGCTTCCGCTGCCTTCAATCCGATTAAGCCAGCACCTAAAATTACAACCTTGCCTGTTTCTAAGTCTTTAATCTCCCCAGCAATAGATTCAGCATCATCTACCTTAATAAAGTTATAGATGTTATCCTTATTTATCCCTTCCAGTGGTGGAATAAAAGGAGTACCTCCAGTAGCTACCAATAATTTATCAAACCCTACTTCTTCACCATTAGCCAAGTTAACACTGTTAGCTGCTTCATTGATTCCTGTAGCCTTCACACCCAATTTAGTCTCAACATTATTTTCAGCATAAAAGTCGTCTGAACGAAACTTCATCTGCTCCCAATCTACTTTATCAGCTAAATAATAAGAAATCAGTGGACGCGAATAAGTATGATAGGGTTCATCAGAAATCACTGTTACTCTACTAGCTGCATCAATCTCTCTAATTCCTTCAATAGCTCCGACCCCTGCTGCTGAATTGCCAATAATTACATAATCCATTTTATCCACCTCCTACTCACCTCTATCTTCAAATACTAAAGCACCATTTGGACAGTTTGTCACACAGGCTGGTTCACTTTCTTCCTCTTCACCACAGAGATCACATTTAGAAATTACTTTCTGGCCAGCTTCATCTCTTTGAATTACTCCATAGGAACAAGCCATAATACAGGTCCAGCAGCCTACACATTTATCCTGGTCATAAGTTATCTCACCTGTCTTAGGATCCTTCTGCAGTGCTCCAGTAATACAGGCTCTCGTGCAGTCAGCTTCTTCACAATGGCGGCACTGTAGCGCCAGTGAAAGTACTCCTTTAGATTCAATTACTACCCGCGGTGTAATCTTTTCTAATTTATGGGCCTTAATTATATCCTGTGATTCAGAATGATTAGTAACACAGTAAACTTCACAGAGCCTACAGCCCAGACAGTATTCCTCTTTAGCATAGACTCGTTTCATTACATCTCCTCCTCGCTTATCAGTTTCAGTCTTAACTTACTCACCAGCATGCTTGATGCCTAGAATATCTAACTCTTTTTCTGTTAAATCCATTCCCCGCAGCATTAATCGATTTCCACGTAGACTCTCTAGGGCATTGATACCCATCCCTCCTAAAATCTCTTTAATTTCATGGGACCAGCCTTCAATCAAATTCTTGACCCGCTTAACACCAAGTTCTGGATTCAATCGTTTGACTAATTCAGGCTCCTGAGTAGCAATTCCCCAGTTACACTTACCTGTATAACACTTCTGACACATATGACAGCCTAAAGCAACTAAAGCTGCCGAAGAAACATAAACAGCATCAGCTCCTAATGCTACAGCCTTTACTATATCAGCACTATTTCTGATACTCCCGCTTACCACCAAAGAAACATTATTTCGCAACCTTTCTTCACGTAACCGATCATCCACAGCAGCTAAGGCCAATTCAATCGGAATCCCGACATTATCTCGAATCATTGTCGGAGCTGCACCTGTACCACCCCGATAGCCGTCAATAGCAATAATATCAGCACCAGCAGTAGCAATTCCAGCAGCAATAGCTGCTACATTATGAACGGCTGAAATCTTAACCGACACCGGCTTTTCATAATCAGTTGCTTCCTTTAACGCATAGATTAACTGACGTAGATCCTCAATAGAATAAATATCATGATGCGGTGCTGGTGATAAGGCATCAGAACCTTCAGGAATCATTCGCGTCTCAGATACTTCTTTACCTACTTTCTCTCCCGGCAGATGGCCGCCGATACCTGGCTTTGCTCCCTGACCAATCTTAATCTCAATTGCTGCTCCAGCATTTAAATACTCCTGATGGACTCCAAAACGTCCAGAAGCTACCTGCACAATAGTATTATCCCGATACTGGTATAAATCTTCGTGCAATCCGCCTTCACCGGTATTATACATCATACCCATTTCACTAGCTGCCTGGGCTAAAGCCTTACAGGCATTGATACTGATGGAGCCAAAAGACATAGCCCCAAACATAATCGGAGTTTCTAACTCTAACTGCGGCGGTAAATCTTCAACTTCTCCTTCTTCGTTAAATTCTATTTGGTCCGGTTTGCGGCCCAAATAAGTCTTTAACTCCATCGGCTCTCGTAGCGGGTCAATAGAAGGATTAGTTACCTGACTAGCATTCAATAGAATATGATCCCAATAGATCTTTTTATCTGTAGGATTACCCATTCCTGTCAATAAAATTCCGCCAGTATCTGCCTGCTTCTGTATATTAGTAATCATTTCTTCTGTCCAGTTACTATTCTGCTTATACTCCAGTGGATATTCTTTAATTACTAAAGCATTAGTTGGACAGAGTGCTACACAGCGATGGCAGTTAACACAATTAATATCTTCTGCCCGCATCTTTTCTAAATCTTCATCATACCAATGGACTTCATTGGCACACTGACGCTCACAGACCTGACATTCAATACATTTATCCATATTGCGTTCAACTATAAATTCCGGATTCTTTAAATTTAGACTCATACTCCTTGCCTCCCTTCTAATAATCCAATTACTGCTTCGCCGCCTTTCGGTGTTCGAATCTCCTTTGGATTAGAACAGATTTGGCGAATAGCTGACTCTTCACTAGCAACATAGGTTCTCTCATCATCTTTAGCCACAACTAAGGGACGTAACTTAATTCTATCATTTAAAGCAATAAAACCATCTTTATGGCCTAAAATAACAGAGAATGGTCCATTCAATAAAGCACTACTATAAACAGTACGAATCGTTTTAGCAATCTTGGCTTCTTTTTCATCCATCCGCTCAATCTCACTCCATAACGGAGCAGCTACAGCTTTAACTGCTGCTTCTAAAGGTAGGTCATGCTTTCTTAACATCAAATCGAACAGATAAGTAATTGCTTCTGTATCAGTCTGCATTGCACATTCATAGCCGAACATCTCTAAATAGCGTTTATTGGCCCCATAGGAAGAGATCTCACCATTATGGACAATAGACCAATCCAACAGAGTAAAGGGATGGGCTCCGCCCCACCAGCCTGGTGTATTAGTAGGGAACCGACCATGTGCTGTCCATAAATAAGCTTTATACTCCTCTAACTGATAAAACTCACCTATATCTTCAGGATACCCAACTCCTTTAAAGACACCCATATTCTTACCGCTAGAAACAACGAAAGCACCACGGTAATTAGCATTAATATTCATCACACATTGGGCTACATATTCATCTTCTGTTAAACCAGCAGATGTTAACTTCTGCTGGTCTGGTTCAACAAAGTAACGCCAGATAATCGGTGGATTATTAATAACCTCTACTTCTCTTGTTGGAATCTTCTCACTGATTGTAATGCTAAAGTGGCGATTTAGAAAGTGGTCTGCCTCCTCCTTAGCTGTTAAGTCATCATAGAACATATGAACAGCATATTTATCCTCATACTCAGGATAGATCCCGTAAGCAGCAAACCCGCCACCTAATCCATTGGACCTCTCATGCATCAAAGCAATAGACTCCATAATCTCTGCCCCAGAAAATCTGTTTCCTTTTCGATTCAAAATACCACTAATAGCACAGCCTGACATTATCTTTTCTTGTGGTCTACTTCCTCTCATCTACTTCACCTCTCACTTTGATCAGTTTTATTTTCATAATATGAAATTAGTTTTCATTTTTAGAGTATAATAATTATATAATATTTTTTCATTAATTGCAAGTAAGTTTTATAATACAAAAAGCCCCAGGTTTTATCCTGGGGCTAGAGCTTAAATTGCTTCTTTTCCGACTTCTTTAGTTCTAATTCGAACTGCTTCTTCAATAGAATAAATAAATATTTTACCGTCGCCTACTTCACCAGTTCTAGCTGCTGACAGGATTTTATCTACTAAGTCTTCAACTTTCTCTTCGTCTACAACAATTTCTACCTTTAACTTCTCTTTAAATTTCACCTCATACTCTACTCCGCGATAAGTATCCGTCTGACCTTTCTGGTTACCATAGCCAGCGATCTGGGTAATATTCAGACCGCTAATTCCTAACTGTTCTACAGCTACTACTAACTCTTCTAACTTCTCCGGTCTAATAATACACTCTACTTTTTTCATATCATCACTCCTTTAGCCCTATTCTTGCTTACTGACTTTAATACTCTTTTTGGCATGCAGTGGGACAAAGTCTGGATAGGAAACAGAGTTATGCTCCGTTAAGTCCAATCCTCTCTTCTCTTCTTCTTCGGATACTCTCATACCGATAGTCAAATCAACAGCCTTAAAGAGAATATAGGAAGTAGAGAAGGTCCAGACTGCTACACTGATAACTCCCTTCGCCTGGGTTAATAATAGGTTCAATCCCCCGCCATAAAATAGGCCACCGTCAGTTGCTAATAGACCTACCATTAAGGTACCGAAAGCACCACAGACACCGTGGACCGCTACTGCACCAACTGGATCATCAGCCTGTAATTTATCTATAAGTTCGACTGCATAAACTACAAGTATTCCTGATAATGCACCGATAATAACTGCTCCTACATTATCAACTGCAGCAGTACCGGCAGTAATTCCTACTAATCCGGCCAGAGCACCGTTAAGCGTCATACTGACATCAGCTTTACCATATTTAATCCAGCTAGTAAGCATGGCTAAAACTACTCCTGCAGCTGCTGCTAGATTAGTAGTCACTGCAATCGAGCCAATACTTAAATCAGTTCCGGCCACAGTACTACCGGTATTAAAGCCGAACCAGCCGAACCAGAGAATAAAGACTCCTAAAGCTGCCATTAATAAATTATGGCCGGGAAGAGCATTGGCTGAACCATCTTTATTATACTTACCTAACCGCGGTCCTAAAACTATTGCCGCTGCCAGAGCAGCCCAACCGCCTACTGAGTGAACAACTGTCGAGCCAGCAAAGTCAATCATATTTGATAACCAACCCCCACCCCAAATCCAGTGGCCAACTACCGGATAAATGACTCCGCTAATTACAATACTGTAGATTAGATAGCCAGTATACTTAGTTCTTTCTGCTGCTGCACCAGAAACAATTGTTGCTGCTGTAGCAGCAAAAACAGACTGAAAGACCCAGAAAGCCTCTAAAGGAATGTTTAACCCGAGATGTTCATAACTACCGTTTAAAAAGAATCCGTCTAGGCCAATAAAGCTATTCCCTACACCAAACATAAAGGCAAAACCACAGATCCAATAGACAACCGCTCCAATAGAAACATCCATAATATTCTTCATAATAATATTTCCTGCATTCTTAGCCCGTGTAAATCCGGCTTCTACCATAGCGAAACCAGCCTGCATAAAGAAGACTAAGAAAGCTGCCAATAAAGTCCAGGTAGTATCAATCGCTACTGCATTACTCTCAGCCGTTGTCGCTGCCAGAGCTGTAGGCGACAGTAAAACTACCATCAAAACTAACAACATTAATAGAGCTACTCTTCTACTCATTATCTTTCCTCCTCTTTACTAACCATTCATTATTTATTCTCATTATTCTTAAATCAGGGCCAAGACAGAGAAGCAATTACTCTCTACTGACTACTTATCATCCTCTGCCTTGTTACCTAGGGCTTAACTTACTTAAAATGTCTCTAAATAATTATCTAACTCCCACTGGTGGACAGAAGTTCTATAATCATCCCACTCTATCTGCTTAGCCTCAACAAAGTGTTTGAGGACATGATCACCTAGAGCATCCTGGATTACTTCATCAGCCAGTAGTTCCTGTACTGCCTGATTAATATTGACAGGTAAGCTTTCAATACCTAACTCCTCTTTCTCTTCAGCAGTCATATCATAAATATTTTCCACGACCTCTGTCGGCGGTTCAATCTCGTTTTTAATTCCATCTAGCCCTGCCTTTAACATCACAGCAATTGCTAAATAAGGATTAGCTGTAGGGTCTGGATTTCTAAGCTCTAAACGGGTTCCTACTCCACTAGCCGATGGTATTCGAATCAAGGCACTGCGGTTAGCACTAGACCATGCCTGATAGACTGGTGCTTCATAGCCAGGTACTAAGCGTTTATAAGAATTAACTGTTGGATTAGTAATTGCTGCTAGCGCTTGAGCATGCTTTAATAAACCACCGATATAGTATTTTGCCGTCTGGCTTAAGCCTAACTCATCGCTTTCATCATAAAAGGCATTTTCGCTGCCTTCAAATAAAGATTGGTGAACATGCATTCCGGAACCATTCTCTCCAAAGATCGGCTTCGGCATAAAAGTCGCATGTACGTCATATTGATTAGCAATCGATTTAACCACAAATTTAAAAGTAGCGATATTATCAGCCGTCCGCAGAGCCTCTTCATATTTAAAGTCAATCTCATGCTGCCCCGGTGCTACCTCATGATGGGAAGCCTCTACTTCAAAGCCCATCTTCTCTAAAGTCAAGACTATCTCTCGACGAACATCATTGCCTAAATCTACAGGACCCAAATCGAAGTAGCCTCCCTGGTCATGTGTTTCTATAGTAGCTCTACCATCCTCCGTCTTTTCGAATAAGAAGAACTCCGGTTCTGGCCCTACATTCATGGTATAACCCATTTCTTCTGCTTCTTTTAAGACCTTCTTTAGTACATTCCGCGGCCCACCAGCGAAAGCTTCGTCGTTAGGATTATAGACATCACAGACCAATCGTGCTACTGTCCCGCCGGCTTCAGGCCGCCAGGGAAAGATAGTAAATGTATTGAAGTCCGGCTTAAGGTACATATCCGATTCCTGAATCCGAGTAAAACCGTCAATTGATGAACCATCAAACATTATCTCTCCTTCTAGCGCTTCCTCTAATTGATCTACTGTAATAGCTACATTCTTAACTACTCCTAAAATATCCGTAAACTGTAAGCGAATAAACTTAACATCCAACTCCTCTGCTTTCTGTAATACATCTTCTTTAGTCATACTACTCATCTTTTAACTCCTCCTTATTTCAATTTAGTGTAAGTTTCATGTTATCTTTATGTTAATTATAAGGACTACCACGCCATTTGTCAAGTGAAAATCAGGATTTAATCTATATTTGACATAAACCTAACATCGACAGGTATAGTTAATCCCAGCTTAAAACTCAGGAATTGGGGGCAGCTGCAGCTTATGACTATTCTCCTCCGCTAAACTTTCTACTTTCCTCTTAACCTGTTCATCGGCTTCGCCAGTTAAAATATAACGATCTATCTCTTCATAGCTAAGACCCAGCTCTGACTCATCAGTCTGATCGGCCCATAATCCAGCCGAAGGAGCTTTATTGATGATTCTATTCGGAATTTCTAACAGCTTAGCCACCTCCCTAACTTCTGTTTTTACCAGATTACCCATTGGAGCTAAATCAATCCCTCCATCACCGTGCTTAGTGAAGTAACCCAACTTTAATTCACTACGGTTATCGGTGCCAATAACTAGACTATTTCTTAATTGGCCATAATAATATAAGACTGTCATCCTCAATCTAGGCTTTATATTAGCCTTAGGCATTTTATCATCAAAATTATCCACCGCAGACAATAATGTATTAAGCGTATTATTCAGATCTACTATTTCATAATCGATATCAAACTCATCAGCTACTAATTGCGCATCGCGCCGATCCTGCGAATTACTTTCACAGGGCATAATCAACCCTAAGGTTCGTTTAGGAAAAGCCATCTTGGACAAGACTGCTGTTACCGATGAATCTATTCCGCCAGATAACCCAACCACTGCCCCCTGACAGCCTGCTGATTCCACCTTGTCCTGTATCCAATTTTGAAGTTTATAAATTACTTTCTGATAATTCTTATCTAACATAATTCCACTCCTTATATCCGATTATATTTCACTTCTATCAACTTAACCACAGTTGCATTCTGTCGCCAACTGATGAAATATCGGTTTATTGCGATCTCTCATTTTTTGATGATACAGCTTACCTATACCAGATCTACGTCGATCATACATCTTCCGTCTGCCAAGTTCCTTCTGACCATTAGTAGTGCAACACATAATTATCCCCTCCGTTTATTGTTAGTTATCCTTCACCCCAAACAACATTCGGTGTTAGTGTTATACTTATGTTATCTCTACGTTAATTATAGCGGTTATCCCGGCTTCTGTCAAGGAAATATCCACTTTTTATTAAATACCTCACATGAGAAGTAACAAAAAAGGCTTCCCCTGCTAAGCAGGAGAAACCTATATACAGACTACTTAATACTGACATTATACTCTTCTAGCCAGGTATTAACCTGAATTAAGTAAGCAAATAGCTGCGGTAGGCGCATCAGCTGCCCAAACCAGGGAATATCGAAATCCTGATCTGCCTTAGTTAACTTTCGTACAGCAGCCACATCTATTAATTCAAGTAAAGGAGCATTAGGGGTATCTAGAATCTCTAACAGCCAATCCCTTACTGCTGCAAAGTAGTCGGGATTAAAGGTTTTAGGATATGGATTCTTTGGTCTCAGCCGCACATCCTCAGGCAGAATTCCCTTTAGAGCCTCCCGCAAAATCCCCTTGCGGTTACCGCCGTAATTCTTCATCGACCAGGGGATATTCCAGACATACTCCACAAGCCGATGGTCGCAGAAAGGAACTCTAATCTCTAAACCAGTAAGCATACTCATTCGATCTTTGCGGTCTAACAACGTCGGCATCCAGCGGGTGAGATTGAGATAAAACATTTCCCGCATCCGGGCATTTTTCCCTTCTTCACCCGGCAATCGAGGCACTTCTTCTAACGCTTGCTGATACTTAGCCTGCATATATTCCTGCGGCTTAATTCGGGCAGCCAAGTTATTATCTAAGAGCCTAACTCTATCCTCTAGGTTCCGCGACCAGGGAAACGTATCAGCCTGCAGTGCTTCCTCTCTATGATACCAAGGGTATCCACCGAAAATTTCATCGGCACACTCGCCGGAAACAGCCACAGTAAAGTCCTCTTTAATCGCCCGGCTAAAGAGATAAAGCGACGTATCTATATCAGCCATCCCCGGCAGATCCCGGGCAGTAACTCCTGCCGGCAGCATTTCTGCCAGCCGGGAATTATCCAAAATTACAGAATGATGCTTAGTCCCTAGGTAGTTAGAAACGCGTTCTACCCAGACATTATCAGCATCTGGCTGAAATTCATTAGACTCAAAATGTTCATCATTTCCTTCATAATCTACCGAATAAGTATGCAACTGTCCCTTACCAGCCTCTTGTAATGCTTTACTGGCTACTGCTGTAATAGCACTGGAATCAAGACCACCGGATAACAGAGTACAGATAGGGACATCAGATACTAATTGACGTTCAACTGTATCTACAAATAATTCTCTTACCCTATGCACCGTCTCTTCTGCAGTATCTGTATGCTGTTTGCTTTCTAGATTCCAATATTGACACTTTCTTAACCCATCACGATCATAAACTAGATAATGTCCCGGCTTTACTTCATCTATTCCACAAAAAACGCCATTACCTGGAGTCCGGGCCGGCCCCATGACAAAGATCTGACCCAATCCATCAGTATCAATCTCTGCTTCTATATCAGGATGGGCTAACAATGCCTTCAATTCAGACCCAAATATTAATCTATCCTGCTGTTGAGTATAAAAAAGCGGCTTAACTCCAATCCGATCCCGGGCCAGATATAATGACTCTCTCTTCTGATCCCAGATACCAAAAGCAAAGATACCATTTAAATGTTTAACACATTCTTCTCCCCATTCAATATAAGATGTAAGTAGTACCTCAGTATCAGAGTGACTATTAAATTCATATCCTTTAGTCTTCAATCTTCTTCTCAATTCCTGCGTATTATATAGTTCTCCATTATAAGTAATCACATATGTATTACCTTGGTGTTTTTTTATCATTGGCTGTTTTCCACCTTCAGGATCAATTACAATCAGCCGCCTATGAGCAAAACCAACATTTTCAGTAAACCATGCTCCTTTTTCATCAGGTCCGCGGCATTCTAAAGTCTTTCCCATCTCTTCTACAATAGATCGCTGCTGATTCATATTAACTTTCCAGTCTATCCAGCCTGCAATACCACACATATCTTACACCTCTCTTTTAATTTATTATTATAATATGTTACTCAATTTCATATATTGCATTACATTTTCATTATACGTGAATCAAATAATAAATGTGATAAAATATTTTTTTGCAGGACAATTATCTCTTGGCCTTGTAATAATGTAATAAGTTAGAGTATTCTTTATTAAGGAGGGAGAATAAGAATGAAAATAGTAATGTTAGAGCCATTAGCAGTCAAAGAGGAAATTATCAATGAGCTTAAAGCAAACTTAGAAGAACAAGACCATGAATTTGTAGCTTATGATAATAGAATTGAAGATGAAGACGTGATAATTGATAGAGCTTCCGAGGCTGACGCATTAATCATTACCAATTTACCCTTATCTGAAAGAGTTATTGAGGCCTGTTCCAATCTTAAATTGATTTCTGTTGCTTTTACAGGAGTAGACCATATAGACCTAGAAGCATGCCAAAAACAGGGAGTCACAGTCTGTAATGCTCCTGGTTACTCAACTCATTCAGTAGCTGAATTAGCAATAGGATTTATGATCACTGTAATGAGAAATATGGTTCCATGTGATGTTGCTACCAGAAAAGGAAAAACTAGAACAGGATTAATAGGTAATGAACTCAAAGGAAAAAAGTTAGGAATAATTGGAACAGGAAGTATAGGGCTAAGAGTAGCTGAAATAGGTAAGGTCTTTGGATGTGAATTACTTGGATATAATCGATCTGAAAAAGAACAGGCCAAAGAATTAGGACTTGAATATGTAAATTTAGATACTCTAATGAAAGAATCTGATATAATAAGCTTACATCTTCCCCATACTGAAGAAACTAAAGGAATGATAGATAAAGAAAAGATTAGTCTAATGAAAGAATCAAGCATCTTCATCAATGTAGCTCGAGGCCCTATTGTAGATAATGAAGCACTAGCAGCTGCCCTAAAAGAAGGCCACATCGCCGGAGCAGGTATTGATGTATTTGAAATGGAACCCCCTATTCCACAAGACCACCCGCTGCTTAATGCCCCTAATACAGTGGTAACTCCTCACGTTGCCTTTGCCACTCCAGAAGCTTTTTATAGAAGAGCCAATACAGTATTCGACAATATTGAATCCTGGTTGCAGGATAATCCCCAAAATGTAATGAACTAAAGCAATTAAAGCAGGCTAACTTCAAAGTTAGTCTGCTTTTGACTATACCTGCTTTAATACCGCGCATAATGGATCCTGCCCTTAATAATTGTCTTCATCACTTCAATATCTTTAATCTCATCTGAAGGAACTGTTAGTATATCCCGATTCAAAACAGTCAAATTAGCCGCTTTTCCTACTTCGATACTTCCTTTTATATCTGCTTCAAAAGCTGCCTTAGCTGGATTAATAGTAAACAGCTTTAATGCTTCTTTTATAGTTAACTGTTGAGTAGGATTGGAATGGTTTACTGCTCCATGAATCCCCAATAATGGATCCATCGGCGTTACATCGCTATCAGAGCCTCCGATCATCAAACAATTAGCATCTATAATATCACGAAAGGGATTTGTTCTTTTGGCTCTTTTTTCTCCTAATCGAGTACTATACATACCAGCGCTTCCGCCCCAATAATACTCAAATGCCGGCTGCATAGAAAGCGTTACTCCTAATTCTTTAGCCTTATTTATCTGTTGTTGATTGATCAATTCATTATGTTCTACTCTATGTCTAGGATTATCCCTCGGATACTCTTTCTGGGCTACTTGATAAGCTTCTAATATCTGGTCAATAGCCCGGCTGCCAATAGCATGGACTGCAATCTGTAGTCCTGCTTTATGGGCTGTAGTTACAAATTCATTAATTCTTTTCTGGCTGTGATATAACCGCGCTCTAGTAGTAGGTTCATCGGCATACGGCTCTATTAAGGCTGCTGTTCGGGAACCAATTGAACCATCTAAAGCAATACAACCTCCGATTCTATCCAATCCTAAACTTAAAACCCTGTCTACATCCATAGTTTGATTAAAGAGTACTATATCCAAAGGATTTTCGTCTTTAACTTCCAGCAACAATTGTAAATCCAATTCACTAAATAGGCCTCCGCCTTCCATACTATGAATAGTAGTAATCCCGACCTCCAAAGCCAACCTAGTAGCAACTTGTATTGCCTTCATCCGCTTTCTATTAGGAATATTGCCTAATACCCAGTTTCTCACTTCAAAGTTAGCCTTATTTCTGATAACTCCTGTCACCCTACCTTTTCTATCTCTATCTAAGCCTAAAATATTACGCGGCATATTCAGCAACTGCAAAGCCTTACTATTCACCACACAGGAATGACAGTCAACTCTGCTAAACCAGGCAGGATTATCAGGAACCAGCTTATCTAACTGCCATCTAGTAGGCGGCTGTGGATCAGCAAAATTCTCTTCATCAAACCCGACGCCATAAATCCATTCTCCAGCTGGTAATTTTTGGGCTCTATTCTTGATTAAATTCAACATCTCTTCTCGACTATCTACGCCAGTAAAGTTTAAGAATAACTTATTCAAACCGGTCTGTACAAAGTGAACATGGCTATCGATAAAGCCAGGCACTACAGTCTTCCCCTCGAGATTAAGCTGTTGGGTATTATCAGTCATAAATTCCTTTATCTCCTCGTTAGTTCCTACAGCAATAATCTCTTCTTTATTAACTGCAACTGCTTCGACTATCCTATCTGTTCCATCTAAAGTAATAATCTTTCCGTTATACAGAATAAGATCAGCTAATGTCTTCACTAGTAGCATCTCCTTTTAATCAACAGTTTAAGACAAGTGATTATTATTATAGCAGTGTGAAATTAAAATAACAAAATTTTCCCTTAATAGCTAATCTTATTCTGTTAAATCCCGTATTTTTGTTTCTTCCTTACTACTGTAGGCTGACTTACTCCCAAAACTTCAGCAGCCTTATAGGTACTACCGTACTTATCTAAAGCCATCTTTACTAAGTCTTCCTCCACCTTCGAAACCCCCTGCTTAAGGGGAATAATATCAAAGATTTCAATATCTAAGTTACCCTGTTGTTTTTTCTTAATATGCTCCGGAAGGCAGTCTAAAGTAATCATCTGTTCACTGGTCATCACTACTAATCTTTCAATCAAGTTTTCTAATTCTCTTACATTTCCCATCCAATCATAATTCTCTAAAGCCTCAATGGCAGCCGAAGCAATTGTTTTATTAACTTCAAACTTTTCATTAAACTCCTGTAGGAAATGAGAAATCAATGGAGTAATATCTTCCTTCCTTTCTCGCAGTGGAGGAACATAGATAGGTACTACATTAAGGCGATAATAAAGATCCTCTCTAAACTTTCCTTCCTTTGTCATCTGCTCTAAATCCTGGTTAGTAGCTGAGATAATTCTAGCATTGATATCAATACTTTCAGTCCCACCGACTCTCATTATCTCTTTTTCCTGTAAAGCCCGGAGCAATTTAACCTGTAGATTCAGCGGCAGCTCACCTATTTCATCCAAAAATAGAGTACCATCATTAGCTAACTCAAACATCCCCATCTTCCCTTCGGATTTAGCCCCGGTAAATGCTCCCTCCTCATAACCGAATAATTCTGCTTCCAATAAGTTATCCGGAATTGCCCCACAGTTAACTTTGATTAATGACCCATCTCTACGATCACTCACTTTATGGATTGTTCGGGCAATAATCTCTTTACCTACCCCGGATTCACCAGTAATCAAAACAGTAGAATCAACTCTACCTACTTGTAAAGCCAGATCAAAGACCCTCTCCATTTTTCCACTCTTAATTACTATTTCATCAAACTCCAATTGTTGGGAACGCAGTTTCTCCAGCTCAGAATAATATTTTTCACTTAATTCTTTAGTCTTTTCCAACTCTTGTTTAAGGTGATTTAATTCCTCCACATCCCGGGCAGTGGTTACTACTCTAACTATTTCCCCTTCTTCATTGAAGACAGGATTCCCGGTACTTAAGACCTGTTTTCCTGTTTTGATATCATGCATGACGCTTACCGATTCTTCCTTCTCTAACACCTGAAAGGTAACTGCTTCAGAGAATATGCCTTCCTCTACTAACTCTTCCATATTCCTGCCCAATACTTCTTCACTCTTAATCCCTGTTATCTCCTCATAGGCACTATTAATTCTAATTGTATCTGCATTGCCGTCTGTAACATATAAACCATCTGAAACTGACTCAATAATTGCGTCCAGTTCTTTATTCAAATTCTTAACTGTATTTAATTCTTCTGATACCTTCTCCAACTCAGAAATATCCTGAAAGATAGCCATTGAACCCCTTAGCTCTCCATCCTTATAGATTAGACTTCGATTAGTTAAAGCAACAACATCTCCTACATTTATCTTTTCTCCAAACTCTTCCTCTCCTGTTTCCAATACATTTATCAAACCTGTATTCGGTATAATATCTGCAATCTGCCTTCCTAAAACTTCCTCTGCTTTATAGCCCAAGATCTCTTCAGCAGCCGAGTTAAAAGTAATAATTCTACCCTCTACATCAATAGCAATAATTCCATTATGGGATGAATCCAGTATTGTAGTTAATTCTCCTACCACTTTCTGTGACTGTGTATAAAAAGCTTCAACTAAATCCGTTCTAGTTAAGATACCAACTAACCCATTATCTTTATCAACAACCGGCAGCCTTCCTATCTTTATTTTCCAGGCTGATTCTAAAGTCCTATCCTCTGTTATCTTCATTACGTCTGTCTGCATTAACTTTCCTACAGCTATGCTGTTTTCCAGCCCTTCTTTAACCGCTTTCATTAAGTGGCTTTTGGTAAAGATACCTATCAATTTATTTTCTGCATCAACAACTGGGGCACCATCTATTCTCTCATTATGAAATATCTCTGCTGCCTTTCCGATAGTATCCTCTTTACATAAGGTAATAGGATCTTTAGTCATTATCTCGGCTACTTTCATGCTCCCCCTCCTCCGTTTAAGATTACCTATCAATATATCATTTTTTAACATTTTTTACAAAGCTAATCTTTACCTTTAGCCCAAAATTTTCTTCTAAATATAAAGAAACTAGGAAAAATCCTAGCTTCTTTACTCAATCTTTTATCAATTTAAATCTATATATCAGATTAATCTAAATCCTTAAAGAAACATTAAACCTAAACTTACTATAACTCCACTCCACATTAATACCATTATACAGTAGCCCATAATGTCACGAGCACCCAAACCAGCAATTCCTAATGCAGGTAGAGCCCAGAAAGGCTGAATCATATTAGTCCAGGCATCTCCCCAGGCAACAGCCATAGAAATCCTAGAGATATCGACTCCTAGATCTGCTGCAGCAGGTACCATAATTGGAGCCTGTACAGCCCACTGTCCTCCGCCAGAAGGAACAAAGAAGTTTACAATTCCGGCACTTAAGAAGCTAAAGAAAGGAAGTGTTGTCTGTGTTGCAATAGAGACAAAGAATTCTGACATGATAGTTGCCAGACCGGAACCTACCATCATTCCCATAATACCTGAATACAGCGGGAACTGTAAGATTATTCCGCTACAGCCTTTTACAGCTGTTTCAAAAGCATTAAGATAATTCTTCGGAGTTTTATGCAGAAGAATTCCTAAAGTCATGAATAAGAAGATAACAATATTTAAGTTAAGAGCAAAACCATTGTTAACAAAATAATTAAGCAAATAAGCTGCTCCCATACCGCCTAAAACAAAAGAAACTAACATATTATTTTCTAATCTGTCTGCTACAGTATTTAACTCAGGTTCAGAATTTCCAGCACTGTCTTCTTCTTTTAATACTTCAGGATCAACAATTACTCTCTCATCCTTATCGGGCAGCATCATTCGATTTAAGAAAGGAATTGTAAGCAGTACTACAACAGATATTATAAGATTATAGGAACTGAATATCGTACTTGATATCGGAATAACTCCCATTAAATGCTCCATAAAGTGGCCTTCAGTAGCAACTGTTAAAGGTACCGAACCGGCCAAACCAGCATGCCAGATAACAAAACCAGAATAAGCACTGGCTATTAAGAGGCGATAATCTACACCTTCAACCTGTTTGGCCATCTCTTTTGCCAATAAGGCTCCAATAACTAAACCAAACCCCCAGTTAATCCAGCAACAGAGACCAGAAATAAAGGTTGTTAATGCTATTGCTCCTCCAGCCGAATCAGGAATGGAAGCAATCTTTTTCAATATTTTACTGAATAAATCCGTATTAGCTAACGCATGGCCAGTAATTAAGACCAAACACATCTGCATAGCAAAAGCCAATAGATTCCATAAGCCGTCGCCCCAATGTCCAATCATCTCCATTGGACCATTTCCAGCAATTACAATTCCTAAAACATAAACAACTGCAGTTAAAGCAATCGCAAATAAGAACGGGTCAGGTAGATATTCTTCAATTAAGGACACAAAGAACTTGGACAATTTTTTTACCACTTTAATCCCCCCTGAAATTTATTATTTATCTTTCTACTACTGTAGCAGCTCCCTGTCCACCGCCGATACAAAGAGTGGCTAGTCCATACTTAGAGTCCTGCTTCTTCATCTCATGTAACAGAGTAATTAAGATCCTTGCTCCACTAGCACCAATCGGATGGCCTAAAGCAATTGCTCCTCCATTTACATTTACCTTTTCAGTATCCAATCCTAAATCTTGAACTACTGCAAGAGACTGGGATGCAAAAGCTTCATTGGCTTCTACTAAGTCCATATCTTCTACTGTTAAGTCCGCCTCCTGTAATGCCTTCTTAGAAGAAGGAATCGGGCCGGTTCCCATAATAGCTGGATCTACTCCTGCTGAAGCATAACTCTTAATAGTAGCCAGTGGCTCTACTCCTAATTCCTCAGCTTTACTCTTAGTCATTACCACTAATGCAGCTGCTCCGTCATTGATTCCTGATGCATTACCGGCAGTTACTGTTCCATCCTTCTTAAAGGCCGGACGTAAGTTAGCCAATCCTTCAGCTGTTACTCCACTGCGGGGATATTCATCTTTATCGAATACAACTGGGTCTCCTTTTCGCTGCGGTACTTCTACAGGTACTATCTCATCTTCGAATTTACCTTCCTCTAATGCCGCTTCAGCTCTCTGCTGACTGGTTGCAGCAAACTCATCCTGTTCCTCACGACTAATATCCCACTGTTCAGCTACATTTTCAGCAGTAATACCCATATGATAATCATTGAATGCACACCAAAGGCCGTCTTGAATCATTGTATCTACTAATTTGCCGTGGCCCATTCTCTCTCCCCAGCGGGCTTTATTCTGAACATAAGGCGCCTGGCTCATATTCTCCATACCGCCAACAACAAATACATCTCCATCTCCGGCTTTAATTGCCTGGGCAGCTAAATTAACTGCCTTTAGACCTGAACCACAGACTTTATTGATAGTCATAGCCGGTGTCTCCACAGGTAAGCCGGCATTAACTGATGCCTGACGAGCCGGGTTCTGGCCTGAACCAGCCTGTAAGACATTCCCCATAATTACTTCATCTACTTCACCAGCATCTAATTCAGCTCTTTCTAAAGCTGCTTTAATTGTAGTTGTTCCCAACTCAATAGCAGAAACCTTCTTTAAACTTCCACCAAAACTGCCAATTGCTGTTCTCACTGCACTTGCAATTACAATTTCTTCCATTGTTAATCCCTCCTGTTAATTGTTAAACTTCCATTTCCTCTAGATCATCTGGAATAATTAATTCAGCTTCTGTTGCTTCCTGCACTTCATCTACTGTAAACTCAGGATTTATTTCTCTTAATACTAATCCGTCTTCTGTAACCTTCATAACTCCCATTTCTGTTACAATTAAATCAACCTGTTTTTTGGCTGTTAAAGGTAGATCACATTCTTTTAAAATTTTAGGATTTCCTTTAATAGTATGGGCTGTACCAATAATTACCTGTTGAGCTCCGACTACTAAATCCATTGCTCCTCCCATACCGGGTACTAACTTACCTGGAATCATCCAATTAGCAAGATTCCCTTGTTCATCTGCCTGCAGTGCTCCTAGAACAGTAATATCAACATGTCCACCGCGAATAATTGCAAAAGAATCAGCACTATCGAAAAAGGCTCCACCTTCTTTAATAGTTACTGGCTGTGCGCCAGCATTAACTAAGTCTTTATCCTCATCTCCCTCTTCAGGTGCTGGCCCCAAGCCTAAAAATCCATTCTCAGACTGTAGAGTAATATCAATATCATCCGATACATAGTCCCCTACCATAGTCGGCAGTCCAATACCTAAATTAACTATATCGCCGTCATTCAACTCTGCCGCAATTCTGTTAGCAATAATCTCTCTTTTAGTTTGCTTATCCATAATTACTCTTCACCTCCAACAATGATATCTACAAAGGCAGCCGGAGTCATTACTTCATTAGGATCAATCTCTCCAGTTTCAACGATCTCTTCTGCTTCTACTATTACTAAGTCAGCTGCCATTGCTATTAATGGATTGAAGTTTCTCGCACTCTTACGATAAACGAGATTTCCTTTCTTATCAGCCTTCCAGGCTTTAACTAAAGCTACATCTGCTGTAATAGGAAGTTCTAATAAATACTCTTGACCATCAATCTCAATCTTATCCTTTCCCTCTTCTACTACAGTACCTACTCCAGTAGGTGTTAGGAAACCTCCTAAACCTGCACCAGCTGCTCTAATCTGTTCTACTAAAGTACCTTGAGGAACTAAATCTACTTCCAACTCTCCATCATTCATCTGGTCACCTGTTTCTGGATTAAGCCCAATATGACTAGCAATTACTTTTTCAGCTTGTTTATTACGAATTAATCTTCCTATTCCATCATTTGTTTTTCCTGTATCATTAGCAATAATAGTTAAATCCTTAACTTCTCTTTCTACCATACCTTTAACTATTTTTCTAGGTGTCCCACAAGACATAAATCCACCAATCATTACTTCCATTCCATCTTTAACTTGATCTAATGCTTCATCTAGTGAAGTTACTTCAGCCATTTACTACACCTCCAAATTATTATTTTTAATCTCTTTATTAACCTTCACCTATTAATAATTGCAAGCTTCATTCCAACTATACTGAAATTAAAGAAAAAAATTTATATCCCCCGCCATATCAGTGATTGAGCGATTTTATAAATAATAGATATAAAAATTAAATTGAAAAAGATATTCATTTTTGATTCATAACTGTATCATTATCTTTCATTCTATAATAATAAAACCACTAAAATACTGGCTATAACATAGTACTAAAGAACTCATAGAAAATAAAAAACCGATGCGTAGATGTATTAGAGTAATACATCTACGCATCGGTTTTGTGCTTTTATTTTAATTCCTGTTTAAAATAAAAGACTTCTCATTATTAGTTAGGAAATAATCCTTATATCTCCCATTTTCAAATGGGAGATATAAGGATTAGCAAATATTAATTTAAACAATTGATATTTGCTTCATAATTTGTTATAATTTGAATATGGATTACAAGTGAATATTGGAGGTTGCAGTAGCTAAACTTCTACTGTGTAAAATATTCAGGGTGCTCGTTGTAGATAGAAGACACTAAATCTTCTAGTAAGCACTTATAGAGGTGCTTACACTTCTATCTTGAGCAAAGTAAAAGTATCTCTGAGTCTAGCACTTATGCTAGATAGGAGTAGTGGCGTTGGACACGCCAATTGGGTAACTTGCTTGATATTATGGGTAACTCCCATAAAAGCAGGCGACCATGAAGCTCGGTATTTCAATACCGAGTAGTTCACAGAAGTCTCTTGAGCTTATTTTTATCCTCCATATGTAATATCCTGCTTATCATACCACTCCAGCGCTTCATAAAACTGCTCTGGCTCAAAATCAGGCCAGTACTCATCTACAACATAAAAGTCAGCATAGACTGACTGGACCGGCAAAAAGCCGCTTAACCTTCTACGATTCCCCCAACGGATAACTAAATCAACCTGGGAAACCTGATTGGAATTCAACTGATTTTTAAGCTTCCGCCGTGATACTTCATCTGCCTGACTTAGACTATTTAAATCCCATTTCCAGCCATAATTGACTAAAAAGTTAACTTTAATTTCATTATTTCCAAAGGGCTGCCGCTCTTCAGTATACGACTCTAACTCATCCGGAAATTCATCGGCCTGCCTATCACCAATTACCAACAAAGATGCATCTTCATTAGCCAACATCTCAACGGCATCTACACATGCCTGTCTGAAAGCAGTAATCTGTTTCGGCGGCCGCTCAGTATTATCAGTAGTAAATCCGTAATAAGTAACCTCATTAACCCCAACTTCTTTACAGAGCCTAAGCAGTTTCACTCCTGGACTGAGTCCATGTGTATAGCCCTGTTCTTTAGAAAGCCCCTTGCTTTCAGCCCAACGACGATTGCCGTCAGGAATAATTCCTATATGGTCTGGCACTCTCATACCTTTACCTCCTCACTCTATTCTACTTCTATTATTGCCGAGGAGTGGAAGATTAATTACATTAAACGTATTTTTTCTTGTTGTCTAGAAGATTATGCTTTTTGCAAGTTGGAGAAAGCTTTTATCATAAAATTAAATTGATATAATGTGTCAATTCCTATTTGCAGCCAATATAGTTTCATTCATGATATTGCAAATTATAGTCAACAAATCTCTTACGCTTGCCATTCGTTCGACGTCCTGTCTCACTCATTCTCAAAAACTGACTCTCCACCATCCCTGGTTCCGAGTCAGTTTTAAGAGTCGCTCCAGAGAAATGTTGACTATTTACAGCACAAAATTTTCATTAATCTGATTTTAAACGCTTCCCCAAATAATTTTGCACAATTTAGTTGATATCTTGCAAAAAGCGACTTTAAAGCAGCCCCATAAGAGAGAAATGGTTAAACATATAAGCTAGGATCTTCAAATGTAGCTATAAAGATAATTTATCGCTGGTTGACTAGGGCTGATTTTCGGAGCGTTTGCAAAATATCAACTCTAAACTGCAACATTATATCAATATTCCTTTAAAAAGTAGTAGAAGCAAATTTATAGAATGAGCACCGATAGACCATTAGTGAAAATAATTCTTATTGAGAGTTCTCTGTAGCAACAGAAGTACTCTGCAATTCAGTAAAGAGGGTACGAAAAGTAATAACCATCCAGATAATTATTCCCACTGCAGCAATAAATTCAGCAATCGGTAGAGCATACCAGAGAGTATCCAAACCATATATTTCACCTAATACATACATAATTGGAAAGAGGAAAAAAACCTGTCTAGTAACAGAATGAATCAAACTAGGTACTCCCTTCCCCACAGCCTGAAAAGTAGCAGAAGCAACTAAAGCTGGTCCCATAATTGGAAAAGCAAGTGTTAGCTTTTTTAAAGCCGTTACCCCCATCTCCAATAATTCAGGACTACGGTTAAATAACTGAATCAACTCCTGGGGAAAGAGCTGAAAAGTAATAAAACCGATAGTAGTAAAGACAGAACTAACTGCTAACCCCAGTTTAATTGTTTTTTTCATTCGCTCCGGATTCTTATGACCGTAATTATAGCCCACAATCGGCATATATCCCTGGTTCAAACCAACAATCGGTAAAAAAACAAAAGACTGCAGCCTAAAGTAAATACCAAAAACTGCAATAGCCAGAGTGCTATAGCCAGCTATAATCTTATTAACTCCGGCAATCATCACACTGGCCGACAGCGGCATAGCCATAGCTGGCAGTCCAACCCGGTAAATCTCTTTAATCAGCTGAAAATCAAATTCAAACTTCTTTACACTAAACTCAATCTGATTCTGCTGCAAAAATAATATATAAGCAATAAAGATTCCGCCGATCAATCTGGACAGAATAGTAGCCACAGCAGCACCCTGAATACCTAACTTAGGGAAGATACCGATACCAAAGATTAAAAAAGGATCAAGAATAATATTTAACACCGCTCCAATAACCAACATCACCATTGGAGCAAAAGTATTCCCGGCTCCCCGCAGAATATTATTAGCAATCATCGGAAAGAATATTGCCAGCGATCCCATCATAATAACTCTAATATATTCAACTGCCATAGCAATTAAAGTAGAATTATCAGTAAAAATATTAATTAATTCATCAGACCATAATATTCCTAGTAGACAGAATACCAAACCATAGACTAAAGTAATCAACATTACATGTCCAGCTGCATTACTGGCTCTATCCTCTCTTCCTTGCCCTAACAGGCGAGAAATCAATGAACTAATTCCTACTCCGGTCCCTGCTCCGATAGCAATCAATATCATCTGAACCGGAAAGGCTAGGGAGACAGCTGAAAGAGCTTCTTTACTTAAACGTCCTATATAGATGCTATCAATTACATTATATAACGACTGAGTTGACATTCCTATAATCCCCGGTACCGAAAGTTTAATAAGCAGCGGCAATATTTCTTCTGTTCCCAATCGATCTGAATCTTTAGTTAATTTAACTCCAAGCATGATAAAACCTCCAGCAGATTAATCAATAACTTATTAAAAAAACAGATAAACTAAAAGCCCGCCTATTATCGGCACCGGCAAAGCAAGTAATACTCTTAATCCGATAATCTTAGGTTCAAAAAAGAAGAATCCATATGGTATTCTAGCTAAACCGATAGCTCCATACCCTAATAACATCGCTATTACGACACTAATGTGGGCTCCTTTATCATAGATTGATTTAATAATTGGATAGACAGCATAAGGACCGCCCTGCAGAACACCGCCTAATAGACCGCCTCGGATAATTCCTAAAACCCCCGTCTCTTCCCCAAACCACTGATAGATTGTCTCCTCTGGCAGCAAAAGTCCAATAGCTCTAGAAATCAATAGAGCTGCAAAAATAAGAGTAAATAAGTTTAAAAATGTTTTGCCGGCACCATTAATTCCTTCTTTGGCTACCTCTGGTTTAGTAAAGCCTAAGTATATGTAAAGTATAACAGCCCCTAAAATGATTATTCTCTGCGGCCATCCTTTACCAAAGATGATCGCTAACCAATTCATATCTATCCTCCTAACAGAGAATTCTATTTACTTACTATAATATATCAAAATAATTGCCACATCAAATATTTTTATAAGTGTGGGGGACACCCCCACACTTAAATCATTCCATAATATCTACCCTATTATTCTTCATCAGAAGGTATAATTAAGATCCGTCCCGGATAAATAAGCTCCGGGTTGCTGATGCTATTAAAGAAGACAAGTTCATTAACAGTAGTATTAAATCTTCTTGCTAATTCAAATAGTGTATCCCCCATTCTAACAGTATACTCAAAGTAATCCTCCGGCGGCTGCGGTAAAATAATCGGCAGCTTAATCCTCATTCCTACCTGAATATCATCCGGGTCCTCAATACCAGGATTTACCCGCAGAAGATTAGCTATAGTAGTATTATATCGTTGCGCAATTAAGAAAAGTGTATCCCCCCGCTGAACTATATATTCTGCATACCGCACTCCCGACGGCGGCATTGGTATCTCCAATTTTTCAATTAATTCATTCAGTAATTGAAGCTGCTGTCTCTGTAACCTCCGTAATCGATTTACAATCTCATCCAACTCTTCATCAGTAACCTGCTGGTCTAAGCGGCGGTAGAGAAAGCATAATACCCTTTCCTGAACCAAAATATTGCGAGCAACTGATAGGCCGTCCATTCTATCCCTCCTTTCTTATCTGCTTTATGGTATATTTATGTGCCAGATTCTGTTACGTGCATTTGGGATTAAACAGAGTTAAGTTGATATGTTGTTGCAGTTTAGAGTTGATATCTTGCAAACGCTCCAGAAATCAGTCCTAGTCACTCAGCAGTAAATAAATCTTAGTGTTATGATTTAAAGTCGCTCTTTGCAAGATATCAACTAAATTGTGCAAAATTATCTGAGGGAAAGCGTTAAAACCCAAACCAATGAAATTTCTGTTCTGTAATACCATAAATAGTCAATATATGCTTTCAATAACTCTCATTGGTGATAATCACAGCAATATATTTTATTATCAATAGTCAATATGTGTCCAGAGCGACTCTTAAAACTAACCCGGAACCATGGACGGTGAAGGGTTAGTTTTTGAGAGTGAATGAGGCAGGAGGCCGAATGAACGGCAAGCGGCGGATATATATTGACTATCCCTGTAATATCATAAATGCATACATTGATTATATTAGGTAATTACAAATAAGAAGTATATGTTAAAATATTGCAAGTGACATAATATATCAATAAAATTGCAATCTAAAAAAGGCACCTCTCGAAATTCCAAAGGTGCCTTCAATTGCTGATATTAAATTTAATACTCTTTATACCTCAAACTGTTTAACCATACTTTCTAAGTCTTCTGCCAGATGAGCCAATTCCACTGAAGCATCTGTAATCTCATCAGAAATAGCCTCAATCTGGTCGGTTGCTCTGGCCACTTCATCGCTGTTACTGGCCAACTGCTGAGTAGCAGAACTAGTCTCCTGCACCTGAGTCGAGGTTTCCTCAATAGCCTGAGTAATCTCTTCAAAGGCATTACCGGCTTCAGTAATAATCCTTTCTCCTTTATCTACCGCTGCTACTCCAGCATTGATAGCTTCTGTTGCTTCTTTAGATCCTTCCTGAGTTTCAGTAATTAGACCAGCAATCTCTTCAGTAGCTTCTCCTGTCTGTTCTGCCAATTCCCTAATCTCATCTGCTACTACTGCAAAACCGTGGCCGTGTTCTCCAGCCCGGGCTGCTTCAATAGCAGCATTCAGAGCCAATAGATTCGTCTGATCTGCTATATCAGTAATCAACTGAATAATCTTTTCAATCTCTTCTGATGTCTCACTTAAATCTTTAACTACTGTTTCAACATCATTAACTTTTTGATCAATTTCTTTCATCTGTTCTACTGCTGTTTCAATATTCTCATTACCCTCATGAGCTGTAGCAGTTGCCTCTTCAGAAAAAGCATTTACTTCCTGACTGCTGGCAGCAACCTGCTGAATACCACCGGCCATCTGGTCAACCTGGTCACTGGTAGTCTCAATTGTTGCATCGGCTTCTTCAGCCGAAGCAGACAGCTCCTGTCCTGCTGATGCAACCTCATCAGCCATATTTATCAGTTTATTAATAGTTTCAGCAAAGCTATCAAAGGTTCGATTTATAGCATCAGCCATTCTGCCCAACTCATCATTCGTTTTAGACTCAGCCCTTTCAGTTAAATCTCCATCAGCTGCTTTGTCTAAGACATCTAAAATCTCATTTATAGTTTTGCCAATTGAATTAGAAATAAAGAAGACTACTGCTGCAATAATTAAAAATAAAGCTATGTAACCGATAGTAGATTGAGTTACAATCTTTTTGCCGGCTGCCGTCAATTCTTCAACCGGTACAATTAGAGCAAGCGACCAGTCTGTCCCTTCAACCGGATGATAATAAACATACTGTTCCTGACCTTGATAAGTATACCGATCAGTTCCCTTCTTTTCAGCAACCATCTTCTTACCGATATTAGCCAAGTTTTTAGTTATTGCTTCCTGACTACTATCTAATATATTTAATTCCAGTGCTTGAGTTGGATGAGCAATTACTTGTCCATCTCCCTCGACTAAATAGGCATAACCGGTCTCACCCAATCCCATATTATTTACAATCTGCTGGAGCGGTTTCAATAAAGTAGTACCGCTCAATACAGCCACCGTCTTACCAGTTTCATTCTTAACTGGTAGAGAAATAGTAAAGATATGTTCTCCTGTCATTTTAGAACGCATCGCTTCACTAACTATTAACTCATTCTTTCTCTTAGCTTCAAGAAAATAATCTCTATTGCTGACATCATGAATAGATCTATCCTGAGTTGTCCAGGCCCGACCAGTACGGTCAATTAACATCAAGGATTCGAAGGTATCCTCGAGAGCCTCTCGGTCCAGTTTATCTACTAATGCCCAGACATCTCTATTTTCCGACCACCCTTCTTCTAATTCCAGAGTTTTAGCCAATATCCTTGTTTCATTCTTTTTGGCTTCCAGCCAGTTATCAATTACCTGAGTATAGCCTTCTGTCTGCTGTAAGCTAGTCTCCTCTACTGTTTCTGTTATAGATGTTGTTACTGCTGTATAATTTCTATAAAGCAATATCACCGAAATTATAAATAATGGAATTAGAATAAAAAGCAATAACTTATTGCGTACTGTAATTCGTTCTTTAATTGATTCTAACATCTTATCCCTCCAATAGAATTAATTTGCCTTTTCTAATATCTGTCTATTATTCTCTAAAACATTTAAACAAGCATCTACTACTCTAGAATTATATTTGAGGCCTTTATTCTTTTTAATTTCATTTATAGCAGCATCAATTCCTAAGCTTGGGCGATAAGGACGGTGTGAAGACATAGCTTCCACTACATCAGCAACTGCTAAAATCTTTGCTTCTAGTAATATATCTTCACCGCTTAAGCCCTGCGGATAACCGGAACCATCAATCCGTTCATGATGCTGCAGAGCAACCTCTGCTATGGGCCAATCAAACTCAACCTCCTGTAGAATATCATATCCATGCCGACAATGCTGCTGGATCAACTGGAACTCCTCATCAGTTATTTCACCTGGTCTAGACAGAATCTCCGCCGGCACCTTTATCTTACCAATATCATGTAGAATACCTGCTACTTTAATTCCTTCAATCATATCAGAATGGAGATTCATCTCTCTTCCAATCTCTACTGCTAATTCTGCAACCCGCTGCTGATGTCCAGCAGTATAAGGATCTCGTAAGCTGATAACAGAACCCAAAGTATCTACCATAGAATTAAAAGTCTTCTCTAACTGCTTATGGCTGTACTCTAGCTTCTGCTTTGTTTTCTTCTCTTCAGTAATATTCTCTATCTGGCTGATAAAGTAAAGAGGATCATCATTCTCATCTCTAACTAAAGTTAAATTAATATCAGCCCAGACAATATATCCGTCCTGATGTAAGTATCTCTTTTCAAACTCAACTGTTCGCTCTCCGCCATCAATTAACTGATTCCATAGGTTAATGCTTCTTTCTCTATCATTAGGATGTGTTATATCAATAAATGTCTTCTGCAGCATCTGCTCTTTACTATAACCGAGCATATTACAGAAGGCATCATTAGCCTTTATAAACTCTTTATCTAGATTAATAATTGTCATCCCGATATTGGCTTTTTCAAAACTGCTGTAAAGTAATTCTGCATTCTTTCTAAACTCATCTTTAATCTCTTTCTTTTCTGTTATATCAAGCAGCGAAACTATAATCTCAGTAGTTTCCGGAATTAAACCTGCTGATATCGAAACATGCTTAGTCCGCTGGTCTTTAGTAATAAATCTTACTTCTTCTTCAGATAATAACAAATTACTACTGTTCATCTTTTGCTGCAGATACCCCCTGACTTTATCTACATCATCCTGATGAATAAAATCCATCATCTCTACATCTTCTGGCAGTTCCTCAGTATAGCCTGATAACTTCTTAAATTCATCATTGGCAGCAATGATTTGCCAGGAAGAATCTAAAACAACAGCTGCTGTTTCTATTGTATTAAATAACTTCCTTTTCTCAACTTCGGTCTTATACAGCTCATAATGATTACCCAACATCTCAGCTGTTATGTTAAATAATTTAAGCTCACTTTCTGACCAAAACTTTGGAGTTTGCCTCTTAGCAGCACCGATAATCCCTACGAGTCTTTCTTCAGCATCAAAAATCGGCACTAATACCAAAGCTGATACATCTAAAGACTGTATAATCACCTGCTCCTCAATTAATTCTTTGGATAATTGAGAGCTATTATTGATAATATATTCTTCATCTTGAACCAATTTGCGAAACTTCCAACCTAATTCTTCTATCTTAGCCTGGGATAAATCCTTAAATAACGGTTGATAATCCATAGCTGTCCATTCATCAATTTGTTTATACTTAACCATAAAATTAAATATAAAGATACTATCAACTTCAACTTCATCACCTATAATCTCCAATATCGGCTCAAAATCAGCTTCTTTAGTTAACCGCAGCTGGTTAGCTATCTCCATAACTGCATCATCTAGAATTAAGTTCTGTTGGTTATCCTCTGCTTTCACAACTTTACCCCTCCTTCTTACAATATTTATCGAATATTTTAGGTTATTTTACAAAGTAAGTCTAAATCAGATATATGCTAACATTTTTCCCTTTCTAATTATAAACATCAGACTTACAATTCACTTACAAAATAAAAAACAGCACAATTAAGTACTGTTTTCTAAAGTCAATTTCTGATAATAATCTTCTATCTCGGAAATTGGATTGATATTTAATTCTTTGTTCAAAATCCCCTTACATTTCTGATAAGTCTTAACAGCAAAGGAACGCTGCCCTAATTGCTCGTAACTCTTCATCTTATATAAATATGCCTGTTCAAAATATTTATCGATGGCCAAGATTCTATCTGCTAACTGAATAGATTCTTCATATTCCCCTTGCTTAAAGTAATACTCTATCAAATTATTGGCTGTATCTAAAAATAATCTAATTAACCGCTCCCGTTCTATATTAATCCATGACTTATATAGGTCATGAACCAAAAAATCATCTTGATAGAGTTCAACAGCCTGTTGATAATAATTCATTTTTACTACTCCATCTTTAGTCCTATCTCCTCTCTTGATTGCTTCCTCAAAATCGGCTACATCATATGAATAACTTATTCTCCGATTCAGACCATAAGATAAATTATGCCGAACGATAAAGTAAGGCTCTGCTCCAGACTCTCTATTTGGCTCTAATATCTGATTTAAATTATTTAAGGCTACATTAAAGCTGCGTTTAGCTTTATCAATCTCTTTATCAGGCCACAGCAGACTACAGATTCTTTCCCTAGGAATCAACTCATCATAATTAACCAAAAATAACTTAAAAAGCTCTTTAGACTTTTTACGAGTCCACTCCTCCTCCACAACCTCTTCTTTACCACAGCGGCGCCAGAGTCTAAACTCTCCGAAAGCCTTTATCTTCAAACAATAACCGGGATGTCTATCTAAATTAGATAGATTAAATTCACTTAATAATTCATTAACATAATCAGCTTCAATCCCTCTATCCCTGGCCTCAATTAAAACCGGTATGAAATCATTAAGACTTTTCACTCCAATAAATGTTTCTTTTAAAAATAGATAATCATAAGAGTTTTCTCTGGCTAACTTAAGTGTCTGTTCTATAGTAGGCTCAAACTTAGTCTCACAGCCTAATTCATATGTTACTGCTGAAATCAACATTAATACAGTACATAAATATAATTTATTATCCAGTTTTTCAAAACAATTCTTAGCTTCTTCAAAATATTTTAATGAATCTTCTGAATTTTGAGAACTATGATAATTTAACCCAATGCCATAATATGTTATAGCTACTCCATACTCTGTTTTAGCGAATTTTGTTAAACATTCTTTTCCAGATTCAATCCCCAGTTCTGGATTTCCATAATATGCTTCCCAGAAAATCAAGTCAACCATTAACATACTTAAATACCAGCAAGAAGAATCTAAATTATTCTTTAAAGTCTCAAAGTATTTTCTTTTAGATATTTCCTCTTTCCGCCTGCCGGCCATCCGATCAACAGTTGCCCCTATATATTCAAAAAAAGTCTTTTCAATTCCCTTAGCAGCAACTATTTTACGCCAAACTAATTCCTGGGCTTGATGAATATTACCGCGAAATAGATTAATTACAATTCTTATATAATCAAGGAAATATGAATATCTCTCCTGATTAATCATTATTTCTTTTATCAATTTCTGAGCCTGCAGTAAATCACCACTTAGAAAGGCTAACTCTGCCTTTAAAGTATTACATTCAATATCATGTGATTTTAATTTAAGTATCATTTCCTTTGTTTGGCCTATCTCCCCCTGATAAAAACAGGCTTTTGCTTTTAAATATAGAAACTCTTTCTGCTGCTTATCAGAAAAGAGATGCTTGTAATTTATTAATTCATTAAAGTATTCTACTCCTTTAATTGAATGTAAGAAAAAATATAGTCTGCTGAGTTTAAATAAAGCTGAAATTAACCCTTTCTTATTCTGCTGATCTTGAAAATACTCCCTTGCTGTCTGGTACTCTTTAGCAGCTAAATCATACTCTTCCTCCTGATAATATATATCACCTTGATAAATATGTAGATATGGATGGGATAAATAAGTGTCCTGGGATAAAAAATCTAGACATTTTTCCAATAGATTAAATTTTTCTCGCTCTTTCCAATCACTTATATTCTCAATTACCAACTTTACAATTTCTTCCTCATCACCTACCTGTAAGATATGATAAACCACTCCATCATCCCGACCTTCATTATAATAAATCTCTTTGGCTTTATTATGTAATAGATTATAATCATACTTCTGTTTAGCTGTATATTCCAAAAATTCCTTAAAGAGATTATGATAACAATATCCATCATCATCATCTATTTGATAGAGAAATGCCTGACTGGAAAGAAGCTGTTCTAATATCTGTTGGCTAATATTAATATCTAATAATTGATTACAGATATCAACTTCTAATTTTTTTAATATAGAAGTCTGCAGTAAAAAATTTATCAGATAAGGATCCTTATCTGATAAATAATCCAAAACCTCACAATTAAAGTATTCAACAAGTAGACTAAAGCTTTTACTATCCTCAGCCATAACTTCTTCTGGATTATTTCCCTTATCCATTTCCCTAAGCATTAAATCAACTGCTAAAATCCAGCCTTCACTCTCTTTTAATATTTCTTCTATTCTTTCCGAGGTAAGCTGTAGGTCATACTGTAATAAAGCAAATTCTTCTATCTGCTGTCTGTTTAAAATAAAGTTCTCTTCTTCTATTTTCAAGACTCGTCTTTCTATCTGCCAGGAATATAGACTTGGAAAATTAACTTCCAAGCGGGTAAGCAGTATTAAATGTACAGAAGAAGGGAGAAACTTAATAAAGTAATTAAGTGAATCAATAATATCTTTATCCTCACAGGCAACATAAAAATTATCAATGATTAAATATTTATTACCGTTTAATTTATTGATCAATAAATTAATTAAATGTACAACAACCTCTTCTACTCCTATCCCTCCTTGATTTAATTCAATTATTAACTCGTCCAATAAATCTGTAATCTCTTCTTCCCTAAATCCAATAGCTCTACAGATATTGGACCAAAAAGAAATAATATTAACCTCCGCTTTCTCAATACTGTACCAATAAAAATCAGCAGAATATTCCTGATGAATAAATCCAACTAAACTAGTAGTCTTTCCATAGCCGGCTTTAGCCTCAATAATTGTTAATGGATATGTAGATATATTTTTATATTTATTCCATACCTTTTTATTTTTCCAGCTGGCAATATTATAATTAGATGGTATAAACTTAGATTGAATTTCTACTCTATCCTCCATTCCTTCCTTCATCAACTAACCTCCTTAAAACTCTCTATAAACTTCACCACTTTACTTAACAGCTGATCTATATACTTACTGTCATTATTGATAGTTACTATCCCGATAGTTGCCAACTTTAAATTATCATTCTTATCCACTTCAGCCACTGCTGCATTAAATTAATTCTTAAACCTTTTTATCATACTTTTGATGTCTAATCAACCCCTTTTTCCTAACTAATTCATATAACAATTTCACCATTATAATTTCTGAATATAAACTAATATCAAATTAAATTAGCAAAATTGACATAATAACTTAATAATGTTATTATGCAATGGATAGAATAATCTTAAAATCAAAATAATCGGTTAGGAGGCTATTACATAATGGCTAAAAAATTCAAAAAACAGTTAGGTAAACAGGTCGATTCAACTAAAGGATCTATTATTAAATCACTCTTTCATCTATCCTGGCCGATTATCTTAAGCAACTTAATGCATATGACATATAACTTAGTTGATACTATCTGGGTAGGAAAGGTAGGAGCTAAAGCAGTAGCGGCTATCTCATTAAGCTTTCCTATTGTCTTTGTTCTATTATCCTTAGGTATCGGCTTTACAATTGCTGGTACTACCTTAGTTGCCCAGTATACCGGAGCTGAGGAAGGTGAAAAAGTAAACCACGTAGTTGGACAGATATTTAGCTTCGTACTCAGTATTGCTCTTTTCTGTTCAGTAATCGGCATCATCTTTACTCCTGATTTCCTCAAGTGGATGGGAGCTTCTAAAGAAGTACTACCGCTGGCAGTAAGCTATATGCGGGTCCTCTTTGGCGGTATGACGTTTATGTTTATCTTTTTTATTTTTTCAGCCTTGCTGCGCGGCAGCGGCAATAGCATTACACCTATGAAGCTAATGTTTGTTTCAACTTTAATTAATATTATTCTCGATCCATTCTTAATCTTTGGAGTCAGCTTTTTTCCTGAATTAGGGGTCACCGGAGCAGCAGTAGCTACTATCTTTTCCCGAGCAGTAGTAGCTGTTATAAGTATTTATTTCTTATGGACAGGAAAGTATGGTCTACACCTAAAATGGCATCATTTAAAGTTTGACTTTAAATTAATTAAAGAAATAGTTGTTTTAGGAGCCCCTGCTGCTATTGAACAGTCAACAAGAGGACTAGGAATGACAGTTATGATGAGCATTGTTGCCCACTTTGGAACTATGGCAGTAGCTGCTTTCGGTATCTGTACTAGGATTTTATCCTTGGTAATAATGCCTTCTCGGGGCTTTTCTACAGCCACAACTACTATGGTAGGACAGAACTTAGGAGCTAATAAAGTCAGCCGGGCTGAAAAAAGCGCTTATATCAGTACTGGATTGAATTTTATTCTCCTATCTATTTTAGGAGCTATCTTCTTTACAGTTCCTCAACTTGTCATTAAAGTATTTAATGATAATCCTGAAGTAATAAGAATAGGCAGCTCATTTATACAGATTAATGGACTCTTCTTTGGATTTATGGGAGGGTTAATAGTAATTAATGGTGGATTTCGCGGAGCTGGAAATACTCTTTCAGCTATGTTCTTTTCCATCTTCTCCCTCTGGATTATAAGAATTCCTTTAGCTAATATCTGGAGTAAGGTCTTTGAATGGGGGACTAATGGGATCTGGTGGGCTTTTGTTATCTCTAATGTCCTCGGAAGTTTAACCGCTATTCTCTGGTTTAAACGAGGCCATTGGAAGAAAAGCATTATTAATAAGGATAAAAAAGCCTGAGACCTATAAAACCATAAATCTCAGACTATAGTACTAACTTAACCTGCTATTTTATCCTTTAACTTTCCGGGAACGGTAATAAGAAAGTCCTTAATCTTTTCTAAGCTTAAATATAAAGTAGGAATTACTAATAGGGTTAAGAAGGTTGCTGTTGTTAATCCTCCGATTACTGCAATCCCCATTGGAGCCATTCCTTCAGAACCGCTACCCCAACCAGCCGCTACTGGTATTAAGCCTAAAATCGTCGTCAAGGCTGTCATTAATACTGGACGCAGTCGAACAGGACCAGCCTTTAAAATTGCTTCCCTCCTCCTTAAACCTCTATCACGAAGAAGATTAATATAATCAACTAAAACGATAGCATTATTAACTACTATTCCAGCCAGCATAATAACCCCAATCATAGAAGTAGCACTGATAGTTTCTCCGGTTAAGAAGAGAGCTGCTAAAACCCCGATTAACGTCAAAGGTAGAGTCAGCATTACTGTAAATGGATGCAGCAGCGATTCAAACTGGGAAGCAAGCACCATATAAACCAGTACAATGGCTACTGCCAGAGCCATGCTTAAATTTTTGAAGGTTTCCTGCATATCCTCGTTCTCACCGCTGTATTCAATGCTATAATTAGGCGGTAATTCAATATTTGATTCTACTCTGTCGCTTATATCAGCAACTACACTTCCTAAATCACGATCTCCTAAATTACTATAAATACTGACATGGCGCTGCTGATCCTCACGAGTAACCTTTGTCGGACCTTCTGTTTGAACTATCTTAGCTACAGAATTCAGCGGAATAAACCGGCCTTTAGAAGTCATAATCTTCATTGAATTCAACTGTTGTATCTTTGTTCGATCTGCTTTAGCTAATCTGACCTTAATATCAACAGTATCACCATCTTCAGTTCCATGATACTGAGTTGCAGTCCTTCCATTAACATAAGTTTCAACTGTCTTTCCTATTTTATTTACTCCTAAACCGAGATCTGCTGCCCGCTTGCGGTCTACATCAACCCTAATTTCAGGCTTTCCTTCATCAACAGAGCTGTGAACATCTCTAGTACCTTTTACTTTCTCGACTTCTTTTTTGACTTGATCAGCTATAGACTCAAGTCTATCCAAGTCACCACCAAAGATCTTAATTGATAATGGAGAATCATCGCCTCCACCGCCACCGATCATACTGGCTTCAGCAAATCTTATCTCTGCTCCAGGAATAGACGGTAACTTTGATCGAATTGATTCTTGAATCTCACTAGTGCTTCTCTCCCGGTTCTCTTCATCTACTAATCGAACCATAAACATTGCTTCATTAGAACCGCTAGTACTTCCTTTGCCGCCAGTATCTCCTACTAAATTAAAAGCTACCTGTACTTCCGGTATCTGTGTAACTATCTTTTCTATTTTCTTTGCTTCTTGATTAGTAGTTTCTAAACCAGTCCCTACAGGCAGTTCTATCATTATCCGGAAAGAATCCCGTTCAGAATCAGGCATAAACTCCTTACCAATAAAGGGAAACAAAGCCAGTGAAGCAGCAAATAAGATTACTGCTATAGCAAGTACTGTTTTACGGTGATCTAAACACCAATCTAATATCTGGCGGTATATATTCAGCACCTTATTGGCAGCCCTAACAGTTATTTTTTCTTCTTGAGCATCATCTTCTTTTACATTACTAAAGCTTAATAATCTAGCCGATGACATCGGTACAAAAGTAACAGCAATAATAAATGATGCCAGTAGTGCAAAAGCGATCGTCATTGAAAACGGCCCAAATAATTCCCGCGCTATTCCTTCGACAAATGAAATCGGAATAAAGACAGCTAATGTAGTCATTGTCGAAGCAAAAACTGCTGTACCTACTTCATCACTACCCTGTTTAGCAGCTCTAATAGGGTCGGCCCCTTCGTGACGCAGATGGCGGAATATATTCTCCAACACTACAACTGAATTATCAACTAACATTCCTACTCCTAAAGCTAATCCGCCAAGCGTCATCAAGTTGAGAGTATATCCACTATAATACAGCAAACCAAAAGCTGCAACAACAGTTATTGGAATAGCAGCTCCAATAATAAAAGTACTGCGAAAGCTTCTTAAGAATAAAAAGAGTATAATAACCGCAAATAATCCTCCAACAAGCACATTCTGCTGGACAGTAGCAATAGACTTTTTGATAAATTTAGACTGATCACGCGAAATGTCTATATAAATATCTGATGGAAGATCCTCTCTTATTTTATCCAGTTTCTCTTTAGCCCGGTCAATAACTTCTACAGTATTGGCACCAGACTGTTTGGTAACCATTGCTCCTACAGTTTTTCTTTCATTAACCCGAACATAAACACTTCGGTCTTTATATCCATCCTCAATTTCAGCAACATTCTTGATTGTAATCGGCTTCTGCTGACGCATAGTAATAATTACATTTTCTATATCTTCAATACTTTCAAACTGTCCTTCAGTCCGCAGGAGATATTCAGTAGGCCTTTCTGTAATCTCACCACCAGGTAGATTAACATTCTCCTGGTGCAGAGCAGCTGTCACTTGATTAATCGACAAATTATAGCCTTCTAACTTTTTACGATCAACATTGATATTAATCTGCCGGTTTTCTCCACTTACAATTGAAGCTGAAGCTAAACCGGGAATCTTTTCTAACTCATCTTTGATATTATCCTCAGCAAACTCTTTTAGCTCCAATCCGCTCCGGTGATCAGATGAAATACCAAAAATCATAATCGGTATTTGGTCTAAATCTATTTTCCTTACTATCGGATCATCTGCTTCATCAGGTAAATGCTCTTTAATTTGACTGACCTGTTCTCTAACATCAACAGCCGCCATATCCATATCAGTTCCCCAGTCAAACTCCAAAGTTACCTGGGATAGATTTTCTCTAGATGTTGAACTTACGGAATCTATATCATCTACTGTAGCCAATCCTTCCTCTAACGGCCGAGTAACTGACTCTTCTATCTCCTCTGGTGCAGCACCGGAATATCGAGTAGATACTGAAACAACCGGTATCGTCATATCAGGATATAAGTCCACACTCAAACGTGTAAAGGCAATACCACCTAGTACTATAATAATTAAAATTACCATTACTGTTGTTACAGGACGGTCAACTGAAAAGTCCGATAACTTCATTCAGTTTCACCCCATTCTGTAACTTCAACCTCGGTACCGGACTGCAGATTAGCAGGGCCGCGAACAACAGCCTTCTCACCCGGTTTGAGTCCTTCAGTAACTACAATTCGATTATTATTAGCTGGACCTGTCTCGACATCTCTATTTTCTACAGTTCCATTCTTCACAACTAAAATCTGCTGACTGCTATTCTGCTCTTTGACTGCCGCTTTAGGTACTACCAAAACATTTTCTAATTCATCAACTAAGATTCTGCCCGCTGCAAACATTCCCGGCTTAAGCAGTAGTTCTTCATTAGCCAGCTGAACTGTTACTTTAAGACCGCGATTTGACGGATTTACTGTAGGAGCTACTTTATTGACTTCACCTGTAAAAGTCCGTTCAGGATAACTATCTACTTCAACAGTTACACTTTGGCCCACTTCAACCTTAGTTAAGTCAGTAGTAGATATACTCCCTTCAAATTCTAATGGTCTCAACTGAACTATTTTAGCTACAGGATTACCGGTTGTGGCCATCTCCCCTAATTCTACTCTTTTCTGAGCAATAACTCCCTTAATGGGACTTTCGATTGTTGTTTTATTCAATTGAGTCTCGGCTGAATTCAAGGATGCTTTAGCCTGCTTCAGCTGAGCTCGAGCTACTTCATACTTGCTTTTAGTAGAATCATATTCACTTTTAGAAATTACATTCTTTTCATACAGACTTTTAATCCTTTTAAACTTTTTACGAGCATTATCTAAACGAGACTTAGCTACTTCTAAATTTCCTTCTACCTTTTCAACTTCTGCCTGTTCCATAGCCTGATCCAGTTTTAATAATAACTGTCCCTTATTTACCTGGTCATTCTCTTCAAACTTTATCTCTCTAACAACTCCCGAAATCTCCGGTACAAGATTTACTTCTCGATAAGCTGCTAATTCACCAGTAAAGTCCAGTTCTACTTTAAGATCATCTCTTGTTGCTTCAGCTACCTGAACTACTAATTTGCTATCTTTAGAATCTTCTTGTTGTACACTTTCCTGCTTCTTTGGTTCAGAATCAGCTACTGCCTGTTCACTTTGAGAACTACAGCCAGAAATAACTAGGCTAAAGATAAGTAGACTAGCTAATAAAATAACTAACTTTCCATTCTTCATCTAATACTCCCCTCCCTAAACTGAAGACTATAATAACTAACCCGACTTAATTAGATCTACTTAAATCAGTTTCTGAGTTATGTACAGATAAGTAAGACATTCCCATCGACTTTAGTAATGCTGCTTGATTAATATAGTAATCATAAACAGACTGCTGATGATCAGTCTTAGCTTTAGAAAGCTCAACCTGAGCATCAATTACTTCTGTGTTAATTGCTACTCCTTCCTTATAGCGCAACTTAGCTAATCTTAAGTTTTCCTGGGCGCTTTCTACTCTCTGCTTAGCAGTTGCTTTCTGTTTTCGGCTTAAATCCAGATTTAAGAAACCCTCTCTAACTTCAAGATCAATAGACTGCTTCTTCTTATCCAGAGCAGATTCCTGAGCTTCTAAATTAGACTTAGACTGCTCAACTAAGGCTTCATTTTCGCCTCCGTCATAGAGATCCCATTCTAAATTAACTGTTACTGACCAGAACTCATCACTCTCAGGATTAAACTCAGAACCTTCTTTCGATACCTTTCCTGATAAAGCCAAATTCGGATTATCACTCTTTTGCGCCCACTTTAATCCCTGACGTAGAGATTTAAGTTCAGCCTGCAGTGAATTTAAGTCGGACCGCTTATCAAAAGCAGAATCCAACGCTTTCGGCATTGATAAATCCACCTCTGGAAACCCAATATCTTCTGTTAACTCTATCTGTTTACTTCCCTTAATTTCTAACTGATTCTTGAAACGCTCCCGGGCTAACTGAAGATTATTCTTAGCCTGTAGAAACTGCTGTTGGACCTCACTCTTCCGCACCTTCGTCTGCAGCAAATCAGTCTTAACTGCATTTCCTGCTTTCAGATGGGCCCTTGTCTGTTTTAAATGTTCTTTTACCTGTTTTAATGATTCCTGATTCACTCTAACTAACTCTTGGGCCTTGAGAATCTCATAATAATTCTGCGTAATCCGATAGGCTAACTGCTTCTTTTGGTGCTGATACTCTTCTTTTATATTCTGCCACTGGTATTCTTTCTGTTTCACTTTCAATTTAGCCGGCGTCTGATAGAGTAAGTAATTTAGATTCAATTGATGGCTATATAAATCTTTAGAAGCATTTATAGAGTTTCTGTTTATACGTTGCTCTTCATCAAATCTGGTATAACGAGAATTAATAGAAACTCTCGGCTTCAGTTGAGCCTCTACTTGTTCTACAGCCGCCCTAGCTGCTTCCATTCTTGATTTTAACTGCTGAAGCGATGAATTACGCTCCAAACCTAGCTTAATTCCTTCTTTTAAATCTAACTCAATTACTTCCTTCTCTTCTGCCTGAATACTGACTGTACAGTTTAATAGTAGTCCTAACACCAATAATAGAACTAAACCTGTAAGTCTATCCTTCTGGAACATAGTATCCCCCCTCTAGTTTTTCTCACTGATTCCATTAATAAATAAGTTATAGATTATATCAGTTAACTCTTCTACCTTAGAATCTTCATCGGTTGAAGTAAGATAATAATCAAATCCAAAACTGTGAATAATTCCCTGTAGCGCACGCACAGCATCATCTGAAGCCACATCTTCTACTGCTTCAAATTCAATTTCTGATTGAATAATTTCTTTAATGACTCCTCTATACTTCTTGCGTATTTTACAAAAAGCTTTCTTAAATTCTTCATCCATACCGGAAAAACCGGAGATAATCGACTTGGATAAATCAGCCTCCTCAGCAAAATAATTAAGCTCTCTAGTAATAATAGACTTAATCTTAGCTTCAAAGCTACTCTTATTCTCCTTATCCTTCAGAGCTCCCTGATAAAGCCTGTTAACTCTGGATACAATCAATGACTTGAATAAATCCTGTTTACTATCAAAATAGAGATAGATCGTTCCTTTAGCTATATCTGCCTGCTCAGCAATCTCAATTACTGTTGCTTTAAAGAATCCTTGGTCTGCAAAAACTTCTGCTGCTGCCTCTAAAATTCTTTCTTCTTTATTATCTAATTCCATTACTCCCATCCTTTCTTTAGAAAAATAACCATAAATGACTGACTGGACATTTTTTAGTTTATAGTATATAACCTTTGTTGTCAAGTAAAAATAACGTCATAAGGAATTAAAAAAGCCATGAGAAAATACCTCATGGCAAATAATAAATTTATAGATTCTCCATAAAATCAGTTAATTTTTTCTCTATTACCGGATCTAAGTAAGGTTCTTCATAATCTTCAAGCATCTGCTTCCACTTCTCATTAGCTCGTTCAGCCGCTGTAGTTTTTTCGTCCACGGCACTATAACCAGACCGATTATTAATAATCGGTTCTCTATGATCTTTCATGTGATTTAAAGTATGTGATTCTGATAGATAATGGCCTCCGTGTCCAACTTCATCAATCAAGTCTTCAGCCAATGTATCTTCATTAACCTCAATTTTTCGATGACAATTCTTGACCATACCTAATATTTCTTCATCAACAACAAACTTCTCATAAGACATAGTCATATAATTTTCTAGTAATCCTGCACAGTGAATCTGGAAATTGATTCCATAATTCATTGAAGTCATAAAGTTCATCATTGATTCATACCCAGCTTGAACATCAGTTACTAACGAATCAGTCAGTACTCCTCCATTCCGGGAAGGCATACCGTAATAACGGGCTAACTGAGCAGTAGCACCAGTATACTTTGTATACTCTGAACTACCTACAGTTAAAGCTGCTGTCTTCATATCAGTAATTGTCGAAGCAGAACCATAAACTACCGGTGCTCCTGGATTAACCATCTGAGCCAATACAACACCAGCTAATACCTCTACATTTTGTAATACTAATCCACCAGCGATAGTTATTGGACCTGTAGAACCACCCATAACTAACGAAGCAATAATAGAAGCTTGATTATATCTAGCATGTTCCAAAATAGCACCTACCATCTTAGTATCATACTTCAAAGGAGTAGTTGTACTAACGATAGATATATTTATCGTTCTATCATCAATAATTTCATCTTCACCGAATAATAAACTAGTCATCTTAAAGCAATCGCGGGCCTTTTTCTCGCCTAAAGCACTACTCATCAGTGATTTATCGGAATATTTGGCACCTGCATGAATCATCTTAACATGTCGTTCTTCCTCAGGAATATCATTCATTTCTACTAATACTCCACCCAATGTATCAAGGTGGCCACTTGCTGCAGACAGCTTAGTAAAGTTAACATAATCTTCATAAGTAGATTCGCGTCTTCCATTTTCAATATCTGTTACATAAGGCGAACCAAATCCTGGAGCAAATACAGAATTTTGCCCTCCTACTTCTACTGTATTTTCTGGATTTCTAGCATGTAAAGTAAAAGTTTCTGGAGCTTTTTCAACATAATCTTCAACGATTTTACGCGGTAAGTAAACTTTCTTGCCCTCAACTTTAGCTCCATTTTCAGCAAAAATTTCTCTTGCTTCCTCATGCAACACCTCCATACCAGTATTCTCAAGTAAATTCATTGATGCTTCATGGATCTGTTCTACCTCTTCTTCGGATAAGACATCCTGTGGTTCAAATCTCCGTTCTAGCATTTTTATTAACCTCCTTTTAAAATCAAACTCATAATAATTTAAATGCATTTTTTATGCCAATGATTAAGTAATAAAATTTTGAGACTGTCTTTCATTCATAGCCATTAAACAGAACGTTCCAAAGGTTATATTTGAAAATACAATAGAACATACTATAGTTGCCTGCACAGGACATCCCTGCCTCTTTGAACATTGATTACATAAAGCACTTTCACTAGTATCCCTTACAAACAGATCTGTTTGTTGAGGATTTAACATTAATTGATGGGTTATACAGCCCGGTCCTCCTCGATCATTTATTTCCTCTTGATACTTTCCAGTTCCTACTAAAACTTCTAGATCATCATCAACTATACAGATTTCATAATCTAAAACGGCCGCAAAAGCATCAGCTACCTGCTGTATAAAATCCTCTATTTCTTTCAATTTGCTCATTGAACTCCTCCTTGATTATCAATTATGTAATCAATTTACATTATTAATGATATATACCACTGGCATATTTCTACAAATTAATCAAATTCCCTTCATTATTTCATTCTTATCTATTTTAGTTTAGGTCTGCCCATAGCTATAACTTCAATTACACTCGTTATATATAAATCATCACTTTCACCAGATTGAGAAAAACTAATATAGACATCATCATGATCAACCATTACTTCTATATCAACAGCTCCAGACTTTTCTACTTGGCTTCTAGCATATTCTTTTCCAGCTTCTTTAGCAAATTCAACAGCTGACGTTAAATCGGAAAATTCTCTTCTTTCTAATGGAGCATAAGCTATATAACCGCTGCCTGTATCAGGCTTGATTTCTATTTCTACTCGCTCAATAACCTTACCTGTTACAGTTCCCACGGCGTTAGCTACTTCAGAATAATCTGGTATCTTTAAAGAAGCATTTAATTTATCAGCAATCTGTGGAAAGTAAGCTTCTACTGGTGCTCCAATGGCAACAATAGGAAGTTTCATTACCGCTGAAAAATCTATTAATTCTTCTAATTCTTGATTACTACCGAACATTTCCTGTAACAAAAACTCAGCCAATGAATCCTGCTCCCATTCAAAATTAATTCCTTTATCCTTAAGCAGCATTTCACTAATTACTAATGCTACTTTATAATAGATTTCCTCCCGGACATCAGTAATAAATTCTCCTTGAGTAGTTCCATAACGACTAGTCATTATTTCTACTCCTAATTCTGCTGCCTGCTTATTCCATCTATCCAGTTCACCTTCAGCATGTAGAATATCTGTAGGAGTTAAAGAAGCGCGATAGACTGAACCTATATTGACCAACCGTTGCCAGAATAATAAGTTTGTACTTTTATTTAATTTCTGGCCTAAATGGTACAATGTCTGAGGGCCTTCCTCTTTAATTATCTTTAAAATTTTTGTTTCTGTTCTACTGAGATCAACATTTATAGGCTCTTTAATAAAGAAGAGAATATCTGTTGGCTGTGAATTAATAGGAAAGCATTCCCCCTCTTTGATTTCTTTTAGCTGATCTATTAAATATTCCTCTTCTTCTATAGCCCAAGCTAAAGGATAGACCCGCTGGGGACCGATCTGGAGTATACCATCCTTTGATATCTGGACATAACTATCGCCCCCGACGCCAATAGTAACAATATCAACTGCCTGGACTCTAGTCAACCAGCCGCCAACCATAGCACCTTCTTCGTTCAAACTGGGATTTCCATTCTCCAAGAGAGCAACATCAGTAGTAGTTCCACCCATATCTACTACTATACCATCTTCTACATCAGTCAGATATGTAGCTCCAATTAAGCTAGAAGCTGGTCCAGATAGGATAGTTTCAATTGGCTTCTCTTGAGCTACTTCTTCACTCACTAGACTGCCGTCACATTTAACTATCATTAACGGAGCATCGATTCCTTTATTATCCATACTCTCTTTTACTGCTTCTATTAATTCAGCAATAATAGGAAGTAAGCGAGCATTTAAGACAGCAGTAGTTGTTCGTTCATGCATTCCCAACGAAGAAGTTAACTCATGACCACAAACTATAGAATAATCAGTTATTTCTTGAATTATAGACTTAACCTTTTCTTCATGTTCTGGATTCCGAATACTAAAATAACTAGAAACAGCAAAAGCATCTACCTGATCTTTCATAGACTGAACTGCCTCTTTAACTTCTTTTGAATCCAGATTTTCCCGTTCCTCACCTTTAATTGTATGTCCACCGCTAACTTGAACTATATGTTCTGTTGGTAGTTCATTTTCAATTTCAAAACCAACCAAAATTAAACCTACTTCACAACCCTGCTCCTCCACAGTAGCATTGGTAGCTAGAGTTGTAGACAAAGATACCATTTTAATATTATCAAAATCTACTTCATCTAAGTTATTCATACACTTATTAATCCCGACTGCCAAATCTCGGCGGGTAGTAAGAGATTTTGCTGTATCATAAATTAGTCCTTCTTCTACATCCATAACTACACCATCAGTATAGGTTCCACCAGTATCAATCCCCAGTACAAAACCCATAAGGACTCCTCCTTTTAAGATTAAATTCAGATGTACAAAAAAAGCTCCAGGAATAATTCCTGGAGCTTAATAAAACTAAAATACAAATTTAGCTCTAGATAATCTATCTTTAATTTCATCAATTACTTGCTGTTCCTCTTCTTCTCCCTCAGCTACAAAAGTAACAGAAAATCTTACAAAGGAACCAGCATCATCCCAAGGAACTGCTGAAATCAGATGTTCCTTAATTAGATATTGACAGAATTCCTCAGCATTCTCAAACTCAATACCATCTTCAGTTCCTTTTGGAATTGGAACATAGAGATAAAAGGAACCTTTCGGCTTCTCAGCTTCAAACCCTAAATCCTGCAGTGCATCAACTAACATATTATGACGTCTAGAATACTTTTTAGACGTCTTTTCTGTAATCTCTGGATGGTTTAAAGCATATACACAGGCTTGTTGAATCGCCTTAAACTGACCAGAATCATTATTATCCTTAACAGTAGCAAAGGCATTCACAACTAACGGATTCCCAGCTACAAAAGCCATTCGCCAGCCAGTCATATTGAAGGCTTTGGATAGTGATTGAATCTCAATTCCTACTTCTTTAGCTCCCGGTACTGACAAGAAAGACAGCGGCTCATAGCCGTCAAAGGTCAATCCAGCATAGGCAGCATCGTGAATTACAATAATATCATTTTCTTTAGCAAACTCTACTACCTCAGCAAAGAATTCTTTATTGGCTACAGCTCCAGTTGGATTATTAGGATAATTGATATAAAGTAGCTTAGCCCTCTCTTTCTCTTCTTCATTTAAACTGTTTAAATCAGGTAAGAAGTCATTCTCTTTAAGCAGCGGTAGACTAACTACCTCACCGTCTAACCCTTCTGTATTAGTACCCATTACTGGATAGCCAGGCGTAGTCATAATCGTAATATCGCCGGGATTAATGAAAGCCGAAGGCAGCATAGCTAGAGCGGGTTTAGAACCAATAGAGTGATTTATCTCCGTCTCTGGATCTAAACCTTCAACATCGAATACTTCTGCCATATATTCAGCAGCTGCTTCCTTAAAGGCAAAAATACCATTATCTGCATAACCGCGGTTTTCCCACTTCTGAGCTTCTTCATAAAGCCGTTCAATAACTCCATCATCAGCCATCCAATCCGGCTCACCAACACCTAAATCTATTAATTCAACCTCTGGATTTTCTTCTTTAGCAGCTTCTTTAGCCCGCTTGATCTTTTCAAACTTATAAAGTACATCTCCTTTACCAAACTGCTCACCACCGATTCTTTCTGCAAACTGCTGTTGAATATAACTCTCTTCTGTCATACTCATCTCCTCCTTAGATTAATTTAGTTAAGTAATAATTTATTTTATCCACTCGCCTACAAATACTTCCTCAGCTGGACCAGTCATATAGACATGACTGTCCTCAGTCCACTCTATAGTCAAGTCTCCGCCCAATAGATGGACTTCAACTTTTTGATTAGTATAATCATTTAAAATTGAAGCCACTGTTGAACCACAGGCTCCGGTACCACAGGCTAAAGTAACTCCTGCTCCCCGCTCCCAAACGCGCATCTTAATTTCGGATCTATTCATTACTTCAATGAACTCAACATTTGTCTTCTCTGGAAACCGTGGATGCTCTTCAATTTTAGGTCCCACTTCTGTAACTGGAAAATCATCAGCATCATCAACAAAGATAACAGTATGAGGATTTCCCATAGAAACAGCAGTAATCTCATACTCCTCATTCTCAACTTCTAACTTCTCTTTTATTACTTTATCCTTATTAACTCCGGTAATCGGAATATCGGTACTACCCAAACCAGGCTGGCCCATATCTACCTGAACAGCTTCAACTTGGTCTTTCTCAATTATTAACTCAGGAACTATAATTCCAGCTAGAGTTTCTACTCTGATTTTAGTCTTTTCTGTTAAGTCACGATCATAGAGATACTTACCAAAACAGCGAATAGCATTTCCGCACATTTCCGGTTCACTGCCGTCAGGATTGAAGATTCTCATTCTAAAATCAGCTTCTTCCTGCTTTGATGGTAAAATCAAAACTAATCCATCAGCCCCAACTCCAAAATGCCGATCACAAATAGCTTCAGCTAATTGATTAGGGTCAGCAATATCTTCATTAAATCCATTAACCATCACAAAATCATTGCCTAAACCATGCATTTTAGTAAACTCCATCTAACTTCTCCTCTCCTCTTATTACTATCAAAAGAATCCATCATTAAAATTACTTCTCTATTCTAACATCTAATCCTGCAAAGTTGTAGAAAAAAGCACACAGCAGTTAACTGTGTGCAGAAATGATTTTACAAAACATTGGCTTCTCCTTTATATACTAAACCGCGGACGCTATCGACAGTTACCAGCTCCCCATCCTCTAACATTTCCATAGCATCATAAGCACCTACTACTGCCGGAATACCTAAGTTTAAACTAACGATAGCAGCATGAGAAGTAAGACCAGCCTCTTCAGTAATTACAGCTTCTGCTTTCTTCATTGCTGGTACAAAGTCTCTATCAGTACTATGAGTAACTAATACATCTCCTTCTTTCATCTTCTCGTTAGCTTCATCAGGATCATCTACAATACAGACTCGTCCACTGAAAGCAGTCTTGCCGATTCCCGTCCCTCGTACAATAGCTTCTCCGACAATATGCACCCTAAGTAGATTAGTAGTACCGGATACACCAACAGGAGTTCCAGCGGTCAAGACAATTAAATCGCCCATATTAATATATCCAGCCTCTAAAGCTCCCCGAACTGAAACTTCAAACATATCATCAGTAGAAGCAGTATCTTCTACTACAATAGGCTTAACTCCCCAGGATAAAGCTAACTGTTTACAGACTTTAGGATTTGGTGTAGCTGCAATTACTGGAGAATAAGGACGGTATTTAGAAACCATACGGGCAGTATGCCCAGAGCTGGTAGAAGTAATAATCGCCGAGGCTCCTAAATCATGAGCAGTTTCACAGGTTGAATAGCTAATTGAATCTGTAACTGTCCGCGGCGGCACCATATTCTTCTGTGCCATCTGTTTAGCATACTGTTCAGATTCTTCGATTTCTTGAGCAATCTTGGCCATAGTTTCTACTGATCTTACAGGATACTCTCCCATTGCTGTCTCTCCTGATAACATTGTAGCATCAGTTCCATCTAAAATAGCATTAGCTACATCACTTGCTTCTGCCCTAGTCGGTCGGGGATTTCGAATCATAGAATCAAGCATCTGAGTAGCAGTAATTACCGGCTTACCTTCCCTATTACATTTATCAATCATCATCTTTTGGGCTGCTGGAACCTGTTCTGTAGGAATTTCAACTCCTAGATCACCCCGAGCAACCATAATTCCACTAGAAACTTCAATAATTTCATCAATATTTTCGACGCCTTCTTCACTTTCTATCTTAGATATAATCTTAATATCAGCATCATCTTTTTCTAAAATACGCTTAATCTCTAATACATCGGAAGCTTTACGAATAAACGAAGCAGCAATGAAATCTACATCCAGTTCAATTCCAAACTTAATATCAGCTGCATCTTTGTCAGTAATTGCTGGTAAATTAACAGAAACTCCAGGCAGATTTACTCCTTTACGTAATCCTAACTGCCCACCATTAAGCACTGTGCATTCTACCTCAGTATCAGAAATATTATCTATTTCCAATTCAATTAATCCATCATCAATCAGAATAGTTCCGCCTACTTCAACATCTTTAGGAAGATCGTTATACGAAACAGATACTCTCTTATCATCACCTTCAATCTCTTCTGTTGTTAGTACAAACTTCTCCCCTTCCTTTAGCGTAACCTCCTCATCATTCTTTAACATACCGGTTCTAACCTCTGGACCTTTAGTATCAAGCATAATAGCTACCGGCTTTCCCTTCTGAGCAGCTAAGTTTCTTACTCTTTGAATCCTTTCTTTATGCTCCTGGTGATTACCATGAGAAAAGTTCATCCGCGCTACATTCATTCCAGCATCAATCAACTGTGATAAAGTCTCTTCATCATCACTTCCGGGACCAATAGTACATACAATCTTTGTCCTTCTCATAAATACTCCTCCTTTATTTCCTTAAAAACTACCTATATCAATTACCTCCCCTATTATATTATAAAATGTTAGGTGAATTATTATAATGATAAGATATCTGCTAATTTATAGATTTCTTTATTTAAATCCTTAGATCTGGTTAAAGACTCTTCGATTGGAAAGCTTTTAACCTCTTCATGAACAACGCCTACCATTTTATTAGTTTCTCCTTCTAATAAAAGATCAACAGCTGCTGCACCTAAGCGGCTGCCTAAAATCCTATCCTGAGCTGTGGGAATCCCGCCGCGCTGCAGATGGCCCAAGACAGTAACTCTCGTCTCAAAACCGGTTCTATTACTGATTTCTTCTGCTATAGCAAAGGCCTGGCTTTCATTATTATCAGTTGAAGAGGTAAAATCCTGTTCAATCCCTTCCGCTACTAAAATAATACTATGCAGTTTACCGCGCTCATAACCATGGTTTAACTTTTCACAGACTTCTTCAAGGCTAAAATCTATCTCCGGTACTAGAATTGATTCTGCTCCACCAGCTAATCCAGACATCAAGGTTAAGATTCCAGAATGCCGCCCCATAGTTTCCACTACAAAGGTCCGTTCATGAGAAGTAGCCGTATCTCTAATCTTATTAATAGCATCTAAAATAGTATTCATTGCTGTATCATAACCAATAGAATAATCAGTACAGGCAATATCATTATCTATAGTGGCAGGAACTCCAACTACCTTAATATCCGATTCCTCACTGAGTAACTGAGCTCCCTTAAAAGAACCATCACCGCCGATCACTATCAATCCTTCAATTCCGCCGTATTTTAGCTGTTCAATAGCTTTTTTACGTCCTGCTTCAGTTCTGAATTCTTCACAGCGAGCAGAATGTAGCATAGTCCCGCCCCGATGGATAATATCAGCTACAGAACCGCGGTCCATTACCATAAAATCACTTTCGATAACACCAGTATAACCGCGTTTAATGCCGATTATTTCTAATCCCTCATAGATAGCCTTTCTGGTTACTGCCCTAACAGCAGCATTCATACCCGGTGCATCTCCACCACTAGTCAAGACACCAATTTTATCCATTGATTAGCCTCCTGATAAATATTAAAGAAACTTTTATTCATTATATTCCCCAATTCGTCTAAATTTATCATACCTTTGGTCTAACATCTCTTTTATTGATAACTGCTCCACCTCTTGTAGGCTATCTAAAACAGCTTCTTTTAACAATTCACCACTTTTAGTAAAGTCTTTATGAGCACCGCCTATCGGTTCAGGAACTATGTCATCTATAATTTCCAATTCTAATAGGTCCTCAGCTGTCAACTTCAATGCCTTGGCCGCTGTTTTTGCTTCAGCAGCATCCTTCCAGAGAATAGCTGCACAGGCTTCAGGAGAACAGACAGAATAATATGTATACTCCATCATCATTACTTTATCGCCAACTCCAATGCCTAAAGCTCCCCCGCTGCCGCCTTCACCAGTAATAACTACAATAATCGGTACTTCTAAGCTTCCCATCTCTCTCATATTTCGGGCTATAGCTTCAGCCTGGCCGCGCTCTTCAGCGCCAATTCCAGGAAATGCTCCTGGAGTATTAACTAAAGACAGAATAGGACGATTAAACTTTTCAGCCTGTTTCATCAACCGTAGTGCTTTTCGATAGCCTTCCGGATGGGCCATACCGAAGTTACGGTTAAGATTATCCTTAGTATCCTTACCTTTCTGATGGCCAATAATAGTTAAAGGTTGAGCTCCTATTTTACCTATCCCTCCTATTAAAGCCTGGTCATCTCCAAAATTCCTATCGCCGTGTAATTCAATAAAATCATCACAGATTAAATCAATATAATCAAAAGTCGTAGGACGCTCAGCATGTCGGGCCAACTTTAATATCTGCCACGGTTCTAACTCATCATAAATTTCTTCCTTTAATTGAGCAGACCGATGCTTTAAAGTTTCAATTTCATCAGTTAAATCTATATCCTTTTCCTCCATAAACTGTTTTAATTCTTTAATCTTATCCTCTAATTCCAACAGTGGTTTTTCAAATTCTAAATTATTATTGGCCATCTGCCTCACCCCGCAAACTATGAATATCTAAAGTTCTGACTAATATATCCTTCATATCTTTCCGATTTACTACTTTATCCACCATACCATGTTCTAATTGAAACTCAGAAGTCTGAAAACCGTCAGGTAGATCCTTATTTATCGTCTGTTTAATAACTCTAGGACCAGCAAAACCAATCTTGGCATCAGCTTCAGCAATAATTATATCGCCTAAAGAAGCAAAGCTAGCCGATACTCCTCCATAAGTAGGATCAGTTAAAACAGATATGTATAAGTGGCCTGCTTTATCCAGTCTGGATAAAGCAAGGCTGGTTTTAGGCATCTGCATCAAGGATAACATTCCTTCATACATTCGGGCACCACCGCCACCACCGGAAATAATAATCAGAGGCAGCTCTTTATCTAAAGCAGCTTCAATTGCCCGCGTAATCTTTTCACCTACAACCGAGTTCATACTTCCCATCAGAAAATTAGCATCAACAATGCCTAAGATTACTTCATGTCCGCCTATCTTAGCTTCACCAGTTACAGCCGCTTCATTTAAACCAGTCTTTTCTTGATATTTTTTTAACTTTTCTTCATAATCAGGAAAATCTAATGGATTTGTCGTCTCTAATTTCTTATCATATTCTTTAAATTCTCCTTCATCAACTAAAATATTTAACCGTTCCTGTGCATTTAACCGAAAGTGATAACCACACTCCAGACAGACTTTTAAATTTTCAGCCAACTTTTTATTAAAGATAATTTCTCCACAATTTTTACATTTGGTCCATAATTCTTCTTTTATCTGTCCTTTCCCCTTTTCTTTCCGCTTTTTATTCTCATCATCTTCTTCTCTCTGTCTCTTAACTGTTACATATTTAGATTTTTTACCGCCAAACCAATCTTTAAACATATAATTCACCCCTCTAAAGCTAAATATTACCAGATATAATATCTATAATAGTATATCCTAACATTCATTTTTTAATTCTTGCCCAGTTTTTATCCTCTATATATTATATATATTGAAAGTAATTTACAGCAGTAAAAATATTAAACATAAAATTATGAGCAGCATAATCTACATTATACTGCCCATAGAAATCCTTTTAATATGAATTTTCTTCTCTATCCTCTATTATTCAAACATAACTACAGAATAAATGATAAATCATAAAAAAGCTAAATTATGGACAGCATAGAAATCCAACCTATGCTGTCCATAATTATACCATAAAACAGCTAAATTTCAACTGCTCTATCTAAGTAGATTCAGATTCAACAACTTCGTTAGGAATATTGGCTGGTGTTTTATCTAACATACTAACCAATAAAAATGTACCTATAGCAATCGGCCAGGCTAAAAATATAGGATGTGAAACAATACGAATTGCAGGAACAAAAACCCAAACAAATAAAAAGATAATTCCTGTTCCTATAGTCCAAAAAGCAGCACTCTTTTTACAAAGTTTTGGCGCAAAAATTGTAAAAAGAACCACAACAGTATAAGCAGTAGTTAAAGTTAAGCCTATAAGCAAAGTATCCAGAATACCTTCAACAGTAATAGCTAAGAGAAAAGTTAACGCAGTTATTACTACAACTACTATACGAGACATGATGTGTTCTTGTTTTTGTGTTATGTCAGTCTGAATATAATTTTTCCAAATATCATTGACAACTAAAGTTGAACTACCTAATAACAACCCTACTGTTGTAGATATACTTGAAGCCCATAAACCAGCCAATGTTAAACCGCTTATTATAGCAGGCAGGTTCAAAATAACTTTTGGTAAAGCCATAGCAGGATCTTCTAACCCTGGAAACTGAACAGCAGCTACAATACCAAACAAAGCACAAATAAACCCAATAGGTAAAATAATTAACCCGCCTAAAATAAAGCCTCTTTTAGCTGTTTGTCCGTCCTTCGCAGCAAAAGAAATCTGTACAACAGCCTGTGTTGAATGAGTTTGCGTAATCATAACTATAAACCAAGCAATTATTATTCCAATACCTACTCCAGCTACAGGATCAAACCACTGTAAACCAACCGGCAGATTAGCAACTATATTTGATATCCCTCCAGCTTTACTTATACTCATTATTGCTCCAATAATAACTCCTATATAAATAACTATAACATTAATTAAGTTAGTTAATCCTGCTCCCCAATAACCACCAATCAATGCAACTCCGCCTAAAACTATAGCAGTCAATAATGCCCCCATATTAACACTGAAAAGCTCCGGTAACAATGAAGCCAGTATAGCACCACCGGCAATATACTGTAGAGAAGTAATAACAATCTGAATAATTATCTGACCAATAACTGCAATTACTCGGCCTGCTTCATCATAATAATTTCCGAATAATTCAGGAATTGTTGTTACAGTCAAATCCCTTAGTCGTGAAGCAGCAGTAAACCCAACAACAATCGCTCCAACAGCCCAGGCTGCATTATACATACCGGCTGAAATCCCCTGAGTATAAGCACTTTCAGCAACGCCAATTGTAGATGCACCTCCAACAGCCAAACCGGTTAACATTGCAGCCACAATATATGCTGGAAATCCTCTATCAGCTAAGAAAAATTCTTCTACAATCTCTTCTCCACTTTTAAGCTTTGTAGAATACCAAGCAAGCCCATATAATAACATTATATAGACAATTACAATCAACAAAGTTACATTCATTATATTAACCTCCTGATTTTAAAAATAAATTAATAACTGCAGCTACTTAAAGTTGGAGCTTTATCAACAGAAATCTAAAGAGCCTTCTTTAATCTTTTAACCAAACTACTTACTTCTTTTAACATTACCTCTTCCCTCTGATCTAAGTTTTCAGCTATTCTATCTATAATAGCGCTACCGACAATAACTCCTTCGGCATATTTAGCTACCTGGGCTGCCTGCTTGGGAGCAGAAATACCGAATCCTACTGCTAGCGGCTGATCACTATGCTGTCTTACTCTAGCTAAAAAACCCTGCAGCTGAGATGATAATTTATTTCTAGCTCCTGTTACTCCCAGAGTAGAAACACAGTAGATAAATCCGTCGCTCTGCTGGTTAACTAATTCCATCCGTTCTTCAGAACTAGTCGGTGCCAATAAGAATATACTGCTTAATTGATCACCGTTTTTAAACTTCTCTACTTCCTCAGCTTCCTCAGGCGGCAGGTCAGGAATAATTAAGCCGTCTACTCCTACTTCTTCTGCTTTAGAAACTACTTCCTGCAGACTGTACTTATAAAAAGAGTTATAATAACCCATTAAAATAATTGGAATCTCCACTTCAGTCCTTACTTCTTCGATTAAACCAAATATCTGCTCAAGATCAGCTCCGGCTGATAAAGCTCGCTGAGCTGCCTGTTGAATTGTCGGTCCATCGGCCAGTGGATCAGAATAAGGAACTCCTAACTCAATCATATCAACCCCTGAAGCTTCAAACTCTTTAATTAATTTCTTAGTAAACCCTAATGTTGGATCCCCAGCAGTAATATAGGGCATTAAAGCCGTCTCTTCCTGCTTCTTTAACTGCTTAAACTTCTCTTCAATTCTATTCATCGGCTTCTTCCTCCAATCTGTTGGCTACTGCTTCTACATCTTTATCTCCTCTTCCCGAAAGATTGAGAACTACAATTTCGTTAGAATCTAACTTAGGAGCTAATTCACTAAGATATGCCACGGCATGAGCACTTTCTAAAGCAGGAATAATTCCTTCTATCTCAGATAATAACTGAAAGCCCTGCAGTGACTCTTCATCTGTTATTGATTCATAATCAGCCCGTCCTGTCTCAAAATAATGGCTGTGTTCAGGTCCGACACCTGGATAATCCAGACCGGCTGAAATAGAATGAGCCGGAATAATCTGACCATCACTATCCTGCAAAATATAAGACATCGAGCCGTGTAGAACCCCCTGGCTGCCAGCATTCAGTGAAGCAGCATGTTTTGCGGTATCCAACCCTAAGCCGGCTGCCTCAACACCGATCATCTCCACTTCTTCATCTTCAACAAAAGGGTAAAAAATTCCCATAGCATTGCTGCCGCCGCCGACACAGGCTACTAAATAATCAGGCAGTCTACCTTCTAACTCTAGCATCTGTTCCTTTGTTTCTTCTCCGATTACTGCCTGAAAGTCCCTAACTATTTCTGGATAAGGATGAGGTCCAACTACCGAACCGATAATATAATGTGTATCCTCTACATTAGTTACCCAGTCTCTAATTGCTTCATTGGTAGCATCCTTTAAGGTCTTAGAGCCGGACTCAACAGGAACAACTTCAGCTCCCAATAATTCCATCCGGAAGACATTCATCCTCTGGCGCTCAATATCCTTAACCCCCATATATATCTCACAATCTAAATTGAAAAGAGCTGCCGCTGTAGCCGTTGCTACTCCGTGCTGCCCGGCTCCAGTTTCGGCAATAATTCTCTCTTTTCCCATTCGGTCAGCCAATAATACCTGTCCGATAGTATTATTGATCTTATGGGCACCGGTATGGTTCAAATCCTCCCGCTTTAGATAAATTTTGGCTCCACCTAGCTTTTTTGTTAATCTTTCAGCATAATAGAGCGGCGACGGACGACCTACATAATCCTTAAGATAGGACTCCAGCTCAGCCTGGAATTCATCATCTTCTTTGTATTTATCATAAGCTGCTTCCAATTCATCTAAAGCAGCCATTAGAGTCTCCGGTACATACCTACCGCCAAATTCTCCAAAATAACCTCTTTTATTCTGCATACTCCAACCTCCTTATGTTATTAACTACTCTCTTTAATTTTTGCTGGTCCTTCTGTCCCGGACTACTTTCAACTCCACTGTTAATATCTACTCCATAAGGTTCTACCTTTTTGACAGCAGTAGTAATATTATCCGGATTCAAACCGCCGGCCAAAATAATCGGTCCTACTTCTTCTGCCTCTACAGCCAGATCCCAGTTGAAGGTCTTACCGGTTCCGCCCAACCTCTTAGGTTGATAGGTATCCAGAAGATATCCTGCTATTTCATAGGCGGCCATCCTTTTAGGTTCCAACTTTTCCCGCACGCGAAAGGCCTTAATCACCTTCCATGCTTTCAGCTGCTTACAATACTCCGGCGTTTCAGTTCCATGTAACTGCAGTGTATCTAAACCGCAGTAATCAGCTGTCTTTTGAACCTCCTCAATATCTTCATCGACAAAAACTCCTGTTAGGTTAATGAATGGAGGCAGTTTATTTATTATCTGGTGTACCTGCTCAGCAGTTACCTGTCTGGGGCTATTAGCAAAGATGAATCCTATACTATCTACTCCCAAGCGAACAGCCTGCCTGGCATCATCCAGATTAGTAATACCGCAGACTTTAATTCTAGTTGCTGCCATTTCCATCACTCCTACCCAGCAGTTCAGCTATTCTATTGCTGAGATCATCACTACGCATTAAGGCTTCTCCTATTAAAACAGCATCGACACCAGTATCAGTTAATTTCTCAATATCATCTTTAGAGGAGATACCGCTTTCGCTAACTATAACTTTATCTGCTGGTAATAATTCCTGCAGCTGCAGCGTCTGTTCTATATCAGTCTCAAAAGTCTTTAGATTCCGATTGTTGATGCCGACTATTTCAGCACCAGCCCGGCAGGCTGTCTTTAACTCCCCAGCTGTATGGACTTCCACTAATGCTTCCATTCCCAGCTTTCGAATTAAACTGATTAATTCTATCAGCTTTTTTTCCGTTAGAATATTGACTATCAATAATACAGCATCGGCGCCATGGGCTTGAGCCTCATAAACCTGATAAGGATCAATGATGAAGTCCTTCCGCAGCAGGGGCAGATCTGTTGCTTCTCTTACCTGCTGTAGATATTCAAGGCTGCCCTGAAAGAATTCTTCATCAGTTAATATTGAAATAGCCTCCACTCTATTTTGGGAATATTTTTTTGCTATCTCCACTGGATTAAAGTCTTTCCTGATCAACCCCTTTGACGGGGAAGCCTGCTTGATTTCAGCAATCAATCCCAAAACTGAATTAGTTAAGGCTGCTTTGAAGTCTCTGACTTCATCTACTGGACGTAATCTCTCCTTTAATTCCGTTAGGCTTATCTCTTCTTTACGCTGCTTTACTTCTTCTTTAGTATTGGCCACTATTTTATCTAGGAACATTTTTGGTCCTGCTTTCTCTGGGTATAATCAATTAATGCTTCTAACTTATCTAAAGCCTGCCCAGTATCTATTACTTCAGCTGCCAGATCGATTCCTTCTTCCAATCTATCGACTTTACCGGCCACCAGGAAGGCTGCTGCACTATTAAGCAGAATAATCTCCCGTTTAGGCCCTGATTTACCCTGTAAGATATCGAGAGTAATCTGAGCATTCTCTGCTGCATTACCACCCTTAATATCTCCTACTTCTGCTAAAGATAATCCAAAGTCACGGGGATGAATAGTAAAATCTTCTACCTCTCCATCAGAAAGATAGCTAACCTTAGTCTCACCTAAGTTTGAAATCTCATCTAACCCACCGGCGCCGTGAACCACAAAGGCCCTCTTAACTCCTAAATTTCCCAACACATGGGCCAATACCGATGTTAATTCCGGGTCATAAACGCCCAATACCTGGTATTCAGCACGAGCCGGATTTGTTAATGGTCCCAAAATATTAAATACAGTTCTGATTCCAATCTCTTTGCGCGGCTTAATGGCGTGCTTCATAGCCTGATGGAAGTTAGGAGCATACATAAATCCAATCCCGATTCTATCTACTGCTTCAGCCACCTGCGGGGCTGTTAAATCTAGATTAACCCCAAGCTCTTCTAATACATCTGCACTACCACTTTTACTTGAGACTGAACGGTTACCATGTTTGGCCACTGGAACTCCTCCACCAATTGCTACAAAAGCAGTCGTTGTTGAAATATTGAAGGTTCCCACGCCGTCGCCTCCTGTCCCGCAAGTATCAATCACATCTGATGTTTTTGGCTTAACAGCAGTTGCCTTCTTGCGCATCACCTCAGCACAGCCAGTAATTTCAGGCACTGTTTCTCCTTTCATTCGCAATCCAGTGATGAAGCTTCCTATCTGTGCTTTAGTGGCCTCACCGCTCATAATCAATTCCATTGCTTCTGCTGCCTGACCAACATCTAAGTTCTTACCATTAGTTACCTGTTTAATAAATTTTCTCATCTATCTCAGCTCCTCTCAGCTAATATTTTTTCTCTTCTCAACTCAATCTACTAATTCAAGCGCTGCCAGCAGCGCTTCCGCCTTATTTAAGGTCTCATAATACTCAGCTTCCGGCTGAGAATCAGCCACAATTCCAGCTCCAGCCTGAAGATACACCTTCTGATCATAAAAAAGCATCGTCCGAATTGTAATACAGCTGTCTAGATTACCATCAAATCCAAAGTACCCTATAGCTCCAGCATAAGGTCCCCGTTTTGTAGGCTCTAATTCCGATATAATCTCCATCGCCCTGATCTTAGGAGCTCCCGAAACAGTTCCAGCCGGAAAACAGGCCTTGAGCGCATCAAAACTGCTGTAATTTTCTCTTAACTCTCCTCTGATGTTAGAAACTAAATGCATTACATGGGAATACTTCTCTATCTCCATAAACTCATCTACTTCCACACTGCCGTACCGACTGACTCTACCGACATCATTGCGTCCCAAATCGACTAACATAGTATGCTCAGCCCGCTCCTTTTTATCATTCAGCATCTCCTCTGCCAGTGCATTATCTTCTTCTTCAGTCTCGCCCCGCCTTCTCGTACCGGCTATCGGCCGGTTTTCTACATTTCCATCTTCTACTCTAACTAACATCTCCGGCGAAGCACCGATTAACTCTAAATCAGCAAAATTAAGATAATACATATAGGGAGAAGGATTAACCCGCCTAAGGCTTCGATAAACATCAAAGGGCTCAGCTTCAGTAAGAACCTCTAATCTTTGGGAAAGAACCACCTGAAAGATATCCCCAGACTTAATATACTCTTTAGCCTGCTCTACTTTAGCTGTAAATTCAGACTTAGTTAAATTGGATTTAAACTCAAACTCATTCTGCTTACTCTTCTGGCGCAGAGAAATAGGCGGTTTCTGCTCACCTAAAGACCGATTCAATCTACTCTTTAGTCCCTCAATCCTTTCAACTGCCTCTTGATAAGCTGTTTTAGGATCGCCATTAACTCTGGCATTAGCAACTATCTTGATCTTATGTTTGACATGATCAAAAATTAAGATAGTATCAGTCAGCATAAATAATGCATCCGGGACCTCCAAACCTGACTCAGGCTGAGGAATCTCTTCAAAAGAAGTTACCAGTTCATAACCAAGATAGCCTACTGCTCCGCCAGAAAACCGCGGCAGTCCATCTACTTCTACTGGCTGATACCGGTCCAATACTTCCTCAAGCTCCTTTAATGGCTCTTCAGTTCTGTGTTCCTCTACTCTATTCCCTTCTTCAATCTTCACCTTTCCCTGCTGATAGCTAAAAATCAAGAAAGGATCTATTCCAATAAAGGAATAACGGCCTACCTTCTCTCCGCCTTCTACACTTTCTAATAGATAGGAATATTCTCCAGTATCGAGCTTTTTAAAAGCCGATACCGGCGTCTCCAGATCAGCTACCACTTCCGAATAGACAGGAACCAAGTTTCCCTTATCAGCTTTAGCCATAAACTCTTCGCGATTAGGATAATACATTTCTATTGGCTCCAATTACCTCTACTAAATCTTCAAATTGAGATAGTGTCAATGACTGGTCTCGAGTACAGAAGGTCTCATCAGTTTCAAAATGAACCTCTACCATAACTCCATCGACTCCAGCAGCAAGACCGGCTTTTGCCAGAGGAATTATCAAATCACTTCTTCCCGCTGCCTGACTGGGATCAATAATTACCGGCAGATGGCTTAACTGACGGATAATGGGGACAGCACTGATATCCAGCAGATTCTCAGTATACTGCTGAAAGCATTTAATACCCTGCTCACAGAGAATTACATCCTGGTTACCTGCATCAAGAATATATTCAGCTGCCAACAGCCATTCACGGATAGTTGCACTCATACCTCTTTTCAGAATTACTGGAAGATTATAATTGCCTACCTCCCGCAATAAAGGATAATTCTGCATATTCTGCGAACCAATCTGGAGAATATCAACATATTCAGCTATAGATTCAACCTGACGAATATCCATTACTTCAGTAGCTATCAATAAACCTGTCTCTTCTTTCACTTCAGCCAGCATCTCTAAACTTAAATCTTCTAATCCTTGACTGGAATAAGGGGATAACTGTAATTCATAACGCAATACCTCAGCTCCAGCCTCTTTTAAAGACACAGCAGCAGTAAAGAACTTTTCTCTACTCTCTATAGCACAAAAATCAGCTATTACTGTCGGCTCTCCACTTCCAATTCCAATATCTCCAATCCCAATTATACTCTTCTCTAACTTATCACTTTTACCGGCTAAAGGATATAGTTCTTTAGCAGGTTGACTCATCTAAGCTCAGCTCCTCTCTTCTCTAACCTAATTTTTTTAACTAAAAAAACCTGGCTCAATTGAGCCAGGGTTACATAAGCTAGTCAAAGACTAAATATGCAGTAAATAGACATACTCAGCCTCTATTCACTCTGCTCATCTCACCTAAACTCAACTACTCTAATCTCTTCTAAACTATAGACTTAACTTCACCTAATCTAAAACTCTATTCCGCGTCAACGTCTCCTGATGTTGCCTCACCATGTTCAGTAATAATATCAGCCTTACCCCTTATCTTAATGGCTGAAGTATGTTCAGTAAACTGGGCTAACATGACTTCACCAGCATCTAACTTCTCAGTATGATGGAACTTAGTCTGCTCTCCTCTAGTCAAACCGATAATTGTAACTCCATCTTCTAAGGCTTTAATTACTACATAATCTTCCTCAACTCTATTTGGCATTAATGTTTCCTCCTTAATAAGGAATAACTTATCTTCCTTTTAAGACTATATGTCCTCATGATAATATAATTAACTTTTATTGTCAAGTAAATTTGTGAACTACTCTAACTCATCTTCATACTTTTCAGCCAAAAATTCAAACAGCTTCTTTTCTTGTTGATAATCTTCAATCGGTCTAGCAGGAGACCCAATAACAGTCAAACCGGACTCTACTTTGCTTCCATAAGGCACAACAGCTCCTGAGCCAACAGTAACCTCGGACTCTATATTAGCAGTATGCACAATGGCATTCGAACCAACCATTACATTTTTTCCAACTGTGCCTCCTACAATAGCACCGCTGCCGATAAAAGTACCGCCTTCAATAACTGTAGAGATAACCTTTCGATCATCAGCCGATTCCAACTTAGCCCGTTTGCGACCGACATTGAAGATTCTGGCCAGAGGTCCGATTCTAATCTTATCTCTAATCGTTACATTACTCTCCAAATTAGCCGCAGTTCCAATTGAAACATCATTCCCGATTTTTACATCACTTCTAATTGTAACATTTTCTTCAATCTTAACATTATTTCCAATTTCAACATTGTCACCAATGATAGCTCCAGTACCGATATGACAATTATCTCCAATAACTGTATTACTTCTAATGATAACTCCGGTTCCCACAAATGTATTCTGCCCAATCTTTACCTCTTCATTTAAAATAGCATTACCAACTACCCGACTTCCGTGGTCTAAATAGACACCATCATAGAGTTCAGCCAGAGAACTGACACTGGCACCATCCATTAACGTTACTTTACGCCACTCTCTTATTTCTTTCTGGTCCTTAAAATCTGTTACTGGAACGATAGTAATAATCGGATCCAGACAGATATTTTCAATTAAAGCCATCATTTCCTCTAGCATCTCACCTTTAACTACAACTGATAAATCAACCTTTCTTCCTTCAGGTCCTCTAATTACTTTAACTGAATAATGGAGATCATAATCAGAAAGTTTATCCCGTAGTTTATAGCTTTCAGTACCGCCTACAGTAGTTCTTATCTGATAATAGTCTGCTTGATTAACTTCCATATCGCTCCCCCTTCCATTTAACATTGTAAGGTATTTATGAAATTTCTGCCTGTTCCTGTTCTTCCTGTTTCAGTTGATGAGCCAGCCTAGCTGATGCTGCGGAAGCAATTCCTGCTACAATGTCATCAAGAAAGGTGTCCACTCTTCCTTGACTATTATCCAGTTTTTTGATAATTCCTGTCTTTTCTTTATCTAAATATCCAAAACTAGTTACTCCAATAGTACCGTAAATATTTGCTATCGTCATAGCCAAGCTTTCATCAATTCCATACAGCGGTTCATCAGTCTTAATAATAGTAGCCAGCGGCTCTTCTAATTTATCATCTTCAGCCATCTTATCTAAGGCTAAACCGGTTAAGATTGTATGCTGTACTTCCCGTTTTTCAAATACCCGCTCTACATTAATAATACAGTCTTCTAAAGTTAAATTAGGATTATAAGGCACTTGCAGTTCATAAACGATCTCTGCTATAGCCTTCAATTTAACCCCTCTCTGCTTTAATAAATTAATCACCAGCTCTTTCATCTAATCCCCCCCTCTAAACATTAAACCATACAGCTATATTATATGCTTAACTAAGCAAGAATGTAATCTTCCACTCCAGAAATTTCCTGCAATCTATTCTCCAATCCTGGTTCTAATTTAACTGAAAACTGACTACTGGTTGAAATAATAATCTTCTCTCTGTTTAACTTAAGCACTAAGTAAACAGGTGTAGAACCCGAAAATTTCTTTAATGCTGCAGCCAATTGTTGTAATTCCGCAGAACTAATTTCCTTTACTTTCAAATATAATTTCTTTTCTGGTGCTTTCTGCAGACTATGAGCAATTAATTTAGCGCCTTCCTCATTCTGATCTAATCTTCCCTGCCCCATTATAAACTCATTAGGTATCAATAGTTCTTGAAATTTATTATACTGCTCAGGAAAGACTACTACTTCTAACTGACCTGTCCTATCTTCTAACTCTAAAAAAGCCATATCTTTTCCATTCTTAGTTATAATCTGATTTATGCTATTTATAATACCTCCAAATCGAACCTCTTCTTTATCAGCTAAATCTTTGATGGCCACTATAGATTCAAATCTATTCTCCGCTAATAAGTCCTGATATTTATCAATAGGATGACCAGAAATATAGAGGCCTAAATACTCCCGTTCCATAGCCAGTAACTGGTCATGGCTGTATTCAGACATCTCCGGCAGCTTTACTTCAACATTACCAAACTCATCAGCATTCAGAAAGTCACCGAAAGACTGCTGTCCATTCCCCTTCTCTTTCTGTATTTTATGGGCCTGTTCATAAAGATCTTCTATAACTGTTAACATCTGTGATCGATAAGCCCCTAAAGAATCAAAGGCTCCAGCCTTAATTAAACTCTCTATCACCCGCTGGTTAACCTTACCTAAGAAGACCTTCTGGCAGAAATCAGTTAAAGATTCAAAAGCGCCTTCTTCCTGTCGGGCTCTGATTATCTCTTCAATAGCTTTCTGCCCCACATTTTTAACTGCCTCCAGGCCAAATCTAATCCTATCTCCAACTACAGTAAATCTAACCTCACTTTCATTCACATCAGGCGGTAAAACTTCTATTCCCATGCGGTTACATTCTTCAATATAGCGGGCAACTTTATCGCTATTGCCCATGATACTGCTTAATAATGCTGCCATATACTCTACCGGATAATAAGTCTTGAGATAAGCAGTTCGATAAGAAACAAAAGCATAGGCGGCACTGTGGGATTTATTAAAGCCGTAACCACCAAAGTACTCCATTAAATCAAATAATTCATTGGCCAATTCTTCAGAATATCCTTTATCCAGAGCACCGTCAATAAACTTCTGGCGGTGCTTTTTCAACAGCTCAGGTTTCTTTTTGCCCATACCCCGGCGGAGAATATCTGCTTCCCCAAGGCTGTAACCGGCTATTTCATTAGCAATCCGCATTACCTGTTCCTGATAAAGAATCACACCATAGGTCTCTTCTAAGATCTCTTCCAGATCAGCATGAGGATACTCAACCTCTGCTTCTCCATGGCGCCGTTTGATAAAGTCATCCACCATACCGCTGCCTAACGGCCCCGGCCTCCCTAAAGCCAATAGAGCAATTAAGTCCTCAAACCGTGTCGGCTTTAAGTCAGCAATCAACCGCTGAAAGAGATTGGATTCAATCTGAAAGAGACCTTCAGTATTACCGGTCTGCAGCAGTTGATATGTCTGCTCATCATCAAGCGGAATCTCATCTAAATCCAGTTTGATTCCTTGAGTTCGTTCAATAATTTCTAATGTATTATTAATTACTGTTAAGGTCCGCAGTCCTAGAAAGTCCATCTTTAACAGACCGATAGCCTCTAGGTCTCCCATCGGATACTGAGTAGTAACCTCCCCTTTATTCTGCTGGAGGGGAGTATACTCTGTTAATTCCTCTTTAGAAATAACAACTCCGGCTGCATGAGTGGAAGCATGGCGCGGCAGCCCTTCTAATTTCTGAGCATAATCGATTAGCTCTTTTATCTCATCCTTTTTCTGGCAAAGATCTTTAAGCTCCTGAGAAGACTCCAAAGCCTCATCTAAATCAGCATCAAAAGGAATTAACTTTGCTATCTTATCCACCTGAGCATAGGAAAGATCCAGAACCCTTCCTACATCCCTGACTACTGCCCGAGCTGCCATAGTTCCAAAAGTAATAATCTGGGCTACCCGATCCTGTCCATACTTTTCAGTTACATAATCAATTACTTCATCACGCCGCTGATAACAGAAATCTATATCAATATCAGGCATACTCACCCGCTGAGGATTTAAAAATCTCTCAAAGATCAAACCGTGCTCCAGTGGATCTATATCTGTAATCCCTAATACATAAGAAACTAAACTGCCGGCTGCACTTCCCCGTCCAGGGCCGACCATAATCCCTTTTTCTTTAGCATATTCAATAAAGTCCCAGACAATTAAAAAATAAGCCGGATATCCCATTTCGTTAATAATCTCTAATTCATAATCCAGCCGTTCCTGCACTTCATCAGTTACTTCACCATAACGCTTTCTAGCTCCTTTTAAACATAACTCCCGCAAATAAGAAGATAGATTCTTCTCCTCCGGCACATCATAATATGGAAGATAGGTCTGATCAAAATCTAATTCTACATTACAGCGTTTAGCAATCTCTACAGTATTCTCAATTGCCTGTGGCACTTCGGAAAAAATATCAGCCATCTCCTGGCCGCTCTTTAAGTAAAATTCATCATTGGGAAACTTCATTCTATCCTCTGTTGTCAGCAGCTTACCTGTCTGAATACAGAGTAAGACATCATGGGCCTGAGCATCTTCCTGGTTAAGATAATGAACATCATTGGTAGCCACTAACGGTACATCCATCTCTTCCCCTAACTCGATTAATGAATGATTGATTATCTTTTCTTTTCTTAAGCCCTGATCCTGTAATTCCAGATAAAAATCATTCTCACCAAATATATCTTGATAAGTGCTGATCATTTCTTTTACCTGCTGTTGCTGTTCATTCAAAAGACCTCTAGCTATTCTACCTGCCAGGCAGCCGCTTAAACATATTAGTCCTTCATTATATTTTCTAAGCAGTTCTAGGTCAATTTGCGGTTTATAATAAAATCCCTCAAGATATCCTTTAGAAACTAACTTTAATAAATTTCGATATCCCTGGTTATTTTTAGCCAGTAAAACCAAATGATAAGGACTATCTGCCCGGTTATGTTTCTGATTAAATCTACTCTCTGGGGCTACATAGACTTCAGAACCGATAATCGGTTTAATTCCAGCATCTTTAGCTGCTTTGTAAAATTCTACTGCCCCATACATATTTCCGTGATCAGTAATAGCTAAGGCTGGCATTCCATAGTCAGCAGCTTGGGTTACTAATTCTCCAATTCTAGCCGCTCCATCAAGAAGACTATATTCAGTGTGACAATGGAGATGTACAAAACCACTCATATACCAGCCCTCCTTTATTACCCTAATATGTATTAATTCACGTTAACTACTCTAAAATCCTGCCTCTAAAAATCAGTTCTAAATTAACATTTGAATCAATATATATTATTAACAATTCAAGCAGGTGATAATATGCAGAGAATAATTATAGCCTTCTTTACTTCACTTGGAGTCTTATTAGGGGGAGTATTAGTCGGAAGTTTAGCTAGTGCCTTTACACAGCAATCACCAATTAAGCTGATGTTTAAATTAGCCAAAGATATCAAACTATGGGCTATCGCCACTGCTATCGGTGGAACTTTTTCCAACCTAAGAGTTTTAGAAGGCGGCTTCATGGAGGGAAAAATATCTTTAGTAGCCAAACAGCTATTAGTCTTAATCTCAGCATTTTTAGGAGCCCAGTTAGCTATCTGGTTAATCACTATTTTAACCGGAGGTAAATAGATTATGAAGTTCAGATTCCTAACTCTTACTCGACATGAACTATATCAATTACTAGCCACCTTTATTTTAGGATTAATTATCGGAGCATTAGTAATAAATTTGATTACTGCCCGCCAGATTGATCAATTGATCTATAAGAATAAAGAATTAACAAATCAGATCCAGGCTCAGAATGATGAATTAGAAAAATTAGAAGAAAGTTTGGCTAATCGAAAGTGGAAAGTAGTCCAGAATATAAAAATTATAATCGAAACTGAAGAGAACAAACATATCAAGCAGCAGTTAGAAGAAAAATTATATGAATTATTAAAGAGTATTATCGGCCGCCAAATGAATAAGATTGATGGTACTTTAATTAGTAATACTATTGACGACCGGGTAATCTTAGTTGATAGTGCAAATTATAAAATAAATTTAATCTGGCTGCTACTTCAGCAGGAAACTATAGTTAAGGTTGAAGCAACTAGCACCGATTAAGCTTCAATTCCTAATAGATCTTCAATTCTATCCAAGGCTTTAGTTAATTCCGACAGGGAAGCCGCATAAGATAAACGTAGATAGCCGGGAGCACCGAAGGCTGAACCGGGTACCACTGCCACTCTAGTTTCAGTAAGCAGAACATCAGCCAACTTATAATCATCAGTAATCTCTTCATCAGCTACTGTACTTCCTATTAATTCAGTACCATTAACAAATAAATAAAAAGCTCCTTTAGGATTCTGGGCTGACAAACCATTGATTCGATTAATTCTATTTACAATATAATTCCTCCGCTCCTCAAAGGCTGCTACCATCTTATCTACAGGATCCTGACTGCCCTCTAATGCAGCTATACTGGCCTTCTGAGCAATAGAGTTTGGATTAGAAGTACTATGACTCTGCAGTTTCGACATAGCAGACACTATCCTGCTATCAGCAGCTGCATAGCCGATTCTCCAGCCGGTCATGGAATAAGCCTTAGAAACACCATTGATTAAGATTGTTAAATCCCTAACTTCTTTACCCAGACTGGCTATACTTACCGGCTTCTCGTCATAATATATTTTTTCATAAATCTCATCAGCAATAATATAAATTCCATTCTCCACGGCTATTTCAGCAATCTCTGTTAATTCATCCTCAGTATAGACTGCTCCAGTAGGATTGGAAGGAGAATTCAGAATAACCCCCCGGGTTTTATCAGTAATTCCAGCCCTTAAATCTTCAGGCTTAAGTTTAAAGCCATTCTCTTCTTCTGTCTCAACAATTGCCGCTTCTCCCCCTGCTAACTTAATCTGCTGGGGATAGCTTACCCAGTAAGGAGTAGGTACGATAATTTCATCGCCGCCTCCACAGATAGCCTGAAGGGTATTATATAGTGAATGCTTGGCTCCAGAAGAAACAATAATCTCTTCAGGGCTATATTCTAACCCATTTTCTCGTTTCAGTTTATCACAGATAGCCTCTTTTAATTCTAGAATTCCGGAAGTCGTAGTATAATTAGTAAATCCAGCTTCAATTGCCTCAATTGCTGCTTCTTTTATATGGTCTGGTGTCTCAAAATCAGGTTCTCCCGCTCCTAAACCAACAATATCAAGCCCCTGATTTTTCATTTGAGTTGCTTTTGAACTAATTGCTAAAGTAGGTGATTCCTCAATTTTCTGCACCTTGGATGTTAGATACATTGGTTTCCCCCTCTCGAATTAATTGCCATTAAAGCTTACTTTCACTACCTAGAATTAAATTTCCTCATTAACAAATGCTTTTCCTGCTCAAAACTCAAATAAAGTTAATCAATTCTTATTAGACTTTCTACGCTGCTTAGCATTTAAAATTTTCTTTCTCAATCTAATATTATGCGGTGTTACTTCAACATACTCATCATCATCAATATAATTTAAGGCTTCTTCCAGACTTAGATCAGTAGAAGGAATTAAGTCGATTGCCTCATCAGCAGAACCAGAACGCATGTTATCCAATTTCTTCTGCTTACAGATATTAATATCTAGATCATTCTGCCGGGCATTAGCTCCGATAATCATACCGCGATAGACTCTAGTTCCAGGCTTGACAAAGATAGTTCCTCGCTCCTGTGCATTAAAGATACCGAATCTTGTTACTTCACCTTCTTCCGTCGCTATTAAAGAACCATGCTGTCTTTCCGGCAGTTCACCCCGATAAGGAGCATAATGGGAAAAGGTATGGTTAATAATCCCTTCTCCTTTAGTTATAGTCAAAAAGTCAGATCTAAAGCCGATCAAACCTCGAGCCGGGATCCCAAACTCCAGTCTAACTCTATCAGCATTAAGCTGAGTCATATTCTGCATCTGGCCCTTACGCTGGCCTATCTCTTCCATAATTGTTCCCATAAATTCTTCCGGAATATCGATTACTAATTCTTTTATCGGCTCTAACTTCTGCCCATTCTCTTTTTTAGTGATTACATCCGGTTTAGAAACCTGAAATTCATAACCTTCCCGCCGCATAGTCTCAATTAAGACTGATAAATGCAGCAGTCCCCGCCCTGAAACCCGCCAGGTATCCGGGCTTTCAGTCTCGGCAATATCCAAAGCTACATTACTCTCCAGTTCTTTATCAAATCTAGCCTGTAGATGTCGTGAAGTTAAAAATTCACCTTCCTGTCCAGCAAAAGGACTGTCATTAGTAGTAAAAGTCATCGTCACTGTCGGTTTTTCAATCTCAATAAACGGTAGCGGTTCAGGAGCATCTTTATCTGCAATCGTCTCCCCAATATTTATCTCTTCTAAACCAGCAATTGCTACTATATCACCAGCCTTGGCCTCTTCTACTTCTTTGCGCCCAAGGCCTGAATATTTATAGAGACTACTTATCTGATCAGTAATAATACTGCCATCTGATCTACAGATTGAAACTACAGCTCCATTGGATACTCTTCCTCGTTTGATCTTACCTACTGCCAACCTTCCTACATAATCATTATACTCTATTGTAGTCACGACCATCTGCAGCGGAGCAGTTAAATCTACAGCTGGAGGCGGAATTTTAGTAATTATTTCCTGGAATAAAGGTTCTAAATCATTATTCTCTTCTCCTATTTCTTCTCTGGCGAATCCCTCCAACCCTGAAGCATAAACTACTGGAAACTCCAACTGTTCAGCAGAAGCTTCCAATTCAATAAATAGTTCCAAAACTTCATCTTCTACTTCATAAGGTCGGGCATTACTGCGATCTATCTTATTAATTACTACTACCGGTTTTAGATCCAAGGCCAATGCTTTTCGTAAAACAAACTTTGTCTGCGGCATCGGTCCTTCAAAACCATCTACAATCAATAATACGCCGTCTACCATCTTTAAAATTCGTTCTACTTCTCCTCCAAAATCAGCATGGCCGGGAGTATCGACAATATTGATCTTAGTTCCCTGATAATCAATAGCAGTATTCTTAGATAAGATAGTAATCCCGCGCTCCCGCTCTAAATCATTAGTATCCATCACTCGGTTTTCTACCTGCTTCTGCTCATGAAAAACTCCGCTCTGTTTTAACATACTATCAACTAAAGTTGTCTTTCCATGATCAACATGAGCAATAATGGCTATATTTCTAATATCATCTCTAGTAATTAATTCCATAATTATAAGTCTCCTCTATTTAGCCTTAAACTTTAAATACTTACTAATTTACGCTGTCGGTCCTTAAAAGTAGCTATTTTCTCATATCCTATATCCTTTAGAAGGTCTTGTGCTGAATCTAAATTCTCCCCTACCCGCTTAGAAATATGAGCATCTGAACTTAAAGTTACAGGAATCTCTAACTTATATGCTTCTTCTAATATTTTACGGCTAGGATAGATCTCTTCTACAGGCTTATTAAGCCCATTTGTATTAAGTTCAATACAGAGTTTTTCTTTAGCTATTGCTTGCAAAGCTGGCCCCACATACTCTAATATATCACTCTGCGGATGAAAATCAAAGACTTTAATTAAATCAAGATGGCCTATAATATCAAACAGACCTGATCTGGCAGCCTGAGATAGATAATTAAAGTATCTTTCATAGACTTCATCAATATCACGATTATTATATTCATCAATATAGTCAGGATGGTCAAACATCCAATCACCAAGATAATGTATAGAGCCGATTACAAAATCAAAATTAAATTGAGTTAAAAAATCAGCAATTTCTTCTTCCTTTCCAGGAGTATAATCCATTTCAATCCCAAACTTAAGCTCAACATCATTGAACTCTTGGTTGACAACCTGGATATTGTCTAGTTGAAACATATTATGATAACGGTTATGGTCAGCAATTCCTACTTCCTTAATCCCCTTCTTTTTAGCCTGCTTCACAAACTTTCTTAAGTTGTCTTTTGAATGGTCTCCATCATCGTGAGCAATAGGATGAACATGATAATCTACTAACATTTCTCTCCTCCTCTAATTACTCTTTTCCAACCAATTTTATCTTTAATTTTCTAGACCGAGGACCATCAAATTCACAAAAATAAATCCCCTGCCAAGTTCCTAAAGCCAATTCTCCCTGCTCAATAATTATCTGCTGGCTACAGCCAACTAATGTTGATTTAATATGGGCAGCTGAATTCCCTTCTAAATGCTGATAATCATCTTCAAAAGGAATTACTTTATTTAATTCTTTTAAAATATCCTGCTGCACTGTTGGATCAGCATTCTCATTAATAGTAACTGCAGCAGTAGTATGAGGTACAAATAGAGTACAGATTCCGGAGCTTAAACTTAAATCTGAAATTAGACTCTGAACTTTATTGGTTATATCTATCATTTCAGTCTTTGAATTGGTGCTTATTGTTAGACCATAAACCATTCTACCCCTCCTACTAATATTTTAAACAGAACTTTCACCTATTAATTCTTAATTGAAAAAATTATTCCTGCAAGATAGATTTTTTATTAGAAAAATTTAAAAAACCTTTGACATTTAAAACGAATTTATATATAATCTCTATAATAATATCAAGAGAAAGGAGAGATTTTGTACTAAATTTGACAAATAATAATACATAATGACAATTAAAATTATTTTATCATTAAAAAATTACAAAGGAGAATTAGTATATGGCTAACAATAAGATAGCTAATCCAGCACCATTGGGTTTAGCTGGCTTTGCCTTAACAACTTTTGTTCTTAGTTTTTATAATGCCGAAATCCTGTCAACAGGAGAAGCAATAGTATTTCCACTGGCATTATTTTATGGTGGCTTAGCTCAATTCATGGCTGGAATGTGGGAATTTAAAACAGGTAATACCTTTGGAGCAACTGCTTTTACTTCTTACGGTGCCTGGTGGATGTTCTTCGCTTTATTCGAATATTCTATTACACTAGGCTGGATCGACCTAGGCGCCAATGCTGCCACCTCCGTAGGATTAGTACTCATTGCTTGGGGGATTTTTACTTTTTACATGTGGTTAGGTACTTTTAAATTAAATAGAGCACTCTGGCTTATCTTCTTGACATTATGGATCACTTTTTTCCTTTTAGCTCTCGGAGATCTAGTAGCACCTAAATTCGGAATACTAGGCGGATATATGGGAATTATCTGTGCTCTTATAGCCTGGTATACTTCTGCCGCAGAAATAATTAACGACGTCTCAGATGAAACTGTACTTCCTTTAGGAGAAAAGAATATTTCTGCTTAAATCTATTTTATTAATAAATTTTATAGTAAATCCCTTCCTGCGCAGGAAGGGATTTTTACTCTTAATTATTTTTATCTGCTTCCTTCATCTCTTTACCCTTCTGTTCACTATAACGCTCTTCGTGAGTATACAGCTGTCTATCCGTATAAGAAGTATGTAACAACTTCTGTGATTTTTCTCCATGCGGCTTCTCAAGAAAGCTATCATATAATTCTTTAACAAATGGATTCTCATGAGCGACTTTAATATCTTTTCTTCCATCTGATTTAAGCAGTCCATCTGCTCTTGCTACTCTATCTTCAACCATTCTTGCCCATCGATCACGTCCAGAATAAATCGGCTGTCCTCCACCGCCAACACATCCACCGGCTGGACAGGCCATTACTTCTACAAAGTCATAATCAGCTTCACCAGATAGTACACGGTGAATCAATTTGCGTGCATTTCCTGTTCCTCTAGCTACTGCTACGTTTATACTCCGGTCTTCATCCAATTTTACTTCAGCTTCATTAAAGTCTTGACTTCTTACTTTCTGTAATTCAAAATCCTCTAATCTTTCGCCTGTTAATTTTTCATAAACAGTGCGGAGTGTTGCTTCCATTACTCCACCAGTAGAACCAAAGATAACTCCAGCACCAGTAGCATAACCCATAGGTTCATCATACTCTTGTTCTGGTAGATTCTCAATATCTATACCTATCTGTTTAATCATCTCCCCTAGTTCACGGGTAGTCAAAACAGCATCAACATCCTGCCTACCGCTGTCATCCATCTCCGGCCGCTGTGCTTCGTATTTTTTAGCTACACAAGGCATAGTAGAAACAGAAAATATATTATCAGGGTCAATACCTGCTTTCTCAGCATAATAGGTCTTAGCCAATGCTCCAAATACCTGCTGTGGTGATTTACAGCTAGAAAGATTGTCCAACAGCGATGGATAGAAAGATTCACAGAACTTAACCCAGCCGGGACAACAGGAAGTAAATTGGGGTAAATCTTTGCCACTCTCTAAACGTTCCATTAACTCACGGCCCTCTTCCATCACAACAACATCGGCTCCAAAGCAATCATCAAAAACTCTATCAAAGCCTACCCTTTTTAGGGCGGATACTAGCTTACCAGTAACTAAACTCCCTACTTCCATACCAAACATCTCACCGATAGTAACTCTAATTGCCGGAGCAGTCTGAATAACTACATGCTTCGTATCATCAGCTAGAGCATCCCAGACTTTCTGTTTATCATCCTGTCCGTGCAAAGCTCCCGTGGGACAGACCATAATACATTGACCACAGGTAATACAAGGGGTATCCATCAGACTTTCATTAAAAGCAGGGGCAGCAACAGAATCAAACCCGCGTTCATTTATATCATAGATATGTACTTCCTGAATCTCGCTACAGACACTGATACAGCGCCGGCAGCGGATACATTTGCTCGGTTCTCTAACCAATGCGGGAGATAAATCATCAACGGGAAACTCATTCCGCTCACCATCAAAATCTATATCTCTAATACCATGCTGTTTGGCTATTGACTGCAGTTCGCAGTTTTGATTGGCAGCACAGGTCAAACAATCAAAAGGATGATCAGATAATAACAATTCGATCATTTTCTTTCTAGCTTCTATAACTCCTGGAGTATTAGTCCTCACCTCTAATCCATCAGTTACATTATAAACACAAGATGGTTGATAATTCTCTTCCCCCTCTATTTCAACTAAACAGACTCGACAGGAGCCAGGTTCATTCAAATCCTCAAGATAACAGAGAGTCGGAATATCAATATCAAGCTTTTCCGCTGCATCCAATACTGTTGCTCCTTCTTCTACTTCTACCTCTTGACCATCTACTGTTACACTGACCACTAATTAACCTCCTCTCAAACTTAACCTCTGGTAATTACTTCAAAGGGACACTCTTCTTCACAAATACCACAACTTTCACAGATCTCAGGATCGATTTCATATCCTTCTTCTTTACTACCTGTAATCGCTGAAACGGGACATTCTTCCTTACAGACCCCACAAGCCTCACAAGCTTCTTCATCTATTTTATAACTTGCTAAATCTTTACAGACACCGGCTGGACAATATTTATCAAATACATGGGCTTCATACTCATCTCGAAAGTACTCCAGAGTACTTAAAATTGGATTAGGGGCTGACTGGCCTAGACCACAGAGAGCTGTCTTTTTTATCTCATGACAGAGTGCTTCTAATTTATCAAGAATATTTTCCTCTGCTTCACCGCTGACAATTCTATTCAACATCTCCAATAAGCGTTTAGTTCCTACTCTTCCTGGGGTGCATTTACCACAGGCTTCATCCTGGGTAAAGTCCAGATAGAAGCGAGCTACATCTACCATACAGGTATCTTCATCCATCACAATCAAGCCACCTGAACCCATCATAGAACCGACTTCCAGCAGAGAATCATAATCCATTGAAATATCTAACTTTTCCCTCGGCAGACATCCGCCAGAAGGTCCTCCTGTCTGAGCTGCTTTGAATTCTTTATCATCAGGAATTCCACCACCCAGATTAAAGATTACCTCTCTAAGTGTTGTCCCCATAGGCACTTCAATCAATCCGGTATTATGGATATCTCCAGCTAAAGCAAAGACCTTTGTCCCCGTGCTTTCTTCGGTACCTATATGGCTAAACCAATCGCCTCCATTCAAAATAATCTGAGGAATATTGGCTAAAGTCTCTACATTATTAATTACAGTCGGCTGGTCCCATAGACCATCATTAGCTGGATAAGGTGGCTTACCATGTGGATCTCCTCTATCTCCTTGAACTGAATGAATTAAAGCTGTTTCTTCCCCACAGACAAAAGCACCAGCTCCAACCCTTATCTCTACATTAAAATCAAATCCGCTGCCAAATATATCTTCCCCTAACACTCCTAGCTCTCTAGCAGATTCAATAGCCTTCTCTAATCTATCCACTGCCAGCGGATATTCAGCTCTAACATAGACATAACCTTGATTAGCTCCAATAACATAGGCTCCAATGGCCAGTCCTTCAATTACGCTATGAGGGTCTCCCTCTACAATGCTGCGGTCCATAAATGCACCAGGATCGCCTTCGTCAGCATTACAGATAATAAACTTCGGTGAGCCTTCTGCTGATTTAGTTAGTTCCCACTTAACTCCTGTAGGAAAACCACCGCCTCCTCTACCGCGTAATTTTGAAGTCTTTACTTCGTCAATTATCTCTTCAGGAGTCATCTCTGTTAGTGCTTTTCCTAGAGCCTGATAACCATCCCGGGCTATATACTCCCTAATATTATGAGGTTCAATTAAGCCGCAGTTTCTCAATGCAATCCGCTGTTGGTATTTATAAAAACCCATATCCTCATACTGGGCAACTTTACGGCCGGTTTCTGGTTCTTCATACAGTAACTCTTCTATAATCTCATCTTTAATTAAATGTTCTTCTACAATCCGCTGGGCATCTTCTGGCTCTACCTGACAATAAAAGATCCCTCCCGGATTATCTTCCTGATAGATTACTACTATAGGACCTTTTTCACAGAAGCCGAAACAGCCGGTCTGAACCAATTTCACTTCTCCTGTAAGCCCTTTCTCTTCCAGATTTTCCAACAAATTATTATAAATTTCAGGCCCGCCAGATGAAAAACAGCTTGTTCCACTGCAGACTAATACCTCAGCCTCTATCGACATCCTTTCCCTCCTTTACCTATTCATATTTGTCCAATAAATCTGATACTTGATCTTCTTTTAATCTACCGTGAGTATCATCTCCAACCTTAATAACTGGAGCCATACCACAGGCACCTATACATCTAGTAGTCTCTAAAGTAAATAAGCCGTCCTCTGTTGTTTCTCCAGGCTCTATTTCTAACTCAGTCTTAAACTGTTCTAAAATATCTTCAGCTCCCTTTACATAACAGGCAGTACCGGTACAGACTTCTATAGTATACTTACCTCTCATCTCTGTAGAAAAAAGCGAATAAAAACTTATTACCGCATATACTTTGCTAAAAGGAATATCCAGCCCTTCAGCAATATGAACCTGAATTTTACGCGATAGATGGCCAAATATCTGCTGTGCCTGATGTAAAACATTGATTAAAATTCCTTCCTGGCCTCGATTCTGTTCAATAATCTCATCCAATTTCTCAAACTTCTCATCTTCAGATAACTCTTTGATCTCCTCTGTAGCCTGCATCATCTGCACCTCCTAACTTTACAGTGATTAGTATCTCCGGTTAGAAGGAAAATATACTAAGCAATAAAAAATACCAGGGCGATATCTATCAACCCTGGTTAATACCTATTCTTCTTCTTTACATTCAGCACAAGTGCCAAAGAATTCTAAACGATGATGACTTATACTGCATCCCATCTCTTCTTCTACCTTTTGATCTAAATCAGAATGGACCGGCTCACTCACATCACAGATTTTACCGCATTCTAAACAAGTAAAGTGATAGTGATTTTCTGCATTACCATCAAAATGGCTGTGAGAACTACCGTAATTCAACTCCATAATTTTTTCCATCTCTTTTAGAACATTGAGATTACGATAAACAGTCCCCAGACTAATATTGGGCATCTCCTGCTTGACTTGATCATAAATCCAGTCAGCAGTTGGATGAGAATCAGTATTACGCAGAACCTCTAATATCTTCTTTCTCTGTTTAGTCATTCTTCTTTTAGGCTGAGTTCCCATTTTCTACACATCCTTTACAATTAATAGTAACAATTATTTATGTTAATTATATCAACTAATATTTAAAGTGTCAAAATCAAACCAAAATATAATATATAATGTGAAATAATTTCATTAATTCAAAGGATTTATCTAAAACATCCAAAGAAAACTCCATCCAAATATTTTATTTGGGTGGCGATGAATTTAGATAATATTTGAAGTTTAAATATCTTCAAATATTAAAGTCAGTATGATATAATATTATTAACAAGATTATAAAAAACAGTAATGTTAACTCACTATCAGTGGGTTCGACCCCTTGTTAAAGGTATTTATTATATACTAAAAATAAATTTCTAAGTTATGTTCTAATATAGAGGAGGTGACTTATCTAAATGAAAGAAGAAGTAGAAGCTGCTTTAGATAAAATCAGGCCATCATTAGAAGCAGATGGCGGTGGTGTTGAATTAATTGACGTTGAAGAGGGAGTTGTTAAGGTAAAGTTAACAGGAGCCTGTGGCGGCTGCCCCATGTCGCAAATGACTCTTAAAAACGGTATCGAACGAGTACTCAAGGAAGAAATTCCTGAAGTTGAAAAAGTAGAATCAGTATAGAACAAAAAGACCTTGCTGAAATTTCAGCAAGGTCTTTTTGATTTTTTTAATTTTTACCCTTGACGAAAAGCAAAAAATCCTTTATAATTTATATTGTCGTCATTTTGAAAAGAAATTTTAATTTATCGGAGCATGGCGCAGCTTGGCTAGCGCACCTGGTTTGGGACCAGGGGGTCGCAGGTTCAAATCCTGCTGCTCCGACCATTTCAACTCCATATTATGGAGGGGTTCCCGAGTCCGGTCAAAGGGAGCAGACTGTAAATCTGCCGGCGATGCCTTCAGAGGTTCGAATCCTCTCCCCTCCACCATTTATCACTATCAAAATCTTTTAAGCTGTTTCAAACTCTTCAACATCATGGAGATTATAATTTTCAATTGCTCTTTCACGCAATTTATATTTCTGGACCTTGCCACTTGCTGTCATTGGATAATTATTGACAACCTCAATCTTCTTAGGCAGTTTATGCCAGGAAATCCGATCTTTAAAGTAATTAAAAATTTCTTCTGCAGTAGCTTCTTCTCCATCTTTGAGCTGAATATAAGCCATGACTTCTTCTCCATACTTTTCATCAGGAATACCTACAACCTCTACATCTTTAATCTTAGGATGATCATAGAAATGTTCTTCAACTTCCCGAGGATATACATTCTCTCCACCGCGAATAATCATATTTTTAAGCCGTCCTGTAATTTTACAGTAGCCGTCCTTATCCATAATAGCTAAGTCACCAGTATGCAGCCAACCATCACCATCAATAGTCTCTTCTGTCTCCTCCGGCATCTTATAATAACCTTCCATCACATGGAAGCCACGCGTACATAATTCTCCCTGTACTCCAGGCGGTACTTCTTTACCGGTATCAGGATTTACAATCTTAACTTCCACATTAGGCAAAGCTCTACCAACAGTAGATACTCTCCGTTCCAAGGAATTATCAGTTCTTGTCTGTGTAATTACTGGTGATGCTTCTGTCTGTCCATAAGCAATAGTAATCTCTTCAGCTCCCATCTTATTAATAACCTGCTTCATTACTTTCATAGGACAGGGCGAACCAGCCATAATTCCTGTCCGTAATGAACTTAAATCATATTGATCAAAGTCCGGATATTCCAGTTCCGAGATAAACATAGTCGGTACACCATGAACCGCTGTGCATTCCTCAGCTTCAATAGTTTCTAATACAGGCTCCGGTTTAAACTTAACTATCGGCACCATCGTTGCTCCTTTAGTTACACAAACTAAAGTCCCTAATACACAACCGAAACAGTGGAAGAATGGTACCGGAATACATAATCTATCTTCATTAGTAAATTCCATACAGTCAGCTATATAATTTGCATCGGCTATAATATTAGTATGAGTTAACATTACTCCTTTAGGAAAGCCGGTAGTTCCAGAAGTATACTGCATATTAATTACATCATCAGGATTTAAACTATTCTGTCGCTTTCTTAATTTAACATTGGATGCTTGTTTACCTAATTCCATAATATCATTCCAATGATACATTCCAGCAGGTACATCTCCATCCCCAATATAAATTACATTCTTAAGATGAGGGAGATTCTCTGATTTCAGCTCACCAGGTTCACTGCTCTTTAACTCAGGACAGATTTCATATAATATTTCAGGATAATCGGCTCTCATCCCCTCCGACAGAATTAAGGTTTCGGCATCTGACTGTTTTAATAAGTATTCTAACTCCATAGCCCGATAATTAGTATTAACTGTAACTAAAACCCCACCCATCTTACCAGTAGCAAACTGTGTTATTAACCACTCTGGCTGATTATGGGCCCAAATTGCTACATGATCACCAACATCAATTCCTAACTCCATAAATCCCTTAGCTGCCTGATTACAGACATCTCTAAATTCTCGATAACTATACCTAATTTCCTTCTCAGTATAAACTACAGCATCATTCTCAGAATACTTAATTGCTTGCCTGTCCAACAATTCACCTAAAGTCATCTCCAGCACTTTTGGCATTACTATTAACTCCCCCTATGATACACTTCTTACTACTTGATGATCATTAATAGCCCTGAAAAATATAAAATATCTTCCGCCGCTAGTTTATTGATTTTAGCATATTAATGAAAATTAATCAAGAGAATCAAATATCAACTCCACTCAATTACTCCACAGGCTAGCCTCTTTCCAGCAGCTCCTGCTGGTTGACTGCGGTAATCATCAGGATTCTGATGAATAATTACTGATCTGCCTATCACATCTTCCACTTCAAATTTATTAGTAAAAAATGACATTCGAGCAAAACCATTATTTGAAAAAAGCACCGGCAGATCACCAGCATGGTTTCCATGGGGCTGATTAGTTGGATTATAATGGTCTCCTGCTGCCTGAAAGGGATCATCAGGATCACCTACTTTACAGGTACCAAACTCATGAATATGAAAACCATGCGGACCTATAGGCGGCTGGTCATTCTGAGCTGCTTGAAAAGGCGGTAAACCCTTAACTTCTACTATAACTCTAGTTCCCCCTGGTACAGCTTTAAAATAAACAACTCCTTTGAGACCTGGAGCCAATGGTCCTCCTTTAATAATTGCTTTTGCTATTCTATCAGAATTCTTAAAGTCCACTTCCTCTTTTAACTTTATCATCATAACTCCCTCCTTTATTCTTCACTATATGCTTTTAAGATGCTGTATGATAAAAAAATAAAAGAGATACATCAACTTAAGATGATTTTTAATTGCAGATTATAGTCAACAAATCTCTTACGCTTGCCATTCGTTCGACGTCCTGTCTCACTCATTATCAAAAACAGTTTGGAGCCATGGAGGGTCCGCAGGATTATTAATCCTTGCTCCTAGCCTTGTAAATTAGAGAAATAATACTGTTTTTTTGCTTCATGAGTTTCTCCCATAGCCAGTATTGGTCTTTATGCTGGCTATGCGGAAAACTGTTTTTTGACAGTGAGCGAAACAGGACGTTGAGCGAACGACAAGCAGCGGATACATATTGACTATTTATAGCACAGAAATTTCATTAATCTGGTTTTAAACACGCCCTCTCAGATAATTTTGCACAATTTAGTTAATATCTTGCAAAAAGCGACTTTAAAGCAGTCCCACAAGAGAAAATAGTTAACATATAAAGCGGAATCTTTAAATCATAACACTAAGATTTATTTACTACTGAGTGACTAGGACTGATTTCTGGAGCGTTTGCAAGATATCAACTCTAAACTGCAACAATACATCAATTTAATTCTAAATTAATTATTATCTTCACTTAAACTCTTTCTTAATATCAACCTTCATACTATCAAGTTTCTTAAGCAATAAGAAACCCCTGATTTTCAAAATGAAAACCAGAGTTAAATATAATTATTTTCTTTTAACTTTAAAAATAAAATAACCTACCATTAATATTAAAAATAAAAATAAAAGCCACGGTAACAGAGCCCCTATCAAGATAATAATTAAGTTAATGCTCTTTACAAAACCTCTTACTGCATCTTTAAAACTATTAATAATCTGCCAGTTACTTCCTATTATTGGTGACGGCTGCACAATTTGAACATTAATCGTTGCTAAATCAACCCGATTATCATAATACTTTAACTGGCCCTCGAGCTGCTCAATCTCGGTTCTAACTCGGTTTAATTCCTTTTCTATTTTAAGTATATCTTCCACATCTTTTGCTTGGTCTAACAATTCTAAATATCTTTCTTCCTGGGCTTTAAAGTTACTCAACCGAGCCTTGAGATCAATATATTCTCTAGTTACATCCCGTCCGGTAAACCGTTCATCCTTAAGCTTACCTAAATCTTTAAGCCCAGCAATTGCTGAATCAAAATTCTGCTGAGGAATACGTAAAGTATAGCGGTAATACTTCTTCTGATTATTATTCTGCCACTGATGGGAATCTATAATATATCCATTATACTTCTTAACTAATTCTTGAACTTCTTCATAAGCTTCTGCCAAATCATTCCGTTCCAGATTAAGATTAGCCTCTTTAATTATCTTTCTATCTTTCCCTGTAGACTGTAATTCTTCCTCAGTTAATAATTCTTTTCCCTTTTCTTTAGTTTGGACTGGCCTTTTTAATGACTGAGGTTCTACTGAATCTTGTAGTCCAATAGAAGGTGCTCGACAGGAAGTGGTGACCAGTACAATTAATAAAATTCCTAGCAGAATAATCAAACCTTTACATTTTAAAATTCTCATCTAAAAACTCCCCCATGTATATAAACTTTAATTTTATTATATCATAACTTATAAAGAATGGGTATTCTATATAGGCATTACTGTTATTTTCCAATCAGCTTCTTAATAAAAAAATTGCTCATATTTTTGACAAACTGATCATAATATGTTAAAGTTATAGTTGTACTAAAATTATAAGAGAAATAGGAGGAATTAGCTTTATGGCAACAGGAACAGTAAAATGGTTTGATTCTAACAAAGGTTATGGATTTATTGAACGACCAGAGGAAGACGATGTATTCGTTCACTTCTCTGCTATCCAGGACGATGGTTTCAAAGACTTAGAAGAAGGCGAAGAAGTAGAATTTGAAGTAGTTGAAGGCGACAAAGGACTACAAGCTGAAAACGTAGTCAAGCTGTAATTAACTAAATCTATGTAGTATAACATAGATGAACAAAAATAGGAGGAATAATTTATAATGGAAACAGGAACAGTAAAATGGTTTGATTCTAATAAGGGTTATGGATTTATTGAACGACCAGAGGAAGACGATGTATTCGTTCACTTCTCTGCTATTCAGGAAGATGGTTTCAAAGACTTAGAAGAAGGCGAAGAAGTGGAATTTAACATAGTTGAAGGTGACAAAGGCCTACAAGCTGAAGACGTAGTTAAGCTGTAATTAGATCTATATCAGCCTAATATAGATAAAAAGGACTTCCGTTAACGGAAGTCCTTTTTTTATTTAAAAATAAAAGGTACCACCATAACTGGCAGCACCTAATTAATAGTTAATTATCCAGCACAAAGATTAATATTCATTTCCAGCATTAAAAGCCTTTAAATTAAGATCTACTGTTTTAGGTGGAACGCTTTCTTTAACTACTTTCTTAAATACTTCCTGCGATATCTCTGAAAAATTAGTGAACTGTCCAATTAGAACAGTATTAACTACTTTTTGATTTCCTAAATCTGTAGCAATATCCAAAGCATCAATGCTTATTATTTCATAGCCTGTCTCCTCTAACCTATCCATAATATTAGCTGGATACTCTGCTTCACCGATAGCTACCGGCAACGGATCTATTCGCTGTGTATTGGTTATAATCTTGCCGTCTGATTTCAAGTAATTAGCCCATCTTAAAGCTTCAAGCGGTTCAAAAGCCAGTAAAAGATCGGCCTCTCCCTTGGCAATCAACGGTGAATAAACCTTTTCCCCATAGGTTACATTACTGACTACACTGCCGCCTCGCTGGGCCATGCCGTGAACTTCTGACTTTTTGACATCAAAACCTTCTTCTAAAGCTGCCTGAGAAATAATCTCACTAGCCAACAGTACTCCCTGACCGCCGACACCGGTTAACATAATATTAGTAGTCTTACTCATCACTACCACCATCCCTTACGATAGCATCAAAGACACAGATTTCTGTACAAACACCACAGCCGGTACATAAATAATCATTAATCTTAGCCTCACCCTCTTCTTTAACTAAAGCCGGACAGCCAATATCAAGACACTGTCCACAGTCCTGACATTTATCGGAATCTACAGTATACGGAGCCTTGCGTTCAACACTGTCCAATAGAACACAGGACCTTTGGGCTACAACTACAGAAATTTCATCCTTCTCTAATTCCTCAGTAATAACTTTTTTGGTCTCTCCAAGGTCATAAGGGTCAACTGTTCTTACATTTTCAACTCCTAAAGCTTTATTCAGCTCAACTAAATCAACTTCGACTGTATCTTCGCCCATTAAGGTCTTACCAGTAACAGGATTCTCTTGATGGCCTGTCATAGCAGTAATCCGATTATCCAAAATTACAATAGTAGAAGCACCCTTATTATACATAATATCGATTAAGCCTGTAATTCCAGAATGCATATAGGTTGAATCACCGATAACCCCTACTACGTCTCCTTTAATCTTATCGCCTAAAGCTAACTCCAGACCAAAGGCATTACCAATACTGGCCCCCATACAGACTAATGTATCCATAGCCGACAGCGGCGGTACTACTCCCAGGGCATAACAGCCGATATCACCAGTAACTGTTACCCCTAACTTATTTAAGCTATAGAAGACACCGCGGTGGGGGCAGCCAGGACAGAGTGCAGGAGGTCTAGGAGGCAGTTCTTTGCTTTCTTCTACTATAGTATCCTCTACTTTTTCTTCAATAAACGACTCTCTAATTACTTTAGTATTCAATTCATAAGTAAGCGGCAGTTTATCCTTACCAGTTACTTCAATCCCCATGGCCTTAATCTGATTTTCTAAGAATGGATCCAGCTCTTCGATTACATAAAGTTTATCAACCTGCTTAGCAAACTTTTTTATCTTCTTTTCCGGCAACGGATAAGTAATTCCTAACTTCAAGAATGAAGCCTCAGGAAATACTTCTTTAGCATGATTATAGGTTACTCCACTGGTAATAATACCAAGCTCTTGATTCTGCCCTTCAACTCTATTTAATGGTGAAGTTTCAGCATAGTCACCAACTCTATTCAGCCTTTCCTCTATTTTAGGATGGCGCTTGTATGCATTAGCCGGTACCATCACAAATTTATCAGGATCTTTTTCAAACTCCTCAGGAACTGAGTATTCCTCTCTCCCACCTGGTTCAACTACTGTTTTAGCATGTGAAATTCGAGTGGTAGTTCGTAAAATTACCGGAGTATCGAACTCTTCACTGATATCTAAAGCATAGCCAACAAAGTCTTTAGCCTCCTGACTATCAGCCGGTTCTAACATAGGTACTTTAGCAAACCGAGCATAATGACGGTTATCCTGTTCATTCTGAGAGCTATGCATGCTGGGATCATCAGCTGAAACTACTACTAATCCTCCTCTAATTCCGGTATAGGAAAGAGTCATAAACGGATCAGCAGCCACATTCAATCCGACATGCTTCATTGCTACTAAAGATCTAACCCCTCCAAAAGCTGCGCCAATAGCTACTTCCATCGAAACCTTCTCATTTGGCGACCACTGACAGTGGATATCATCTTTATACTGGACTATATTCTCGAGTATCTCTGTACTGGGAGTGCCGGGATAAGCTGTAGCTACTTTTACTCCTGCTTCATAAGCTCCCCGAGCAACAGCTTCATTACCTGATAAGAGCACTTTCTCCATAACTAATTCCTCCTCAATTCTATATTATTACTAGTATAATATCTGTTATTGGAAATTTCAATAATTAAATAATATGTCAACATCTATACCAATATAATAAATTATCACTTATCTCCAACTCCACTTCTCCTTGCTGATAAAGTAAACTAAGGTAAGCTTGAGCAATAGTCTTAATGAAAAAACCTGCCCTGAATCAGCTCAAGGCAGGAAGAGATTAGCTACTCCGTCAGATAAGATTTTACAATCTCTCCAAAGTAAAGAGTATGGTAATCATCCTCTGGATACCACTCTGCTTGATAATCAGCATCCAGATTATCTTCATCCATTACCTGTGTAAACTTAATCTTACATTCATAATGCAGATCACAGCCGCCGATAACAGGAGTCTCAACTACCTGACCGGAAAGAGCTGTTAGACTACATTCAATAAATTTATCATAATTTCTACCGGATTTAGTACCGCAGAAGTTTAATTCTTCTCTCATATCACTCTCTAAAGGAATACTTACTGTAAATTCATCCGTTTTTTCTATTAATTCAAAAGTATGACGAGAATGTCTTACTAAAACAGTAAAGAAAGGCTTACCCCAGATATAACCTACATTTGCCCAGCCGATAGTCATAGTATTTAACTCTCCACCGGCTTTGACAGTCAGAAAGGCTCCTTTGGAAATAGCATCTAAAGCCTCAGTCAGATACTGGTTATACTCAACTTCCTGCACTTTCATCCCTCCTAATCTTTCTTCTTCTCAGACAGCAATTCACCGCCGACACCTACATTCTCACTTTCTGTTTCCTTTAACATAACTATAAACTTCTCCTCTGGAAACCCAATAACTTCACTAGCACTTTCTGTAAAAGACTTAACTAACTCTTTTTTCTGCTCCTTGGTTAATTCAGGTCCTTCTAAAGTAATGATCGGCATTAATTTCACCTCCAGAATAATTATTAATCCTTCTGCAAGTAAATAATAACATATTCTACTATAGAAAGCCAGAATTACAAATCCACTTATTAAACTAAATTATCAAATCCATTCTGCCGCAGAGCCTCATAAAGAATAATGGATACTGAATTGGCTAAATTCAAGGCTCGAACCTCTTTAAGCATCGGAATTCTAATACAGTTCTCTTTATATCGCTCAGTAATCTCCTCAGGAAGTCCTGCTGTCTCTTGACCAAAGACTAAAAAATCATCACTTTTATACTCTATTTCTGTATAAAATTTAGATGCAAACTTGGTAGCAAAATAGAAGTTATGATCACTATACTTCTCTTCTAACTCTCTAAAACTATCATAATAATTAACATCCACCTTATCCCAGTAATCTAGCCCGGCCCGTCTGACTGCTTTTTCATCTGTAGAAAATCCAAGCGGTCTAATCAAGTGCAGTGACGCTCCGGTACAAGCACAGGTACGGGCAATATTGCCTGTGTTCGGTGGAATCTCAGGCTGATAAAGTACTATATTCACTAGTCTATCCCTCCCAACTGACCAACATCACAGCAATTTACCTATTTCATCCTCATTATAGACTTTAATTCCATTCCTTTTAAATAAAGCTGTAGTTACTCCATCTCCATCTTTTAGGTCACCACTAAAATCTCCAGTATAAATCCTTCCTTTTCCGCAAGAAGGGCTGCGTGATTTTAAAACTACTGCAGTAATACCATTCATCCTTACCTGTTGTAGAGACTGATAGGCGCCTTCAATGAATTCATTGGTTACATCTCTACCCTGTTTATCTACAACTTGTGCTCTACCATCTAAAACATCATGTCCATCACCGTTCTTAATCTCTGCTGGAGGCCGTGGAGTAGGCAGCTGCCCAAGCTCTTCTGGACAGATAGGAATTACTGGCTTGATTTCTGTAAGCTTTAATACTTGCTTATCTTCATTATCCCCCCCATTATACTTACAGTCACAGCCTAATAAACAGGAACTAACTGCTAACATCCTCATTCTCCTCTCAAGAATTATTCTCCGCAGTTTTCTTCTTTAATCAAGGTAGGCTTTCTAAGTTCACTACAATTACAGTCTTGATCAATATCTATTTTACGTAAAGCCTCCAGTAAAATATTCCCGATTACTTCTCCTTCATTATGGAACAGCTCCTTCAGTTCATCATGGCTCCAGTCCTTAACTACTCCTTCAGCATAATTAACTACCAGATAAACTCCAGCATAACAGGCGCCGATCTCGCGGGCCAGATATACTTCTGGACAGAGCGTCTGCCCAATAACATCCCCGCCGGCCTGTTTATACATCTCAACCTCGGCAGGACTCTCAAAATGTCGTCCATCAGTAACTACATAATTGCTCCGCCTAAAAGCACGGCCGATAGGATTATCCTGAGCACCTTCATAGAGAACCTGATGAAGCTCAGGACAGATTGCCTGGCGCATCATTAATAGATACCCCTGATTTAAGTCTACATCCCTGCGCATGGACTGGTCTATATAATCAGTCGGTACTACTATATCTCTCGGCTCCAGTAGATGATTGATGGCTCCTACTCCACCTTCAGCCATTACCCTTTTAACTCCAGCCTGCATAAAGACCCAGAATACCTGTTTAGATGCCTCAGCCCTACTTAAGTCTTCCTGCCACTTGCGCCAGCCGTGCATTTTGCAGGTCAAGACCCTCTTCTCTCCTACAGTAAATAATTTAAACTCTGGACTATCACCGTAGGGAGTAGAAAAAATCAACCCCTTACCTACTACCTCGATATCATCTCCGTCTAAATCCTCAGGAAAATCAAGTGCATAAGTGCTGGAACCACCGATAACTCCAAAATTAGCTTCAGGAATCTCATCATTCATTATTATCTATCACCTCTATTCTATATTGGCTTTAGCTTATCCTGTTATCTTACAATATATTATTATTCTAGATTTTCTTGTTCCTTCCTTTAAAAATTAGTTAAACAGCTAATCTTTTATCTACAGCCTGAGCAACTCGATTCAGTTCATCAACTAATTGGGAAAAATCATCGAGAGTTAACGACTGCTGCCCATCACAGAGAGCCTCTTCTGGATTAGGATGCATCTCTACCATGATACCGTCGGCTCCAGCACTGATTCCTGCTTTAGCCATCGGACTGACTAAATTTCTTTGACCGGTACCGTGGCTGGGATCTATAATCACCGGTATATTTAATTTATCCTTAATCAGGGCAATTCCATTCAGATCCAAAGTGTTTCGAGTTGCAGTCTCAAAAGTTCTAATCCCCCGCTCACAGAGAATAACATTATCATTGCCGTGAGAAATAACATATTCGGCTGCCATTAACCACTCTTTAATAGTAGCTGCATAACCTCGCTTCAACATTACTGGTGTATCCACTTCTCCTAATTTCTTCAACAGACCATAATTCTGCATATTTCGAGATCCGATCTGTAGAATATCAGTATAAGAATTGACTAATTCAATATCATCTGAGTACAATAATTCAGTAACTATCTTAAGACCTGTTCTCTCTCTAGCTTCAGCCAGATACTCTAGTCCTTCTTCTCCTAATCCCTGGAAGCTATAAGGAGAAGTCCGCGGTTTGAAAGCACCGCCTCTCAAGATCTGTCCGCCTTCTTTAGCTACATGGTCTGCTGCTGTAAGCAGCTGCTCTCTACTCTCTACTGCACAGGGGCCAGCCATAATTGCCAAGTCTTCGCCGCCAATCTTTACATCTCCAACCTCTACAACTTCCTTATGATCCGACACATCCAATTCAGTTAACATTTTCATTTTATTCACCCCTAATTATTAATTACAAAAGACCTATCCTGCTGCCCGATTAGGACGCAACAAGATAGGTCTTATTTCGCGGTACCACCTAATTAGATTATACTACAGCCAGTAGCATAATCCACTCAGTTTAATTAACGGCTTAACTGCCGGTAGAACTTACTAAAGTTTAGCCCTACAGCTCCAGAGCGAAATTTCAATCAAAGTTCTGTTGAAGATGCTTGCAGCCGAGGACATCTTCTCTCTTAGAAACTTTCCTTTAATCTACTTAACTCTTTCGCAGCTTTTGATTATATTTAGCTTTGAAGAAAAATTAACAAACCTCTCCTGCTTATCATTCGTACGACGTCATGTTTCACTACAATAATTTCCTAGCTAAATCAAAAAAACTCTCCGTCTCTGTTTCAGAAACGAAGAGTTTGGTTTCGTGTTACCATTCTGATTGGTCAACTGCTATAGTTAACCCGCTCTTATAGGATACGGAGTAAAACTACTCTTATATCCCTTCCCTAGATAACGGAGGATTTCCGGCTTAGCCTACTTATTCTTCAGCCAGCAACTCCAGAGGGAACTTCAATCTTAAACTTCAAGCTAAGCTCTCACCGTCCTTAGCTCGCTGTCGTTTCGCCTAAGATCTACTTTCCTCTTTCAACGCTATTGAAACTTATATGATGTTGTTAAATATTGTAACAGAAGAATCGGACTCTGTCAAGAGGTAATCTCTTTAATTGATTCATAAATTATCTCTAACATATCCAGCAACTGCTGTTCTGTACTACAGAGCGGCGGCATAAAGACTACTATATTTCCTAAAGGACGAATAATCATTCCTTTTTCTCTAGCTTTCATAGCAACTTTAACTCCCATTTTCTCTTTCCAGTCATAGGGTTCTTTAGTTTCTTTATCTTCAATTAATTCAATCCCTATCATTAATCCCTTCTGGCGAATATCGCCGACATGGTCTAACTCTCTAAATTCGGCTAACTTATCAGCTGCTATTTTTATTTTAGGAGGCATCTTCTCAATAATCTTTTCTTCTTTAAATAATTCTATATTGGCTACTGAAACTGCTGCTGCCAGAGGATTTCCGGTATAGGAATGGCCGTGGAAGAAGGTTTTCTGGGTTTCATAATCATCATAGAAAGCATCATAGATCTCATCTGTAGTTAATGTAGCTGAAATAGGTAGATAACCTCCGCTAATTCCTTTAGCTACTGTCATAATATCCGGCCTTACATCTTCATGTTCACAGGCAAACATCTTACCTGTTCGCCCAAAGCCAGCGGCTACTTCATCAGCCAACAGCAGAATATTATACTCAGAACATAATTCCCGCACCTTGGCTAAATAGCCATCAGGTGCTACAATCATTCCCCCGGCTCCCTGAACCAGCGGTTCAATTACCATAGCTGCTACTTCATGATGATGCTCCTGCATCATACTTTCTAATTCTTTTATACAGCTGAAGTTACAACTCTCCTTTTCCTCATCAAAGGGACAGCGGTAACAGTACGGAGATGGAGCTTTTAAACTATCGAATAAGAGAGGTTTATAGATCTCATGGAAGAGATCTACTCCACCGACGCTGACTGAACCAACTGTATCACCGTGATAAGCATTGGTTAGAGTTATAAATTTATCCTTAGCCCCGAAATCATGGTCTATTTGCTGCCAATACTGGAAGGCCATCTTCAGCCCTATCTCTACAGCAGTAGAACCGCTGTCGGAATAGAATACTTTATTTAAACCCTCTGGGGTTAACTCTACTAACTTTTCAGCCAGCTCAATTGCCGGCTTATTGCTCAAGCCCAACATAGTAGAATGGGCTATCCTGTCCAACTGGTCAATAACTGCTTCATCCAGCTCTTCTTTCTGATGGCCATGGACATTCAACCAAATAGAAGAAACGCCGTCATAATATTCATTACCCTCTGTATCATACAGCTTAATTCCTTCACCGCGTTCGATAATTAGTTGATCATCCTCAACCCATTCCTTCATCTGAGTAAAAGGATGCCAGAGATACTCCTTATCTTTCTCTAACAGCGATAATTCATCTTCCATCTCAATTCCTCCTTATGTAATCTCTAGTCTAAATACTCAATTACTGGTTCTAAATCAACATTCTCAATTATCAACTTTCCTAAATCAACCTCTTCAGGATCATCACCTATCGCTTCTCGATAAGGAACAATCCCCAGAACCGGTATATCAACTAACTCTTCAATTAATTCTGGATTTGTCTCTTCAGCAAGACCGGCTTCCTCTTCTTTTAAACCGTTGATAATAACTCCGATAATTTCAAGCCCCAACTGTCGAGCTACCTTAACTGTCAAGACTGTATGGTTAATCGTTCCTAGATTCGGCCGAGCTACCACAACAACTGGCAGTGAAAAGAGCTTAATTAAGTCAGGAATTAAGAAATTCTCAGCCAGCGGAACCATCAATCCTCCAGCCCCTTCAACAATTAAGGACTGATACTGCTGCTGGAGGCTGTTATAAGCAGATTCTACCTCATCAATATCTACCTCTACTCCTTCTACCTCGGCTGCCACACTGGGAGCTAACGGCGGCTTAAGCCGCACGGGATTCATTAAATCATAACCATCAGCAACCAGCTCTGTAGTCTTTAATAGAAATTCTAAATCTGGAGCTAATAGCCGACCATTACTTTCTACTGCACCGCTCTGAAAGGGCTTCATTGCTCCTATATTATAGCCCTGCTGCTGTAAAGCTGCTACTAAACCGGCAGTTACTACTGTCTTTCCGATGCCGGTATCTGTTCCAGTAATAAAGATTCCAGCTTCCACTCTATCGCCTCCAATTCTGTCTCTTTACATCAAACCTAAATCTTTGACCATCTGAATATCCTTCTCTACTCCCTGGCCTTCGGTGGTTAAGTACTGATCAACTAACAATCCATTAACGCCGGCTACCAAACCTAGCGGCTGTAAACTCCTTAGATTATCTTCCCGCCCTCCAGCATATCTAATCATCTTATCCGGCAGAATAAAGCGGAAGATAGCAGTTGTTTGTAGAATCTCCAGCGGCGGTAGAGAATCACTATATTCCAGTGGTGTGCCCTCAACAGGATTCAAGATATTAATTGGAACTGAATCTACATCCAGATTTTTTAACTTAAAGGCCAGTTCAATTCTATCTCTAAAGCTCTCACCTAAACCGATAATTCCGCCGCAGCAGACCTCTAATCCGGCTGCTTTAACATTCTTAACAGTTGTTACCCGTTCACTATAATCATGGGTACTGCAAATTTCAGGAAAGTAATTAGCCGAAGTTTCTAAGTTATGATGGTACCGTTCTAAACCGGCTTCTGCCAACAATTTAGCCCGCTTAATACTTAACTTCCCTAATGAAGCACAGATCTTCAATCCAGTCTCTTCAGTCAACTCTTTAACGGCTTCTAATATCCTCTGAAATTCTTCTTCACTCAATATCTCTTTACCGCTAGTTACGATTCCAAAATGATCAGCACCTTTATCCTCCATCTCTTGGGCTCTACTGATAATCTCTGCTTTTGAAAGCAGTGAATATTCTTCAACATTTGTATCATAATAAGCAGACTGCGCACAGAACTTACAGTCCTCTGAACAGCTGCCTGATTTAGCATTCACAATAGAACAGAGGTCCACTTCTTTATCTCCTATAAACTCCTCTGTTATTCTGCGGGCCAGCATAATTAACTGCCAAACTTCCTCGCTATTTAGCTGACTTAATTCTTCAGCTTCAGCAGCTGTTACCTCTTCTCCATTTATGACCCGGTTATATATTTCTTTAATCCGATCCATCTTTTCCATCTTTAGCCCTCCTATTTGTTAACTATATTATAATTAAATGTTAACAATGAAGATAAAAAATAATACCTGTTAGATAACTATTAGTTATTATATACAGAATAACCCATTATGTCAACCAGTAATATATTTTAGTTAACAAAGGGCAGAATAGACTATCGGCCATTCTCTATAAATTTAACTTTACTACTTTTAAAAGAATATTGATATATTGTTGCAGTTTAGAGTTGATATCTTGCAAACGCTCCGAAAATCAGCCCTGATTAATTAGTAATAAATTAACCTTAGAGCTACTGTTTGAATACCCTACTTTATATGTTAGCTATTTTCTCTTTTGGACTGCTTTAAAGTCGCTTTTTGCAAGATATCAACTAAATTGTGCAAAATTATCTGAGGAAAGCGTTAAAACCCAAACCAATGAAATTTCTGTTCTGTAATACCGCAAATAGTCAATATATGTTTACAGCCACTCCTATTAGTGATAACCATAGTAATATATTTTATTAGCAATATTCAATATGTGTTTATAGTGACTCTCATTGGTGATAATAATTTATTACAAATAGTCAACATTTCTCTGAAGCGACTCTTAAAACTGATTCGGAACCATGGAGGCTGTAGAGAAACTGATTTTAGCTCTTTGTCTTTAAATCAGAGCTTTAATATTATCTCTTGGCTCAGTAAGTTCATCCCATAGCCAGCATTGGTTTGTATGCTGGATATGGTGGAGAATCAGTTTTTGAGAACGAATGAGGCAGGACGCCGAATGAGTGGCAAGCGTAAGAGATTTGTTGACTATAATCTGCAATATCTTGAAAGTGACACATAATATCAATTAAATTTCACGACGAAAGCTTTTGAATCGCTGATCTAAGTTCTTCAGTTACCTGTTTGGTCTGCTCAATCTGTAAAGCCTGCTCTAAATCAGCTACCACATTAGCAACCCCGATTTCTCCTAAGGCCCAGGCTGAATGGGCCCGTACAATAGGTTTAGAATCTTTCAATCCCTCTATCAGATACGGAATAGCTTTGGGATTCTTAAGATTTCCCATAATCACAGCAGCATTACGCTGAATCGGCCGTTTGCCGCGCCAATTCATAGCTGTCGGCCCAAACTTTTCTTGATACTCTCTATCTGTAAGCGTTAATAAATCTGGTAATTGAGGATAAACCTCTATAGTCTGCGGCTGAAACTCACTGTGATTACCGCTTTCAGCTTCTTGATTGTAGGGACAGACCTCCTGGCAAGTATCACAACCCCAGAGTCTAGTTCCCATTGTCTGTCTCTCTTCTTCTTTAAGATATCCCCTGCTTAAAGTAACATACCCCAAGCATTTACTGCTATTTAAAAGATATGGTTCCTCTAAAGCTCCGGTAGGACAGGCTTCAATACATTTTTGGCAGTCACCACATTTATTCTCCAGGGGCAAATCCAGCTTTAATTCTAAATCAGTAATAATACCTCCAATAAAGATCCAGGAACCGTACTCTGGATGAATAATACTACAGTTCTTACCCTGCCAACCTATTCCAGCCCGTCTGGCCAAAGCTCGATCTACTGTCGGTCCGGTATCTACAAACTTCTTTGTTTTAACTGCTGGCACCTGCTGATTAAGAAAGTCTATTAATTGATCTAGCTTCTTTCCCAATACATTATGGTAATCCTCTCCCCAGGTAAATCTAGACAGCTTCCCCCGCAATTCTTCCTTCAAATTAGGCTTTTGATTTATATCCACTTGATAAGAAATAGCAGTTACAATTATTGATCTGGCTGTTGATAATACCTGTTTAGGATCAGTAATTAAATCTAAATCACCTTTAACAAATTTAGAAAGCTTATCTTCTTCCTTCATTTTAAACAAAAAGTCTTTAACTGCTGGAAAAGGCTCAGCAGCTGTTATCTTTACTTCATCAAGGCCAATTTTCTTGCCCTGCTCTTTTATTTTTGTTGTTAGATTCATGATTTTATTTCACCTACCTTATTTATCATATCACCTTTGAAGCCATTTTGACAAGCTATGAAACGTATGTAATCTTGTCGTACATAGTTACAGTATTTCTTACTTAAACAAGGTTTTTCAGATAAAACATGGAATATAAACACAAAAGATAGTCAATGTATAACTGAAAGGAGTAATTAACATGACAATAAAGAAGATAACTGATAATCAACAAGCAATAATCTTAGCCGGAAGTATTATTGACGGTACCGGAGCTAAACCTAAGACTAGACAAGCTATTATTATTGATAACCAAAAGATTAAAAAAATCATTCCCGAACAGCAGCTAACTGATTCTACTGAACTACAAAATTATGAAAAAATTGATCTCAATGACTATACAATACTGCCGGGTTTAATTGATTCTCATGTTCATCTGGCTTTAGATGGTATCGATTTCAAAAAGGTTACGGATGAATGGAATTCAATATCTAAAACTAAAGAGAGAGTAAATAAAGAACTTAAAAATACATTAAAAAACGGTGTAGTAGCCGTTCGCGACGGCGGTGATAGAGCCCAGATCAGCTTTATTGCTAAACAGATGGTCGAAGAAAAGGAAGCTTTAGGCCCTGACATAGTTACTACCAATTATGCCCTCTCCAAAAAAGAATACTACGGCTCATTCCTTGGGCCAGGAATTGAATCAAAAGATGAAATAAAAGCAGAAGTGACTAAGTTACACCAATCTAATATCGACCAGCTTAAAGTCTTAGCCTCAGGCATTGTTAGTTTCAGTGAATACGGAAAAGTAGGAGCAGTCCAATTCAGCATCGATGAATTAAAGCATATTGTAAATCTAGCTCATGAATATGATCTACAGGTAATGGCCCATGCCAGTTCTGAAGAAGCAGTTCAAACCTGTATTCAGGCAGGAGTCGATACTCTAGAACATGGTTATTTTTTAAGTGAAGACTCTCTAAAAGAATTAGCTGCCAAAGAAATCCCCTGGATTCCTACTGTAGTTCCTGTCGCCAATCAGCCCAATGATAAAGATTTATATTCTGAAAAAGAATTAGTAATCATTAAACAGACCTATGAATTACAACTAAAAATGATAGATAAAGCCCAAGATTTAGGAGTTAAGTTAGGTATCGGCACCGATGCTGGTGCTTACCAAGTGCGGCATGGCCTTTCCTACTTTAGGGAATTGGAGTTATTTAATCAGACCTCTCTTTCTCCACTAGAGATTATCAAGATTGCTACTAAGAATAATTCTGAAATTATAGAACTAGATCATAAGTTAGGAAGTATTGAACCTAATAAAAAACCGGAATTAATTGGAGTAAAAGGTGATCCGTTAAAGGATTTATCGCTATTGGATAATCCAGAAATCATAATTCATGCTGCTTAATCATAGGCGCTAGGTTAAGCTAAATTTCAAAAATGCAGCTTTATTGATATATTGTTGCAGTTTCAAGATATTGCAGTGATAGTCAATATGTATCCGCCGCTTGCCGTTCGCTCAACGTCCTGTTTCGCTCACTGTCAAAAACTGCCCCTCCGTCGTCCATGACTCCGGGTCAGTTTTAAGAGTCGCTCCGGACACATATTGACTATTTGTAGCACAGAAATTTCATTGATCTGGTTTTAAACGCTTCCTCAGATAATTTTGCACAATTAGTTGATATCTTGCAACAAGCGACTTTAAAGCAGCCCCAAAATAGAGAATAATCACCATATAAGCTATAATTTTAAATGTAGCTATAAAATTAATTTATTGCTAATTGATTGGGCTGATTTTCGGAGCGTTTGCAAGATATCAACTCTAAACTGCAACATTATATCAATTATGTTTTAGCAAATTTTAAAACCTCTATCTAAAATTTAACTTTAAAAGCGAATATTTCATTCATAATTTCCTAACCTTTAGGTTACATTAATACTAGAAACAAGATCAATATTTAATAATTTACCTCCCCTCCTCTAAACTAACGGCAGTATAGAAGGTTTTCTCCCCTTACTTTCTATACTGCCTATTATTTTTGCTAAAATATTTAAATCCCCTTAATTAAATGGTATAATAAGGAAAAAGAAAAAAGGGGGCCGGTTATAATGGGACAAGTACTTGTAATTGCTAACCAAAAGGGAGGCGTAGGAAAGACTACTACTACCCTCAATTTAGGTGCAATATTAAACGAATTGAATAAAGAGATATTATTAGTCGATTTGGATCCCCAGGGAGGATTAACTTTTCACTGCGGTTATGAACCGGAGGAATTAGAATCTACTATCTATGATGCTCTAAAGGATGAAGAGATGACTGATGAAATTATTCTTGAAACCGGCTTTGGACCTGAACTTCTTCCTGCTAATGTTGATCTTGCTGTCAGTGAAATGGAACTGATGAATACAGTAGCTAGAGAAAGACGGCTGACTGCTGTTTTAAATCCGCTAAGGGATAAATATGACCTAATAATTATTGACGGACAGCCCTCCTTAGGACTTCTGACACTTAATGCCATGACAGCAGCTAATCAAGTCATTATTCCTATTTCCTGTGAATACTTAGCGTTGCGAGGAGTAAATGGCCTAATGAAGATGATTAAAAAAGTCCAGGGACAGTTAAACAGCAGTCTAAAAATCAATGGAGTTTTACCGACTATGTTTGATCGAAGAACAAACCATACTGAATGGGCTCTAAAACAGATTCGCGACCGCTTTGAGCCAGAAATTAAAGTATATAACCATATCATCTACCGCAGTATTAGATTTGCGGAAGCAGCTGAAGCACAGGAACCGATAATACATTATGCCAAGAACATCCCAGGTGCTGATGGTTACCGTAATCTAGCCCGAGAATTAATCAAAAATGGTACAGTTTAAAAAAGCAGGCCCAAAGCCTGCCTATAATTAATCACAAGTATCACAGCTTGTAGAACTACAGGACCCACATTCACTATCATTATCACTACTACTGATAGTAGGTCCTTTTGCACTAAAGGTTGAAAGAAGCTTCTTTAAATCCTCCCCCTTACATTCAGGACAGCAGTCCGGCTTCTCATCACTCGAACCACATAGTGCTTCAAATTCATGACCACAATCCTTACACTTAAATTCATAAATAGGCATTAATCTCACCTCTCCCTATATTTACTTATATTAACTAAAGTTATTTTACCATATATTATGTAGAATATCCAAACCCTTTACGCAAATTTTTATAAGTAACCAATTTACCGTTAAATACAATTAGTGTTTTATTCCAGTTATTATAGTATTCTATAATTAATTGGAATAAAATAAAGGGATTTACTTCAAAGTGTTCAATATAGCTTCAAAGTGTTCAATATAGTATAAAAAGATATTTGAAATCAGGAGGATATTATTATGTTAACCAAAATATTCAATAAATTAAGCAGTATTAAAATAAAATTAATGTCTCTGATATTAATTATTCTATTAATTGCTCTCAATATCGGTATTGGTTGCTTTACCTTTTTTGTTCTAACAGATATAAAAGAACATATTTATCAGGAAAAGAAAAAACAGGGTGAACTACTCGACATTGAAATACCGAGCTTCATGGTCGCCTGCTTTTATGGGAGTTACCCGTAACATCAAGCAAGTTACCCATTCGGCGTGTCCAACGCCACTACTCCTATCCAGTTAATACTGGCTGGACTTGGAGGTACTTTTAAACTACAAATTGATAGTCATTCCAGCTATATTTAACTGGATTTGATAAACCTTTAACCTGCAAAGTAATATCTTTTCCTTTACGTCGCTGCTGTAAGTATTTGCGTAAGATATTAAATGAACCTACACTATCGGCATTAAAGGCTTGATTATTATTTTTGTCTACATATAAGCCGCGTTTAATACGATTAGACTTATCGGCATATTTCTTAGTTACTTTTTTACTGTAAGGGCTGCATTGACTGGTATATTTTTCACTCTTCTTGATTAAAGTAATCCCCTGTAAATTAAGTTTATACTCTAGTTGGTGATAGATAATATCAAAAGGTAGTTTATGGAGTTTTTGGTTGTTCTGTTTGCCTAAGTTAGCATCATCACGAATATTTTTTATATCACCAACTATTACTCTAGATATATTATGTTTAATACAATAGTCAACTACTTTTTTAGTTGCACTATGGATTAAATGAAAAAGCTGCTTGCGTCGTTTTTTATATAATTGTTGGATACGTTTAGAAGTCTTTTTACCTTGACCATTCAAAATAGATTGATAATGTTTGATTTTTTTATCAAAATAACGATTAATAGCTAAATATTGTCCACCGTCAATAATAAAGCTTTCCTGATTTTGATTACTGTAACAAGTCATTAGATTATTAATGCCTAGATCAATACTTAAATAATTACCATTATCTTCTTTAATAGTAGGAGTATCTACTTTATAAGTTAAGATTACCTTATAAGTATCATCGCTTAAAGGTTTAAACTCAATTCTAGTAGTTGAGTTAAGAACATCTCTATTACTGGATAACAGCTCATTAGGCACTCTTATCCATAAGAATTTGTTGGTAATAGAGTATTCCTCTTTTAGATACTTTTTTAACTGTTTAGGAATAGATAATCTTAACTTACCATCAATAATTTTAAAACCATTATTGAGATAACGGAAGTTAAATTTGCTGTCTTTAGGTTTATAGTTAGGTGGATTAGGCTCACCGTTATATTTATCAGAATTATCTTGATAATCCTCCATACTTTGATAAAAACTATCCCAGTTATCAGATAAAATTTTAAGTGTTTCCTGTGCTGTCTGGGAGGGTAAGTTTTTATACCAAAAGTTAGTTTTTAATTGCTTTTTTTGTTTATACCAATCAGGATAATCTTTAGCACTATCTTTAGACCAGTTTTTACGTTGATAATTACCGATATTATATAATCTAGCACTAGCATAGGCTAAACAACCTAATACAATTTGTTGGGTTTGATTAGTTTTATGGATAAAATACTTAGCTAGCTTCAATTAGTTCACCTCCTTATGATAGCCAACATTATAAACAGATGTTCCAATATGAATTAGATTATTTTGGTTACTCAATTGTTATCACCTTTTATATATAGTATATCATATAATGCCTTAGATAGCAATAATATCAAGACTTAATACAATTACATATAGTTAATATTTAAACAAAAAATAACCTATTCTTTAATATTGAATCAAAGAATAGGTTAGTAAATTCATCACCCATATAAATAAGGGTGGGTTCTTTACTTTTTGTCCTAAAAACTCCATTGAATTTAATCTTTTCTGCTTTGCAGATGTTAAATTCTGCTCAAAAGAATAAATCCAAAGAAGGCAACGAAAAAATTGAAAGATATACCAATATTATTGAACAGAATAGTCAAAGGTTATTGAGATTAGTAAATAATATAGTAGATATTACTAAAATAGAAGCTGGTTCTTTCACTTTGAATCTCCAAAACTATGATATAGTCAAACTGATTAAATCCATTACTTATTCAGTTAGGGAATATATAGAACATAAAAATAAGATATTGGAGTTTAATACAGATAGCGAACATAAAGTAATTGCCTGTGACGCTGTTAATATTGAACGCATTATGTTAAATCTGTTATCTAATGCCGTAAAATTCACAGATGAAGGAGATAAAATCACAGTAAGTCTTGATGATAAAGAAGATTCAATATTAATTTCAATTAAAGATACAGGAATAGGTATTGAAGAAGAAAAACAGGAAATAATCTTTCAACAATTTGGACAAGCCAATAAATCTTTTGACCGAAATAATGAAGGCAGCGGAATTGGATTATCAATTGTTAAATCATTAGTAGAATTACATGACGGCGAAATCAGATTAAATAGTGAATACAGTGCAGGAAGCGAATTTATTATTGAATTACCAGCTAAAAAGATTTCTGAGAAGGATAATTCAACCGCTAATTCTAATAAACATCAAACTCAAAATCTCACTAATAAGATAAATATAGAATTTTCGGATATCTACGAATTATAAAAAGCCGAAGATAGCAAGTAGCTATCTTCAACCTGCTAAATTCAAACCTTAAAGCTACATTATTTATACATCTATCTGCTTTACTAACTTTTTATTCAAATACTCTGAAACTTCATCCAGGCGGTCAGCTAAACTGGCTATCTTTTCTGCTATCATATCTACATTGCTGACTATATTATTAAATCTATCTTCAGTCGATAGAATCAAGTCTTTACTAGAAAAAAATTAAGTAACTATTTTTTAATATTCATATATTTATTTAACACTTTTATCGATTCCCTAATATAATATTTATAAATTTTTGTGAAAAAGGAGGGAAGTAAATGGCTAACCAGCAACAAAATGATACACCGAGAGCCTGTCTGCCGCAGATCGGCGCTGAAGCTCCAGGTTTTACAGCAATGACTACCTTCGGCGAAAGATCACTTTCCGACTACCGCGGCAACTGGCTTGTATTTTTTGCGCACCCTGGCGACTTTACACCAGTCTGAACTACTGAATTTATTGCCTTTGCAGAGGCATACGATAAATTCCAAGAACGGGGAGCTGAATTATTGGGCCTAAGCATCGGTTCGATTCCATCCCATTTAGCCTGGGTTTATGATATCTATGAAGAAACCGGAGTAGAGATTCCGTTTCCTATCATTGCTGACGTCAACCAACAAATTGCCAAGCTTTACGGTATGATCTCCGAAGAAGCCAGCACTACTACTACCGTCAGACCTGTCTTTATTATCGACCCCCAGGGCATAGTTAGACTTATCCTCTACTATCCGCTGGAAGTAGGCCGTTCAATTCCAGAAATCCTGCGCACTCTCGATGCTTTACAGACTGCTGACCGTAAAAATGCTGCTACGCCGGCCAACTGGCAGCCTGGTGATCCGCTTGTACTACCTGTGCCAAAGACGTATCAAGAACTGCTGGATAGAGTGGAAAACCGCCCCGGCTATGACTGTATCGACTGGTATCTATGTTATATGGATTATAATAATCGGTAAAATAAAAAAGTCCCTCATTCTGTAGTGAGGGGCTTTTTATTTAAGTTCATTTATCTCTATCTTAATCCTTTGCTCGTTTTTATTAATCTCTTAACTCCTTCTTTTAGTTTTATAGTTTTGCCTAACTTAATATTATTGAAACTACCTTCTTAAAAAATATTTAAAATGATTTATATTCATTTTTTAAACAACTAACAATTTAAACTTATCCTATTAATAAATCATTACAACATTAAATTTTTTTCTCTAAAGAATAACTTATTAGCGCAAATTTCTGTTAACATATAAATGATTCCAACTGCTTAAAAGCTAGAACTTTAATTTCATTGTATCATAAGATAAAAATTTATTCTAGATAATTCTAAATCAATAAACTTTCCTAATTAACTCTTGATATCTATTAATTAATTTATCTGCCGTACCACTTTTAAAAATTTTATATTATCTAAATTTAAAATAATTACATAATGCTTTTATTGCAACTTTTTCTATATCAAGTCACTATCGTTGCATTGTTAAAAATGACCAATGATTATTCGGATACTAGAATTGAAATCTTAAATCAAAAATCACATGTGAATTTTGATTCAAACCATCTATGTAGTTTGAGTCCAAAATATTTTAATTTGATTTACCATTAAAGCATTTTAATCCAATATATGGTGATTATTTCGGTGAATAGCTAAACTGACCCTATAAATCAATCAAAAATATTTTTAGCTAAAGCTATGACACCAGTCTTTCCAATTAAACGTATGTGGAACAGTCATTAAAATAGAATATTTGATTCTTCTTGTTAAATTAAGCAGTCTACCATTAAATTTTGATTTCTGTTTGATTAGTTTTAAAAGTAGATATAAGATTATTGCACTGTAAATTTGAATTAAAACAGCATTTTCATTATGCCCAAAGAATCTCTTAATCTTAAGATGCTGCTTGATCCATTTAAAGAATAACTCTATTTCCCAGCGTTCTTTATATAGCTGAGCTATTTGGTGGGCTGGTAAATCAAAGCGATTAGTTATAATTTCAATCTCTTTTTCATTACCTTGTCGGTCAGTAGTTTTAACTTTAATTAACCGTAATTTGTGTTTCATTCTTTTATCTGTAGAACCTAAAATAACATCAGCATCAAGTAAAATGTTAGCTTCTTTATCATCTTTAGTAGGCTCTAAAGTTCTAACAACTTCAATTTTAGTATTAGACTTAGTTCTAGTAACAAAATAGATATCATTTTCAATGAAGTCATCGAATTTTTGATAATCTATATAGGCTCTATCGAAGATATAAGTACAACCAGAATCAAAAGTTAAATTATCGAATATCTCTTTATCATGAACTATAGCATTAGTAACAATTATATTTTCTGGTGCTCCACTTTCTGCATCATATAAGGTATGGAGTTTAATTCCACCTTTACTTTTTCTAAATTTAGCCCAAGCAAAAAGAGATAAGCATAAACTAATAATAGAGGAATCAATTATTTTTATTGATCCGATATCTTTTATAGTTTCTTTAAAGCCCTGTTTGTTCTTAAGTTTATCAAATAAATGAGAAAAAATATCAGCAAAAATTTGATAGCTTCTATTCTCATTTTTACGAGACAGCTGAGAAACACTAATTTGAGGTAATTCCTTTTTTAAATTTGAATCAACTTTTAGATTGACTACAAAATCTGCTAGACTCTTTTTCTCAGTTAAAGGAGTTTTCTTTTTGCAAAGGTAGTTTTAGCTAAAATTTCGATGCAACGCTAGTGAGATAAATTAATGATTTTCCCTAAAATTGCTTCCTTATTCATAAACTTATCCTCCTTGTATATAGCTATACAAGTAGTCTATCCTATTTTGTTATTAATCTTTAGCACTTTACGAGGAGTTGATTCTAGTGACTAAACTAAAACAGATACTCACTATTCTTCTCATCTGCTGTTTAGCAACTGTTGTCAGCGGCTGCTGGAGCAGTAGAGAATTTGATTCTCTTGCTTTAGTAAAAGGTATCGGAGTAGACTTAGCTAAAGAAGAAGATCGCGTTAAATTCACTGTTCAACTGAGCAAACCCCAAGAACAACAAGGTGGAGGACAGAGTGGAGGTGCTGCACAGCAATTCTGGACTACTAGCTCTACCGGTTATAGTATCTTTGAAGCTAACCGTAATTTAGTCAAAACAGTAGGCCGTCAACCCTTCTATTCCCACAGTGAAGTAGTTATTATCGGTGAAGAGCTGGCCCGACAGGGTATTAAACCCTATATTGACCTCTTTAACCGCGATCCTGAACTGCGTCGACGGTCCTATATAGCTATCGCTCGAGGGGAAGAGGCAGAAAAGATCCTACAGAGTTCCCATGGAATTGAGTCGCTTTCAGCTATTGCAGTTAAACAAATTATCAACGGTCAGAGTGTAACTGAAACTATCTTTGCCAGTGATCTGCGTGAATTCACAATTTCAATACTCAGTGATACTAAGGATACAGTCACTGCTCCTATCCAGTTAAAAGAAGGAGGACCTAAAGAAAAAGAATCGAAAGGAAAAGAACTTACTTTATATTAATGGCGGAGCAGTCTTTAGAGATGATAAACTAGTTGGTTGGTTAACCCGCAAAGAAACTCGAGGACTTAACTGGGTACTTAAACCTAACGAAGTAGTCGGCGGAATTTTAATCAAAGCTCCCAATGAAGAAACAAAGATTACTATTGAAACAGTCCAAGCTAAATCCCAAGTAGAAGCCCAACTAGAAGATAACCGCTTCAAAATAAAGTTGAAAATAGATGTTGAGGGTGATATCGCTGAAGATTTAAGCCGCAATTATAATATCACTCGCGCAGCTAATATTGCTCAATTAAATAAGCGTTTTGCTCAAGTAATTAAAAACGAAATCATTAATGCGCTCAAAAAGATCCAAAAGTATAAAGCAGATATCTTCGGTTTTGGTGAAAAAATTAATGAAGAGTATCCACAGGAATTTAAGAAAAGAGTGGATAACTGGGACGAAATCTATGCTAAGCTTCCCGTAAAGATTGAAGTTACAGCCAATATTAGACGGCCAGGATTAATTGAAGAAGGGATTGGAACTTATAAGTAAGAGAAGATAGGAACTCCATTTGCAAAAGCAGCCTTTCGATTCTCTAAATTAGCAGGTAGGTAAAGTAATGATTATTTCTGTACCTTTATTTAATTCACTATTAGCTTCTATCCTGCCCTGCTGGCTCTCTACTATCCATTTAGCAATAGATAAACCCAATCCTGCTCCCCCGGTCTTACTAGTCCGTGACTCATCAACGCGATAGAAACGATCGAAAATTCTGTCAAGCTCCTCTTTACCAATACCTCTACCAGTGTCTTTAATAACAATCCTGACCTGCTCCTCCTCCCTTCTCTGTTGGGAAGTAATAGTAATTCGGCCGCCGGACTCAGTATACTTTATACTATTATCGATAATTATCCGCAGCATCTGTTTTATTGCTTTTGCATCTCCCCTAATTTCTACCTGATCATTCTGGGCTAAAGTAATTTCATGTTCATCATCGATAAGCTCAAATTCCTGATAGACTTCGGCAATTAATTCACTCAAATCAAACGTTTTATGCTCAAACTTATACTGGCCCTTATCACTCCGGGCTAAAAAGAGCAGCTGTTCTAATAGTTTCTTCATACTTGTTGTCTCAGCCTGAATTGCCTCTATAGCCTCTTCTAAAACCTCCTTATCCTCCTTCCCCCAGCGATCCAGCAGATCTATATAACCTTGAATTACAGAAATCGGAGTCCTCAGTTCATGAGAAGCATCGGATACAAACTGTTTCTGTTTTTCAATTGAAGCCTGCAGACGATCAATCATATTATTAAAAGTTAGAGCCAACTTCTTTAATTCATCATCAGCTCCACTAGTATCTATTCGTTTATCTAAATCATTAATCGTTATCTTTTGCGCAGTAGCAGTAATCTCGCCTATCGGCCGCAGCATCTTTTTGGCAATATAATTCCCCACTACTATAGAAGATAGGATTCCAATAATACTTGTTATCGATAGTATCAATAGTAGAGTATTGAAGATACTATCTCTCCCGCGTAGTGGAAAGTCCACCTGTAGATAGAAGAGCTGATTATTATACTCAATCTTTCTATTTAAGTATAATGCCTTCTTTTCGCCGCTGCTGTCCCGCCAGACAGAAATAGAACCTAAATTCGATTTCATATTAATTTCTAGTCGATGCTGCCCTTTCTTGCTATGCAGCACATGCCAGTCATTACTTAATACTAAGTCTCCAGCTCGATTATAGATTCTAAAATCAACCGGTCCCCGCAGATCAATCTCCTGTAGTAAACTCTTATCTAGTGCTTTACCTGCCTTAATATAGTTTGCAATCTCCCGACTGGTATCCCTAACTTCCTCCTTGAAATTCTGCCAGCCGAGATACTTCATAATTTTAAAAGTAGCGGTACTGCTGATGACTATCATCAGCGAAAAAATGAAGGCATAGATTAAAGTCAACTTTAAATAGATAGGAATATTCATTCTTTCCCACAACTTATTCAGCTTTGATAACATAGCCAACCCCTCTTACTGTTTCAATATAAGTTTCTTTACATTCATCATCGATTTTAGACCGGAGATACCTGATATAGACATCGACGATATTGGTATCACCGGGGTAATCATAACCCCAGACATCTTCGATTATCTGTTCTCTACTCAAAACGATTCCCTTATTTTTCAGTAGATATAGCAGCAGATTATATTCTTTCTTAGTCAATTCTACTACCTCATCATTAACTCTCACTTCTCGTGTCTCTTGATTCAATACTAAATTCTTTACTCTAAGGATACTATCCATTCCAGCATCCCGCTTATTCCTGCGTAAAACCCCTCTCATCCTGGCCAATAATTCTTCAATAGCAAAAGGTTTAGTTATGTAATCATGAGCACCTAAATCTAAACCCATTACTTTATCAGTAGTATCATCCTTAGCCGTCAGCATAATAATTGGAATCTCTGATTCCTTCCTTACCCGCCGACAGATCTCCATTCCGCTCAGTCCAGGCAGCATGATATCTAACAATACTAAGTCAAAATCACCTTCTATAATAGCTTCTAGTCCTTCTTCACCATTATAAACAGCTTCAACCTCATATCCTTCATGCTCTAACTCCAACTCTAAAAACCGGGCAATCTTCTCTTCATCTTCTATAATTAATACTTGATAGTCTCCCATACTATCCCCTCCAGCAGACTATATCTTTTGAATATCAATCGTAACACATTGAGATTAAGACTTAATCCTATTAATTATCTAACCTACTTCTTAATTACTAGATTAAAGATCCACTCTCCTTCACCTATGAATGATTACCATAAATTAAGTAATTATCGTTAATTCCACTACCACCGAACCTACCTTTATTCATAACTTAGTGCATCAACTGGCTCTAACTTAGCTGCCTTTAAAGCTGGATAGATCCCAAAAAAGAGTCCAATCAACAGCGAAAAACTGAAAGCAATAACCACTGACAGCGGCGAGATAACAAAAGGCCAGCCTCCTACTTTAGAAATAATATAACCGCCTCCATAGCCTAAACCGATCCCCAAAACTCCGCCGGTACCGCTTAAACTGAGTGATTCAATCATAAATTGAGCCAAAATATCCCGCTTTTTGGCTCCTAGAGCTTTCCGAATGCCGATCTCTCTCGTCCGCTCTGTTACCGAAACTAACATAATATTCATAATGCCGATCCCGCCAACTACCAATGATATAGCAGCAATTCCGCCTAACATCAGACTCAGCGACTTAGTAACGCCGGTAATCGTGTCTAAAATCTGATCCTGACTCATAATTCTAAATTCATCTTGATTACCGATACGCTGAGTAAGAAAGTATTCAATCTGGCTGACTGCCTTAGAAGCTACCTGAGAAGACTCAGCCTGAGCCTTAAAGCCGCTGACATAATTAGTGTTAGCTAGCTTATTAAGATAAGTAGTAATCGGAATATAAGCCTGATCATTTAGGTCACCCAGCGGCCCGCCGGTACTCTTCTCTTCCATGACTCCCACTACAGTAAATAAAAAAGTATGATTCTGATAATTAAAATTCACCCTTTCTCCTAGCGGATTAGCAGCAGGAAATAATTCCTCGACTAACTCAGAACCTAAAATTATTATATTACCGGCTGTTTCAATATCCACCTGATCAATGAATTTGCCCTGCTTAGGATAGTAATCATTGATCTCCTGATAAGCAGCTTCAGTCCCAATTAGTGATGCTTGAAGATTATTCTCTCCTTTAATCAAGAGCCCCTGACTTTGAGCACTGGGAATCACCTGTTTTACATCGGGACAGCTAGCCTCAATAGCATCAGCCATCTCTAGTGTGAAGACATCAGTAGACTGAGAGCTAACACTACCGCCCCGACCGCGGCTAAAGCCCTGACTGATCTCAATTAGGTTCGAACCTAAACTGGAGATATTGGAAGTAACCTGCTTTTGGGCTCCGGTACCAATCGAGACAATAGCAATCACTGCCCCTACTCCGATGATAATCCCCAACATCGAGAGGAAGGTCCGCAGTTTATTGGCTTGAAGGCTCTTTAATGCAATAGTAAATACTTCAAAGATCATACTACCACCTCATCTTCGATCAATCTACCGTCGAGCAGATGTAGAATCCGCTGGGCATGGCGGCCGATCTTCTCTGAATGAGTAACTAAGATAATAGTATGGCCCTCTTCATTTAAGTTATGGAAGATATCCATAATCTCTGCTTCTGTTTCTGAGTCGAGATTCCCCGTCGGCTCATCAGCCAAGATTAGAGACGGATTATTAGCTAACGCCCGAGCAATAGCCACCCGCTGCTTCTGACCGCCGGAGATCTCGGTAGGATAGTGATCTAGGCGATGTCCTAAGCCTACTTCTTCTAATAAATCTCTAGCTCTCTGCCGCCGCTGTTTACGGCTAACTCCAGCATAGATTAAAGGTACTTCTACATTATAAAGCACCGACATTTTAGCCAGTAAGTTAAACTGCTGAAAGATAAAGCCGACTTGCTGATTTCTAATCTCAGCCAGTTGATTATCGCCGGCTAAACTGACATCTTCACCGTCTAAAAAGTACTTCCCCTCCGTCGGTTGGTCCAGACAGCCGATTAAGTGCATCAGTGTCGACTTACCAGAACCAGAAGGTCCCATAATGGCTACCATCTCCCCTGCTTCAACTCTAAAGGAGACGCTATCTAAGGCCCGCACTGCTACTTCCTCTCCGCTGCGGAAAACTTTAGTCAAATCTTTTACTTCTAACATTAACGACCGCCCCCTCTCATCATTCTGCCGCCGGGAATCATTCCACCCTTTGACTGCTCTGTTCCATCTTTGGTACCGCTGTTAGCAAATTGATATGTATTAATCAAGATCTTATCGCCGGACTTTAATCCTTCTTCAACCACAACCTGCTTTCCATTAGTAATTCCGGTTTCGACATCAACAACAGTTGGCCGGCCGTCAATAATCTGTACTGCTTTTGTCGTTCCTTGTTTACTAAAGATAGCTGTAATTGGTACCACTAATCTATCCTCTATCTTATTAACTATAATCTCTACATCAGCCGAAAAACCGGGCTTGATAAAGTTAGGCTTTTCGGTAATCGAAACTGTAACCGGCAGCGTAACTATACCGCTCTCGCTTTCAGCATTAGCACCAATATCGACTACTTTACCAGCAAACTCTCGGCCCGGCAGTGCTTCGAGAGTAATTCGGGCCGGCTGACCCAAGGATAACTGGCGGGAGTCACTTTCATCGACATTAACCTCCACTTGATAACTACTGTCATCTATTATCTTGGCCACAATCTTACCCTGATCCAATTCAGTATAGCTGTCCTCTTCAACGCCGATCTCATTAACTATTCCACTAAAAGGAGCCTTGAGTTTAGTCTCTTCTAGCTTATCTTCAGCTATCTTGAGATTCAATTTAGCTTCTTCAACTTCAGATTGGGTACCATTAATCACAGCCCGTTCATACTCATTCTTAGCCTTATAATATTCCAGCCGCTGCTTATCATTATCCAGCTCCATTAAAACCTGCCCCTCACTTACTTTGGCCCCTTCGGCGATATTAATCGATTTAATTGTACCGTTAGTCTTAAAGTAAAGCTCCTGACTCTCAATCGATTCTACTACTCCACTGGCTATTATACTCTTGACTAGATTACCTTTTTTTAGAGTCATCACCATCTTAGGACGTATTTGTTGAGTTAGATTACTGCTAGAAGCTGACTGCTGTCTAAAGAACTTATTCCAGCCTACTATTCCTCCCCCGATTATTAAGACTACTGCTAAGCCGATACTGATCCATTTCTTCACTTAGGCTTCCCTCCCTACAAACTAATCTGGCTTACATACTCAATCAATTCTAATTTAGTAATTAATAATTCATCCTCTGCTGCCTGCAGATTAATCTTGGCTTCCTGAAGAGCTAATGCTTCTGCTCTAAATTCCAGTTGATCGATTAATCCCTGCTCTAGCTGCTTCTTAGCTACTGCCTTTTCTAATTCAGCTTTAGCTAAACTGAATTCAGCTCCTTCTAAATCAGCCTGCTTAGCTGGTATCCGGCTGCTTAAGTCAGCTACTTCAAGCTTAATATCTTTAATTAACTGCTCTTCTTCCCGCTTAAAAGTAGCTGCTTCTTCTCTTAAATTCTCAACCTCTAGCTCCTGTCGGCCGCTGTCAAAGAGGTTATAGGTTACAACTACTCCCGCCTGCCACTCCTCAGCTGCTGAATCATAGCTTCCCTTTAGATCAATCTCAGGCTTATCTTCTAACTTCTTCCATTCCAGTTTATGTTCTGCACTTCTAATATCCAACTTTTTAGCCGTTAATTCCACACTATTATCTACAGCTAAATTAATTAATGCAGTCTTGTTAGTTAAGTCAATTGGAAATGAAGCTGCAATCTCTTTTAACTCTGTTAAGTAGTTAGTCTTATTAGCTAAAACTAACTTATCTCCGTCACTAAGACCTAATTCATCGGCCAAAGCCTGCCTGGCCTGCTGATAATCATTCTCTGCTGTCTTCAAATTATACTCTCTTTCTTTTAGCTCTGCCTGCGCCCTCAATAATTCTATCTTGCCAGCTTCACCTATCTCCTGTTGGGCTACAGCTTCAGCTAACTCCTGCTCAGCTACTTGATGGTTCTTCTGGGCCAGTTGATAGCTCTTTTGCAGCCTCAATAATTCAAGATAGTCAGCTGTCCAGTTAATTACTTTATTATTCTGCTCTTCTGCTAATCTAGTTTCAGCCTTTTCTATTTCTAACTTCTGCTGAATATAGTCCTGTTCTGCTGCTGTCGGTACCTGCGGATAGATATCTTGGACAGCACTAAAATCAAACTCTAAACTATCTTGGGCAGCCTTCTCCAATAAATCAGCCTGCTGATAATCTAAATCAGTTTCTAGAACCAACCCCGACCAATAAGTCTTACTTCCTGTTAAAGTTAATTCTAACTCATCAAGCTCATCCTCAGACTCACCATTAGCTAAGAAGTTATCGCCAGAATTATTGATTTCTGTATCAGCATCTACCTGCCAATCAGAGCCGGCCTTAATTATTTTTAGCTCCCGCTGTAATTGATGAAGATTACTTCTGCTTTTAACAAGCTCGAGATTATTCTTTAAGCCCTGCTTAACTGCTTCTTTAAAGGTTATCTCTTTAGCTAATACTGTCGTAGCTGATGCTGTAACTAAGAATAGACTTATTACTAAAACTAATAATTTATTTCTCGGGTAAAGCATCGAGTAATCCCTCCACTTCTTCCTGCATAGCCACCTTTAACTCCAACTGCCAACTGTAGTAATCAACTACTGCTGACTGATAATCATACTTAGCCTGCAGCAGCTGTACTTCTACTGCCAGTAATTCTTCTCGAGAGGCCAGCCCTTTCTTCTGTTGTTGAGCAATGCGTTTCTGATTTTCTCTAACTTCACTTAAATTTTCTGCCCTTAAGTTAAGCTGCTTAATCATATGCTTAAAGTCATCATAATTACTATACAGTGCAGTCTTAACTTCTCTTTTTATGCTGTTCTTATCTAACTTAGCAATCTGCAGCTCATTTTCTGCTGTTTTTAACTCCAGTTTAGGAGTTGCTATCTGCTTAAGTTTAGTTAACTTCTGCTTAGCTGCAGCTATCCGTTCTGCTGCTAACTTCAGCTCTAAACTACTTTCTAGCCCGCACTGCAGTACCTCCTGTTCGGTAATCTGCCATAGCTCTACCGCTGTTAAAGGCTGTAACTCTAAATTCTTCTCTTCATTGTAATTAATAATAAATTTAAGCTCCCGCAGAGCCTGTTGATAAGTATCCTCTGCTTGGTTGAAATTAACTTCAACATCCTGATACTCATTCATCTGTTCTATTAAGTCTAGATTATTCTTATGACCCTGTTTGAGCTGAGTTTTAATCTTATCTAACCTAAGCTTTTCTAGCCTTTTTTCTGTCTGCTTAACTGCTATATTCTGTTTAGCTAATCTAACTGCACCATACTTAGTTAAACCTTCCTTAATTAAGTCCGCCTGGGTTTCATAGTATTGATTCTGAGCCTGCAGCAGATTAGCCTTAGCCTCTAATTCTGCAGCTCTAGATTGAGCAGTTAAATTATTAGCTTGGCTCTTTTGGTATTCAATCTCAGCATTAGCCAGTTCCAATTTAGCAATCTGTAATTCATGATTCTCTTTTAAGACTAAATTTATAGTTTCTATTACGTTCAGCTTCTCACCGCTGCCGGCCAGTACTAAGTTTGAGATTAGTACTAACAAAGTTAGACAGATTATCACTATTATTAATCCTTTTCTTTTACGCCTCACTTTACCCCCTCCTTATCCAGTTTTAAGTATAGTATAACTAATTAAAATTAACTCTTTCTTAAAGAAAGATTAAAATTTGATTAGAAAAAATAAATAAACATAAAAACTAATACTGTTGACAAATCAACTATAATCTTATACAATATCTAATAGTTGATGAATCAACTATTAGGAGGGGTAATATGACACAAGAACATATTGGAAAGTATTTAAGTATAGCCCGCCGAGCTCATTCATCACTATTGGACCAAAAACTAAAACCTTACGATATTAGCCACGGACAAGTGCTACTCTTAATTGCTCTATATAGAAACGATGGAATCTGCCAGCAAACTATATCTGAAATCTATAATCTCAATAAAGCTGCTGTTGGCAGAGGAATTAAGAAGCTAAAAAGTATCGGATTCATTACTAAAGAGACTGACCCTGAAGATAGGCGCAGACAGTTAATATACTTAACTGCTAAAGCTAAAGAATTTCAACCTAAATTAAAAGAAATTTTAAGTTCAGTAGAAGCTGAAATGAAACAGGACCTAACTAAAAAAGAAGTTGAAACCTTCTTTAAAGTAATCAAAAAAATCTGTAACAACTTAGATGTTGAAATTAACAATAAATAAATATAAAAAGATCATTTTAATTCTGCACAGTAGGAGGATGAAGTATGGAACTTACAGAGAAAGCTGATAGACTCGGCACAGAAGCAATTATTCCCTTATTAATTAAACTATCAATTCCGTCCATTATTGGCATGGGAGTTCAGGCTTTATATAACATAGTAGACAGCATTTATGTAGGACGTTTAAGTACCGAAGCACTATCTGCCCTATCACTGGCCTTTCCTATTCAACTGATTTTAGTTGCTCTCGGTGTAGGAACCGGAGTAGGAACTAGTTCTTTAATCTCCCGGTTACTGGGTAAAAGCGAAGGCGCTCGGGCCAATAATGCCGCAGAACATGTTATCTTAATTTCTCTAGGTTATGGATTAATAATAGGATTAATCGGTTTCTTCTTTGCTGATGATTTAATTCACTTATTTACTACTGATACTCTCTTAATTGACTTAGGCCAAAGATATATAAGAATAATTATGGTTGGCTCCCTGGCAATCTTTATTCCTATGATCTTTAATAATATTCTGCGCGGTGAAGGCAACACCTTCCTTCCGATGTTAACTATGTTAATCGGAGCAGGATTAAATATTATCTTAGATCCTTTTTTGATCTTTGGAATAGGCATCTTTCCTCAATTAGGAGTCGACGGTGCAGCTTATGCTACTGTCTTTTCCCGTTTAGTCAGCGGTATATTCATTACAGCTGTTCTCTTCAGCGACCAAAACCAGATTCAATTAAGGTTCTCCGAATTTAAATTCGATTTTCAAATCATTAAAGAAATCTATCAGGTTGGTTTTCCGGCCATGATCATGCGTTTACTGGCCAGCATCATGGTTTTAGGCATGAACAAGATTGTAGGTAACTATAGCACAACCGCTATTGCTGTGGTAGGTATCTTCTTCCGCTTACAGACCTTTGTTTTACTGCCGGTCTTTGGATTCAACCAGGGCTTCTTACCTATTGTTGGTTATAATTACGGCCATAATAATCCTAAGCGTATGAAGAAGACAATAACATATGGAATGCTAAGTGCTTTCTGCTTTACCTTACTTGGATTCCTCATCTTCCGATTATTTCCTGGATACTTAATTAAGCTCTTCAATCAAGATCCAAAATTGATCAGCATGGGTACTACTGCTTTAAAGAAGATCAGTTTTGCCTATCTACTGGCCGGAATCAATATTGTCGGTTCAGCAACCTTTCAGGCTCTCGGTGATGGTCTACCCAGCCTCTGCATCTCTTTTTTACGCCAGATAATTTTAATACTACCTCTGATGTATCTGTTAGGTGAATTTTACGGCTTAAATACTGTCTGGTTTGCTATTCCAATTGCTGAGGTATTTTCTTTTCTTTTATTAACAGTCTGGCTGATGTCAACCTTGAAGAAGGCATTTTCGAATATGAAAGAGCAGAATTTTGTTTAAGCTAAAGGCCTGGGAACTTCCTAACAATAACATCTGGAGGTTACTCCAGCTGTTATCTTATCTGGCTTCAATAAAAATATTATTGCTATATTTTTAATGAAACAAGCCACCCCTTTAATGATCATTCTAGGAATGGCTTGTCTATTTTATATCTAGCTACTTAGTACAACTAAGAAGCCGGCACCAGCTAATACGTTGATCTCTCTAACTGTAATCTCAAAACTCATCTTCTCTTGACAGGCTTCATACTTAACCTTAGCTTTATTCTAATTTTAAAATAGCTCCATCAGAAGCTGAAGAGGCAAGCTTAGCATACAAGCTTAAGTAACCTCTTTTTCTGCTTAGTCCTGGTCTTTCCCACTCTTTGAGTCTATCTTCAATTACTTCTTCATCTACCTCAAGGGATATCTCTCTTTCTGGAATATCTATTGTAATTACATCTCCGTCTTTTACTGCAGCTAATGGTCCACCCTCAGCAGCCTCAGGGGAAATATGTCCAACAAAACATCCATTATTAGTACCAGAGAATCTGCCGTCAGTAACAAGAGCTACTGACTCAGCTAGGCCTTTCCCCATTAAAAGCTTCATTGGTTTAAACATTTCAGGCATTCCTGGTCCTCCTTTAGGACCCTCATAGCGGATAACAACTACCTGTCCAGCACTAATTTCATTATCTAAGATTGCATCGATTGCTTCTTGTTCACTATTAAATACTCTCGCTTCCCCAGTAAACTCAAACATCTCATCCTTTATAGCTGCTGGTTTAGTTATGCCGCCTTCTGGAGCTAAATTACCTTCTAAAACTGCAACTCCTCCTTCTTCGTGAACTGGGGCATCTGTAGTTTTGATCACTTCTCTTCTTCTAGTCTCTGCTAGCTTAATATTCTCCTCAACAGTCTTACTTGTGACTGTCAATGCATCTTCATTTAATAAAGTTGATAATTCTTTCATTACGGCAGGGACTCCACCGGCTTCATATAAGTCTACTACATCATACTTGCTGGCAGGCATTATACTAGCAATATGCGGCGTTGATTTGCTTAATTCATCCAGTTTATTGATATCAAATTCTACCTCTGCCTCATAAGCTATGGCTGGAAGGTGTAAAGCAATATTAGTAGAACCTCCAATAGCTAAACTGACACGAGTTGCATTCTCTATTGATTTATTATTTATGATTTCTTTGGCAGTAATATCTTTTTCTACTAGCTCCATAATCTGTTTACCAGTTTTATAAGCAATATGCATTCTTTTACTATAAGGAGCAGGAACCATTGCACTTCCTGGTAATGACATCCCAAGAGCTTCAGCAAGACAGCACATAGTATTGGCGGTTCCCATATAAGCACAAGAACCATAAGTAGGACATGCATTATTTTCTAACTCTAAAGATTTATCCATATCAATCTTCTCATCTTTCAGTAAACTATAACTCTCCTGAACAGCAGCAGCATCTACATGTTCTTCATACGGCTCTAAAGGAATATCTACAGCTCCAGGAAGCATAGTTCCTCCATTGACTAAGATTGTCGGCAGGTCTAAACGCGCTGCTGCCATCAACATTCCCGGAACAATCTTATCACAGGAAGCAAGTAAAACAACTGCATCTAATTGATGAGCCTCAATCATTAATTCTATATCATTAGCAATTTGATCCCTGGTAGGCAGTATAAATCTCATTCCATCATTACCTTGAGCAATTCCATCACAAGCACCAATAACTCCAAATTCTAGCGGAGTACCTCCTGCAGCTGTGACACCTCTTCTTACTGAATCTGCTACCTGTTTTAAGTTAAAGTTACCTGGACAGATTTCATTCCATGAATTTGCAATTCCAATTAATGGCTTGGACAAATCATCATCAGTAAAGCCCATAGATTTATATAATGATCTATTCATAGACCATTCAGGACGTTCCAAAATAGATGAACTTCTTGTTTTCAATTCCACCATCTCCTTTTTGAAATTTACAGAAATCAATTACTCAAATTCTTTAAATAATTTATCGAACTTGGCTTGGCTTTCTTGAATATGATAGACATGTTCATCCTTAGGGAACTCTTCATTCTTTACTTCCTTAACATACTCTTCGAAGCCAGCCACTGCATCTTCAGCTATGCTAGCATACTGCTTAACAAACTTCGGTGTAAAGGCCTGGAACATACCGAGCATATCGCCGCAGATAAGTAACTGTCCATCACACGGTAGGCCGGCGCCGATACTATAGACCGGAATATCTAACTTCTCAGTAATAAATTCTGTTACTTCCGGCGGTACAGCCTCTACTAATAACATCTTTGCTCCTGCTTCTTGGACAGCAACAGCATCTTTGATTAATTCTCGAGCACTATCAACTGTTAACCCCTGGGCCTTGAATCCACCCAACTGGCCAGAACTCTGTGGAGTTAAGCCAATATGCCCACAAACAACGATTCCCGCGTCAGTAATTGCTTCAATCTGGTCAGTAACTCGTCGGCCGCCCTCTAACTTAACGGCATCCATATCGGCTTCCTTAAGGAAGCGTCCTGCATTGGCCACTGCTTCCTTAGGAGAGGTTTGATAAGACATGAAAGGTAAATCTCCAATACAGAAGGTATTAGGAGCTCCTCTTCTAACTGCCTGACAATGAGAAATACAGTCCTCCATAGTTACCGGTACAGTACCATCATATCCCAAAACTACCATTCCTAATGAATCTCCAACAAGGATCATATCCATTCCTGCCTGTTCAGCAAAGGATGCCATCGGATAATCATAAGCCGTTACCCAGGCAACCTTTTCACCATTTTCTTTCATTTCCATAAAATCAAGAATACTCTTCTTTTTAGCCATTTCTATCATCTCCTCTTAAAAATAATTTTATTATATCCTGTGAAGTTTAGATTCCTCCCCTTCTTAAGAAGGAAAGGAAATATTATTTCTAATTCTAAGCTAAACACAACTACTCTAAATTAATGGGAATAATCTAGACATAATTAATGTCATTATTATCCCTGTTATTGACATAACCGGATTAAGAAAAGACCAAACTTTAAAGGTTTCTGATTCATTCAATCCTGCAACCTTATTAATAATCCAAAAACCGCTATCATTAAACCAAGAGAACATCATTCCTCCAGTTCCAATGGCTGTAATTAAGTAAACCGGATGGCAGGACAGCTGCGAAGCAAAAGGGGCCATAATAGAAGAAGTAGTTAATAAAGCTACTGTTGTTGAGCCCTGTGCTATCTTAATTAACCCTGTAATTAACCAGGCTGAAACTATCAAAGGTATTCCTAGTTCACTTAAGCCTCCGGCAATTGCTTGTCCAACTCCGGCTGCTTTCAATATACCACCAAAAGCACCACCAGCAGCAGTAATAGCTACAATTATACCACCGCTTTCTAAGCTCCGCTCTAGACTTTCAGCTAACTCTTCAGTAGAAAATCCTTTCTGCATAGCCAAGATTGATGCAGCAATAAGAGCAGCAATAGTTAAAGCAAAGGTAGGATTACCAATAAATGATGTCAATCCTCCAACACTTTCACTAACCCCTATAGCCTTAGTTATAGTATCTGAACCTACAAAGATAACAGGTAGTATAATTGGTAATAATGAAACTCCTAAACCAGGCAGTTCTTCCAATGGTTTATTGGCTACCTGCTCCAAGCTTTCCTTTGTCGAACCCATGGTTTCTCTTAAGGGAATATCAAGTCGTTTATCAATCCAGCGACCGTAGACTAATCCTCCTACTACAGAACAAGGTATCGCTACAATTATACCAACTATCATAACCATTCCTACATCAACACCAATATTAGAAGCCATAGCCAATGGTCCAGGAGTAGGCGGCACTAAAGTATGAGTAACAAGAGCCCCAGCCGAAATACAGGCTATATAAAGCGGATACTTAATCTTAGTTCTAGCTTTCATTGCTCTAGCTAAAGGAGCTAATAGATAAAAAACATTATCGAAAAAGACAGGAATTGACAACAGATAAGAACTACCTAACAGACTGAGTTCCGATTTCTCTTCACCAGTAACATTGAGAAATCCTCTGACTATCCTGATTGCTGCTCCACTATCCATCAGTGACTTACCAACAACTGAAGCCATCAGAATCGGAATTCCAATCCCAGTCATTGTATTCCCAAAGATAGTAGCAATCTGTGCTGGAACTTCTGCAAAAGGAATTTCTGGAGTCACTATTCCAACAATAAATGCTGACAATGTCAGTCCAATAAATGCAGGCAGTTTCAACCTAATAACAAAAAAGACTATAGCAAAAACACCAATTACAAATGCTAATAATGGCAATAACATTTTATCCCCCCTGAATATTAATTAAATCCCCTATTACAACTCCTATATTATCAACTATACTATCAACCCCATCCTTTACCATGTTTGATCAGATTACTCTATCAGCAATACTCAAACTGAATCATATTAATCCCTCCTATTGCCTTAATAATAAACAAAAATATGTAATCTTTTAATAGGATGCTGAACTAGTAATCAATAATCGATTACTCAAAATTCAAATAATTAATAATCGATTATATATGGTATAACTTTAATCATTTTTATATTTTTAATGATATGTAAAAATTAGAGTTAATTAAGGAAGATTCATCTCTGGATCAGTAATCAATAATCGATTACCTAACCTTTAAATACCAATTAATCAATAATAACGTAATATGGAATTACTCTTCATTATTCTTTATTTGCTCAATTAATTCTCCTGGGAAGTGGTCTTCAATGATAAGTTCAGCCTTTTGAGAATCTTCATTTTTTATGGCCTCATATATAGCTTGGTGTCTATCAACTTGGTCCTTAAAATTATATAATTGATTTTCTTTTAAGAACTTAAGCCCCTGCCATGTCCAGTATTCAATGCCTAACTTATCCCAAACTTTTTTTAACATACTATTTTGAGAAGCTTCAACAATAATATTATGAAATCTTCTATCTAACTTTGTAAACTGTAAGTAGTCTTCATTCTCAATACAATTAGTCATTTCAGCAACAATCGATTCCATTTCATTCAGTTCTTCTTCTGTTATATATTGAATTGCCTGTTTAACAGCAATTCTTTCTAATGCTACTCTAATTTCATAAACTTCTTTTAGTTCCTTATCGGACATCTGCTTAATATAACTACCTTTATAAGGCTCACTTTCAACAAATCCCATCATTTTTAAATCTTTAATAGCATCCCTAACAGGAGCCTGACTGATATTTAACTCCTTTGCTATCTGTGTTTCTATTATCTTATCTCCAGGTTTATACTCTGATTTATTTAAAATACAATCTAATAAATAATGTTTAACTTTTTCTCCTTTAGTTTCATGTTCTAATACCCTCTTCATAATTGCAGCCTCCCAGCATTAAAAAGCCATACTTGCCGATAAACAATAATCGATTATCTATAACGTATAATTGATTATAACAATTTTCAGATTATTTGTCAACTATTATCTCTTTAAAACTTCAATCTTTTAAATAATGTCTTAAAATTCATTATCTTCAATTAAAATACTTTATTTTTTACTATTATATTATTACAATACACTATCGTTGCATTGTTAAAAATGACCAATGATTATTCGGATACTAGAATTGAAATCTTAAATCAAAAATCACATGTGAATTTTGATTCAAACCATCTATGTAGTTTAAGTCCAAAATATTTTAATTTGATTTACCATTAAAGCATTTTAATCCAATATATGGTGATTATTTCGGTGAATAGCTAAACTGACCCTATAAATCAATCAAAAATATTTTTAGCTAAAGCTATGACACCAGTCTTTCCAATTAAACGTATGTGGAACAGTCATTAAAATAGAATATTTGATTCTTCTTGTTAAATTAAGCAGTCTACCATTAAATTTTGATTTCTGTTTGATTAGTTTTAAAAGTAGATATAAGATTATTGTACTGTAAATTTGAATTAAAACAGCATTTTCATTATGCCCAAAGAATCTCTTAATCTTAAGATGCTGCTTGATCCATTTAAAGAATAACTCTATTTCCCAGCGTTCTTTATATAGCTGAGCTATTTGGTGGGCTGGTAAATCAAAGCGATTAGTTATAATTTCAATCTCTTTTTCATTACCTTGGCGGTCAGTAGTTTTAACTTTAATTAACCGTAATTCGTGTTTCATTCTTTTATCTGTAGAACCTAAAATAACATCAGCATCAAGTAAAATATTAGCTTCTTTATCATCTTTAGTAGGCTCTAAAGTTCTAACAACTTCAATTTTAGTATTAGACTTAGTTCTAGTAACAAAATAAATATCATTTTCAATGAAGTCATCGAATTTTTGATAATCTATATAGGCTCTATCGAAGATATAAGTACAACCAGAATCAAAAGTTAAGTTATCGAATATCTCTTTATCATGAACTATAGCATTAGTAACAATTATATTTTCTGGTGCTCCACTTTCTGCATCATATAAGGTATGGAGTTTAATTCCACCTTTACTTTTTCTAAATTTAGCCCAAGCAAAAAGAGATAAGCATAAACTAATAATAGAGGAATCAATTATTTTTATTGATCCGATATCTTTTATAGTTTCTTTAAAGCCCTGTTTGTTCTTAAGTTTATCAAATAAATGAGAAAAAATATCAGCAAAAATTTGATAGCTTCTATTCTCATTTTTACGAGACAGCTGAGAAACACTAATTTGAGGTAATTCCTTTTTTAAATTTGAATCAACTTTTAGATTGACTACAAAATCTGCTAGACTCTTTTTCTCAGTTAAATGAAAGTAGAGTAGATATAATAGATGGACTTTAGTTGTAAGTTTATGAACCTTATAGTCAGCATTATATTTATCTACCACTTTATCCAAAAAGTTTATATCAATTACCTCTAGTAATTTGTTTAAAAGCATGGTACAATTATTCATGAATTTTAGCTCCTTTGATTTATGGATTTGTGCTGTGTGAGGTGCTCTTCCATTTAATCAAAGGAGTTTTCTTTTTGCAAAGGTAGTTTTAGCTAAAATTTCGATGCAACGCTAGTGCTGAAAACTAATTAAAACATATTAAGCTTTAATTAATATTTTCAATTTCCAATTGCAGAAATAACCCCGGATTCCATTGTAAATTCATCATCATATGGACTTGGAGTTTCTTCTCCAGCCATATTCCCTACTCCAAACCAATTCATTTTCCAAAACCAAGTAGAATTTCTATGTATATTCATACATTGCTTAATTTTATAATTAGATGCTCTTGCCCCTATAACCCCATTATTATTAGCAGGAATATCATATTTCATTGACCAAAAATACCATGTAGTAGCATAATTATGTTCTTTTCTAAACTTTGTTAATTTTTTCAAGTAATCTAAAAAACCAGCATTTACTCTGTACACTGCTGCTATATCTTGTAAAGCATAATTTAGATCTCCAATTAATGTCGATGTTTTTGTAGTTCGATAATTCTCTATTACTACATCATTTTTAGTTGCCATCTCCATTGCATAATCACTTATTACATTCGCAATACTTTTTCCATTACTAAAATGTGAATTACTCCAGTAAGGATCAAGTAACGCTATTCTCTTAGGCATATAATGAGAGTCTAAGTTATTTTCTTTAATATTATTACTTATTTTATGCGCCAAAGTAATTACAACTTGGTTCCCTATAGAATGACCAACAAGTCTAATATTTTCATTAGTATTATTTCTTAAAGCTTTAATATAAGTATCATAAAAAATTTCATGTACACTTTTCTTTTGATTAAAATATCTATAACTTCCATTTCTCACCTTGTATCTTATATTTTTATCAAACCAAATTTTAGCCTCTGCATCTTCTACTCTAATAATTTCATCTTCTAAGAAACCTTCAGCAGCAAACTGTCCCCACATCCATGCTCCAATATTATAACCTTTTTTGCGCCATATCTTTCCAGTATTTATGCTATAATTATGTGTACTTCTAATATATGGTTGATCTTGAGTAAAAGTACTTTCATATAAACCAGGTTGCCATCCATGAGAATAAATTACTACTGGCTTTTGTGGATCATAATATTCATTTTTTCTTCCATCAACGTATTTCTCACATTCCCCATTTGGGCCAAACCAATATAAGCCATAATCTAAATCTGAAGTTTTAAATTCAAAACTATGATTCTCTTTTAAACTATTTCCTGAATCATCTTTAATATCATCCTTAATAAAGATTTGATATTCTAATCCTGTTTTTACTCCTCTCAGTACAATTTTATTTCCTATATCAACATATTTTCTCTTTGGATCGAGAGTGATAACCTTATTTTTATATGAAACATCAGCTTCCATTACCTTACCAGTATCTTTGCGAATCAATAAAATTGAAGATTTAATTGAATTCTCAGCTAATTTTTCATTGAAATATACTTTAATTTCACTACTAATATCAACATCCTTTGCTCCATCTGTTGGCTGTACTTTTACTATTTTAGGTGGTGTTTCATCTTTAAAATTTTTAAGTATTGAAGAACATCCACTCAATAGAAAAATTAATAATAAAATTAGTATAATAATAAATTTTCTTTTCATTTCATTTTTCACCTCTATATTAACAATAGCTTTAAACTATATTTATCACTATATCACTTTCATATTTCTTAATTTTTTATTTGCCCAACGCTTATAATGAAATCAAATATAATATTATTGAATAATATCATAAGCATTCATCAACTACAATTAAAACTACTTTAAGCTTGTCCTATTACATCATTACGACAAAAGGAATAATTTCCCTCCAAAGGATATTCTCTATGAATGTAATTCCTATTAAAACACAAATAACTCCAGCTGTTTAGCTAAAACCTTAATTCCATCATACAATCTAAAATCCTCCTCTATTTATCCCCAATAAAAATAATATAACACTTACTTTAGTCACTTATATTTTAATATAAATATAGATAAATAATTAAATATAAAGAAATTTAAACATAATATTTTAAAATCAAACAGGAATTTTATATTTTTTATCTAAATATATGGGATAAGTCCATAATATTATGAAAAGGAGAAAAATAAATGCAGCAGACTCAATTAATTTTATCAATCTTCCAATTTATTCTTGAAGGAATAGCACTTTCTTTTTCTACTGCAATATTTCTTAAAATAAAAATTGATAATAAAAAAATTTTAATTATTGGACTTATAAGTGCCCTACTAGGATTCTTTTTTAGAAAGCTGCCGATAGTTTTTGGATTCCACAGCATATTATCTATTTTGCTTTTTACAATACTCTTGAATTTGTTTTATAAAAAAGAAATTGTAAAATGCTTTATAGCAGTAGCAAAGGCTTTTATTTTATTATCAGTTTTTGAAATCTTAACTGGAAATATTTTTATTTATTTAACTAACAAAACAGTAAAAGAAATTATCAACAATCCTTACTTAAAAACTCTAGCTGTTCTACCTCAAAGTATTTTATTATTTTTATTAGGATTTATTATGCTGCAAATAAGAAAAAGGAGAGATAAAGTTGAGTTATAAACAGGCAATTCAAACTTTAAGCAGCTATATTGCTGAAGAATTAAATTTACCAGATAAAAAACAAGATAGAATCAGATTTGGGCTTGAACTATTAGTGTCAACACTTATGTCGCTTTCAACTTCTTTAATTTTAGCCAAATTACTGGGGATTTTTAATTCTGTACTATTTATTCTGTTTGCAAGTGCAGTATTAAAATCAGTTTCAGGTGGAATTCATTTAAAAACTCCCTGGGAATGTGCTCTATTTGGTGCACTTTTCTTTAATATATTAGGATTGACTGCTGTTGTAATGAAAACATCTATTTATAATAATTGGGTATTATTTTTGATTATTAGTTCTCTTTACATATTCATTTCATTACTTTTATGGAGCCCAGCAGATGTTGAAGAAAAACCTATAAAGGGAGACAAGAAAAGAAAAACTTTGAAAATGATTTCTGTAATACTTTCTTCCATTCTGCTAGTATTAGTGGCAGTTTCATTTTTTGTCTATGAAGAACAATTTGCTTTATTTAATATAAGTGTAATTTTAGGATTATTATTTCAATCTTCTACAATTAGTCCAGCAGCTTATAAATTGCTTGAATTTTATTATCAAGTAAGAAAGCTTTAATATACATATAAAATTTATTCAATCAAATATTTATTAAAAATTATTAATTAAAAGGAGGTGTCAATCAGTGAAAAAATTAATGAAAAAATTAGCTATGAATAGTCTAGCTACTGTTCTACTAGTTATTGCAACAGTAGGAGTTATTGGCCCTACATGCTTCATGGGATTCTATCAGCCTGAACTACCAGAGGAATAATTTTAAATATGTATAACATCAGTAAAAGGTAGTTTCTCTCACTACCTTTTACTGATTTCTATGGAGGGATATAGTTGGATCATAAAAACTTTGACTGGCAAAAATTAAGACAAAATAAAATCAAAAATTATACAATCTTTAGTTATGTTATGGCTTTATTATTACTGGGAATGATTGTTCTAGAATTTTTTTCTTGCTCTAATTTTGGTGTTTTCCCATATCTTACTGTGTCAATTCCTGCACTTATATTAATTACTTGTTTTATTTCAAAATATTTAAATAATAAAACTATAATAAGTTCCCCTCGAAAGAATAATTATTTTCTATTTATTTTATTTGTCTCTTTAATTACTATTTTAGTTCTCAAAAATATAACTTTTGATAAACATCTGTTAAAGATATACTATCTCATCCCTATTATTTTATCTGCAATTAATTACAGCCAATCTTTAGGATTTTTTACAGCTGGTTATTCTAGTTTAAATTTACTAATGCTAAATTATTTATTAAATGATTTTTCAAAGCTTGATTTTGATATAATAATTATTATTTTATTCTTTTGGGTTGCCTGGTTAATTGGAGGCTTTATAGATTTAGAACAAAAAGTACAAGAACAGCTAGAAAAAATAGCTGTTACAGATAACTTGACTTCACTGCCTAATTACGCTAATTTTCAAACTACATTGGATTCATGGCTAGAAAAAGCTAAAGATGAACAGATTCCCCTCAGCTTAGCATTAATGGACTTAGATAATTTTAAATTTTTTAATGATTCATTAGGCCATCAAAAAGGAGATGAATTATTAAAACAGACAGCAACATTAGTCAAAGAACAAATAGATGAAGATATCTTTTTTGCTCGTTATGGTGGAGATGAATTTGCCTTTTTATTTCTTGGTCATAACCAAGAAACTGCCTTAAAAAAAATTAAAAAAATCAAAAAAGTAGTTCAGAAAAAAATAACTATTCCTTATGAAGATTTTTTAGAAGAAAAACCTACTTTTTCTTTAGGAGTAGCTTCTTATCCAGACCAAGCCCTAACAAAGCAGGAACTAATTGATATGGCAGACTATGCATTATATCAAGCTAAGACAACTCAAAAAGATCAAGTTGAAATTTATCATAAGGCTTTAAATGAATTAGCAGATGAACTTGAAGAATCAGAAAGAGAATCATTTAATTCAATACGTACTTTATTGAGTATAATTAATGCCAAGGATAAGTATACCTATGCACATTCAGAACGTATAGCAAACTATGCCAAGAAATTTGCTAAAGAATTAAAGTTATCAGAAGAAGAAACAAAAAGATTGGTCTATGGAGCTTTTCTCCATGATATTGGCAAAATTGAAGTTGAACGCGAAATATTAATGAAACAAGAAAAATTAGATGAATCAGAATGGAAAATGATTAAAAAACATCCAAAAATAGGAAATAAAATTCTTGCTCCACTTCAATTCAGTCAAGAAATTAAACCGATAGTCCTTTACCATCATGAAAATTTCGATGGAACAGGTTATCCGGAAGGATTAAAAGGAAATGAAATTCCTTTTTATGCTAGAATATTAAGAATTCTAGATAGTTTTGATGCAATAACAACTAACAGGCCATATAGCTCTGCTGCTAGTAAACAAGAAGCTCTAAAAGAATTAAAAAAGGAAACTGGTAAACAATTTGATCCGCAGTTAGTAAAAGTATTTTTAAAAGTAGCCAAAAAAGATATTAAACTAAATTAATCTTTAGCTTTGCACCTCCACTTTCAACAAACTTGTCCTATCAAACCACTACAACATAGAAAACCATCCGCTCTAAACAAGAAGATAATCAAAAAAAGACTCCATCATCATAATGGAGTCTCAGAAATTCTATCTATTCCCTTCCTACTAAAGTATTAATAATTGCAAAAATAATTATGGCTGCCAGTTTAGCTGTAGAGTTGTCAAGGTCAAATCTAGGAGAAACCTCAGCAATATCACAGCTTATAACCTTGTTAGACTTCATTATATGCTTAATCAGATTTAGGGCAATCTCTGGCTCAATGCCTAGAGGCTGAATTGAACTCACTCCCGGGGCAAAGGCCGATGAAAATACATCAGAACAAATAGTAAGATAGATATAGTCATTCTGATTAATATAACTATCTAATTTATTCAATATATCTAAAATATTAAACTCAGTTATATCTTCCGCTAGTATATAGTCTACTCCTAATTCATCAGCCGTCTTAAAGAGACTGACTGTATTGCCACACTTTTGAATTCCGACAGCTAAATAAGAATAGTCAATTCCACTTGATTGGCATTGATCAGCAATCTGTCTAAACATTGTTCCTGAATTTCCGCCATCAGGATAAGGACGTAGATCAAAGTGAGCATCGAAGTTAATAATTCCTATTTTAGGCTTCTGATCATTGTTAATCTTCGACTTCAATAGACCATTATAATGGCCTAAAGCTATTTCATGTCCTCCACCTAACAGAAGCGGAAATAGATCTAAATCGATTATCTTCTTGATTGCTAACGCTAAAGCCTCTTGCTGAATCTCCATTGAAGCATCAGAAGAACTAATATTACCAGCATCAAATAATTTAGTCTCACGATCAAATCTTACCGGCAGATTGGCTAACTCCCTTCTGATGCTTATAGGCCCCTTGGCTGCGCCAGGCCGTCCTCCATTCCGTTTTACTCCTTGATCACCGCGGAAGCCTAAAAAACAGAAACCCTGCTTCTTATCTACAATAGGATTTAAATTCTCATCAGTTAGATCTATCAATTCTATCCATTGATGCCACCTAAAAGCAGTAAAATCATCAGTATCATCAATTCTTCCCTGCCAGATTTCTTTATCTACTGGCTGATAGCATTTATTGAAAATCATATATACATTCATCATCTCCTCGCTTTAAAGTAAGTCCCTAACGAATTTATTCTAGATCATAACCGTCAAAAAATGGTCAAAATTATAATCACTTTAAATTATATAATAACTCTACATTAAGTTTTGTTATAAATCCCATACCTCATCCTATTATAAGTGTCAATTATTTTATTTTCATTCCATTAATACTTTAATTTAATAAAGGAATTTAACTAAAAGTATAGAATAAATTAATTAAAAGTCCTTAAACGATAAAGGAGGGATACTAGTGTCTCAATGCGAAGAAATAAAGGGCACAGATGACAAGCTTCATCAACAAACTATAGAAATACTTAACAATATCGGAGTTAACCCCTCTACTGCTAACTACTCCAAGTCATATACTAAAGTTTATAATTTACTAAATGAAAGATACAATAAAAAAATTGATGTCTCTTCCTATGGCTGTTAACCTGATAACTATTAATGCCGCCCTTAATAAGAAATAGAGTTTTATTAAGGGTGGCTAAAATAAAAAAATGGTGACTGTTTTATGGTCACCAAAATCAAAGCTCCACCAATCATAAAATAAATTATACTATTTCAAATTAGAAATATTCAGGAGTATAAGTTATACTCCTGAATAAAGTAAAGCAATTAAAAAACCATTTTTTATTTTTCATCATTTAAGTATTTCAGGACATTTTCACATATAAGTTCTACACCTGACGATAAAACATCCTCATCTATATTGAATTTTGGATTATGTAGAGGATGAATTAATCCTTTATCTAGATTACGAATACCTAGTAGCACATATGCTCCAGAAACTTCTTCAAGGAAATATCCAAAATCCTCACTTCCCATAGATGGTTCATCTATCATGAAATTACTACCAGGATTCATATTTTCATTAACTTCTTTAATCATTTCAATAAACTCGGGATCGCTCGATGTTACCGGCATTTGACAGATATATTCTAATTCATAATCTGCTTTCATAGCTTGAGTAACATTTTCAATTACCTCTTCTATTCTATCTTTAAGATAACAGCGAAGCTCTGGATCTAGAGTTCGTAAAGTACCTAATATTTCTGCTCTATCAGGAATAATATTGCAGGCATCACCTGACTTGAAAGCTCCAATGCTTAATACTGCTGATTTAAGAGCCTTTATTTCTCGGCTAATCAATTGCTGCAGTGACATTATAATATTTGAACCTATAGTAATCGGATCGACACCCTCATGTGGCTGGGCTCCGTGAGTTCCATGGCCTTTAATTGTCAATTTGAAGTCATCGGCGCTAGCCATAATCGGTCCTGGTTTTAATCCTATTTTACCAGAAGGAACTTCAGGAGCAACATGCATTCCAAAGATTGCATCTACTGTTGGATTGTTTAATACCCCCTCTTCAATTAACGGTTCAGCTCCACCAGCACCCTCCTCGGCAGGTTGAAAGATAAATTTAACATTACCGGAAAGAAGATGTCGATACTTGGACAATACTTTTGCTGCTCCTAGAGCCATAGCTGTATGCGCATCGTGACCACAAGCATGCATTTTTCCTTCTTCTTGTGATTTATATTCAACATCATTTTTTTCAGTAATAGGTAAAGCATCCATATCTGCTCTAATTGCTATAGTTTTTCCTTCTTCCTCCCCTTCTAGTAATCCGATAACACCTGTCCTAGCCATTCTTTCTGTCTCTAATCCCCACTCTGTCAATAAATTTTCTACTATATTAGAAGTCCTCTCTTCCTCAAAGGGTAATTCCGGATGTTTATGAAAATCTCGTCGCCATTCTATTATTTCATTATTAATACTCTCTACTTCTTCTTTCAAGTTCATTCCATCCCCCCCTTTAATGTTCAACTTGATCTCTAGTTTATTACTTCTCTTTTATAATTCCTTATTTAATTCTCCTATTTCTTGTTCTACTGCTTGTATTATCTTCTCTTCTTTAATTAAATCAACACTTTGATTAATATCTTCATACATTACTCTATCTTCGTCTAATTTATCAATTTTTTCTCTAACTTTTTGATAGGCAGCGGCTGTTCCTTTACCTAAATTCTTACCATCAGGATTAACTAAATCGATTGCTTGAACTGCAGCTAATAATTCAATTGCTAATACTCTACTAGTATTATATAGAATATCTTTTGCTTTACGAGCAGCAATAGTACCCATACTTACATGATCTTCTTGATTAGCAGAAGAAGGTATTGAATCGACACTAGCAGGATGAGCTGATACTTTATTTTCAGATACTAAAGAAGCTGCTACATATTGAGTAATCATAAAACCAGAATTTACACCTTCATTATTAACTAAAAAAGCCGGCAAACCGCTTAAATTAGGATTTACTAATCGTTCAATTCTCCGTTCCGACACATTTGCTAATTCTGCTATTGCTGTACCTAAAAAGTCAAATCCTAAAGCCATAGGTTGTCCATGGAAATTACCACCTGAAATAACATCCTCTTCCTCGACAAAAATCAAAGGATTATCGGTAGCAGAATTCATCTCGATATCAACCTTCTTTTTTACATACTCAATAGCATCTTTGGAAGCACCATGAATCTGAGGAAGACATCTTAATGTATAAGCATCTTGAACCCGCAGCTCACCTTGTCTAGTTGTCAAATCACTTCCTTCTGTAAGACGTAATAAGTCCCGAGCTGTAGTCATTTGATACTTGTGAGAACGCACTTCATGTACTCGTTTATCGAAAGGATCAGTTATTCCTTTCAGCGCCTCTAAAGTTAGTGCAGCAGAAATATCAGCCATTTTAGCCAAATTAATAGCATCATAAACAACTAATGCTCCTACAGCCGTCATAACTTGTGTACCATTAATTAGAGCCAATCCCTCTTTAGCTTTAAGCTGTACCGGTTCTATACCTGCCTGCTCCATAGCTTCTTTACCAGTTATTCGTTCTCCCTGATAGAAAGCTTCTCCTCTATTAATCATGACTAATACCATATGAGCTAACGGTGCCAAGTCTCCACTGGCCCCTAAAGACCCTTTTTCAGGAATAACCGGATGCACTCCTTCATTAATCATATTTATTAATAATTGTAAAGTATCCAATCTAATTCCTGATACACCTTTAGCTAAAGCATTAGCCCTCAATAACATAATAGTTCTAACTACTTCTTCTTCAAAACAATCCCCTACTCCACAAGAATGACTACAGATTAAATTCTCCTGTAGTTCTTCTGTCTTATCTTTAGCAATAAAGACTTCACTTAATTCTCCAAAACCTGTAGTAATTCCATAAACAACTTCTTCTCGTTCTACAAATTTATCTACTACTGCTCTTGAACTCTTTACTCTCTCTTTTGCTTCATCATCTAATTTTACTGGTTTATGATTCCTAGCAACTTCTATAACATCATATAAACTTAATCTACTTCCATCAAGAATAACTTCTTTCACTCTTATCCCTCCAAATGATAATCACAGTTATAATTTATTTAGTAGGATGGAATACACTGTAGCTTTGTAATATCATGTACTCCCCCCTTTTTCATCTTTCAATCCTGTTTATAAGGTTTTGAAGATATTCTTTGCTAATTTATTAAAATGACATTTTAACAGCTATAAACATAAATATTGAAGCTAAGGAAACCCAAATCATAAATAACGGTGCAAACCATTTTATCCATTTCCCCCAAGGTATTTTTCCTATTGCCAGCGCTGCCATTAAAGCCCCTGAAGTTGGAGTAACTAAATTAGTAATTCCATCTCCAAATTGGAATGCAAGTACTGCAGTTTGTCTTGTGAGTTCAAATACATCTGCTAATGGAGCCATAATAGGCATGCTTAATACAGCTTGCCCACTACCTGAAGATACAAATAAATTTATTACCATTTGTAGAAAGAACATTCCTACAGCACTCAAACTTTTAGGAAGACCTGACATCATACTTGCCATACCATGAATGATTACATCTAATATTTTACCATCTGACATAACAACTGTAATTGCCCTTGCAAACCCAACTACTATTGATGCATAAAGTAAATTATGAGCACCTTCAACAAATCCATCAACAATTTCATTAATATCCAGGCCACCAACGATTCCCATCATAGCCCCCATACCAACAAATACGGCTGCAATTTTTGTTAAGTAGAATCCATGTTGCATCACTCCGTAAATTAATACACCTATACCCAAGATAAATACAGTTAATACTAATTTATGTTTTGTTGTAAATCCTACTTCTTCATCATGAAGATCACTATCTATATAAGGACTGTCTTTATCAATTTCATAAACTGGACTCAATTCAGGATTATCTTTAATCTTTCCGGCATATCTATAAAGATAAATAATAGTCACTGCTACAAAGGTTATAAACACTACTGCTCTGAATCCAACCCCACTAAACATAGGCACACCTGCAATTTCTTGTGCAATCCCTACAGTAAATGGATTTAATATCGCCGCTACATATCCTACACCAACACCACATAAAGCTAGAGCAACACCTAATATAGAATCAAATCCTAATGCTAACGTAAGTGTTATTTGCAGTGGTATAAAAGCTAAACTTTCTTCAAAATTTCCAATTATAGCTCCCCCTAAAGCCCACGCCGTCAATATTACAGGGACTACTAACCTTTCTTTACCCTTTAATTTATTAATGGCCAAACTCATCAATTTTTCAATACTTCCTGTCGCTTCTAATATCCCAAATATACCTCCGATAATCAGCAAGAAATTTATAATTGATGCAGCTTTATTCATCCCCTTTGGTATTGATTGTAGTAATCCCCAGGCAGATACTGCTCTATCTGCTACTTGATGATAACTACCTACTTCAACAATCTTTCTTCCTGTTTCAGGATCGACAATTCTATTATATTCTCCAGCTGGCAATAGATAAGTAAAAATAGATGTTACTATTAACAATGCTACAATTAATACAATTGCATCTGGTGCCTTGAATTTTTTCTCATTTTCATTTTTTTCTACTACCCCTTCATTTGCCATAATAATTCCCCCTTATAATTTTTTAAATTTCAGACTTCTAACAATTAAACGCTATTACCTTACCTCTTTCTTAATTTTGCCCTCCTTTCATTGTTATTCTCAATCATAAAATTTTCTGATAATTCGACTTTTATTTTATTATAAAATATTTCCGTCAAAATAGCGTCTATTTAACCAGAGAATTTTTACAATTTTGAATTGTCTGATTTATATTTAATTTAACTCTGCTCCCATATTAATTATTTCATCACCTAATACAGTTAAATTTTGAATCTCCAGTTTCAGTAACCTTTCCATCTTCATTTCTTAACACTAGATTATCTGCTGGATAATAGGCCAATACTGTTTCTGTATCAGTGATTTTAACTCTTATCTCTTTATAACTTTTTCATTAACTCTACTTCATAATCTGCACCTATCGCTTCAAATATATCTAAAGCCTGTTGTGCGTACTTACGATAATCTAAATCCAATCTATCACTAAAGACCTCTCTTAATTGATTATCATTATTCATCTGTTTAGCAATTTCCGCCTTACTTCGTAGTAAAATCCCAGCCCAATATCGTTTATAACATTGTTCTATAATTGCATCACTATTTACTATATAATCATAAGCTTCTTTATAACTTCCTGTTTGAATGGAAAGCAAAGCCATAAAACTATTAGCAATAACTGAATAACCCCATATAGTCCGTAGTTGTTGAAATATCTTTAATGACTGAAAAAAGTAATTCTGTGCTTTTTTATAATTCTCTAATTTATAAAACATCTGACCAGCATTAACATAAAAAATACCTACTCCACTAAGAATATCTTGATTTTCACAAAGATCAATGCTATGTTGATAAAAATTAATTGCTTGCTCAAATTCTCCTTGATATCTCTTCACTTCACCCAAATAATTATAGACTGTTGCAATTCCCAAAGTATACTTCTTCCGCACAGTTTCAGCTTCCTTAAATACATCTAATGCTTGATTAAATAATTCTTCTGCTTTACTATACTGTCGTTGATAAAGCCGAACAATTCCTAAAAATCTTAAAGCAATTCCTTCTTTTACATTTGCCTTCTGTTTTTTAGCCAGATCATACATCTCAACTGCATTTTTTTCAATTAAATTAGTATTTTCTTTTTGAATACCTAAACTCGCCATTTTTTCATAAGCTTCTAATAAAATTCCATAATCATTGATCAACTTTGCCTCATTAATTAATTTTTCTATTTGATCAATGGCAGCCTCATAATCACCCTGAGCAATTAAAAAATGAGACTGTAAATTCAAAAACTTAACTTCCATTTTTCGTAATTCAAAACTATTATCAGATTTCCATTCTATTTCTTTTAATAAATCTTCTACTTTAGATAGATAATACTGCGGCCATTCTTGATTAAATGATAAGATATTATCTTTAGCTAACCTTCGATCACTTATAATTGGAAAGAGCTCATGTGTATAATAAAAATACATTTCTGCTTCTTTTATCAAGTACGTTAAATGTTTAAACTTGTCGCCAGCCTGTGAATAATGATGAATTAACTTGGAATAGTAATTTCTACTCCTTGCTGTTTCCTGCAACTGTTCCTCAAAAAATTGAGCAATTCGCCTATGTAAAAGACGAACTCTAGATCTAGACTGTTGTTCATAGATAAACTCACGTAATTTAGAATGAGTAAAACGATAAGTAAGACCTTCTCTTTGATTAACTGACAATTCTTCAATTAAATAATAATTCTGTAGTTCTTCTAGAATTTCTATTAGCTCCAAATCATTCTTATCACTAATAGCCGCCAATAACTCATAACTGAAGTTATCAAAACAGATAGAAGCAAGTCGTAAAATCTTCTGTGCTTCTTTTGAAACTGATAAAACACGATTCCGCAAGATATTCTTACTCTTTACGGTTAATAAATTAGCTAAGGCTTCTTCTTTACCGTCCTCTGCTAAAAGGTTAAGCAATTCTACTAAGAAGAAAATATTGCCCTCAGTTTCTTGGTGAATCTTAATTAATAAATCTTTTGAAAATTGATAATCAGGTAGAGTCTTTTGGGCAAAATCTTTGACTTCAGATAAATTTAATCTATTTAAGGTTATTTCTGTAAGTAAATCATGTCTTTTTAAATCAGCAAAAAACTCTTCCACCCTTTCTCTACGCTGATTGCGGGAAGTAGCTAAAACTAAAATATTATTATTTTCGTTCTCTCTAATTAAATTTCTCAATAAGAGTAGACTTCTATCATCACACCACTGTAGATCTTCAAAAACAAGAACCAATTTCTGCTCCTTAGCAATTTCAGACACTAAAAACAGAAGGGCTTCTACTGCAGACTGGTATTGAATCGAATCACAATTAACCAATTCATCCAGTGCAGACTCATCATCTTCAGTTAAAATCGAAGGAAACAAGAAGGATATAGCCCTCTTCCACAGTGGAGGTAAATCTATATTAGCAAGATTAATCTGTTCTTTTAATTGCTGTAAAATATTCTTCCAGGGCTTAAAGATATACCGCTCTTCTGCTTGATAACAGTTAGTTTTCACTACTAAACAGTTCTCAAGTCTAACTGAAGCTAATGCCTGCCGGACCAATTCAGTCTTCCCAATACCTGCTTCTCCAAATACAAAACAAGAGTGGTTTTGAGCCCCAGCAGTAAACCGATAAAGAAGATTCATTACTGCTTCTAATTCTTCTTCCCTACCTATAAACTCCTTATCAATTGAATTATCTTCTTCTATATTAGCCGAGATATTCTCTTTAATATTCTGTAACAGTTCAACCGTCTTTTTATCAGGGGTAATACCTAATTTTGTCTCCAGTTGGTCCTCCAATAATTTATAAGTTTCAATCGCTTTAGCGATATTTCCCTGTTCAGAATAAAACTCCATTAAATCTCGATAAGCTATTTCATCAAATTCATTCACCTCAAGTAAGGTTTCCAAATAGGAAATACCCTGCTGGAGCTGACCTGCTGCTTTGCATTCCTTAATCTGCTGCTTCAATAATTTAATATATAGCTGTTCACAATAATTCATCTGTTCAAAAACCCAATCATTAAACTCTGAAGCATTCTTAACTAAAAAATCATTTAAAAATTCACCTTCATAAAGTTTAATTGAACTTGCATCTTTGTTAGCTAAAAATTCATCCAAATCTAACTGCAAATCACAGTTATCATCAAGAGTAACAATAAAACGATCAGGAGTCTCAATCACCTGGTCCCCGACTGTCTTCTTTAATTGGTATAAAGCATTACGTAAATTCTTCTTTGCCTTACTTTCTTCCATATCCCCCCACAATAGAGAAGCTAACTTATTCCTTCTGGTCTTCTTTTTAACCACTAGATAATAAAGCAGAGCTTCAACCTTTTTATAAGGAAAATCAATCGGCTTTCCATCCAATTCTACCACCGGTGTCCCTAATACAGTTACTTCTAATTTCGGCATAGTCTCCCCCCTATTGGAAAGCCAAAATTATTACTAAAAACTTGAGACTCCCATAAAAATAATTGCTTTAAAAATAATGCTAGTTAACTACTACTTCTCCAGCTTTAACCACCTTATCAACACTATTAACTCCAATATGATAGGCTAAATGAGTATAAGATGGAGCATCCAAGATTACTACATCGCCTCTTTTGCCTACTTCCAGACTGCCGACCTGCTCAGCTCTATCGACTGCTGCTGCACCATTAATAGTTAAAGCCGTTACAGCCTCCTCAATAGTTAACTCCATATATAATGTAGCCAGTGCAAATAAAAGTGGAATCGATTCTGAATAACAGCTGCCTGGATTGAGGTCAGTAGCCAAAGCTACTGACATTCCATTATCAATCATATATCTACCTCGAGCATACTCTTCTTTTAGACTGAAAGCTGTAATCGGTAGTAAAGTTCCTACAACTTTTCCCTCAGCCATCCGTTCAATACCACAATCCGATGCCTTGAGTAGATGATCAGCCGAAACAGCCCCTATCTCAGCAGCCAGTTCTGCACCACCTATCTGTGCAATCTCATCAGCATGGAGCTTGGACTTAAGACCTAACTTCTGTCCGGCCAATAGAATTTTACGGGCCTCCTTTACTGAAAAGATGCCCTGATCACAGAATACATCACAGAAATCAACAGCTGTTTCCTTAACTACTACCGGCATAACCTCTTCTATTAAGTAATCGATGAAATCAGCCGAACGGTCTTCATATTCAGCAGGGATGGCATGGGCACCTAAAAAAGTTGAAACAATATCTACAGCATGTTCATGATTAAGCTCCTCCATTACCTTAAGCTGCTTCAACTCAGTCTCCAGATCAAGACCATAACCGCTCTTTCCTTCAACAGTAGTTATTCCAAAGGAAAGCATAGAATCAAGCCGGTTCTGGGCATCTTCCTTTAAATCTGCTGGGGAAGCCTGACGAGTAGATTCTACTGAGTTAACAATTCCGCCGCCGCGTTCCATTATCTCAGTATAAGGCATACCCTGCAGCCGCCAATTAAATTCATCAGCCCGATATCCACCAAAAACAAAGTGAGTATGGGAATCGATGAATCCAGGCAGTACCGCCTGCCCAGAAGCATCGATAACTTCAAACTCCGCTTCATCTATTTCTGATATTATCTCCTTGGTCTTCCCCACCTGAGTAATAATACCGTCCTCAATTCTTAATGCTCCATCGGTAATGATCTCCAATTCATTCATTTTAGCTCCAGTCTTTGGAGCCCGGCCTTTACAGGTTACTAATTCTTTAGCATTCTTAATTAATAGCTTAGACATTATAGCTCCTCCAATAGTCTATTTTCCATAATCTGATCACCAGAAAAATCTTCAACTCCTAAGTAGTATTCAGCAACATCGAATAATGCCTGAGCCGGCAGAAGTCCAATTAGTTCACTACCAATAACATCGACGCCGTAACGCTCAGCCTCGAACTTAACCATTTCATAAGACTGATAGAGAGCAGTCTTAGTATAATCAGTCATATTCATTGATACCTGTGTAATACCGCGTTCATTCAAATCAATTCCAATTGCTTTACAGTACCGCAGTCCGCCGCCCGAGTGGCGCACCTTGCGGGCAATCTCATTGGCAATCTCTAAATCATCAGTATCGAGATTAACATTAAAAGCAACTAACGGCATTCTAGCTCCTATTACTGATGCCCCTGCTGTAGAATGAAGTTCAGCCGGTCCATAATCCGGCTTCCATTCCGGCTGTTGAATCTTATCAGCAAAGCCTTCAAATTCTCCACGTCTAATATCGGCTAAGTTCTTTCTTTCTGGAGTAGTAGCTGCTTCCTCATAAAGATAGATAGGCAACTCCATCTTCTCAGATGCTTCCTGGGCCACCTCGTTAGCCAACTCCACTGCTTCTTCCATAGTTACACCCCGAACTGGAGTAAAAGGAACTACATCTACTGCTCCCATGCGTGGATGCTCTCCCGCATGTTCATTCATATCTATTAAATCAACAGCAATCTCCATTGCTTCTAATACTGATTTCTTCAAAGCATCTGGACTACCAATCATAGTTACTACTAATCTATTGTGATCCTTATCGGCCGAATAATCCAGCAGTTTCACACCTGATATATCCTTAAAAGGCTGTACAATCTTTTCAATCTTTTCTTCATCCTGACCTTCACTAAAGTTAGGAATACATTCCAATATCTGAGCCATAATCAATATCCCCCTTCTAATCTAGTTATAATTAACACCTTTTGAATAAATTATCAATATTTCGTGTTTTTTGTCGTTATATGTTTATAATATCACAATTTAATTCTGATATCTATTAAGATTAATTACCATTTTCTTAGCCCAAAATCCTCTCTTCAGCAATCCTTTCAATCTCAGCTGCTAATTCTTCTGCTTCTGCTAATATCTCTTCTGACTTATCCTTCAATTCTCCAGCATCAGCTTCATCAGTTAAGGATTCAGCATTGATTAACACATTATATCGGCCGCCTTTAACAGCATCCAAGGCCAACAGACCTGCTACTCCTGCATCAGAAACAGCATTAGCATTGCCTTCTCTAACTACTTTTACAGCAATCTTAAGCAGCTCCAATCCCAGCTTCATCGTTTCTAAGGGAGTTATTGCTGCCTCCTTCATTGCTTCTTGAATTGCTCTGCTGCGCTTTTCCTGCTCTTCTTCAGTCTCTTTAGGAAGCTTAAAGGCAGCCATCACTTGATCAAAGCTTTCAGAATCTTCATCAATCAGCTCTAAAGCTTCAATCTGTAGTTCTTCTAATTCTGCAGTATCATGATCCAAATCATTTTCTTTAGTTAATCTGATCACCATAGCAATTAAACTGGCACTCAGTGAGCCGCATAACCCGGCTACACTACCTCCGCCAGGAGTAGCAGCATCACTGGCTAACTCTGCTGTAAACTCATCAATACTATAATCGGCAAAACTCATATCTTTATCCTCCTTATAATTTATTATTTGCTACTAATTCTGCTCCTTTAAAGAATTAGCAACAGTATCCTCTACTAATCCTTCCTCAGGCTGATAAGGAAGTGTTGCATGGCCTTTAGCTCCATGTTCTTTATTCCAGTCCATCATTGTCTCAATTGCATTTTCATTTCTCGCCCAGGCTCTACGTGCTACACCGCTGTGAACATCCCAATCAAGGGCTGACTTAATAATTTCATCTACCCGCTTACTGCCGTCAAGTACTAAACCGAATCCACCGTTAAAGGCTTTACCAATTCCAACACCGCCGCCGTTACTCTCTACAGCTAATGTCATACCGCGAGCACAGTTACCAGCAAAACAGTGAACGGACATTTCAGCCATAATATTACTACCATCTTTAATATTAGCAGTTTCTCTAAATGGTGAGTCTGTACCGCTGACATCATGGTGATCACGGCCTAACATAACAGGACCAATCTCACCTTCCCTTACTAATTCATTGAATTTAAGAGCAATCTCAACTCGACCTGGACCATCAGCATATAGAATTCGGGCTTTAGAACCAACAACAAGCTCATTCTCCTCAGCATCAGCAATCCACTGATAATTATCATAATCCTGAGCTCTGCGATCAGGATCGATACATTCCATAGCAGCCTGATCTGTCTTTCTTAAATCTTCATCCTTACCGCTCAAGCAGACCCAGCGGAAAGGTCCATATCCGTAATCAAAACAGATCGGCCCCATAACATCTTCTACATAGGATGGGAAGATAAATCCTTGAGTAGGATCATCCTCATTCTTAGCTATCTCCTTAACTCCAGCATCATAAACTGCCTTCATAAAGCTGTTACCGTAATCAAAGAAGTAAGCACCGCGGTCTACAAGCTTTTTAATCAAACTATAATGCTTCCTTAATGACTTATCAACTTCTTTTCTGAACTCTTCAGGCTTATTATTTAGTAGCTCACGTCCCTCTTCAAATGTAAAACCAACAGGGTTATAGCCTCCAGTATAAGGCTCATGGCAGGAAGTCTGATCAGATAAAAGATCGACTTCAATATCATTCTCTACTACATAATCCAATAAATCAACAACATTACCGTGATAAGCTATAGATACAGCTTCACCGCTCTGTTGATACTCTGCTACCCAGTCAAAGATCTCATCTAAGTCATCAGAAATCTTGCTTAACCAGCCCTGCTCATGTCTAGTCTCAATTCTGGATTCATCAACTTCAGCAATTACACCGATACCACCGGCAATCTCAACTGCCTTAGCCTGGGCACCGCTCATACCTCCTAAACCGGAAGTAATATATAACTGTCCAGATAGATCCTCATCTAAATCATTATCCAAAAACTTACGTCCGGCATTAAGTAAAGTATTATAGGTACCGTGAACGATTCCTTGCGGTCCGATATACATCCAGCCTCCAGCTGTCATCTGACCATAGTTGGCTACACCTAAAGCAGCAGCCTTATTGAAGTTCTCTAAATTATCATACATACCCACCATTAAGCCATTAGTCGAAATTACACGTGGCGCTTCAGGCTTAGATGGGAATAGACCTAAAGGATGGCCGGACTGGACTACCAATGTCTGATCCTGAGTCATCTCCTGTAGATACTTCTTAATTAGTCGATACTGCATCCAGTTCTGACAAACCTGGCCTGTCTCTCCATAGGTTACTAATTCATAAGGATATAGGGCTACATCGAAGTCCAGATTATTATCGATCATTAACTGTAAAGCCTTGCCTTCTAATGTCTTTCCCTTATACTCATGGATCGGCTTAGCCTTAATCTCACCCTCTGGACGATAGCGGTAACCATAGATTCGACCATGTGTTAACAGCTCGTCCATAAATTCTGGTGCTAACTCTTCATGCAGCTTAGGCGGTATATACCGCAGAGCATTCTTTAAAGCAAGCTCCATCTCCTCCTGGCTTAGATTCAACTCCCGCCTTGGGGCCCGTCTAATTCCTTCTTTAAATTCAGTCTTTTCTGGCAATTCATCGGATAACTTAATCTTCATTGCCTTAGATACATCAAATTCCATATTATAATCCTCCCTTATTATTTATCCTAATCAAATATTTATTTGCATCTTCATTATATAGAGCTACCGTCAAAAAAGAGTCAACATTGCTAAAATTCTGCTCTATTATTTTATAAATTTTATTTGATTCAAAATAAAACTGAGAAATTAAAATTTTATGTCGAGATTCCAATCCGTCTAATATTAACTGTTACCTTAATCTCTGTCTCGGCCTGCTTAAAATACTGCGGCCAATCTTCTACATTAAATTTTTTAGGACAAAAAGTAAAGAACCCACCCTTATTTATATGGGTGATGAATTTACTAACCTATTCTTTGATTCAATATTAAAGAATAGGTTATTTTTTGTTTAAATATTAACTATATGTAATTGTATTAAGCCTTGATATTATTGCTATCTAAGGCATTATATGATATACTATATATAAAAGGTGATAACAATTGAGTAACCAAAATAATCTAATTCATATTGGAACATCTATTTATAATGTTGGCTATCATAAGGAGGTGAACTAATTGAAGTTAGCTAAATATTTTATTCATAAACCTAATCAAACCCAACAAATTGTATTAGGTTGTTTAGCTTATGCTAGTGCTAGGTTATATAATATCGGCAATTATCAACGTAAAAATTGGTCTAAAGATAGTGATAAAGAGTATCCTGATTGGTATAAACAAAAAAAGCAATTAAAAGAAAATTTTTGGTATAAAAATTTACCTTCTCAAACAGCACAGGAAACACTTAAAATTTTAGCTGATAACTGGGATAGTTTTTATCAAAGTAAAAAAGATTATCAAAATAATCCTGATAAATATACTGGTGAACCTAATCCACCTAATTATAAACCTAAAGACAGTAAATTTAACTTCCGTTATCTCAATAATGGTTTTAAAATTATTGATGGTAAGTTAAGATTATCTATTCCTAAACAGTTAAAAAAGTATCTAAAAGAGGAATACTCTATTACCAACAAATTCTTATGGATAAGAGTGCCTAATGAGCTGTTATCCAGTAATAGAGATGTCCTTAACTCAACTACTAGAATTGAGTTTAAACCTTTAAGCGATGATACTTATAAGGTAATCTTAACTTATAAAGTAGATACTCCTACTATTAAAGAAGATAACGGTAATTATTTAAGTATTGATCTAGGCATTAATAATCTAATGACTTGTTACAGTAATCAAAATCAGGAAAGCTTTATTATTGACGGTGGACAATATTTAGCTATTAATCGTTATTTTGATAAAAAAATCAAACATTATCAATCTATTTTGAATGGTCAAGGTAAAAAGACTTCTAAACGTATCCAACAATTATATAAAAAACGACGCAAGCAGCTGTTTCATTTAATCCATAGTGCAACTAAAAAAGTAGTTGACTATTGTATTAAACATAATATATCTAGAGTAATCGTTGGTGATATAAAAAATATTCGTGATGATGCTGACCTAGGTAAACAGAACAATCAAAAACTCCATAAACTACCTTTTGATATTATCTATCACCAACTAGAGTATAAACTTAATTTACAGGGGATTACTTTAATCAAGAAGAGTGAAAAATATACCAGTCAATGCAGCCCTTACAGTAAAAAAGTAACTAAGAAATATGGTGATAAGTCTAATCGTATTAAACGCGGCTTATATGTGGACAAAAATAATAATCAAGCCTTTAATGCCGATAGTGTAGGTTCATTTAATATCTTACGCAAATACTTACAGCAGCGACGTAAAGGAAAAGATATTACTTTGCAGGTTAAAGGTTTATCAAATCCAGTTAAATATAGCTGGAATGATCATCAATTTGCAGCTTAAAAGTAACTCCAAGTCCAGTCAGTATTAACTGGATAGGAGTAGTGGCGTTGGACACGCCGAATGGGTAACTTGCTTGATGTTACGGGTAACTCCCATAAAAGCAGGCGACCATGAAGCTCGGTATTTCAATGCCGAGTAGTTCACGGTCTTTCACTTTTACTCTTCGACCGATTCCGATGGCATCACTCTTATATTTCTGTAATTCAGTAAATAAGTTATCAATCTCCTTCTTAAGAGCTGATTCTAAGTGACGTTCCATATTAGCTAAGGCTGTTTTATTATCAGTTAGTCGTTTAGATGATGTATTCTCTACTACATCAACATCCAGTTCTAGATTAATATTAAAAGTGAATTTGCCGTCATGATAACTGGGTTTAATTTGAGAATTAGTCTGTTGAACATAGTAAGTAACTATATGATTATCAACTTTGAGTGCAATTTCTCCTTTACTAAAGTTTTCTTTCAGTAGTGCTAAGGATCTAGTCTCCGGTACTTGTAGCTTCCCTATCATCTTATCCTTCCTAAATAGAGCAGTGCCTATAATCTTGATATCAGTCTTACCATACTTGATTATTGGAATCACAGGTTCAATACCTGTAGTCTTTAAGTTGCTAAAGAAATTGGTTAGATTTCTCTCTGGCAGCAAAGTATTACGCGAGGTAGTTCTAAATAGTAGATCAAGATATTGGCCTCGATTTTCCGTAGTAGGAACTTTAACTTTTTTAATTTTAGCAGCTTGCTTAGGAGTAATAGCAAGTAAGACTGAGCCTGGGATCAGCGGATTACGCCACAGAGCATCAATTTGAGGCAGCAGTCCCTCTTTGGCAACTTCCTTACTAAAGATAATTGTCTTTAGCATCCCTAATGAGATAACACCAACACTCCTATTCTGTAGATTATTGATAGCATTCTCAATTGAATAGGCTGTCACTGATAGATTATTAACCTTTTTAGGCGCCTTAGGACGTAAAATTGGAAATTGGAGTGAGTATAAGTAAGGGGCTGCGACCTCCTCTTTAGCCTTATCAACTGTTATATAACTTGGAAATTGGGTCTGTTCTATTTCTCGAATATCCCAGCAGCCTGTTAAAGGCAGTACAGTAAAAATTAGAATCAACAGAATTAAAATCTTTTTAATCATGCCGTTGATCACCTCTAACCCCTCTCCATTTAGCAATTAATAATATTAAGATTGGAACCCCAAAGACTAAAACAGTTCCCGTTTGGGCTACGAAATTAATATAATCAAAGACTTCTAACACATTATCCGGTAAAAAGGCAATCCCGATAAGCAGCGGAAATAGAATTAGATTGCTACGCCGATGATCTTCCCACTTAAATAGCTGGGTTAAGCTGTAACTGGCCATATGAGAGTAGGCCTGTACACTTGTAAAGGCTACTGCAATCCATAAGAAGAGAAAGATAAATTCCAGACGGCCGAATACTTAAAGGCTTTTCTTTTCTGTTTGATAAAGGGAAAGATTAATAACAGAATCTCCGGTCCTATATAACTGAACGTAGCATTAAAACTCCCCTTAATTATAGTCTTGATTCCTGTTCCAAAGACCGGCTGCAGATTTAATAGATCGATTTCAAAACCGGCAGGTACTAAAAGTAAGAAAGCAGGAGCTAAGGCAAAAAATAAGAACTGGTGAAGTCGGGCCATAGTTTTAAAGCCCATATTGGCTGAGTAAAGAGCAACTAGAATTAATATAGTCAGATTAACTAATATAGGAGTCTGAGGTAGAACAAAACTAGTTAAGATAGTAGTAAAGTGGCGGGCAATAATAGCTGCTGTTGAGGCGCTATAGAGAAAATAACTGACACTAATTAAACTACCAAAATATTTACCTAGGATCTGCGGGCTATATTCAATAATTGTCTGCCGGGGAAAACGGCTGGCCAGACGATACATAATAAATAGTGCTAAGACCCACATAAATCCACTAATTATAATTGCCAACCAGCTATCCTGCCGAGCAGTTTCCGAAATAGTCCGTGGTAGAACAAGAATTGCTGATCCTACACAGATTTGAATTATAATAAAGACTAATTGACTACTGGAAAGCTGGTACTTCTTAATCTCTTCACTCCTCATCTGTTTGATCTCCTCCATTATCATAATCTCCTTCTCGATCCTGCTGGTCCTGCTGTTGAGTTGGTATCGATCTAGGACGTGTTGACATTAGTCTAAGTGGTGCTCGCAGAACTGTATCTTTAAGATCTGACCACTTTATTGGACCAAAGGGAGCAAAGTAAGGCTGGCCGAGACTCTCTAAACTACAGAGATGAATCAAGATCAACAGCCAGCCGACCATGATTCCATAAACGCTGAATAGAGCTGAAAGAATCATCATCGGAAAACGCAGTAATCGCAACGGAATTGCTGCTGAATAACTAGGGATAACAAAGGTAGCAATCGCCGTCAAGGCAACTACAATCACCATCGGCGGACTGACTAAACCGGCACTAACGGCTGCATCACCCAGGATAACCCCCCTACTACACCGATAGTCTGACCAATGGGGCCTGGTAGTCTGATTCCTGCTTCCCGCAGAAGCTCTAGACTGAACTCCATAATAAAGGATTCTAAGTAAGAAAGGAACAGATAAAAGAAAGAATCTATAAATAATTTCAGATTGAAATTAAATGTTAGCCTTGCCCAAAATATTTTCAGTATCCTAACTGCTATCTTATGCTAGTAAGATGATTACATTAGGCTACCTTAAAAGTTTTGAGCAAGGAATAAAATCTGTAGTGATTTAATTATACGAAATCAACGTCAAAGTAGAGTCAAAAATAAAGTTTAACCCTGGTTATATAGTAACAGCCAGGCTTCTTAGGCCTCTACCATAGCTACTAATCGGATATTAATACTGGAAGCAGCCAGCTCCTGGACTCCTAAAACTGTTGGGCCATCATCAATTAATTCATTATACTCCGATTTAATTTCTTCACATAACATATTCAATCCTCCACTAGACTATCATGTTATAATTTTATGGAAACAATGTATATATTTTACTTTAATGCTAAAAATATTAATGATTGATAAGAACTAATAAGGAGGATACAGTATGTGGCGCTACTTAAAAAACTGGATTAAAGATATGTATACTCTACAACAGAATAAACGAGGAACTACTAAAGAAAAATTCTTTAATGACTTAACTAGAAATGAAGAATTATTAACTAATAAATTTCAAAATATCGATGATATTAAATTTCGCCATCTTAAACTAACTAACGAATCTAATCAGCAAATCGATGCTACCCTTGTTTATATTACTAATTTAATAGATAAAGAAATAATCAATAATAACATTATAAAACCACTCTTATCTGAAGACAACCAGAATTTATCACTTGCAGAAAAAGATACAGAAACTATTAGCAGTAAAATTATAGATGCTGAAAATATAGAAAGAATAGATAAAGTAAATAAAGCAGTTAATGATATTTTAGCCGGTAAATCCATCTTATTAGTTGACCAAAGCTCTCATGTGCTCAGTATTTCCACTCAAGGCTGGGAAGAAAGAAGTGTTGAACGGCCAATAACTGAACGTACTGTCCGCGGACCCAGCGATGGGTTTACTGAAAATATCAAAACTAATACTGGGCTAATCCGGCGTAGAATCAAAGATAAACAATTAAAGGTCGAATCCTTTACTAAAGGCAGCTATACTAATACCCAGATTAATGTACTATATGCTGAAGATATAGTAAATTCTAAAATCGTTGCTGAAGTCAAAAAGAGACTAAACAGTATTAATGTAGATCAAATTACAGGGCCTAGACATATCATGGAGTTAATTGAGGATAACCCTCTTTCTCCTTTCGATACAATTTATGAAACTGAACGCCCTGATATAGCAACGGCAGGAATGTTAGAAGGAAGAGTGACTATTTTAATCGACGGCTATCCCACAGCTTTAGTAGCACCTATGTTATTTATGGAAAATTTAGTCAGCCCTGAAGACTACTATTACAACTTCTACTATACTCTGGGAGCTAGAGCAATTAGATTCTTAGGCTTTCTAGTTAGTGCTCTGCTGCCGGCAATCTATATTGCAATTTTGGCCTTTCACCAGGAGGTATTGCCTATCACCCTAGTTAATAAGATCTATTCAGCCCGGGAAGGAGTTCCTTTTCCGATTGCTATAGAAATGATTATCTTTGGTGCTTTCTTTGAAGGAATTAAAGAAGCAGGAGCCCGCATTCCCCAAGCTTTAGGCCCTTCAGTAACTATTGTCGGAGCCTTAATCTTAGGCGAAGCGGCCATTAATGCTGGATTGTTAAGTCCTGATAGCGTAATTATCGGTTCAATAACCGGAATCTCTATCTTCTTGATGCCGACAACAGAGTTTAATAATACTCTACTGTTAATTAGATTACTATTCGTCCTAGGTGCTGCTACTAGCGGTTTCTTCGGTATAACGCTAGCTGTACTATGGATTACAATGCATTTAACTAATTTAAGATCTTTTGGAATACCATTTATGAGACCAGTAGCCCCACTTCAGCTGCAGGATCTAAAGGATTTCTTTATGCGGGTACCCTATCTAGTAATGAATACCCGCCCTAAATCACTAGAAACTGAAGAAGTAAACCGCCAGAATAATCAGCCGATAAAAAGATTCTTCTTTAAGTACGATTTACAGGAACAGGATACTAAAAACGAGGTGACAGATAATGAAAACTAGAATTTCTCCTTACCAGGCAACTCTATTATTAGTATCAACTATTATAGGTACTGCCATAGTACTACTGCCTACATTAATAGTTCAGGATGCTAAGCAGGATGCCTGGCTGTCAGGAATTATCTTAATTGCTTTTGCTCTCATTATTTCTATTATCTATTCTCTAATCGCTAATAGAATGGAGCGTACCGACTTAATAGCCTTTAGCCGCCAGACCTTTGGTCAGATTATAACTACTATCTTAACTGGAGGCTTAGTTATCTATTTTGTAATTACTAGCGGCACTGTAACCCGACAGATATCTGAAATTATGGTCAGTACCTATCTTCCAGAAACTCCACTCTGGTTTTTAAATTTAAATATTATTTTAACTGCGGCTGCCTTTGTTTACTACGGTCTGGAAGTTACAGCTCGTGTACTGGAAATTATCTTTTATCTCTTTTTAGTTACTTTTTTAATAGCAATTATAATCTTAACTAAGGATATGTCGCCGGCTTTTCTACAGCCTGTATTAAGCGAAGGCTTTAAACCTATATTAAAGAGCATCTATCCGGGACTAGTAATCTTTGGTGAATTCTTTATAGTTTTAATCTTTGCTCCGCAGATAGCAGAACCGAATAAAGTCTATAAATCCTTAGTTAGTTCAATAGCAATTAGCGGCGTTTTAATGATGATTGTTATTCTTTCAACATTGATGATTTTTGGACCGGGAATGACAGCTAATCTAACTTTTCCGCTCTTATCGGCTCATAGATATGCTCAGGCTTTAGGTGTTATTGAACGATTAGATCCGCTATTTATCTTTTACTGGGTTGGAGGAGGAGTATTAAAAGCAGCTATTTTCTTTTACGGTGCTGTCTATACTATTCAAAAGTTATTTCGTTTATCTACTTATTATATAATAATTCCCTTTACAATACCGCCTATCTTCTATATCTCATCCTATTACTTTAAAAATGTAAGGGAATTAGCAGACTTTCTACATCAAATGGTGCCCTTGTATATAGCTATACAAGTAGTCTATCCTATTTTATTATTAATCTTTAGTACCTTACGAGGAGTTGATTCTAGTGACTAAACTAAAACAGATACTCACTATTCTTCTCATCTGCTGTTTAGCAACTATTGTCAGCGGCTGCTGGAGCAGTAGAGAATTTGATTCTCTTGCTTTAGTAAAAGGTATCGGAGTAGACTTAGCTAAAGAAGAAGACCGCGTTAAATTCACTGTTCAACTGAGCAAACCCCAAGAACAACAAGGTGGAGGACAGAGTGGAGGTGCTGCACAGCAATTCTGGACTACTAGCTCTACCGGTTATAGTATCTTTGAAGCTAACCGTAATTTAGTCAAAACAGTAGGCCGTCAACCCTTCTATTCCCACAGTGAAGTAGTTATTATCGGTGAAGAGCTGGCCCGACAGGGTATTAAACCCTATATTGACCTCTTTAACCGCGATCCTGAACTGCGTCGGCGGGCCTATATAGCTATTGCCCGGGGCGAGGAAGCAGAAAAGATCCTACAGAGTTCCCATGGAATTGAGCCGCTTTCAGCTATTGCAGTTAAACAAATCATCAACGGTCAGAGTATAACTGGGACTATCTTTGCCAGTGATCTGCGTGAATTCACAATTTCAATGCTCAGTGATACTAAGGATACAGTTACTGCTCCTATCCAGTTAAAAGAAGGAGGACCTAAAGAAGAGTCGAAAGAAGAAGAAAAGAACTTACTTTATATTAATGGCGGAGCAGTCTTTAGAGATGATAAACTAGTTGGTTGGTTAACCCGTAAAGAAACTCGAGGGCTTAACTGGGTGCTTAAACCTAACGAAGTAACCGGCGGGATTTTAATCAAAGCCCCCGATGAAGAAGAAAAGATTACTATTGAAACAGTCCATGCTAAATCCCAAGTAGAAGCCCAATTAGAAGATAACCACTTCAAAATAAAATTAAAAATAGATGCTGAAGGTAGTATCGCTGAAGATTTAAGCCGCAATTATAATATCACTCGCGAAGCTAATATTTCTCAATTAAATAAGCGTTTTGCTCAAGTAATTAACAACGAAATCATTAATGCGCTCAAGAAGAGCCAAAAGTATAAAGCAGATATCTTCGGTTTTGGTGAAAAAATTAATGAAGAGTATCCACAGGAATTTAAGAAAAGAGTGGATAACTGGGACAAAATCTATGCTAAGCTTCCCGTAAAAATTGAAGTTACAGCAAATATTAGACGGCCAGGGTTAATTGAAGAAGGAATTGGAACTTATAAGTAAAGTTTGTATTTTAAGTTTCCTCTACAAAAGTAAATTACCTTATTCACTATGGTGGGTTCACAACACTATTATCCCTTACCATACCAAACGGTTTGGGACTACATTTGACTTACGAACCCTGAATATTTTACACGAACAAGGATTGGTGTTCGTAACCTCCAATATTCACTTGTGCAATTAACAAGGGGTCGAACCCACTAATGGTGAGTTGACATTACCGAATTCATGGAAAGAAAACCCCGTTAATATTAAATCGGCGGGGATGAATTTCCATAAACTATACTTAAAAGTATAGTTCACTTATGTTATTAAACTCCCTAATTCAGCTAAGTAATCCTTTAAAGCAGTATATTTTTCTTCTACATGATCCATGATTTTATCCCTCCACTAATATCATTTATATCACCTGCATTAGTCAAACAGCTAACCAACATACTTAAAGCAGGTACTACTCCTGGGCTGGTACAGATCTATTCTTGGTTAATATTCCATATAATTATGGTTTGAAGATGATTTCCTGCTCCTGTAATAATCCTTTAATCTTACCTGCTGCTTCTTTCTCAGACTCAAACTCCGGTATATGCAAATCATAATTAATATCCGTAGTTACATTCTTTCCTAACCAGACTGTCTTTATCTTATCAGGATTCACAGTAGTCTTAATCAACTCTAAATCATCCTGAGTTAACTCCACAGCAGTTACAGCTAAAATCGCTCCTGCATCGAGCATAATATTCGATACTTCCGCCAGTCTCCTCAAGTGCTCCTTCCGGTGATTATTCTCTTCTGTTCCTTTAATATCCGCATCCACACCATATAAGACATTACCGATTCCTAAAAAGTAAACTATCTTACTGTCATTGAATAGTCGCTTCTCCAAAGCCTTAGCCGTCGGCTTCTTACCTACATCTTCTTCGCCGGTAATTAAGACTAAAGTAGACTTCTGATTATACTTCTCAGCCCGTTCATCATTAGTAATATGACTCTTCTCCCACTTATAATTTCTGAGCATTACCTTCTCTCGAATCCAGCTCTGTTTATCTTCTAGGGCTTCTTGTACTATACCGCCACCGGCAATCTCATGCTCATCTACAATTACAAACCGGCTGGTTTCAGCTATTTCATTGGCTAAATCAAAAGCAATTGCTTTATCCAGCTTCAAGATGCATTCCGCTACATCATGTCTTTCTATCCTATCTTTTGCTTCATTCTGACTCAAATCCGAAGCATCGATTACTCGTTCAATCTCTTCTATTCTAGCTCTTACTTTAGCTGTACCGAGCTTTAAGTAATACTCCTTATCTTTAGTCATTTCCTTTCTACCTAGCCAAAAGATATTGGCTTTAATTCGAGATGTAGATTCTGGCTGTGGCTCATCATCAATAGTAGCTACTTCACCGCGGGTAATATAGATCTGTTCCTCCAGAGTAAAGCCGGTAGACTCTCCTACACTGGCACTTACTGTTGTTGGTCTGTTAAAACCTTCAATCGACTTAACCGTACTCTTCTTACCCGAAGGATAAAAGACTACCTCATCACCAACATTGACCTGACCAGAAGTTATTGTCCCGGCTATAATCCGGCGATCATCACCGCCTTTAGTAAACTTATAGACATCCTGCACCGGCATTCTAAAGGGTTGATCCATCGGTAACTCTTCCGCAGCAAAGCTGTCCAGCACTTCCAATACAGTCTCATCTTCATACCACGGCGTATTATCAGATAGACTAGCGATATTATCGCCTTCCATACCGCTGACCGGCAGAAAAGTCTCCGGCTGTATATCTATCTCATGTAAAAACTCCGTATAATCCTCCACAATTTCATCATAAATTTCCTGATTATAATCAACTAAATCCATCTTATTAACCAACACAACTATCTGATCAATACCTAGCATCGACAACATATAGCCGTGCCGCTTAGAATTCTCCTGGATTCCTTCATCAGCATCAATCACCAACAGAGCAGCCTCAGCTCTAGCCGCTCCCGTCACCATATTCTTCAAAAACTCAATATGCCCCGGCGCATCAAGAATAATATACTCCCGCTTCTCCGTCTCAAAGAAACACCGCGCCGAATCTATAGTAATTCCCTGCGACTGTTCATCCTTTAATGCATCAAGTAAGAAAGCATACTCAAACGGCTTAGAATTCTTGCGGCAGGTCTTCTTGACCTGTTCAAGCTTACCTTCAGGTAACGAATCCGTATCAGCCAGTAACCTACCGATAATCGTACTCTTACCATGATCAACATGACCAGCAATCACTATATTCAAATCTTCCTTCTGTTCAGCCAATTCCGTAGTCATTAACGACTCTCCTCTACTAGTAAATATTCTTTTGACACTAGACTTACACGAGACTGTACACCAGACTATTTTCATCATAACATTTCCTTAACTTAATATTCAATACTTCTCATTATCTATAATATCTTACTACAAATAGTCAACATTTCTCTGGAGCGACTCTTAAATTAGCCCGAAGCCAAGGATGGCGAGAGGGCTAACTTTGAGAATGAGTGAGACAGGACGTCGAATGAATGGCAAGCGTAAGAGATTTGTTGACTATAAACTACAATATATTAGTATGCACTAATCTTACATATATCCTTCTTTACGAAGTTCCTCGAGACCTCCACCGTCCTCTTCATCTTGTTTCCTCCCAGCACGTTCAGCAATATTAGAAAATTTACCACTCTCTAATTCCTTAACTATCTCCTGCGGTGTACTGGCCGTCGACTCCACCGGGTCAGTACAGGGGGCACAGCCTAATGACCGATATCTAGTTCCGTCCCCTTGATCATAATAGAGTGAAACCATCGGAATATTCTCCCGCTCAATATAGCGCCAGATATCTACTTCTTTCCAGTCTAACAATGGATGAATCCGTACATGAGTCCCCGGCGCAAAATCAGTCTTATACTGGTCCCAAAACTCCGGCGGCTGATCACCGAGATCCCAATCATTATTCGTATCCCGCGGCGAGAAGTATCGCTCCTTGGAACGAGTACCCTCCTCATCAGCTCTGACACCGACAATTACACCAGTATACGGTTCAGGATTCTCTTCTACCTCATACTTACCAGTATTATGATTCATTCTATACCGCGGCCAGGTGCCGTTTAATGTCTTCTTTAATGCTTCCGACTTCAGATTCTTACAGCACTCTATCCGCGTAGTATTGCCGTCAGGAAAAGTCTCCTTATTCTCTAAAGCAGCTTCATTCTGGCCGTAAATCATATCCAGCTCCCATTCTTTAGCCAATCTATCTCTATGTTCAATCATTTCTGGAATCTTATAATCAGTATCTATATGGACTAAAGGGAGCGGTACATGACCAAAGAAGGCCTTTCGGGCTAACCATAATAAGACTGTACTATCCTTGCCAATCGACCATAACATTGATAAGTTATTAAATTCACTATAAGCCTCTCGGATAATATGAATACTCTTATTCTCCAAACGATCCAGATGATCCATAACTTAATACCTCCTTAGAATAGTTTCTGCTACAGATTCAAATTAAACTGTAACTTATTCTCAATCGTAAACTTCTCTACTGAACCACCTACCTCTACAGGCTGTCGTTCAATAATTTCAATTTCCTCTGAATCTTTATCATAACTGGAATTAACAAACTTAAGCCAGTTCTTATCATCCTTAGTAGGATAGTCGACTCTTTGTTGATAACCTCTCCAGCGCGTTTCCTTTCTATACAGTAAATGTTCAACTAAGACCTGAGCCCCCAGGTACGGTCAATCACTTCGTGTAGCTTTAACAGTTAGTGCTTATTTTCAGTTTTAGCATCACTTAAATCCTGTTTAAATCTCGCTAATAATTGCCTAGCCTGCAATAACTTTTCTTCATAAATTCGATAATCAGTACTTAAGCCTCCAGCATATTCATCCATTATCTTCTGTAATCGTTCTTCTAAGTCTTGAGGTTTAAATCCACCCTCATTTTCAAGTGGAGCCCAGACCCGTCTAAACTCCTTAGTGATCAAATCCTGGCTTAATTCAGCAAAGTCAACTCCTTCAATATATTCTAAAGCACTTAAACCAGCAATCTCTCCTTCTACCATACAGCCAGTGGCATACTTCTTAGGTGCCCCTCCAGCTACATCTCCGGCTGCATATAACCCGTCAAGCGTTGTCTTCCGATCCACATCAATCCAGTAACCTGATTGGGAATGTCCTCCCACTATATACGGCTCAGTGCCATATATCTCTATCGGTTCTTCCTGTGGTTCTATCTCTTCATCGGCCCACTTTAGAATAATATCTGGCGACATATTTAGAAACGAGGATTTTAATCTCTGTCCCTCCTCATCACTGAGATGAGTAATATCTAAATAACAGGGGCCTCTCCCGGCTCTAATTCCCATAGCATAACCAGCTCCAGCATTAAAGGGCGGATACCACATCTTATGCCGGGCCTGACCGGGATTATTAGGCCTATAAATTCCTGAGGCACCACCGGTAGCAACTATGACTGCTTTAGCCTGAATAAGATAAAACTTATTCTCTCTAACCGAAAATCCAAAAGCACCACGAACTTTACCATCTACTACTATATAATTAGTGATATTAACTCTATTTAATACATTTACGCCGCTTCTTTCTACTGCCTCGGCTATAATCGGTTTAATATGTTCTCCATTAATCTTAATACTGCGGTCACCTTTAGAAACATAATTACCTAATAACATCCAGCTGCTCCACCACCGATAATTAAAATATCAGTCTTTAACTTAACCGTTTCAATCTCATCCATCTTAACCACCTTACTAACTATTTTTACTACTACTGAGTGCTTGAGCGAAATCCTGTTTAAGTTAGGTGTCTAATTCTTTTTAACTCTCAACACATAATGCCCCTCTGCTGTCTTATGTTGGTCCAAAATTTCATGTCCTTCGGAAGCCAAGCTATCCGGCACGTTGGCGATAGGTTCTCCCTGGTCAAGATAAATCTCTAAAACTTTTCCTTCATCCAACGGTGCCATAGCTACCTTGGCCTTGACAAAATTCATTGGACACTCAACCCCTCTTAAATCAATAACTTCTATGTCTCCATTCTCTTCTTTATCTATTAATAAATTTAACAATAATCTTTATCATTTATTTTTCTAAGTACCTCGGCTGCACATCAACTCGACGTAATAAGTTTGCATTAGTAACTACACTAATAGAGCTAGTTGCCATTGCTGCTTCAGCTATAATTGGATGTAATAATCCCAAAATCGCCACTGGAATAGCAATTGTATTGTAGATAAAGGCCCAGAATAGATTCTGCTTAATCTTTCTAAAGGTAGCCCGAGATAACTTAATAGCTGTAATTACTGAAGATAGATTTCCTCTAACTAAAGTAACATCAGAAGATTCAATCGCAATATCTGTCCCTGTTCCAATGGCAATTCCTACATTAGCTTGAGTTAAAGCTGGAGCATCATTAATGCCATCTCCTACCATGGCAACTGTTCCAAATTCATCCTGTAACTTCATAATCTCATCTACCTTGCCATCAGGTAAGACTTCGGCTACTACATGATCAATTCCTACTTCCTGAGCAATTGCCTTAGCAGTTCGTTCATTATCTCCTGTAATCATTGCTGTCTCTAAACCTAAATCTCTTAGTTCAGCAATTGCTTGTTTAGAATCTTCTTTTAGAGGGTCAGCTACTGCTATAATTCCTGCTAATTGATTATCAACTCCAATTAACATAGCAGTTTTGGCTTCTTCCTCCAATGTTTTCATTCTGTCTTCTACTGGAGAAACATCTATATCTTGTTCATCCATTAATCTTCTACTTCCTACAAACACTTGACTATCACCGACCTGGGCCTGCACCCCTTTACCAGTAATTGCTTCAAAACCAGATATATCATCTATTGTTAAATCATCTTCTTGGGCTCTTCTGACTATTGCTTCTCCTAAGGGATGTTCAGAACCTGCTTCTACACTAGCAGCTAACTGTAATAGTTCTGCTTCACTAAAGCCCTCACTAGGTACTAAATCAGTTACTGCCGGATGGCCTTCAGTTATAGTCCCGGTCTTATCAAAGACAATGGTATGGACTTCTTTTAAAGTCTGAATTGCTTCGCCTTTTCTAATTAAGACACCATTTTCTGCCCCCATTCCTGTACCAACCATTAGAGCAGTTGGAGTTGCCAATCCTAAAGCACAAGGACAAGCAATTACTAAAACGGCTATAGTAGCAAAGATAGCTCCTGTAATCAAGCCCAAGTTAGGATTAACCCACGGTAGATAAGCTGCTGCCCAGGTAGTAACTTCTCTCAAAGTCTCAGGGAATAATAGCCATAAACCAAAAGTTACAGCTGCTATAATTAATACTGTAGGTACAAAAATACTTGTTACTCTATCGGCAAATTCTTGGATAGGCACCTTAGTGCCCTGCGCTTCTTCCACCATCTTAATCACTTGGGATAAAAAGGTATCCTTACCAACCTTAGTAGCCTTAACTTTAATTAAGCCTCGCTGGTTAATCGTAGCTCCGATCACTTCATCTCCTACTGTCTTTTTTACCGGCATTGACTCTCCGGTAGCCATTGATTCATCTATAGCACTCTCTCCTTCAATAATTTCTCCATCAGTAGGAACCTTTTCTCCTGGCTTAATAACCATTATATCTCCCACTTGAACTTCATCAACTGGAACTTCTACTTCTTCTCCCTCACGAACTACTGTTGCTGTCTTGGCACCTAGTTCTAATAACTTCTTAATTGCCTGGGAAGCTCTACCTTTAGCTTTGGTTTCAATATAGCGGCCTGTTAAGTGAAAAGTCATAATCATCCCGGCTACTCCAGCGTAATCTGCTAATGGGGTGAAGAAACTAGCCGGTCCAGTTATAAAGGCTGCTCCAGTTCCCATCGCAATCAAGACATCCATATTGGCACTACCATGAGAGATAGCTTTATAAGCTGTATAATAAGTCTTTCGTCCTACCAATAATAGAATCGGAGTAGCTAAAGCAATCATTCCCAGATGATAAACTGTCTCTGTCGGCCAAGCAATCCCCAAAAACATCTCGGGAATCATCCATAAGATAATCGGAATCGTCAGTCCCCAACTCCATAACATCTTACTACGTGCTTTTGCAATCTTTTGTTGGTCTTCATCTTGCTCTTCTACTTCTGTTTTCTCCTCTTCAACTACTTCATATCCTGTATCCTCTACTATTTGCTTTAAATCATAGTCACTAACTTGGGCTGGATTGAATTCAACAGTTGCCTTTTCAGCTGCAAAGTTAACTGTTGCGTCTATAACTCCTTCAGTATTATCCAAAGCACTTTCTACACGCTGTGCGCAACTAGCGCAGGTCATATCAGCAATCTTTAAAGTACTTCTCTCTAATTGTTGTGCCTGCTCCATTACTATCCCTCCTTAATCCTCTATTATTATAATCTACTTATTGGAAATTACTATACTTTATTATTATACGTATACCCCGCATAGGTATTATCTCATGAAAAATGATACCATATTATATTCAGCTTGTCAAGCATGATAAAAATTTATCATAGCAGAGAATAAAAAAGAGAGCTACCAGTTTCCAGACTGATTATAGCTCTCTTATAAAATATTCAATTAATATCTACTGCTTTAGAGATTAACCCCCGTTTAACCTACAAAATTTTACCAGCAGGACCGATAAAATATGGAGTAGGAATAGCAGAAATATGATATATTGTAGAAATCTCTTTGGTCGGATCCAATAAGATCTGATTCATATTAATTTCCTCTTCTAGTAATTAATGCTACCAATAAAAATACTGACTCAACTTCTGAATCTGATTTAAATAAAGTAGTATTCCAAAGATAATCATCACTACTCCACTAACCTTAGAAATCAAGGGCAGATACTTATTAATCTTATTTGATAATGAAGTAAACTTATTAATAAAGACTGCAGTTAAAATAAAAGGAATTCCTAAACCTAAAGAATAAACCGTTAATAACAAGACCCCTGTTACCACTGTGGTAGATGAACCTGCATATAACAGGATAGAAGCCAAAACAGTTCCTACACAGGGCGTCCAACCAGCTGCAAAAGCCATCCCCATTAAGATTGAACTAAACCAGTTAGTTGCTTGTTGGGGCCCCTTAAATCTAACCTCTTTATATAATAAATCGAATTTAAGTATCCCTACCATCTGCAGACCAAAGACAATAATTAAAATTCCACTTATCTTAGTAAATATAGACTGATACCGAGCAAACAGCTGGCCTAAATAACTGGCTGAAGCCCCCATTAAAATAAATATAATTGAAAAACCAATTACAAATCCTATAGCTCTAACTAAAGTAAATAGCCTTCCTTTTTGGGCCGCACTACCTGTTATATAGCTTACATAGGCCGGAACTAATGGTAAAACACAAGGCGAAACAAAAGAAGTTATTCCAGCTAATAAAGCAACAATGATCGAAACCTCCTGCATAATCTCCTCCCCCCTTAAGTCATTAAAGATACCAGCAAATTAATTTTAACTAAATAATAATAGGGATGGCAATTGCCATCCCTATTATTATCAAATCTATATGCTTAGTTAGATTCGAAAACCCTATAGTATCTGCATTATAATCTGCATTTAACTTAAAATCAAGTAAAACTACATTTATTGCATTCTGAACACTTCTTAAGTAATATCTTATTACAGCGCGGACATCTCAACACTTCTTTATCAGTTACTTCATATCTGCACTGTGGACAAAACCGTACTGCTTTATCAGTATCACATTCCACTTTATCACCTACTTATAAGCAATTGCTAATACAGAATTAATAGTTAATATTATAATATTTTTGCTACAATTCCACCAACAACAAAGGCCGTAATCCAGCTTCCGAACCAGATAGCCAGAGATTCTTTCCAGTTTCTTTCTTTGATCATGATCATCATCGCTGCAATGCAGGGCACAAATAGAGTAATAGTAATCAGTGAAACTATCGTCTGTACCGGAGTCATTGCTAAATCAGTCAATCCTGCAGCTCCAAAGTCTCGACGAACAATTCCCATAATGAAAGCAGTAGCTGCTTCTTTTGGTAGTTCCAGCCATCCCACAGTAATTGGAGCTACTAATTCTTGAATTGCTGTCAAGATACCAAAATTCTGCATTACCGTTACTACTGCTGCTCCTATTACAAAGATCGGTCCTGCTTCTTTAATAAATGACTTCGACTTAATATAGGTCTTACGGAGTATATTACTTAATTTAGGCCATCTAAGCGGCGGTAAATCTATTAGTAAATCAGTAGACTTACCAGGCATTACTCGATTTAAAAACGTTCCACTTAAGATATAAACCACAGCAATAGTAGCTACATAAATCATAAAGTATTTCGCTCCCAGTGGAGCAATCAAACCTACAATCACTCCCAACTGAGCCGAACATGGAATAGCCAAGCCCAATAAGAAGACCGCAATAATCCGCTCTCGCTTAGAACCCAACAATCTGGTGGTGATAGTCGCCATTGTTACACAGCCAAATCCTAATAACATAGGAATAATAGCCCGTCCATTCATTCCCAACGAAGTAAGTACTCTATCCACTAACACAGCAACCCGGGGCAAGTAACCTGAATCTTCCAGTAAAGATAAAAATAAATAAAACCCAATTACTAACGGAAGCAATAAACCAAAGGTATAAGTTACAGCCATTGTTAATATTCCAAACTGACCAACTAATAATTTCCCCAACAGAGAATCAATAGCTACTAAATTTCCCACAATGCCCTTAATAAATGGTTCATAGGTTTCAGCAAATACAGCTCCCTCAGTAAAATCAACTATTGTCTGGGCTACAAAAACTCCAATAAATTCATATAAACCATACAGCACTGCCAACAACATCGGAATTCCTGTAATTGGTCTAACCATCCATCGTCCTAATTTAACCTTAAAATTAGTATCTTCTGTAGCTTGACTAAGCACTTTATCAGTAATTTCATTTACTCGTTCCCGCCGCTGCCGATAAATTTCTTCTTTCTTATCTGTAGGTTCTAGATTATTTCTATTAGCTACATTAACATCGCCTTCTAACACCAATAATCCCTCACGGCGGTTAAGCTCCATCTCATTCAAGTCAGCTTCTACTTCTTCAGTTAAACTAACCTCTCCTTTTTGAGCAGTATCAATAACTCGTTTTACTTCTTCTAATCCTTTGCCTTCAGGAGCTACAGTAGGAATAACTGGTACTCCAAGCTCTCTGCTTAACTTATCCACATCAATATCTAAGCCATTCTCCTGAGCTTCATCCATCATATTCAGTGCTATCACTACTGGAATACCCATATCTATAATCTGCTGCGTTAAAAATAAATCCCGCTCTAAGTGCACAGCATCTACAATATTAACTACTACATCAGCCGATAAAATTACATCCCGAGCTACTCTTTCTTCATCATTAAAAGATGATACTCCATAAACTCCCGGCGTATCAAGGACTACTTTATCATTGTACTTTCCAGAACTAATATCCAGTGTTGTTCCGGGATAGTTGGATACATCTACATAGACTCCCGTGAAATCATTAAAGAAAATAGACTTACCTACATTTGGATTTCCTGCTAATACTACTTTTTGAGCCTTTTCAGGTATATCAATTTGATGAGTAATATCACAACAGTCCATAGTTATCTATCCTCTCTCCCCTGTAATTCAACTGCTATCTGTTCTGCTAAGTTTCTTCCTACAGCTATCTCCTGCAAATTTCTAGCTACAATAACTGGTCCTCCAGGTACTTTTTCCGCACAAGAAACTTCTGATCCTTCCGAAATCCCGAATCTCAATGCCTGAGCCCGTACATTCTCCTCAGGAATAGTAGTAATTTGAAATTCATCTCCTCGTTTGACATCAGCTAAAGTCATTGCTATCAACCCCTTTTTTGTTAATAGTCATTTTAAAATAAAACGAAAATCATTTTCAATGAACTGCAAAAAAATTCCCTTTCCATAGAGACCTACAATTTTTCTATATGAACTTCAACCTTCTTATATGAAAATGATTTTCATCATCACTTATATGATAACAATAATCCCTTCTATTGTCAAGATCTTACCAACTGAAATCTAATAAGTAAGAACATTATTGATCTTACTTAAATTTATTCTTTAATTACTCCACCACCTACTACTATGTTCTGGTTATAAAACACTGCAGATTGGCCGGGAGTAATTGCACGTTGAGGCTCAGCAAAGACTACTTTAGCTACATTTTCCTCCACAGGATATATAGTAGCTTCAGCTGCCGGAGAATTATATCTTATCTTAGCTTGTACTTCCTTAGGTTCAGTTAACTTCTCAATTGAAATCCAGTTTATCTCTTCTACAATCAGTTCTTTAGCAAATACATCTTCATTATCTCCTACAATCAAGGCGTTTCGCTCTGGGTCCATATCTACTACATATAACTTTTTATTATTCTCTAATCCTAAACCTCTACGCTGCCCAATAGTGTAAAAGGGCAGTCCTTTATGCTCACCCAGTTTATTTCCTTCTACATCCAGTATCGGCCCAGGCTCAATAATTTCTGGATGGTTTTCTTGTAGAAATCTTCTATAATCATCATCGGGAATAAAACAGATCTCCTGGCTTTCAGGTTTATCATATACTTTTAGATCATAATCTTTTGCTAACTCCCTTGTCTGCTGCTTAGTATATTCAGCTAAAGGAAAAATAGTATGCTTTAACTGTTCCTGGGTCAGATTATACAACATATATGTTTGGTCTTTATCCGGAGCAGCAGATTTTTTCAATAGATATCTTCCATCTTCATTTTGGATTATTTTTGCATAATGTCCAGTAGCCATATAATATGCTCCCAGTTCTTTTGCTTTATTTAAGAAAGCATTAAACTTAATTACTTTATTACAGACCACACAAGGATTAGGTGTTCGAGCCTGGGCATACTCATTTTTGAAATTTTGAATTACTGTTCTTTTAAATAAATCTTCAAAATTGATAACATAGAATGGAATATCTAATTTATAAGCTACTCTTCTGGCATCATTTACAGCCGACAGAGAACAACAACCATTCTCGTTATCAACAGGTGTTTCTTCGGAAGGCCAAATCTTCATTGTAATTCCAATAACCTCATATCCTTCTTTCTTCAATATCGCTGCTGCTAGTGAGCTATCTACCCCGCCACTCATTGCTACTACTACTCTATTTTGATCTAGACCTAACATTTCCTTCCTCCTTTATTCCTTTATATATAATACATATATCCATGTTGTTTATCATCTTGTTGAGCATTAGCTGCCTCCTGTAATAAATCCTCTAAAGTAATTGAATCTAATATATCATCAATTTCTTTTTTAACCTTTTGCCAGATTAATTCTACTATACAGTTATCTTCAAATTCACAACTTCTACCTCCTACACAATCAGCAAGGTCAATTGGCCCTTCTAAGGCTCTAATAATATCTCCAATAGATATTTCTTCTGGCGGTTTGGCCAATAAATATCCGCCATAAGCTCCCCGAACACTCTCTACTAGCCTGTTATTCTTTAAAACGGCAATCAACTGTTCCAGATAATTGTCGGATATTTTCTGTCTTTCAGCAATCTCTTTAAGAGGAATAGGGCCTTCTTTTTGCTGAAGAGCCAAATCGAACATAGCCCGCACCCCATATCTTCCTTTAGTGGAGAGCTGCATGTTTACTCCTCCTTTCATTCCTCATCTTCAAATAATGTAGTACTTAAATATCTTTCGCCGGTATCAGGAGCAATAGCCACTACCCTATTATCCGGACCTAAACGTTTAGCTACTTCAATAGCTACCGCCACTGCTGCTCCAGAAGAAACTCCTACAAAAATCCCTTCTTCAGCAGCTAATTTTCGGGCTGTAATTTCAGCGTCTTTATCTTTAATCGTAACTACTTCATCTAATATCTCTGTATTCAATACTTCAGGCACAAAACCAGCTCCAATACCTTGAATACTGTGAGGCCCTGGTTGGCCTCCATTTAAAACTGGAGAATCAGCTGGTTCTACAGCTATAATCTCTACTTCATCAACCTTTGACTTCAAAACTTCACCTATTCCGGTAATTGTTCCTCCTGTACCCACACCAGCTACAAAAGCATCTATCTCCCCTTCGGTAGCCTGTAAAATCTCCTGGGCAGTAGTCTGACGATGAATATTTGGATTAGCTGAATTCTTGAACTGCTGAGGCATAAAATAATCATCATTCTCAGCTGCTAATTCTTCTGCTTTTTCAATTGCCCCTGGCATGCCTTCTTGTCCCGGAGTAAGAACTAAATTAGCTCCTAAAGCTGACAATAACTTTCTCCGTTCCACACTCATTGTATCAGGCATAGTTAAAACAACTTCATAGCCCTTTGCTGTTCCAACCAGAGCCAATCCAATTCCTGTATTTCCGCTGGTAGGTTCTACAATTGTTCCTCCCTGCTTAAGTTTCCCTTCTTCTTCAGCAGTTTTTATCATACTCAGTGCTATTCTATCTTTAATACTACTGCCGGGATTAAAAGAGTCTAACTTAACTACTACTTCTGCTGCTCCTCTGGGTACAACCCTATTTAATTTAACCAGTGGCGTCTGACCAATTAATTCAGTTATATTATCATTAATTTCCATTTTAATCCCCCTTGGTAAAATCCAAGTAAATTACTATGTTTTATTGTATTTAAAGTGTAGCATACTCTTATTCTTCTGTCAACACTTAATGAATATCAAGCTTTAAGTCCATCATAGGCCTTGTTGTAAATATCTTCGAGTTCTGAAACTAGAGGTTTTCTTGGATTGGCTATAGTAGCTTGATCACTATAAGCAATTTTGGCCATGGCTCCAATCTTACTTTTAAATTCTTGTTTATCAATTTCTAACTCAGCAATGCTCAATGGTAGATCTAAAGTTATCATTAAATTTTTAATTTCTTGAATTAAATTATTCACTCCTTTTTCTCGGCTATCTGCTTTTAATCCTAATTCCTTAGCCAACTCATTATATCTTTCTCCTGCCTGATGATAGGAATAATTAGGATAATGAGCGAATTTTGTCGGAGATTGAGCATTATATTTAATTACATGTGGTAATAATAAAGCATTGGCCAATCCATGGGAAATTTCAAATTTACTACCTAAAACATGGGCTAAACTATGATTAATCCCCAAAAAAGCATTAGTAAAAGACATTCCGGCGATACAGGCAGCATGATGCATTTTTTCTCTAGCTTCTTTATCTTCGGTCCCGTTCTTATAAGCTCTAGGCAGATATTCAAAAACAAGCTTAATAGCCTGCAATGCCAAAGGATCAGTATAATCAGAAGCCATCACTGATACATAAGCTTCAATCCCATGAGTTAACACATCCAAACCTGTGTAGGCTGTCATCTTAGGGGGGAGAGTCATGGCCAACTCTGAATCTACAATTGCCATATCAGGAGTTAACTCATAAGAAACCAATGGGTATTTGACCTGATTCTCCTTATCAGTAATTACAGTAAAGGAGGTTATTTCTGAACCTGAACCACTAGTAGTAGGAATAGCTACAAATTTAGCTTTATCCCCTAATTCAGGAAAATCATAAACCCGCTTCTTAATATCCATAAACCTCAGCTTCAAATCTTTAAAATCAGTCTCTGGATATTCATAGAACAACCACATTCCTTTGGCAGCATCGATAGGAGAACCGCCGCCTAGAGCAATAATAATATCTGCCCCATAAGCTTCTAAAACTTCTTTCCCTTCCATTACTGTTGTTACTGAAGGATCAGGTTCGACTCCGGTAAATACCTGATAATCTATCTCGGCCTGTTCTAAGTATTCTGCTGTCTGTTGAACATAACCTAATTCCTCCATGACTTTATCAGTGATTATTACAGCTTTCTCCCCTTCTAAATTGCTTAATTGGGATAAAGAACCAGGATTAAAATAGATCTCTGGAGGTAATTTAATCCACTCTCTTTCTACTTTTCTATCAGTTAATCTCTTAACATTATATAGTTGATCAACAGTTACATTAGCAGTAGTAGAATTCCCACCAAAAGTCCCGCAGCCTAAGGTCATAGACGGAGGTAAGTGGTTATAAATATCTCCTACCGCTCCAAAAGTTGCTGGATTATTAACTAATAATCTTCCTGTTTTGACTTTGGTTCTGAATTCATCTATCACCTGCTGGCAGTTAGAATGCACAACAGCAGTATGGCCCAGTCCATCAAAGTTAACCACTTCACTTATCTTCCCAATCCCCTCTCTATAATCAGCAACTTCTTGAACCCCTAAAATGGGGCTTAACTTCTCTCTTGACAAGGGATAGCCGGCTCCAATCCCCTGCAAAGGAACTAGTAATAAGACTGTATCATCTGGAACTTCAATCCCTGCCATCTCAGCAATTTTAGTAGCACTTTGGCCTACAACCTTAGGATTCATAGCCTTAGTTTCTGAATCTATTGCTACTTTCTCCAGTCTTTTTCTTTCAGCTTCATCCAGAATATAGGTATGATAACTCACAAATAACTCTTTTACTCTACTGCTTACCTCTTTATCTACTAATAAAGTCTGCTCAGAAGCACATACAGTACCATTATCAAATGTTTTACTAGTTGTAATATCATGTACTGCTTGTTCTAAATCAGCTGATTCTTCTATATAGACTGGTACATTACCAGGGCCGACTCCAATTGCCGGAGTTCCTGAACTATAGGCGGCCTGAACCATACTTCCGCCCCCAGTGGCTAATACCAATGATACATCACTATGTGTCATTAATTTATCAGTCATCTCTTCTGAGGAAGGCTCTATCCACTGAATACAGCCTTCTGGTGCTCCAGCCTCTATAGCTGCATTACGCATGATCCGGGCTGTTTCCTTACTGGATTCAAAAGCCCGGGGATGGAAGCTAAAGATAACAGGATTCCCTGCTTTTAAAGCAATTAAAGCCTTAAATAACGCAGTAGAAGTAGGATTAGTAGCTGGAATTAAAGCTGCAATTACTCCTACTGGTTCAGCTACTTCTATAATTCCGGTAGTTGAATCCTGATTGATAACTCCCTTTGTTTTTTTATCTTTAATGTCATGATAGACATTTTCTGTAGCAAATAAATTCTTAGTTATTTTATCTTCGTAAACTCCCATCTCTGTTTCTTCTACTGCTAACTCTGCTAATCGAATATGGTTATCTACACCTGCTAAGGCCATCTCTTTTATTATCCGATCAAGCTCCTTTTGAGACATCACATCCAATTGGCTAGCAGCTTCTAAAGCTTTATCTATCAAAGTAAAAATCTGTTCTTGTGGTTGGCGAGGGATTTTAACTATTTGTTGTGTCATTTTAATCTCCTCCTTATAGTCTTAACTTTATTATTATTTATTTGCAGCTTCAATAAACTAAAATAATCTGGAAAAGTGAATATATATTAAACGATTAAACCAAAATATTCTCAAAGGATGTGATACTCATTTCCGATTTACAGGACTTATTAACAGAGATAGATGAAAAAAATGCAGATGGTTTCTGCTTTGAAGTAAGACATAAAATTTTAGAAATCCCCCGGAATTTATACTTAGAAACACTTTCTGACCATAAACAGCCGCTTTCAGAAGAAGCAGTCCAACATGTAGTGGAGGAATATCTAGATTGGAAAGACGAACAGGGATTACCAGGAATGATTCGAATTAATGATAACCAAGAAGAGAACCAGATTGAGTTGGATGCTGCTGTTAGATATCTCGTATCCTGTGAAGAAAACAGTTGTGACAGAAATATTTAAACAAGATGGGGATACCCCCATCTCCATACTTTCTTATGAAAATATCATTCTTAATTTTGATAATTAACCCCATAACCCCCCTGGGGAAAACTCCAAGCAATATTATTATGGGGACAACCATGAGGACAGGCTAAACACTCGACACATCTAGTATAGTCAATCTCAATTCTATTTTCTTCTCCCCTCCAAGAAAAAACCCGAGTGGGACAGTAATAGGTACAGGGCTTATTTTCACATTCTTCTAAACATACTTCTCTATTTTTAATCTGAATATGGGAAGTATCATCTGCTTTAATCGGTATAGAATCCAGCGGCGTCTTCTGGTCTTTGGAAAAATTAGAAATTAAAAATCCCCCCAGTTCTTGAGTCCATGATAAAGATCTGAAACTAACTTATCCGTAGGCTGCATATTAAATAAGTCCTTCCTAATCGTCTTCATCTTATCTTTTTTTGATTGTAATCCCACTTTAAAGAAGCGATAAGCAGCATCATTAGCCGCTTTGGTCAATAAAAAATCAGAATCGGAATAGTTCTGATAATATTCTTTTCTATCTTTATGTTCTTTGATATTCTCCATAAAGAAGCTATTCATAATTCGTTTTTCATACCCCTTAAGAATTTCAGCACTATAATCCTGGGCAGCTCTGGCCTGAGCTATTACTTCCGCTGCATAAAGTCCGGTTAAAATAGCCAGGTCGGCCCCCCGACGTCCAGTAACCATCATAGCAGCATCTCCAGCTACCAAAACTCCATCTCCATAAAGCTGAGGTATTTCATTATAGCCCCCTTTAGGAATAGTATGGGCCTTATAGGCTATCGGTTCAGCTCCTGCAAGTAACCTACTAATTAAGGAATGTTCTTTAAACCGACTAAGAAGTTGGTAAGGACTTACTCCCTTATTGATAATCTGATTTAAATAGCCCCCTACAACTACTGAAATAGATTCTTGATTAGTCCAGATGCCCCCTTTCCCAATGATTCCAGATCCAGGATAACCAAGCATACCAATATTAGCTCCTTCGCCTGGTTCTAGATTAAAACGAGATTCTATCTTTTCTGCCGGTAGACCTAACTCTTCTTTAACATACAGAAATAGGCTCGAAGGTTTTATTTCCTCTCTTAATCCTGCCTCCTGGGTTAAAGCAGCACTGGCTCCTTCTGCCAGAAGAACAACATCAGCATGGATAATCTCTCCGCTATCCAATTCTACCCCGGCAACCTTCTTGTTAAGTAAACCAGTCTTTTCATATACTAACTCTTCTACCAAAGTACTGGTCATTAACTGGGCCCCTGCTTTAACAGCCTGGTCAGCAAACCAAGGATCAAATTTACTTCTGATAACGGAAAACTTATTATACGGAGACTTATTAAATTCCAACCCAGTAAACCCAACCTTAACTGCTGAAGTCTTATCCATTAACCATAATTCTTCATTAACTATAGCTCTTTCTAATGGAGCTTCCTTCCAAAACTCAGGAATAGCTTCGGCAGTTGGCTTACGAGAAAGGCTGCCGCCAAACATATTTTTACTCCCCGGCTGCTCTCCCCGTTCAATTAAAGCCACAGATAGATTATTCTGCGCCATTGACATCGCTGCAGCAGACCCAGCCGGACCTGCTCCTACAACTACTGCATCATAGCGATCATGTCCCATTTCTCTCTCTCCTTTTTTAAGCAGTAATAAATTATCCCCTGCAAACAACAGGGGATAATAAACATTTACTATGATCTAGGTTCAAAAGTATGACAGTTAGTTCCTTCCGCATTAGGGGCATTAGTCCCTCCACCATCTACATCAACTTCAATATTACTAGCAGTACAATATTGGCTATCCCAATGAGTACAATTACTTACTCTGCATTTAATACTTTCATTTTTATCCATCTGATCTCACCCCACTTTCAATTACAGTTCTATTATGGTTAAAAATTATACTTAATATTCTAGTAATAATGTGTTATTTCAACTTAATCCTATAATTGAATATTAGTTTTCGGTAATCCAAATTAATCTGTCACTAGGCCAACTTACCTACTTTAAGAGCATGATTCATTTACTCAAGCATTTTCATCACATTCAGTGAAATACTTATCATTCACTGAGTTTATACATGTTCATAATAAATTTAGGCAAAAGTGAACTACTCGGCATTGAAATACCGAGCTTCATGGTCGCCTGCTTTTATGGGAGTTACCCGTAACATCAAGCAAGTTACCCATTCGACGTGTCCAACGCCACTACTCCTATCCAGTTAATACTGGACTTGGAGTTACTTTTAAGCTGCAAATTGATGATCATTCCAGCTATATTTAACTGGATTTGATAAACCTTTAACCTGCAAAGTAATATCTTTTCCTTTACGTCGCTGCTGTAAGTATTTGCGTAAGATATTAAATGAACCTACACTATCGGCATTAAAGGCTTGATTATTATTTTTGTCTACATATAAGCCGCGTTTAATACGATTAGACTTATCACCATATTTCTTAGTTACTTTTTTACTGTAAGGGCTACATTGGCTAGTATATTTTTCACTCTTCTTGATTAAAGTAATCCCCTGTAAATTAAGTTTATACTCCAATTGATGATAAATAATATCAAAAGGTAGTTTATGGAGTTTTTGGTTGTTCTGTTTGCCTAAGTTAGCATCATCACGAATATTTTTTATATCACCAACTATTACTCTAGAAATATTATTTTCAATACAGTAATTAACTACTTTTTTAGTTGCACTATGAATCAAGTGAAATAATTGTTTTCGTCGCTTTTTATATAGATTTTGGATACGTTTAGAAGTCTTTTTGCCCTGACCATTCAAAATAGATTGATAATGTTTAATCTGTTTGTCGAAGTAACGATTAATAGCTAAATATTGTCCACCGTCAATAATAAAGCTTTCCTGATTTTGATTACTGTAACAAGTCATTAGATTATTAATGCCTAGATCAATACTTAAATAATTACCGTTATCTTCTTTAATAGTAGGAGTATCTACTTTATAAGTTAAGATTACCTTATAAGTATCATCGCTTAAAGGTTTAAACTCAATTCTAGTAGTTGAGTTAAGGACATCTCTATTACTGGATAACAGCTCATTAGGCACTCTTATCCATAAGAATTTGTTGGTAATAGAGTATTCCTCTTTTAGATACTTTTTTAACTGTTTAGGAATAGATAATCTTAACTTACCATCAATAATTTTAAAACCATTATTGAGATAACGGAAGTTAAATTTACTGTCTTTAGGTTTATAATTAGGTGGATTAGGTTCACCAGTATATTTATCAGGATTATTTTGATAATCTTTTTTACTTTGATAAAAACTATCCCAGTTATCAGCTAAAATTTTAAGTGTTTCCTGTGCTGTTTGAGAAGGTAAATTTTTATACCAAAAATTTTCTTTTAATTGCTTTTTTGTTTATACCAATCAGGATACTCTTTATCACTATCTTTAGACCAGTTTTTACGTTGATAATTGCCGATATTATATAACCTAGCACTAGCATAAGCTAAACAACCTAATACAATTTGTTGGATTTGATTAGGTTTATGAATAAAATATTTAGCTAGCTTCAATTAGCTCACCTCCTTATGATAGCCAACATTATAAACACATGTTCTAGCATGAATTAGATTATTTTGGTTACTCAATTGTTATCACCTTTTATATATAGTATATCATATAATGCCTTGGATAGCAATAATATCAAGGCTTAATACAATTACATATAGTTAATATTTAAACAAAAATAACCTATTCTTTGATATTGAATCAAAGAATAGGTAGTAAATTCATCACCCATATAAATAAGGGTGGGTTCTTTACTTTTTGTCCTAAATCCGCATAGTTAAGTCATAAATTAAATGCAGCTCAAATAATTATTTGTTAGAAGTTATGAGGTGATGAAGTTGAGTAAAATGGAAGTTATCAATTTAAAGACCGATATCTTAATCATCGGTGGCGGAGCAGCAGGCTGTTATGCTGGAATTATGGGTAAGAAATATAATGAAGATATAGATATATTAATTGTAGAGAAAGCCCAGATAGAAAGAAGCGGCTGTTTAGCAGCCGGAATCAGTGCTTTAAATGCTTATTTAAATCCCGATCAGACGCCGGAGTCCTTTTTAGATTACATAAAAGAAGATTCAGAGGGATTGGTTAGAGATGATTTGATTTATACCATAGCTAAGGGAGTAAATGAAGCCGCCCATAATCTTGAGGACTGGGGAGTTCCTTTCTTAAAAGATGAGGCAGGCAATTATCTGACCAAAGGTTCTAGAAGTATCAGAATTAATGGAGAACAGATCAAACCAATTCTGGCTAAGAAGGTTAAAGAGAGCGGAGTTAGAGTCTTAAATAGAATCAATGTAACTAACTATATAGTCCACAATGGTCAAGTACGAGGAGCATTTGGATTTGGGGTCCGGAATAATAAATTTTATGTACTTCAAGCCAAAGCAGTTATCTGTGCTACCGGAGGAGCAGCTGGAATTTATCGTCCCAATAATCCCGGCCAAGCAAGACATAAGATCTGGTACTGTCCGTTCAATACAGGAGCCGGTTATGCAATGGGGATTAGAGCTGGAGCTGAAATGACAACCTTTGAAATGAGATTTATTGCCCTCCGGGCTAAAGATGTAATCTCTCCAACAGGTACTTTAGCCCAGAGATTTGATGCTAAGCAGGTTAATGTCCTAGGAGAAGAGTACCAAAAGAAGTATAAGAAGAATTCAACTCCTTTCCGGCTATATGCTACAGTACAAGAAAATCAGAAAGGAAAAGGTCCCTGTTTCCTTGATCTGACCCACCTAAATAAAGAGGAGAGCCAAAGATTGAAGAAATCTTATTTAAATATGTCGCCTGATATACTACTTAAGTGGGCTGATGAAGATACTGAACCCCATGAACAACAGGTGGAAATTCACGGAACCGAACCCTACATAGTAGGCGGTCATTCCCAATCAGGTTATTGGATTGATAAAAATCGCCAAACAACCCTCCAGGGACTATACGCAGCAGGAGATGTAGCTGGAGGAGCCCCTAAAAAGTATGCTACCGGCTGTATGGTTGAGGGAAAAATTGCTGTCTTAAATGCATTAGAATATGTATCCAAGGTAGAAACTTTCGAAATAGATAATGGACTTATAACCCAGGAGTTAAATCGTCTAGTCAGTCCCCTAAAAAAAGAAGCAGGTTTTCCTGCCCCCGCCTTAGAAAAAAGACTACAGAAGATAATGGATGAGTACGCAGGGGGGTTGAGTACTAACTATCAACTACAGGAAGAAAAGTTATTAACCGCCCGAAGATTACTCCACAAACTAAACCAGGACTTAACTAAAGGTCAGGCCAATAATAAACATCAATTAATGAAACTTCAGGAAGTAATTGATAAAGTAAAAGTCAGCCAGGTATTGGTTGAACATCTGCTATACCGAAAAGAGACTAGATGGAGAGGATATCAGGAACGAGTTGATTATCCTGATAAGGATGATGAAAACTGGTTTAAATTTGTTAACTCCATTTATAATAATAAGAAGGATAAAATTGAAATTATTGAGCGGAAACATAAGGAGATTGATCCAAATGACAGTTAAAATTGACAAAGAGTTATGTGATGAATGTAAAGAATGTATCAGAATCTGCCCTGGCAATCTATTATACCAAGCCCAATCTGGGGCAATTATGATCAGAAATAAAAAAAACTGCTGGGACTGTGGAGCCTGTGTGAAGAAATGTCCGCAAGAAGCAATCGAAATGTATCTACCTGTTGAAATTGGAGGGAGAGGTTCAAGCTTAAAAGCTAGCCAAAAAGAGAATAAACTAATCTGGAAGCTGAAAAAATTTGATGGATCAAAAAAGCAGTTTATAATTAAAAATAAAACTTAATTACTGCTTTAGGCTTCACTCTGTTTTAGAGTGAAGCCCGCTTTCAGAATATCATTTTCCTCTTATGAAGAAGATACCTGAATCTGATCCCTAGCTTTAATTTCTCCTCCGCGTAGTACTTTTGTAAATATTCCCCGCTCACACATTACCCGATGGAAGATTTCATAGCCATCCTGAAACTCTTTACCTATCTGCGTAACTTCCAGAATAATATCCTCACCGACCTTCAATCTATCCCCCAGCGATAAATGATCAGCTTCTATTCCTTCCGTTACAATATTCTGTTCAAAATCTCCATATTCCAGATTATACTTCTCCATTAACTCCTTACTTTCCTCACTAGCCAACAGACTGATCTGACGCTCTCCTTTTCCCGCATGTACATCGCCTTCTAAACCATAGTCTGTCTTAATATACCCTTCATCTGTCACTTCTTTAGCCTCACGTCTTTCTCTTCCACAACAGATAGCAACTACTTTTCCTGTTTGAATAATTTCTCTCATCTTTTTCCTCCTCTATAAATTAAATTAACTCATTTATGACCTACCGCTGGTCTATATCTGAGCAAATTTTCTTAAACTTACTCATAAACTCACCTATTTAATCAGACTATAGCGTTGACATCTACCATATAATTTAGCTGAAAAGACTGTAATTATTGATAATACATCATCAACTATCCTAACATATGGGGACCCACCTTGCAGCACCTATAGTTTGCTTAATGATTTCTTGTTGTTCTTGGTTGGGATAGATACGACACTTGTAGACTCGTTTAATAGGAATAAACTTCTTAGTCATCTTGACACCTCACTTTCTATTGAAAATCTTGATTTACAATATATTCTTTAATAGTTTCAATATTTGCATTACCCACTGTATCTATAAAATATCCTTTACTCCATAAAGAACCACAACGAGCATAAAACTTCTTTAACTTAGGGTGTTTATCAAAAAGCTTAATTGCTGATATGCTTTTTATGGTTCTAACTATATCGGTAGGTGCTACTGTTGGTTTAGTAGATACAAAAATATGAACATGGTCAGGCATTAATTCCATAGTTTCAATAATAAACTCTTTATCCTGGGCAACTTGATGTAATACTTCTTTTAACCTAGTAGCTACTTTACCTGTTAATACTTTTTGGCGATATTTAACTGTAAATACAATATGATAGCCAACATTATAAACACATGTTCTAGCATGAATTAGATTATTCATGAATTAGATTATTTTGGTTACTCAATTATTATCACCTTCTACACATAGTATATCATATAATGCCTTAGATTCAATGATATTAAAGATTAATACAATTACATATAGTTAATATTTAAACAAATACTAACCTATTCTTCCTAAACTATGATAAGTGTTATTAATTCTTAAAAATACCAGGAATTCAATTCTTTATATAGTAATATAATACAAAGTACTTCAAGCTACAGCCATTCTAATAAGGAGAGGATAAAATGGAAAAAGAAGCATTAGTCTGTTATTGGTCTCGAACCGGTAATACAGAGCAAGTAGCCGAAACTATTAAAGAAGCTTTAGAAGAGAACGATTTAAATGTAACCTACAAAGAAGTTAAGGAAATGGAAGATGACGATTTTTTAGATTATGATTGGGTATTTTTAGGTACTCCTTCCCACCACTTCTTACCTCCAAAGCCGGCATTAAAAACTTTACAAAGCAAATTAAATACTTATTCTAATGAAGGAGAAGTTAAATTATGTGCTCCTGACCGCCCTGATAAGAAAGCAGCTGTTTTCTGCACTTATTCTGGGCCACATACAGGAATTGATGAAGCCATTCCAGTAGGAAAGTACCTAGGCCAGTTCTTAGAACATATAGGCTTTAATGTAGTGGATGAATGGTATGTAATTGGAGAAATGCATATGAATATCCCGAATATAAATACCGAAGGAAGATTAGGAAATATCAAAGGACGGCCAAATGAAGAAGATTTAACCAGAATTAAAAATAATGTTGAAGACGTCTTAGAAAAATAAAAATCTGACCATTAAAGTTTAATCCCGGCTATGTAGTAGCAGCCGGGGCTGATTATTATTTCTCAACTAATGTAAGATGGTTATAAGGAATGCTAATACTTTCTTCATCAAACCTGTCTTTAATTTTTCGCTTCATTACCCGTTCAAACTGCCAGGATTCTTCTGCCTCTACCATAGCTACCACTCGAATCTTAACACTAGAAGCAGCTAACTCCTGGACTCCTAGAACTTCTGGACCCTCATTAATTATTTCATTATAATTTGTTTTAATTTCCTGGCATAGATCTTCTAAGACTGTAACTGCTTGTCCAATATTCTGTTCATATTCAATGGCTGCATCAACTGCTACTCTCCGCAAATCTGCTGTTAAATTAGTAACCTGTTCTATCCTTCTGTTAGGTATAATATGTAGATCACCGTTGAAGTTTTTTATCCTAGTAGTCCTTAATCCTACTTCTTGTACAAATCCTTCTACTTCAGAAACTCTAATATAATCCCCTACTCCAAACTGGTTTTCAAATAAAATAAAGAATCCTGTAATTATATCTTCTACTAAATTCTGGGCTCCAAAACCTATTGCCAGCCCAAAAACACCTGCTCCTGCTAAAATCGAAGCAGTTGGAATTCCCAATACCTGTAGACTAGTAGTAACTACAACAAAATAAAATAAATATCTGAGAGCACTCTGTAAAATAGTCTTTAAGGTTTTATTACGTTGGATGGTCTGGCTATCATGGCCATCCTTTTCATCAAATATATTTTCAATTAAATAGTTAATAAATTTAAATAATATCTTGGATAGAATAAATATTCCCGCTAACTGTAAAATTATAATTCCAGCACTGGTTAATAAATCGACTGTAATGACTTGATCAGAACTTGAAGTGAAGAGTGATTTGAATTTATTCATAAATTTGTTCCTCCTAATTCTTTAATAATTAAAACAAAGACAGATTCCTTACTGTATATCGTGAATTTCAAGATAACTCCATAAGTTACCTGTATAAATTATAATTTTTTATTTTTAATTTTTTATGATATAATTTTTACAGGAGTAAAGAGAGGTGAATCCAATGACAAACAGCCAAGAAATAGATTTCTTTAAAATTGGTGTTTTAAGTAAAAAAGCAGAAGTTAGCAAACGCACTATACGTTATTATGAGGAATTAGAACTTTTAACTCCCTCTAAAGTTAGTGAAGGGGGATTTCGATTATATACAAAGAATGATTTACAACGGCTGATGGTAATCAAAGGTTTTAAAGAATTAGGATTTTCATTAGACCAAATCAAAGAACTATTACATCCCCAACCAGACAAAAATAAGAAAGAAAAACTAGAATATAGCAAACAAATCTTAAAATCTCAATTAGAAGCTACCAACGAACAGATTGAAAAACTAAAAAAATTACGCCAACGAAGTCAAACAGCATTAGAAATGTTGGCAGAATGCCAAAGCTGTTCCAAAGATTCCTGTCCTCCACAGTGTCCTAATCGAAAAGCTTTTTTATAATTTCCGATTTATTAAACACTAACTTCTGTTTCAAGATTAAGAAGTAATATTTATAATAAATTTGACGCTAACGTAAGGGTTTGATATAATTATAGATAAGGAGGTGCAAACCATGGCAGAAATGAAAGATCGAGCAGATTGCCCTAATATTGAAGTTAATGAAATTGACTGTACCTGTACAGCAGACTGTGACTTACAGGGCAAGTGTTGTGCCTGTATTCAAGCCCACCGACAGAATGATGACTTACCAGCATGCTTAGCATAACATAAAAAAGGAGGAACAAATGAAAAAATCAGTCAAGAAAGAGAAGGGAATAATATGTTGTGGCGTGTTAGCAGAAGAGCTGGAATTAATCTGTCAAGAAGAAGGAATCACTGCTGAAAAGTATTATATCGATCCGGCTCTACACGTGGATTTTGATAAATTAAGAGCTAGATTAATTGATGTGCTGGATGAAGTAAGCCATAAACACGAAGAATTAATTATTATCTTTGGTAACTGTTATCCTGAGATTGATCAAACCATTACAAAATATAATGGAGACAGAATTAAAGCACAGGACTGTATGTGGGCCCTACTTGGCGACAAAAAAACAGACTTAGACAGCCAAGGGGATATTTTTTACTTAACCAGCGGCTATCTTAAGCATTGGCGAGATATATTTGCCAGTCAAAATGGATTAGGCTGGGACCCGATAGATGCCAGACAGAATTTTGGATTCTATGATAAAATTATATTATTAGACACTGGAGTCAGAGAAATACCAGAAGAAGAAATATTAGAATTCTTTGAATATACTCGAATTCCAATTGAACCAATAGAAATAGACTTAACTTATTTTAAAAAATTAGTTTTGGATAAACTAAACCACTCAGTTATCTGTTCAAGAGTATGAATAAGCCTTTGGTTTCCGGGAGAAGTAGTTTTCCCATACCACCAGTCCATTTCAGGTTTATCTTCAGGATGAGAAACTGCAATTACAATGACGCTGTTACCATCTTCAGGCCAGGCTACCTCTCCTGACTCTAACTGACCCTCCCTTAAACCACTCCCATCCAGTTTAAATTATTAGAGTATCATTTTTTAAAGCTAGAGGAAATACCTCTAGCTTTTCGTTTAGGAAATAATCCTTATATCTCCCTTTTTCAAATGGGAGATATAAGGATTAGCAAATATTAATTTAAACAATTGATATTTGCTCCATAATTTATTATAATATAGATGTAAATCACAAGTGAATATTGGAGGTTGCAGTAGCTAAACCTCTACTGTGTAAAATATTCAGGGTGCTCGTTGTAGATAGAAGACACTAAATCTTCTAGTAAGCACTTATAGAGATGCTTACACTTCTATCTTGAGCAATAAAAGTATCTCTGAGTCTAGCACCTATGCTAGATAGGAGTAGTGGCGTTGGACACGCCGATTGGGTAACTTGCTTGATATTACGGGTAATTCCCATAAAAGCAAGCGACCATGAAGCTCGGTAATTCATTGCCGAGTAGTTCACTCAGCCAGTGACTTATATAAAGCAACAGTTAATGCAGACTGATGGCCATCCAACATCTGAGCCATTTCTGGACTAATTTCATTCGGTAGCCTAACATCTGTTCCTTTTTTCGTTATAATTCTAGACTGTTCTCCTAAAGTCATTTGCGAATTAAACTTGGATGTCTGGGATTCTTTATTCTTCATTTAATTACCTCCTCAAAAACCATATTTAAGTTCATTATAATTATTTAAAATTTAAAGAGCCCTCATTTTTTATAGAGGAACTCTTCATTAATAATTATCTGTTACTGTAATTTATTCTCTGATGTTTCTGTCGATCGATTAATTAAATCATGTTCTTTATCTAATAAATGATTCATTCCCCGAACCAGCGTATCATCCTCTAATACACTATAGATATGATAGCCAAAGTCTTCACGATCTAGAAGGATCTCCTCTAAAACCTCAACAGTACCATAATCTTCTATTTCATGAGCCCGTTTTATTGTTTTCCGCATCATTTCTTGCAGCTTTAACTCATGTTCTAAATCATTACGCAGAAAATCTCGCATTGTATAACGTCCTTCTACCTCATGTTTTAGATAAGAAAGTTCATGCTGCGTAGTAGGATGAGCAGTTGGAACACATCCTAATCGAGCTACCCTTTCTCCTATCATATCAATATGATCTACAGTTTTATCACGATGTTCTTCAAGCATATGGTGTAAGCTGAAAAATGACTCTGCTCCTTCAGTCAACCAATGATGCTTATTATATTGGTGTAAAGCAACTGTCAGTGCAGACTGATGATCATCTAGCATCTGAGCCATTTCTAGTCTAACCTCATCCGACAGTCCGATACCTGCTCCTTCTTTCTTTATAGTTCTAGGCTGTTGTCTTAAAATCATTGAATGATCCGTTGTATGACCAGGCATTTGAGAATTGAATCCTGATTTATCTAAATTAAAACTTCCTTCAAAATTACTCATATTAGTTGAAATCTCTTCTATAGATTCCTGATTTGATGTTTGATATTCTCCTTCTGCCATTTTACTGCCTCCTTAAAATTATATTTAGCTTCATTATATTTATTTCTAAAAATCTTAATTAATATGTAAATTAAAGAGATAAAATTTCAAACAATATTTTCTAAAAAATTTAAAAATGGAGGCTAAAAGCCTCCATTAGTACAGATAATATTCAAATTATTCTCTAACATACTTTGCTAATTCCTGATCAATTCCTTTTACATGATTAACTAACCATTTTGCTATTTTTCTATTAAATTTCATCATATCACCTGTATCTACTTTACCCTCTTCAAATTTTTCTTTAAACTCAACTGCATCCTGAACGAAGTTATCATGAATTTTTTTATGCTGTTTATAATCTGGATAATCAGATTCCTGCTGTAATTCTTCCTCATCACTGAAATGCTGGATAGTATAATCGGCTAAAAAATCAATAATTTCACCCATCTCTTCTTGTCCTCTATTCTCTCTATTGGCAATAATTAATTTATTAACCTGTTCAAAAAGCTGTTTATGCTGGCAGTCGATCTTATCTATTCCTATTGAATAGCTATCATTCCAGTTAATTAGCTCAACATCGTCAGTATTAACTTCTGAATCATTGAATAATCTACTTACTTCTGCACTCATATCTGCTAATTCATCAGAAGAATCAGAAACTACATCAAAAATACTGGCTAAAGTCTCTGACTCTTCACTTAACTCATCACTACTTTCTACTAAATTAGAAGCAGCAGCAGCTGTCTGTTCAATCATTTCAGCTACTTCCTGGCTAGCATCTTCTATTTGAAAGAAGATCTGATTTGTCTCTTCAGCTACTACTTTACCTTCCTCAGCTTTATTCTTCACCTGTTTAATAGAACTTAATCCCTCAGCAGCTTTATTTTGAGTAGTCTCAACAATATCTATAATATTATTAGTAGCACTGGAAGTTTCTTCTGCAAGTTCTCTAATTTCTTCTGCAACTACAGCAAATCCTTGTCCCTCTTCGCCTGCTCTGGCAGCTTCTATTGCAGCATTCAAAGCCAGTAGATTGGTCTGGTCAGCTATATTAGTAATCAACTCTATAATTTCACTAATCTGTTGAGCATTATCGTCCAATTGTTGCATTGTTTCTACTGTTTCATCTACTACCTGATTAATTTCATTAATGCTATTAATTGTTCCATCTATATTGTCCCTTCCTTGCTGTGTTTGAGCCGTTGCCTCCTCAGCAAAGCCGGTTACTTCTTCAGCACTAGCAGAGATATCTTCAATATTAGCAAGTATCTTTTCTACAAGCTCATTTGTCTTCTTTACTGCTACATTACCTTCATTGGATGAAGCAGATAATTCCTGACTATAAATAGACAAGTCATCTATTTCATCTTTAATATTTTTAATTATATTCTTATCTTTCAAATCAGCATCAAACTCATCTACTGAATTAAGAGTCTGATTAAGCTCTTCAATAATAAATTCTCTAAACAAAAATTCAATTAAGGTAAAAATAATAACTATTTCTATAAAGATTCCTAAATACCCCATTATACTATTACTTATGTAATTACTGATTAAACTATTGATCAAATTAATTATTGGAATCCCAAATAAAAGAACTGTAATTAATCCTAATCTACATTTCCAGGTTAAGGCAGATAACTTTTCATTCATTTTATTCTTTCTCTCCCTTCTTTACAGATATCCCTTATTCTACTATTACAAGAAAAAGTCAAAAATCTCCTGTCCAAATTCTGAATCAAAATAATTTCCTATTTTTACCAAAAATACTGAACTTCCAATTACTTAATAATTATTTGCTTATAAGCTGGACATATAGCATTTTCTATGATAACATTATAGATGTTGCCGAAGTTAAAGTTTTGGTACCAAAAATACTTAGAAGAAAGTTTACGGAGGGATTAGTTAGTGATTTTATCAGGAACAGTAAAGTGGTTTGATTCTAACAAAGGTTTTGGATTTATTGAGCGACCAGACGAGGACGATGTATTTGTACATTATTCTGCAATTGCAGAAGACGGTTTCAAGGACTTAGACGAAGGTGCAGAAGTTGAATTTGAAGTAGTAGAAGGAGAAAAAGGTCCTCAAGCTGAAAATGTAGTTAAATTATAATTGAAAATTATAAATTTATTATAGAGTTTAAAAACTTTGTATAAACTACATTATAACCCCCAAGCAGACTTATCTGCTTGGGGGTTATTATTATTTATTTATCCTTTTAAATGATCTTCCGGTGATATTAATAAAATAACCGGAATTATTAATAAAATATACTAACATCCTGAAAACCAACTGCATATACTAGTAATATAGAATAACTAATCTCAGCTAATAAGGAGGGAAAATATGGTTAAGAAAAAACGAAGCCGGAGCCGGAATCCAAAAAATAATTCATCAAACGATAAAGAAAAAAAATCCAACACTAATCAAACTAAACAACAAACTAATCAAAAATCAGAAACCGAAACAAAAAAGAAAAATTCTAAAAAGAAAAATAAATCTCAAGTAAAAGAAACAAAAACTCAAAATAATTTACAAAGAAAGACCTCCCCTAATAACACTTCTACTAATGTCAGCCTAACAAGTTTAATGAAGTCTAATTTAAAAGGAGTTATATCTGATTTACGCACTTTTACAGATAATATAGAACAGATAATCAATCTAGTAAATACAATTGAGCAGATGGGACCAATTATCAAACAATTAAGCAAGATACAGGCCCAAAATGACGGCGAATTAAATCTAGAAACTGTATTATCGCACACTAATCTTGATCTATCAAATATAAAATCAGGATCTACTGAACAAAATCCACATAATCAACATGAAAAAAATGAATCAGATTCACGTAATCCTAAATCTTTTAATAAGAATTCTGATGATACTAACTCCCATGGCCAAAAGCATACAGATTCTGAATCTGATGGGATCGACAAATCAGAATTAAGTGATCTTCTAGCAGAAGTATTATCGAAAAAATTATCAGAGTAATTAAAGCAAAAGCGGCAAGGTCGAAACCAACCTTGCCGCTTCATTTTTATTTTAATTTTGTTTCTTCAATATTTCTATTGTTTCAGCTGCATTAACTAAACCTGATCCCTGTTTTGCCGAATCAATAGAGTCTAATAAAACAGCTCCTTCTTTTATAGCCTCTTTAATTTTAGCTGGTGTTAGATTATCAAATTTGCCAAGTATTAAAGCAGTAATACCTGTTACATGAGGAGCAGCCATTGATGTACCGTCAAGTTTATTAAATTGCCCATTCTTCCAAGTAGATTGAACATCAACCCCAGGGGCAAGAACATCTAAATTACTACCATAATTACTGAAGTCAGCAAGTTTTTTATCTTCATTTACTGCTCCAACAGCAATCACTTCTGGATAACGAGCTGGAAAATCAACTGTAGTAGCACCATCATTACCGGCTGCTGCTACCATTGTAATTCCAGCTTCATAAGTTTTAACAATTGCCTCCTGCAAAGTATCATTACCTTTATCAACTCCAAAACTCATATTCAAAACCTGCAAATCATTATCAATGCTCCACTGTAAGGCTTCAATTAAGGAAGACATTTTAGCAGAACCATCTTTGTCAAATGCCTTAACTGGATATAATTTAATAGCAGGAGCTACTCCTACTATTCCTCTTCCATTCTTACGCGCAGCTATTGTTCCAGCAACATGAGTGCCATGTCCATTTTGGTCTTCAGGCTGTTGGGCAGAATTAATTGGATTATAACCTGAATTAATAGGCGATAGATCAAAGTGATTTAAATCAATTCCAGTATCAATAATGCCAACTTTAGCTTTTAGCTCAGACCAAGCATCTGAAGCATTAATTTCTTCTATTCCCCAGGGAATAAAATCTCCGGATGATGATTTAATTTCTAAAGTTAAGTCTTCATCTACTCTCCTTACTCCAGGCATAGATTCAACTTCAGCTAGATGGTCTTCATCTTCTAATTGACAAGCAACGCCATTAATCAAAGGTAATTTCTTTTTCAGCTGTCCCATTTCTCTCTGTAATTCTACCTTCTCTTGTAATTCATTTTCATTTAATTGATGATCATGAACTATTATATAATCTGATAAATTCTTTTTCTTAGAGTTATTTCTTCTGCGGCTAGGATTACTGGCTCGAGAACTATCTTTTTGTCGCCTAGAGTAACTTCCAAAATCAAATCCATTATTCCCAGTTATCTGCTGTAAAATGAGAATTGTAATTAAAGTTTCTATCGGATCAGCTAAAGACATCAATTAACTCCCTCCTTAGAATTAAGTCTAATATATACTATGCTAACTATTACTAAATCGGGAGTCAATTTAAAATATAATTAAAGTAACTAATGGAAAACCAAAACAACCCTTTTGGTGGTCAAATCGATATTGAACTACTTTTAAGCAGTATACTTCCATTTCTCTTCTTTTTCTTCTTCAGACGTTTCTTCAGAAGATATTAAAAAAATATATTTGAAATCCAATTAAACTACTTTTTAATCAGAGCTACTTTATTGTAGCTCTGATTTTTTCAATTAACATATAAGACAGTTCAATCCTTTTGAAGCTGTTATCAAAACATTCCCTAATCTTTTTTTATATGAATAATAGAATTGCACGATTAAGGTCAAACTTACATACTATATTATTGAGTGAAATTAAAAACGCTTATGAGAGAGGAGGAGTAATAATGCAAGAAGAATCCTTCGGATTTGAATCTGCTGAATTAGAGCGCTACTTCGGCAGCTTTTTTCAAATACTAATCTGGGTCTTTGCTTTTATAATTATTTTTGATCACTTCGGTGGCGGCTTTGGCGGATTATTTAATGAATAATCAAATTATAGATAAAATAACTGAATCAATTTTTGATCTATTCTAACATATAAGGCTCACAATCCTAACTCCAAAGACATATTATATTATGAAAATTATAAATCAAAACCAAGTTTGAATCTACATTTTAATACTAATACCTTTAAAACAAAGAAAGGAGGTATTCCCAATGCCAGGAGGATTTGATTATTTCGACGCTGACCCTGTTGTAATCTTAATCGTCATTCTCATCTTACAACAGGTTGGAAAAGGTGTTTTCAGTCATCACTATGACTATTAAACAATAACTCGCTAATTCTAAATTGATATTTTCAAAAAAGAAAGGAGGTTAAAAAGATGCCTGGACATGATCATGATTTATGCGGCTGCGGCTGCTATATTGAATTAATTTTGGTGGTCTTTCTAATTAGCTGCCTCTGCCGTGGAGGAGTATTTGGATTCTTCGATGCAGACTAAATAATAGATAATTAAGTTAAAACAGTTAGGGTTAGAAGAACTAGCCCTGACTGTTTCTATCCTTATAAATAATTGAAAGGAAAGATTACTTTGTCAAATTATAACCAAATTAAAAACTTTTATCGAAAACGATATTCAAGTTCTAATAAGTCACATAAGGCAGTGGGATGGGAATCTGAACAGAAACAATACAAGAGATTTAAAGCTTTAATCAAAAATTTTGATCAAGAATTACTTAAAAAAGAAAGTATTGTAGATTTTGGTTGTGGATTAGCCGATTTATTACCCTGGTTACAGAAAAGAAGCTTGGCAGAAAAATATATAGGAGTAGATATAATGGAAGAGTTTTTAAAGGATAATAGAAAAAAATTCCCTGAATTCAGATTCATTGATACAGGGTCCTTCTTAAAAAAGCCACAAAAGTACGGCTTTATAGTAGCAAGCGGTGTCTTTACATTATCCTGGGGACAGAATCACCGTAAACAGATTAAAGATATGATCAAAAGACTTTACAATAAATCATACCATGGCTTTTCCTTTAATATGATAAGTTCTTTTTATCCTAAGACTAAAAAGAATTACTACTACTTTAATCCATTAAAAATGGGTGAATTCTGCACATCAATAACTGAAAGATTAATTATTGATTGTAGCTATTTGCCAGAAGATTTTACAATTACCCTATTTAAGAATAGTTAAAGAAGACAGCCCGTTAATAATAAGCTGTCCTCTAACTATGGATTTAATGTGTAGTAGGCTGCGGCTCTTCATTCTCTTTCTCCATAAAATTAATATTAGATTCCGATACTGGATCTGCACCTAATTGTGGATAACCAGCATAATCCACGCCTAATACTTTAGCCAACTCCTGGTCTACAGAGACCAGGTCCTTACGATTTAGTTGGGCTAAATCAGTCTTTCCTAATGAATAAGCAGTTAACTTCATTTCTTCTAGACATGACTTCAAAAATTTAGCCAGATGTTCTGCAGCTTCCTCTACATCTAAATCTTCCTTGAATTTTCCTAGATATAACGGGATCTGAGGCGGCGGTTCCTGAGGTAAGGCCTTAGACATCTGCGTCTGCAAAAGAGCCATTAATGCAATTGAGCCGATATAAACAGCATCTGCTCCCAAAGCTAAAGCCTTTAGAAAATGTCCCGGCGTCGTTAAGCCACCAGAAGCAATAACTGAAACTCGATCTTTAACTCCCTTTTCTTCTAAAAATTTCACTGCTCGTGATAAAGCATAAAGCGTCGGCAGCCCGACATCATCCTGTAAGGTAGTAGGACCACCGTGGGTACCAGCCTCAGCGCCGTCAATTACTACATAGTCAACCCCGGCTTTGACAGCTATCTCCAATTCCTGTTCTAAATAATGGGTTGCACAGAACTTGAGTCCCACTGGTACTCCATACTCATCTCTAAGCTGCTGGACAATCTCGAAAAAGTCAGACGGCTGCTTCATTTCTGACAAGCGGGTATGAATGACCGCCTTCTCTCCTGGCTCCAGATCCTTAGCCTGACGCAGATCTTCGCCGATCTGAGTAGGAGACATTCCCATCGGTGCTGCTGCCTGCGCTCCCTGTCCTAGCTGAATTTCGATTGCATCCAACCGGCTTAGCTGTTCAGGCTGATTCATCCAGCCGCCGCGGTTATACTGACCGATAAAGTAGTCTGCTTCCTCTCGTTCCTCATCAATTAATGGTGCCTCACCGGAGTTAGTAGCCGTTCCAGCCATGGCAGAAGCTCTGGCTAAAGCTACTTTAGCATTTAAACTCAAAGCTCCGCCGTAAGACATCCCGGCTAATAGAATCGGCAGTTCTAATTTAAGAGGGTTTTCAGCCTGAGGACCAATAGTCGTTTTAGTCTGAATCTGTACTCCATCCTGAGTTGGTAGTTTAAATAAATGAACCGGATTTAAAAATAGTTTCTGCCATTCAGATTGAACATTAGGACTACCTAACGGTCGTTCAATGGGCTTACCGGATTCAGCCCGCATTCCGGCTTCTATAATTGCTTTTGGACTCAATTTCTTCATAATAGTAATAAAAGAAAATAGATTTTCTGTATAGGGCTCCTGCATCATCCGATTCATCATATGATCCATCATATTATCCATCATACCCATCATTATTTTATTCATTAACTTTTTAAACATCTGATTCCTCCTTTCTTAACTGCTAACCCTTAAATTACTTACTCAACAGGTTCTATTTTGTCATCCTTTAATCCTTTCTGCTCCCAGCTAATAATTTCACTCTCTATCTCCTGCTGACTGGCTGTAGTTACCTCAGACCATCCTTTTGTTTGCATCAAATTAAATAATTCAGTATGCAGCACTTCCATATCTTTATTTAGATCATGAAATACTTCCCGCAGTGATTTATTAGCCGCTTCTAATTCTGATTTAGTATAAGTCTGAATTAACTGCTCCATCATAATCAACATATCTCTTGCCATTTCTTTATCTTGCAGATTCATTTTTTATCCTCCCTAATTAGATTAATGTTCCTGCCCATTGAAGTTTCGTAGTTGATTCAATAATGTTTGCAGCTGATTTTGATGGGCCTGTTCGGCTTCCTGAAAGATATTATTTAATTCAGTATCCTGTACCTGTTGCTGATAATTTTTGCATTTTTTTAATGCTAGAGCAATAATATTCATCTGATTCTTAATCTTCTTTAATTCCATCTGAGTTAACTGTTCCATATTGAGTTCCCTCCTTATCATTACTATCACCTAAAAGACAGCTTATTATATAAAACATTTAGTTACAATTAATGTTAAAACAAATAGTAATAAAAATAGAATTAATTAAATATATATTAAATAGCGGTAAGGTTAGGTCTAACCTTACCGCTAAAGAGTCCTAAGTTTGCTTTTTTAGTAATTCTATTGTTTGGGCTGCATCGACTAAGCCTGCTCCTTGTTTAACTGGAGCAATAGATTGTAGTGGGGTAGCTCCTCTCTTTATAGCTCTTTTAATTCTAGCTGGAGTTAGATTATTAAACTTGCCAAGTATCAAAGCAGCAATGCCTGTTACATGAGGAGTGGCCATTGAAGTACCATTAAGCTCATTAAATTGTCCATCTTTCCAAGTAGATTGAACATTAACTCCAGGCGCAACTATATCTAAGCCAGTACCATAATTACTGAAATCAGCAAGTCTTTTATCTTTATTTACTGCTCCAACAGCAATTACCTCCGGATAACGGGCTGGAAAATTGACGGCAGCAGTACTATCATTACCTGCAGCTGCTACCATCGTAATTCCAGCTTCATGAACTTTAGCAATTGCTTCCCGTAAAGAATTATTATTTTTATCAACTCCAAAGCTCATATTTAGCACCCCTAGATTATTATCAATACTCCATTGTAAAGCCTCAATCAAATCAGACATCTTAGCAGAACCATCTTTGTCAAATGCCTTAACTGGATATAATTCAATATTAGGAGCTACTCCTACTACACCTTTACCATTCTTTCGGGCAGATATTGTACCAGCAACATGAGTACCATGGCCATTTGGGTCGTAGGGCCGTTGGTTAGGCTCAACAGTATTATAACCTGAATTGATAGGTGATAGATCAAAATGATTTAAGTCGATACCTGTATCGATAATCCCTACCTTTACTTCTAGATCAGACCAGGCATCTAAAGTATTAATTGCTTCTATACCCCAGGGTACCATATCCCCTGATAATGATTGTTCAGATTCTAATTCAAAATCTAACGATTTAATTTCTAAAGTTAAGTCTTCATCTACTCGCTTTACTCCGCGAATAGATTCAACTTCAGCTATATGGTCTTCGTCTTCTAGTCGACAGGCTACTCCATTAATTAAGGGTAACTTCTTTCTAACCTGCCCCTGTTCTCTCTGTAATTCTACCTTTTCTTGTAATTCATCTTCATTTAAGAGCTGGTCATGAACTATTATATAGTCTCCTGAGTCACCTTTAGAGTCTTTACTAGTCTCCTTCTTCCTCTGATCAGGTTCATTATACTCTCGGCCTGGCTGTTGCTGGGCTCCATCTTTCCTTTGACCAGAGTAACCTCCAAAATTTAAACCACTAACTTTAATAGTTATCTGCTGTAAAACAAGAATGGTAATCAAAGTCTCTATCGGATCAGCTGAATACATCTATTTACACACCTCCTTCCTCCTTAGAATAAAGTCTAGTATATAATATGTTAATCATTACTAAATCGGGAATGATTTTGTCGTAAAATAGATCAAAAGTTATGAATATAACTTAAAATTTGCTTTTTATCTTATATGAAGAACTGTCTTGCACGATTAAAGCAAAACCTCCATATTATATAATAAATAATCAAATTATAGATAAAATAACTGAATAAACTTTCTTCACAATTCTAACTTCAAAAACATATTATATTATGAAAATTATATAAAGAAAATAATTAAATCTTTCACTCCAATACTTTCAAACCACAAGAAAGGAGGTATTCCCAATGCCAGGAGGTTTCGATTATTTTGACGCTGACCCTGTTGTAATCTTGATTGTTATCCTAATCTTACAGCAGGTTGGAAGAGGTGTCTTTGGTTATGACTGTTAACCTTACAACTTATTAATCCTAAATTGATATTTTTCAAATGAAAGGAGGTTAAAAAAATGTCTGGATATGATCGTGATTTCTGTGGCTGCGGTTGCTATGTTGAATTGATTTTGGTGGTCTTTTTAATTAGCTGTCTCTGCCGTGGAGGAGCATTTGGCATCTTTGATGCAGACTAAATGATTAATTATAATAGTTAGGGTTAGTTTTTCTAACCCTAACTATTATCCTTTACTTCTATAAATTATTCACGATTACTCTGTCAGTAACATATGATATTGTAGAGTAAATTAATAAAAAGGAGGTACATAAAAAATGGAAGAACCTACAACAGAAGGTATGGACCAACCTACCACTAAAGAAGTGGAAGATGTGTCTACCGAAGGATTCGGAGGATTTGGTAGTTTCGGCGGTTTTAAATTTGAATGGATTCTAATTCTTATAGCTGTCTTTCTACTATTTAGCGGCGGCGGATTCGGAGGATTATTTGGAGAAGAATGAAGCATTTAAGATATAATTATCTTAGAGTTACTTGCAGTAACTTTGATTTTAATAATATTTTAGAAAGCTAACCGGAATCCGGTTAGCTTTCTTTTTTCATACCATCATCAATTATCTCTTGGACTATATTTCCGAGATTCTTTGTTTTGATACATTTTCTGATCTGCTTTATTAAAAATTTCATCTAAATTTTGGTTCCGATCTATCTTAACAGCATAACCTAAAGATATTCTTAGCGGTTCAGGTAAGTCTATTTTTTTATTATGCCACTTAGTTTTCGCTTGAATTCGTTCACATATTTTTTGAGCCGTATTAGAATCTGCTTCAGGAAGTATTATAGCAAATTCATCGCCCCCGATTCGAGCTACAATATCTTCCTGTCTAGTAGCAGCTTTAAATGCTTCAGCTGTTTTTTTTATGAATTCATCTCCCATCTTATGGCCATAATTATCATTAATATATTTAAGCCCATCCATATCACCAATAATTATACTAATAGGTAACTTCCTTGAATTATTTAATCTCTCAATTTCATTTTCAAAGTATCTTCTATTATATAATCCCGTCATTTCATCGTGAAAAGACAAATATTTAATTCTTGCTTCTTCCTTTTTTCTTTTACTAATATTCCGATATATACCATAGACACCTATTTGTCCTTGATTTAATTTTATGGGGAAAGCATTAATTTCAACATAAATTTTTTTACTGTTTTTTGTTTCTCTAACAACTTCATCTGATACTTGCTCTCCTTCTTTTACTTTTAATGATTTTTCTATAGATTCACCCAAATTTTTTTCAGGTATAATTAAGTTATTTATTTTTTCACCTTTAATATTGGTCTGTTTATATTCAAAGAGCTGTTCAAAACTTTTATTAACTTTAATTACTCTATCTTCATTATCCAACAGCACTATAGCATTAGGAGATTTATTAAATAATTGTTGAAAATATGCTCTTTGTCGTTTTAGTTCTTCTTCTACTTGTTTTCTTTTATCAATATCTTTGAGAATACCTAAAACCCTAACTGGATTCCCTTTATTATCCCACTTAACTACTTTTCCTATAACTTGAAGCCATTTATAATTATTATCTTCAGTTTTAATCCTATATTCTATCTTCCCATAGGAAGTATCTCCATTTAAAAGCTTATCTATTAGCTGTGATATCTTTGCTTTATCAGCTTCATGTATTAGTTCTTTCCAATGAGTAAAGGAGTTAGGTGGTTCATATCCTAAAAGATTTGAACATTGTTTACTAGTCTCAATTCTATTAGTTTTTATATTCCAATCCCACAGTCCAAGTTTAGCTCCTTTTACTGTTAATTCTAATTTATTTGAAGCTCTTTCTAATTCAAGTTCGACTATTTTCCGCTCAGTAATATTTCTAATTACAGCCAAAACCTCATTGTTATTAGCATCTTTTGCATCTACAGAAACCAAATGTGTTTCAAAATATCTTTTTCCTTCTTCAAACTCCAGCTCATATTCGTAAGTTTTAAGTTCATCATTGTCAATAGCAAGAGAACAATATTTCTTAAAACTATTTGCAACTTCATTAGGTAAAACTTCATCAATATTTTTACCTATAAGTTTCTCTTTAGAAGCTACTAAATCCTCTGCTTTTGAAGTCCATACATCAAGATAATTACCTTCTTCATCAAATAAAATAATTAAGTCAGGCACAGCACTGATAATAGATTTGAAATAACCTCTACTCTTTTCCTCCTCCATAACTCCCGCCCTCCTTAAAAACACCTCTACTATATGTCGTGAACTACTCGGCATTGAAATACCGAGCTTCATGGTCGCCTGCTTTTATGGGAGTTACCCGTAATATCAAGCAAGTTACCCAATCGGCGTGTCCAACACCAATACTCCTATCCAGTTAATACTGGACTTGGAGTTACTTTTAAGCTGCAAATTGATGATCATTCCAGCTATATTTAACTGGATTTGATAAACCTTTAACCTGCAAAGTAATATCTTTTCCTTTACGTCGCTGCTGTAAGTATTTGCGTAAGATATTAAATGAACCTACACTATCGGCATTAAAGGCTTGATTATTATTTTTGTCTACATATAAGCCGCGTTTAATACGATTAGACTTATCACCATATTTTTTAGTTACTTTTTTACTGTAAGGGCTGCATTGACTGGTATATTTTTCACTCTTCTTGATTAAAGTAATCCCCTGTAAATTAAGTTTATACTCTAGTTGGTGATAGATAATATCAAAAGGTAGTTTATGGAGTTTTTGATTGTTCTGTTTACCTAGGTCAGCATCATCACGAATATTTTTTATATCACCAACTATTACTCTAGAAATATTATTTTCAATACAGTAATTAACTACTTTTTTAGTTGCACTATGAATTAAGTGAAATAATTGTTTTCGTCGCTTTTTATATAGATTTTGGATACGTTTAGAAGTCTTTTTGCCCTGACCATTCAAAATAGATTGATAATGTTTGATTTTTTTATCAAAATAACGATTAATAGCTAAATATTGTCCACCGTCAATAATAAAGCTTTCCTGATTTTGATTACTGTAACAAGTCATTAGATTATTAATGCCTAGATCAATACTTAAATAATTACCGTTATCTTCTTTAATAGTAGGAGTATCTACTTTATAAGTTAAGATTACCTTATAAGTATCATCGCTTAAAGGTTTAAACTCAATTCTAGTAGTTGAGTTAAGGACATCTCTATTACTGGATAACAGCTCATTAGGCACTCTTATCCATAAGAATTTGTTGGTAATAGAGTATTCCTCTTTTAGATACTTTTTTAACTGTTTAGGAATAGATAATCTTAACTTACCATCAATAATTTTAAAACCATTATTGAGATAACGGAAGTTAAATTTACTGTCTTTAGGTTTATAATTAGGTAGATTAGGTTCACCAGTATATTTATCAGGATTATTTTGATAATCTTTTTTACTTTGATAAAAACTATCCCAGTTATCAGCTAAAATTTTAAGTGTTTCCTGTGCTGTTTGAGAAGGTAAATTTTTATACCAAAAATTTTCTTTTAATTGCTTTTTTTGTTTATACCAATCAGGATACTCTTTATCACTATCTTTAGACCAATTTTTACGTTGATAATTGCCGATATTATATAACCTAGCACTAGCATAAGCTAAACAACCTAATACAATTTGTTGGGTTTGATTAGGTTTATGAATAAAATATTTAGCTAACTTCAATTAGCTCACCTCCTTTCAATATTATATAAATATTATTATTTAGATTTTTGATTTTCAATATATTGTTTAACCGTATCCTTAGAGATATTACCTACAGTTTCTAGATAATAAGATTTATTCCATAAATGTCCTTTATATAACTGCTTTCTTAATTTAGGGAATTCTTTTAATAATAATCTACCGCTAATACCTTTACTCATTTTAACAATATAACTAGGTGCTATTTTAGGGTGAGCAGTTACAAATAAATGTAGATGATCAGGCATTAACTCCATAGTTTCAATAATGAACTCTTTATCCTGGGCAACTTGATGTAATATTTCTTTTAATCTAGTAGCTACTTTACCTGTTAATATCTTTTTACGATATTTAACTGTAAATACAATATGATAGCCAACATTATAAACACATGTTCTGGCATGAATTAAATTATTTTGGTTGCTCAATTGTTATCACCTCTTACATATAGTATATCATATATTACTTTTAATATCAAGCATATCAAAAGTTAAATCGATTACACATGGTTTAAAAACAAGTAAAAAATAACCTATTCTTTAATATTGAATCAAAGAATAGGTTAGTAAATTCATCACCCATATAAATAAATGAATACTTCTATTACTGATTAAATTTCTATAACTTTATGTCATTCCCTTTATTTATATAAAATTATGTCAACAATAATCGGGAGGGGAGGAATTATTCTTCCTTTTCTGTTTTAGAAATTAACTGATTATCATAATTCTCCAATTTCACAAACTGAAAACCTTTGCTCCTAAGTTCAGGAACTGCAGCCATAATTCCTTCGGCAGTATCAGATTTAGGACGGTTCATATGGGCCAGTATAATAGAACCCGGACTGACGCTTAAAAATGCCTTCTTTACCTGCTCTTTCGCAAACGTAGCCCCGGCATCGCCCAGTGTATCGTAACCGATGACTTTTTCGCCGAGATCATTGACAATCTCAACTGCAACCTCATCATAATAAGCCGTCCCAGCCCGAAAATATTCTGGTTTCTCCTCTGTAAAATTCTGAATTTTCCATTCATTCTTCAATACCTCATCTACTATCTCTTCAACACTAGTAGTTCCTTTTATACCATAAGCAGATTTACCGATTACTGATAGAGGTAGATGACGGGTACCGTGGTTGGCAATAGTGAATAGAGGATTGCACGCTAGCTCCATAAAAGTCTCCTGATTATCATCTATCCACCTGGAATTGATAAATAAAGTAGCCGGAATCTCCTCTTCAATCAAAAAGTCCATTAGCTTACTGTCATATCCGTCCCCAGGACTACCGCAGGCATCCAGCGTAAGGACAACTATCTTTTTATCCGTATCTATTCTAGTAATCACTCCCGGAAGATTCTCTCCCCATTCGTTGGGAGTTCGATCTTTATATTTAGCAATAATTTCTTTCTTCTTATTTTTTAATCTTTCAGGAAGTTTAGTCTGCCCTATCTTCTTGTCTAAATTGTCTTCTTTTCCGCTACAACCAGTAAGAATAATCATTATAATAGAGACTGCTGCTATCAATATCCAGTATCTTCTGCTGAAATCTATCATCAACTTTCAGCTCCTTTTTAAATTATCGATATAAGCTCTCCAATTATTTGATTAATACAATTATTAATATAAGCAGATAAAGAAATTATATACTCTAGGTATCATTCTTAAAATAAAAAAATCCTAATCTAATTTTATCTAGATCAGGATTTTTATCCAATATAATCTTTTTTACTTAGGATTAGCTAATTCAATATCAATACTCTTACCCTTAATCTGATTATTCTTCATAATCTTGAGTACTTCTTTGGCATACTCTCTTGGAACCTCGACAAAAGTAAATTTATCATAAATATCAATTAATCCTACTACATTACCTGGAATACTGGTTTCTCCAGCAATTGCTCCCACAACATCTCCAGGACTTACATTCTGCTTGCTGCCTATATTGATAAATAGTCTAACCATACCCGGTTCTGCACCTGTATCTCCAAAGCTTTCTACTTTTTCTGCACCTTCTTGTTCCTCTCTGTCCATGACTAACTTCAATAGTGCTGCTGCAATATCTATAGAAACATAATCCTCCTCAACTAATTCTTCAATCAGCTTAGTCTCCTGGGCTAGATTCTCGTTTTCTAGAATCTCCGATACTCTATCCAACAATAGCTCCATCTTACTCTCCTCTACATCACTAACTGAAGGCACCTGCTTCCGTTCAATCTTAGTCTTAGCATACTTCTCTATCTTCTTTAATTGATAGATTTCTTTACCTACTACAAAGGTAAAGGCATAACCCTGTCTGCCAACCCGGCCTGTTCTACCGATTCTATGTACATAGTACTCTATATCCTGTGGAATATCATAATTGAATACAGCTTCCACATCATCAACATCAATTCCTCTAGCTGCTACATCAGTAGCTACTAAAGTCTCAATAGTGCCATTCTTAAACTTATTCATCACTCTATCGCGCTGTGGCTGATTCAACCCGCCGTGAATACCATCTACAAAGTAACCACGCGCCTGGAGTTGAATAGTCAGTTCATCTACCTGCTTTCTGGTATTACAGAAGACAATCGATAACTTCGGATTATAGATATCAATCAGTCGCGATAGAACCTCTAATTTATTTCTTCTATTCACTTCAAAATAACCCTGTTCAATATTCGGTACTGTTAACTTCTTATGAACCACCTTAACTATCTCGGGATCAGTCTGATACTTCTTTCTTAATTTTAAGATAGACTGCGGCATAGTAGCAGAAAAGAAGATTGTTTGTCTCTTCCCTTTAACTCCTTCCAAAATCGTCTCTATATCATCCCTAAAGCCCATATTCAACATTTCATCGGCTTCATCTAAAATAACCATCTTTAAATTATCAAACTTTAAAGTACCCCGTCTCATATGATCCATGGTACGACCTGGAGTACCTATTACAATCTGCACCCCCTTCTTTAAAGCCTTAATCTGGCGCTTAATCGACTGTCCGCCATAGACTGGTAAAGTCTTAATCTTCCTTTTATACTTAGCCAGACGTCCTATTTCCTCAGACACCTGAATAGCTAATTCTCTAGTGGGACAGAGGACCAAAGCCTGTACGCTTTTATCATCAGGATCTATCTTCTCTAGAATCGGAATTCCAAAGGCAGCTGTCTTTCCAGTACCAGTCTGCGCCTGTCCTATTACATCTTTTCCTGCCAGCAGGTGAGGAATTGCTTCTGTCTGAATCGGTGTAGCTTCCTCAAACCCCATATCCTCAACTGCTTTAGTTATTTCGTTAGATAAATTCAATTCTTCAAATTGCTTCTTTTTCATATTTAATTTCACTTCCCTTTTAATAAATACAGCCGCCCATCATAAATAAGGACAACTACTTGATTATAACAGTTAATTGAGCAAAAGAAAAGCTTTTTATTAGTTTTTTCAATATTACTCCTGATTATTCCCAATATTATATCTGTAAAGTACAACTTTATTGATATATTGTGTCACTCTCCAATGTTCTCGCATATACCTCTTATTTGTAATTGCCTAGCATAATAAATATACGCATTCATGATATTACGGGAATAGTCAATATGTATCCGCCGCTTGCCGCTCATTCGGCCTCCTGCCTCATTCGCTCTCAAAAACTGACTCTCCACCAGTCCATGGTTCCGAGTCAGTTTTAAGAGTCGCTCTGGACACATATTGACTATTTGTAGCACAGAAATTTCATTAATATAGTTTTAAACGCTTCCTCCGATAATTTTACATAATTATTGTTGATATATTTCAAAAAGCAACTTAAAGCAGCCCCAAATAAAAGAATTATTAGCATATAAAATAGAAGTTTTAATTTATAGCTCTAAGTATAATTTATTGCTAATTAATAAGGGCTGATTTTGGCAGCGTTTGAAATATATCAACTCTTAGATGACACAATATATCAATAAATAACCTGAAATTAGTATACTGTTAATCCAGCTAACACACTATAATATAAAGAATAAAAATTAACAGAATAATAAAATCAATAAAAAAGGCAGGTGAAAAAGTATTAATTTCTACCAACAACAGGTTAAAGAGGTCTTTGCAGAACTTAATACCAGTAAAGAAGGCTTATCTAATGAAGAAGCACAGAAAAGACTGAACAAATACGGCGAAAATGAATTAAAAACCTCCGAAGGAACACCTAAGTGGGTTTTATTACTCTCTCAATTCAAAGATGTCTTAACAATAATGCTGGTAGTAGCTTCCGGAATGTCACTACTCATCGGAAATTACCGTGATGCTCTTGTCATGTTGGCTATTGTATTTATTAACGTAGTAATCGGCTTCTTTCAAGAATTCAAAGCTGAAAAGATAATGGCTTCATTAAAGAAATTAGTCCAATCTCCAGCCAAAGTTTATCGGGATGGAGAAATTACAGAACTAGCCCAGCAGAAGTTAGTCCCAGGTGATATAATCAGTTTGGAAGAGGGAGATAAAGTCCCGGCTGATCTAAGAATAATAGAATCATATAATCTAAGAACCAATGATGTAGCCTTAACAGGAGAGTCAATGCCTCAGGAAAAACATAGCAATCAGATTAATGAGGAAGCTTCACTTGGAGACCGCAGCAATATGGCCTATATGGGCACTAATGTTGCTTCCGGCTCAGCAACAGGTGTAGTTACAGCTACAGGAACAGAGACAGAAATGGGCAAGATCGCTTCCTTAACACAGGAAGAAGAAAGATCCCAATCACCTCTCCAGCAGGAATTATCAGTAGTTGCTAACCGATTAGCAATCTTTGCTCTTATAATCGGTATCCTGCTCTTTGGTGTTAGTATCTACCGGGGACTGGATCTTTATTATGCTCTAATCTATGGCCTAGGCATAACTGTTGCTATCGTTCCTCAGGCCCTTCCTATGCAGGTTACTGTTGCTCTCTCTCAAGGAATAGCTAAGCTATCCAAAGAGAATGCCGTAATTAAAAAACTCTCTTCCGTTGAAACTCTAGGTTCAACAAATATAATCTCTACAGACAAGACCGGTACTCTTACCAAGAATGAAATGACTGTTAAGAATCTCTGGTTTGATGGCCAGGAGTATGAAGTTACAGGCCTTGGTTATAAGCCTGAAGGAGATATCTTAAATCAGGATGGTAATCCTGTAAGCGAAGAAAAGAAAGATGAATTAGAGATAATGCTTGATGCTGGAACTATGGCTTCAAATGCTGAGATCCATCCTCCTGATGAAGATAATCCCAGCTGGTATCCAATAGGCGATCCTACTGAAGCAGCTTTGATTACACTCTCTACTAAACTAGGAACTCGATCTCCTAACGAAGATGAAGAGAATCCTGAACTCCATGAATTCAGCTTTGATTCAGAACGCAAGAGAATGAGTTCGATAAGAAAGTTTGAAGATGGTAAATTTTTAACTATGAAGGGAGCCCTAAATAGTGTTCTTTCAATTACAAAGTATATCTATCGAGATGGTGAGAAAGTAGAAATTACTGAAGAAGATAAGCAGAGGTTAAATGAATTAAATGAAAAGTATTCCAATAACGCTATGCGGGTTTTGGCCATTGCCTACCGCCAGCTTGGTCCTGATGAAACTGACTATGTTATCGAAGAGATCGAACGAGATGTTGTCTTTTTAGGACTAGTAGCCATGGTTGATCCACCTAAAGAAGGTGTTAAAGAAGCAATTGAAGATGCCCACAAGGCCCATATTAACACCTATATAATGACTGGCGACCATGCCATAACAGCAAAAGCTGTAGCAGACGAGATCAATCTAGGTACTGATAAAGAAACACCGGTTATTACTAGCCAGGACCTACAGCAGATCTCTGATGAAGAACTAAAGAATAGAATGAATAAAAATGAATCCATAATCTTCTCCCGAGTATCTCCTGAGGATAAATTAAGGATTGTCAAGAATCTAAAAGCTCAAGATCAGATCGTCGCCGTTACCGGAGATGGTGTCAATGATGCTCCCGCATTGAAAAGTGCCCATATCGGCGTTGCCATGGGACAGATGGGAACCGATGTATCAAAAGAAACAGCGGAGATGATTCTTTTAGATGACAGCTATCCCACACTAGTCCATGCCATCAAAGAAGGTAGAAAAATCTATAATAATCTTAAAAAGACAGTACTTGCTTCTTTAACTAGTAATGGAGCTGAATTATCAATTGTCTTATTAGGCTTGATTGGAGCAGCAGTCTTCGGCTGGCCGATTCCTATTTTAGCTATTCAGATTCTCTCTATTGATCTATTAGCAGAGATACTACCACTGACAGCCTTAACCTTTGATCCTGCTTCCGAAGAATTAATGACTACTCCTCCGCGGGATCGGGATGAGCATATTATCAATAAAAGCAGTACTATTGAAGTTGTTTTCTTGGGGGTTCTGATGGGAGGACTGGCTTTTATAAACTACGGCCTTTTTGTAACTAGTATTGAAAATAAACTTACAGAAAGCCATACCTTATATTCCCGGGCCACTACAATAACCTATTTAACTATTGTTGTTTGCCAGCTCTTAAATATACTCTCCCATAGGTATAAGTTTACAAGCCTCCTTAATGCAAATCTATTCAGCAATAGAAAGATGATCTACTCAATCATCATTTCTATTGTTTTAGTCTTAGGTGTAGTCTACATTCCTGGACTTAATTCTTATCTTGATTTTGCTCCAGTCCCTATCCAGGATTGGATTAGAGTTTTATCAGCAGGTGGAGTCTTTCTATTAGCCTTCGAAGGAATAAAGTGGTATAGGAGAAGAAACATTTAAGAATTATTAAAAAATATCGGCATTCAGCCAGAGGGAGCCCCGCAGGAATTGCTTTTAGAGTGCGAGCCCGTCTGGTTTTCTGCCGATAAAATTCTATAATCCTAATCTCTCAATTACTCCTAGAATTGTAATTAGGATAATTACAACTGAAATAATAACCCACCAGTGATTAACTCCCAACATTTCTGGAATAGTAAGTTCATCAAATTCAGTTTTAGTCAATACAGTATCATTAATCAAAGGATAAATTAAACTAAATAACCAGACTCCTATTGTTATTCCTAATATACCAAATAATCCATCAATAGCCCCTCTTCCAGAAGCACCAACTACTGTCCCGGGGCAATAACCTAAAATTCCAAAACCAATGCCAAATATCAACCCCCCACAAACAGCAGTCCAGAGGGAACCAGAACCAGGATGTAATTCAACTAATTCTTTTTCTCTAAGAAAATAAACTCCAATCATTCCAGTAATAATAGCACTAGAAACAACCTTAAACATTGTAAAGTCTCTAAGTAATAACTGGCCAATTATAATCTGATAATTAGTAAGACCAGCCTTTTGAAGTAAAAAACCAAATATAATTCCCATTACTAAACCCAAAGCAAGTTGTAATTTATCCTTATTATGAAGGTCAGTTAACATAAGCTCCCTCCTTTAAAAAGAATAAAGAATGAATGCTGAAGCAACTCCACCAATAAAGAAAAATATAAAAGTAATCCAGCTAATAACTGCTAACTGTAGAGTACCACTTATTCCATGGCCACTAGTACATCCTCCGGCCCATCTAGCTCCAAAACCTATAAATATTCCACCAATTCCAGCTAATATCCACCTAAATAATTTTGAACTACCAAACTGTTGGTTCCAAAAAGCAGGAATCGAAACTAGCCTAAAGTCTCCTGATAACTGTACAGATATAAAAGCACCTATTGCTATTCCTAATACAAACGTCCATCCCCAATCTATAACAGGGGGGTATTCTTCATAGTATTTTCTTTCTAATGCCTTATCTCCTCTGAAGAACTTCTCTATTATTCCCGCTGTTCGAACGAAAGCAGTAGAAACACCAATTGTTTTATTCGATAACAGAAAAGTTAACCAGCTTAAAATACCAATTCCAGCCCCTACTAAATAAGGAGACCAATTACTCATTTATATCCTCCTTTTTTACTTGTTATAAGTTATAGATTTATTTTTCGAAAAAATGAAATTATTATGTATGTTTACTAAAAATTATGTTGTACATGTTTCTTCTTTATTTCAAGCATAATATTAAATAGAAATGAAGAAGGAAGGGATCTTGGAATGAAACAAAAAAAGATATCACTATTCCAATATAGTGCGTTATTAATAACTTTTCTGTTAGGAACTATTATAATAATCTGTCCTGAAGTAATAATTTCAGATCAGCTTGGCTGGCTAACAGATATTACTGCCATAGCTTTATCTTTTATTTCAATTTTATTGTTAACAGCCCTGCATCAACCTCTATTTGACAGTAATATCGTTGAAATAGCCAATCAGGTAGGAGGAGTCTGGTTCAGAATTGTTGTAGGCATTCTCTACATTATCTATGTCCTACATTTAGGCGCTCTAAATTTAAGACTTATTGGAAATTTTCTCTCTACTACAATCATGTCCAACATGCCTATATTAATATTTACATTTACTCTCACCCTTGTAAGTGCCTATGCGGTAACAATGGGAATTGAAACTATTGCTAGAGTTGGACAGGTGATTCTGCCGGTAATTTTACTGATCTTTACTTTACTACTGATCCTAGCAATCCCTGATTACGACCCCAGCAACTTACTACCATTAAAACTAAAGACTAAAAATTTATTACAGGGAGGATATCTCATCTGGGCCTTCCCTTTAGGGAACTTAATCTTGTTTTCTTTTTTATTTCCTTACGTTAGGCTACAATCAGAAAAGAGTAAAACAAAACAGTACCTTCTTTATACCAGCATAGCTCTATTAATAAGTGGAGTAATATTAACTCTAAGAACTCTAACTCTAACAATGGCATTTGGAGCTGACCTCGCATCTTCTTTTACATATCCTGTTTTTAGTATGGTAGGTATTATAGAAATCGGCGATTTTCTTGAACGACTTGAATCTGCTTTTTTAGTAATGTGGATTGGAACAGCTTTTATTACAATCTTATTCTGTTACTGGACTGCAGTTGAAGCAGTAGGTACTTTGGTTAGGTCAAAAAATAAAAAAAGTTTTATAATCCCCATCGGAATTATCATGGTCAGTTTATCCCAAATTCTGTTTAAAAATTATAGTGAACAGTATCAATTCACATTACATACTTGGCCCCATTATGCAGCTATTTTCTTATTAATAATTCCAGTGATAATTCTATTACTTTTATTACTTAAGAAAATTAAGAACAACATTAAAGACCGGCAGTGAATGAAAGGGGCTGTCGCATTAATTCTGATATTTGAGGTATAGGCCAGTCTAACACTTGTCCAAAGCTCAAATAAAAGCTAATCAACGTTAAAACTAATACTGCTACAAAAGAATTATAATCTTTTTTGAAGAAGAGCGAGATTACTTCTTTAATATTAAAATAATAAATTATTATAAGTATAATAACTAACATGTTAACCCCCCTACTCAAAAATTGGTTTATGGATTTTGCCCACCTGTTTTAAAATAGATTCAACCTCTACTTTGAAGCTTAGATTACTAAAGTTCTTTTCCCAATCCTGCTTCAACTTTTCCCAAGTAGAGGGGCTTTTCTGTTTGACAATTCCTTTTAAACCAAAGATATCACTCTGCAACTGCTGAGACTTCTTTATAGTTGATATAATTTCTTTTTTTACTGCTTCTTCTTTTAAACTTTCTATTTTATTAGCTGTTAAAAGTGAAGTTTGACTTATTTCTGAATCTTGTTCTGCTAATCGAGACAGCTCTTTTATGCTTATTAAAAAAGTTTTAGGATTAGCAGAATCCCATTTAATCTCTATCTGAGAATTATAAGTGTCCAGACTAACCGGACTATTATGTCCAGACAGAAAAAGATCCATACTGTGTAATTTAATTTCATCAATTATCCGCATATATCCTCTAGTTTCCTCAGGAGTTAAAGAACCAATAAGTTTATCCTTTTTAAATACAGCAGCTCCTTCCATTTTAAGAACCTTCTTTAATCCATCTTCTTTGTCTGTCTTCCCTTCACTCGATGAAGAACTCTCCTGACCTTCCTTTACTGGTTCAGCACGAACAAGCTCTAACTTTCCCAAAACAACTTCCTGATTACCAGAAGCAAGCCTAGCCATTACTTCTTTTAAATTTAAGTTATATGCTTTTGACCAGTCAGCTATATTCTTTATAAGACCATCAATTTGATCTGCTACAGGTTCTTTTTTCTCCTCAGGAGAATGTTTTAGAATCTGCCAGGCTTTATCCGTAGCTGTAATGACATTACTAGTTAATCTAATTTCTTCATTTCGGGCCAAAAAATCAACTACATCTCCTATACCTGTCCTACATAGTTTATTTCCCAGTACAAAAATATCACAATGAGACCAGATAAGAAGCCAGGAAGTCTTAGCGCGTATTTCTTTTACAGCTTTCTCAATCGTTTCACCTTCTGCTTGACCAACCCAAATAGCAGAACCCGGCCCAGGTGCATTAGCAGGTTCTCCCCCTTGACCAGTAGAAGGTTTTAAGATATGAACAGTAACTTTATACTCTCCATCAGCAGTTAAATCAATCCCCATTAAATTGATAATTCCCAGATTATTTAATTCCTTCTGTCCTACACAGCCTCCAAGTGAAAAAAGCAGTATTATAAGTATTATACTAATCACTATCTTTTTTATCCTTATCGACTGCTCCATATTTTTCCCTCCTGGCATTTTGATAAGGTAAGGGAACTCTAAGTGAACCACCTCCGAGACAAGCAACGGAGGCTTCTCACTACTTTACATATACTAAAATAGCTATATGTTACTAGGTGAGTTTGAACGAAGTTTAGTAATTAAGTTTTTGCACCTATTATCAGGCAACTCTTATTCGTTCTGGAGGGTTCACAACTCCATTATCCCTAGCTTGATTAACAAGTTCAGGAATACATTTTTTAGTTAAAAATTTTCTCATTATATTTAGACTGCCATTAACATCTGCATTAATGTTTAAGTCTATTTCAGACTTAAAAAGTCCCCTTTTAACTCTGCGAGACTTATTGTAGTTAGCTTTATTTAACTTTTCTAAATCTAAAGCTGAACAACCAGAAGTATAGACTTCATTAATGATATTAACTTCTATGCCTTCTAATTTAGCTTTATATTCAATTAAATCTTTTAATCTTTGAATTGGTACTTGAACAAATGATTTATTGTAGTTAATATTTTGCTTAATCTGTTTCAAATCACCTATTATTATTTTAGACACACCATGTCTTTTAGCTAGATTAATTATTTTTCTACTAGCTTGATGAAGATAGTTTGAAATATAGTTTTGGCGTTTTATCCTCAATTGCTTAATTTGTTTAGTGTCTTTAAAGTTTTTACTACCAGTTTGTTTCATTCTTATAGATTGTAGTCTATTTATTTCTTGATTAAAGTATTTATTCTTAGATTTAAGTGGTTTACCATTAATAATGTAGTTTTCTGGATTATCCTTAAATGTTAAAGTTGCTAAATTATCCAAACCTAAGTCTATAGCCATTACATTATCTCCTTGTGCTTTATCTTTTTCATTTACTTTGTGAATGATTATTAAATACCAATCACTAGAGAGGTTATCTTTTTTTATCCTTACTTGTTGGAGGGAGTTTTCCACGGAATGTCCTTTGGACATGGAGAGATTGTCTAAGTTAATCAGGCCTTGAACTACTGGAGGTAGCTCAAATTTAAGACTGTCCACCTGAAATTGATTTTTAATTTCTTTAGACAAGGACAAAAGAAGATTATCCTCTCTAACTCTGGTAGCTAAATTAGTAAAAATTATTTCACTTGGATTATTGTCTAAATACTTGAAATTAGGTGGTTTTGGTTGACCTTGATATTTGCCAGGATTGTTATTGTAATCCTCTATTGATTTAAAGTAGGACTTCCAGTCTTGAGCTAATTGTTTAAACAGTTGTTGTCTATTGTGGCTGTGAAGGTAATTAGTATGCCAGTTATCCTTAAACTTATTTTCTAGTCTAGTATATACTGGCTTAACTTCCTCATTGTTCTTTATTTGATAGTTAACTATATTATACAGCTTAGAACAATGCCAACTTAACTCTTTAACTATTTCTAGCTGTTTATGACTAAAATTAGGTTTGAATTTAAATGACAATTTCATATCTTTACACCTCCTTTCTTAGTTGATATAATTATACCATAGTTTTATTTGGTTGTAAACTAAGATTTAGGAGGTAAAATACTTATGAATAGGCAACTTAATAGTAATCGTCATTCTGTTTATAGTCTTAAATATCATTTAGTTGTAATCACAAAATACAGACACAAGTGTATTAATTCTAAAATATTTGACGAGCTAGAAAAAATATTTACTAGGTTACTCAATGACAAAGATTGCAAAGTCTTAGAATTCGCAGGTGAAGAAGACCATATTCATGTCTTGTTTGAAACTCCACCACAGATACAGTTATCAAAACTAGTTAACACTTTAAAAACGGTATCTTCTAGACTTATCAAAAAAGATTATGAAGAACATTTAAAAGACTACTACTGGGAATCGGCTTTTTGGTCTAGAAGTTACTGTATTATTTCTACTGGCGGAAAAAAATCAAATGATAATATTAAAAAAATAATAAATAGATATTTAAAAAGTATTGAGAAATAACACTTGAAATTTCATTAATCATAACCAGTCTCTGACTGGATAGGCTACCATTGAAACTATTGAAGAATATATCCAAATTCAAAGAGAAAAAGAACAAAACTGCCTTAATTCCCTTCGGGTTTAACAACCCTTCGTGGTAAAGCCTTCTCCACCTGAATCAAACTAAAGATTCAGATAGAGTTTTCTTGAGGCATTTTAGATAAAAATTCAGCCCCTGAACTTCTACATAGCTAATGAAGTCAGGGGCTTTCTATTTATGTAGATTTTATAAGACTTCATTTTCAGTAATATTGAGTTTAACTATTCGGAGATTACTAAACTCCTTATCCTTCCTTAAAAGTTAATAACTGTCTTTAAACCTTCATAATTAATAAGACGTTCAATTCCTGTTCTAATCTCATCTAATGAAATTTCATCAGTAATCAACCAATCAACCTCTAATTCTTTTGTCATCAACTCCAGAGCCTTTTTATTCTGATCCACTCTACAGCCGTAGGCTCCAACAATCATCTGTTCTTTGTAATGGAGTTCATTAGCATCTAACTCTATATTAGATTGATGATAAGGCAGGCTAGAAAAGAAACTGATTCTACCTCTTGGAGCTAATAACTTAAATAATGGAATTGATAATGCTGCTTCCTCACAGGCCAGAATAATAACATCAACCCCTTTATTCTCAGTTTCTGCAGTTACCGCTTCTTCTATAGATTCAATACTTAGATCTATAAAACAGTTAGCTTCTGTCTGCTCTGCTAAATTAATGCGACTAGTCAGCTTATCGGCTATCAGAACCTGTTGTGCACCATTGGCTTTAGCAAGCATGGTATGTAGGCAGCCGATCACTCCTGCTCCAATAACTAATACTCTATCTCCTTTACTTACTCTTGCTAATTCCTGAGCATTAATAGAGCAGGCTAAAGGTTCAGCCAGTGTAGCCTCCATAAAGGATAGACCAACCGGAATAGGATTCAGGATACCGCTTTCTACCCCGGCAGGCGGAATCATAATATATTCAGCAAATCCTCCATCATGAGTAAAACCCATAATCCCAATATCTTCACACTGATTAGTAATCCCTTCCCGACAGTAAGAACACTCATTACAGATAATCTCTGGAGCTATCTGCACCCGGTCCCCTACTTCAAACTCACTTCCAGCTGCTCTATTTTCAGCTACTATTCCAGCTACCTCATGGCCTGGAATCCGGGGATAATCTAATGCTTTATGCCCCTGACAAATCATCCTGACATCTGCACTACAGATCCCAGCCGACTTAACTTTAACTATAACACCTCCCGGAGGACATTCTGTATCTTCTACATCCGCTAAGTTAAACTCTCCTTGCCCCTTCAAAACTGCAGCCTTCATCTATACTTCCTCCTTATTATTTAATAAAAAAAGAAAAGCCCTCCACCAGATAACTGGCGAAGGACTTTTCCATCATCCTTACGCATCCTATAATTAGGCAGGTCTTCTGACTCACAGATCACTGCTTCTATTCAAGCCTTCCCGGTTTAAACCAGTGGCCTAAAGCTGAATAGAAACTCCCTGACTACAGCGGTGGGTCCGTATCGTTTATGATTGAATAGATTCAATCACTCGACTTCACTATTCTCCTCAAAGCGAGGCACCTAATTATAAAATGTATTATTTACTTTTGTTGGATTCTAATATAATTTTATCATAAAATTAGCAAAATTTAAATATATTTTCACACTAATTCCTGTCCAAGCTCATCAACTATCTTAATTGCCTCCAATACCATATCCGGAGTAATCTCAAAGGACATATTATGGATAGATTCTTCAGGTTTACAGACAGCTTCAGCAGCCCTTCTTAACTCAGCCTCTCCTGCCTCTTCAAGCCCTAACTCTTTTAGCGATACCAGCTATTACCTCCCAGAAAAATCATTTAAAATGCTGGAATAACAGAACCATTAAAGTGTTCATTGATAAACTCTCTAATCTCTTCAGACTGATAAGCCTCTACAAACTCTTTTATGACAGGATCATCTTTATCCTCCGGTCTGACAGCTATAATACATACATAAGGTGAGTCCTTATCTTCAATGAAGATAGAATCCTCTCTAGGATTCATATCCAGTTCCAAAGCATAATTACTGTTTACAGCAGCAGCAGCAACATCAGGCAGCATTCGAGCCGTCTGGGCAGCATCAACCTCATGTATCTCGATATCTTTAGGATTGGCCACTATGTCTTCAACAGTTGCTTCTATGCCGACTCCTTCTTTTAATTCAAATACTCCGGCTTGGGCTAAAAGCAATAGTGCCCGGCCGCCATTAGTAGGATCATTAGGAATAGCTACTGTTGCCCCCTCAGGTAACTGGTTAAGAGATTCATACTTATCTGAATAGATAGCCATAGGAATTATGATTGTTTTTCCTACAGTGGTTAAATCAAGCTCCCGCCCTTCTTTAAAGCTATTAAAATATGGAATATGCTGGAATGTATTTGCCTTTATCTCTCCTTCAGCTAAAGCCAAATTAGGAGCAACATAATCCGTAAAGGTGACTATCTCCAATTCAATATTCTTTTTAGCCAATATAGGCTTTACTCTTTCTAAAATTTTAGTAAAAGGACCAGCAGTTGCGCCAACCTTTAAAACCTTCTTTTCAGAGCCTACATCCTTGTCATCTGCACAGCCAACAACAAAACTAGCCAATAGAACACAAAGCAGCAATATTACAGTAATCTTTTTCATCATTTGAATTCTCCTTTACTCTCGGATCTCTATCAAATTATTTAATTAAATTAAAAAACTCTTCTGCCAAATGCAGAAGAGGCTATGTAACCGCTTCTCTCATCTGTCAGAATAATTCTGCAGGATTTAGCACCGCTGTCTGCTTAAAATCACCTTTAAGCAGCTGGTTGCCGGGCTTCATTGGGCCAGTCCCTCCACCCCTCTTGATAAGAGATCCAGATTATATTTTATAGTTTTAAATAATTAATACCTATTTTAACAGAAGAACTATAATTTTGCAAGAAAAAAATTGATAAATAGCTATATTCATTTTTAACATAACACTGCTTCAGTTAAAGCAATTAAACTGTTATAATCCAGATTCTTATCTCCGGAGATTAATTGACATTCCTGTAAATGTTCCTCCCTCCATCTACTCCACTTAGCACCTATGCCGTCTCCTTTCTCTACTAATACATTTAATTCTGATAGCTTACTCATGCCGAGCTTATGTAAGTTTGCCGACCCTAAAAAATACTTACTTCTATCTATACAGATAAACTTAGAATGAATCATTCTATCTGACAGATAAATCTTTACTTTTGAACTGGATTCATCAATTATTTTCTGCAGAATATGTTGATTCAGTGACTGCTGAACATTGGATTCTCTAGAAGTTATTATTGTAACATTAATTCCTCTTTTTGCAGCATTAATAATTTCTTCTGTTATATCTGAGTCACCAAAATAAGCCATTTCTATATCTATTCTATATCTTGCTTCCTTTAATAATTTCAAGACTTTAGGTTTTATTTCAAAGAGATTCTGTTCTCTGATATTAAAATAAAATTCAACATCTTGATAACCAACTTTAGGTTTTTTATTGGTTAATCTATTCCAAAAATAACTTACTAATTCAGAATCTACAAATTTAATCATATAATCTGCATATTCTCCAGTCTGACCGTCCATTGTTTTATCCCCAATATTAATTCCACCTAAAATCAATACTTCATTATCAAAAACATAAAATTTAGAATGGTCCTGTCTCTCTTTATCAGATTCAATTGTAATATTATCATGATTCAACATTCTATTTAATCTTTCATTTCTAAATTGTTCTTTAGAGCGATTATTATCTCTATAATATAAAAATGAAAGAACCCACTCTTTAATTGTTAAACCAACTTCTACATCTTTATGAAAGAAACTCTGTTTCTGCTGTTCAATCCGCTCAAAGACTGCTCCTGCTTTATCCTTCAAAATCTTGATTTCTACTCCTCTATCAGCAGCTTTAATCAGTTCTTCAGCTATTAAGTTTCCAATGTTATCATCCCGCCAAATATACATACAGATATAGATTGATTCTTTAGCTTTCTTTATCTGTTTAATAATTTCAGCAAAAGATTCAATTTCATTAATCAACAGTTCCTTTTCCATTATAGCCATTCCCCTTTTATTTTATGAATTACTAAGGTAGATTCTTTATTTTACTAGTAGAATCATTTTATCATAAATATATCCATCATCCCAAATTTCAACAATTATAAAGTATAAAATTATGTCTTTATAATTAAAATTCCCCCTAAGCCTCATCAAATATTAATGAGAACTCAGGGGTAAATCATCATATAAATAATTACCAACAGTTATAATGAACACGGGACTCATCATATCTATCTACTGGCGGCTTCTTTTCAGCAGGTCTACCAAGGGAAACTATGGAAAAAGGAATAATATTCTCCGGTAAATCGAATAAATCTCTAATTCCATTCTCACGATCCTTATCCGGATGAATCCCCACCCAGACAGAACCTAAATCCTTCGTTTCAGCAGTAATTAAAATATTCTGAGTTGCTGCCGAACAGTCCTGTACCCAATATCCATCATACTCTTCTAATTCTATATCACCACAGACTAAAATTGCTGCTGGAGCATCTCTTAACATTTCAGCATCAGGATGCAAATCAGCAATTTGATTTAAAGTATCTTGCTTTTCAATTACAATAAAATGCCAGGGCTGTTCATTTCCAGCCGAAGGAGCCGACATGGCTGCTTTTAAAAGTTGATTCATAGTATCATCAGGTATAGTTTCAGAAGTATATTCCCTGATACTCCGTCGAGATAAGATTGCTTCCATATCTACACCTCCTACTTTTTCTAATCTCCATGTATTATTATGATTTCAAATTATTCATAAATTATTCTTCAATCACTAATTCCAGCCGGCAATGTAGTTTTAACCTGGCTTAATACCTTCTTTGAAATCACAGCAGCTATAATGGACAGAAATAAATCACCAGGAATCGGAACCAAAAATCCAATTTGAATTGCCTTCATTAAACTAAAGCTCTTACCAACAATAAAGTTAAAATTGAAATAGAGATAGGCTACTCCAACAATATAAACTACAGTTAAACCAGCTAAATTAGCAGCTAAATAATGAATGAAACTCTTTTCTCGAATATTATTTATTATTTTCCCAATTACATAAGCCCCTAGAGCAAACCCAATTAAGTAACCAAAAGTAGGCTGTAATACATAACTCGGTCCTCCTCCTTTAGTAAAAATTGGAATCCCAACTAAACCGGTTAAAATATAAACTACTTGACTTAATAATCCTAACTTACTGCCTAAAAGACTGCCGGCAAAGAACACAAATAATACCTGTAAAGTAAAAGGGACATACGGAATCGGAACTCTAATATAGGCTCCCACAGCAGTTAAAGCCGCAAATAATCCTACCAGTATAATCTCTTTAATCTTCAAATTCATACTTAATCCCTCCTTAACTTTGTTAACTTAATTGTATTAATTGTTAACATTGAATTTATGATATCAAATCTTATTTGTATTGTCAACTATCTTTCTGTACTAGTTTACAATTATTTTTTTACTAATGTAATTGACTTTCAATAATCAAAGTGTTATCATAGTTACGTAAGTTATTTTAATACTTAAATTAACGAAAGGAGATGGAATAAAAGATGGCTTATACTATCAACGATGAATGTGTTGACTGTGGTACTTGCGTAGAAGAATGCCCAGTTGACGCTATTATTGAAGGGGATGACCACTTCGAAATTGATGAAGATGAATGTGTAGAATGTGGAAATTGTCTCGATGCTTGCCCAGTAGAAGCAATTGAAGAATAAAAAATAATCTAACTCCAAAGCTGTCCCCGGTTAATAATTTAACCGGGGTTGTAAAATTCATTATATTATAAAATTCACTGATTATTTAATACTCGTATAATTCCATCTGTTATTTTATCTAAACTAACTACTTCTTTAGAAGCCCCCTGTTCAATTGCCTGCTTAGGCATCTCAAACAGAGCAGAAGTCTCTTCATCCTGAACTATTGTATATCCACCAGCTTCTTTAATCTGCTTTAATCCTTTAGCTCCATCATTCCCCATTCCTGTCAATAATACGCCTATAGCCTTATCCTTTACTTCTGCTGCTAGTGAAGTGAAAAACGTATCAATACTTGACTGTTGCTTAAAAGATTGATTATTATTCTTTAACCATAGATAATAATTACCATCACTTTTCTCCAAACCTGATTCATATCCTCCCGGGATAACCAAAGCCTGTCCAGGTAGAATCCGATCTCCATTTTCTGCTTCCTTAACTTCCAAATCACTAATATGATTTAATCTTCGCACAAATGCTGAAGTAAATTCTTGAGGCATATGCTGAATAATAACAATTCCTGGCATCTTAGCCGTAAACCTAGCTAATAATTCCTTAATTGCTTTAAAACCGCCAGTAGATGCTCCAATTCCGAGTATTGCTTTCTCCTTATTAACTGTTAACTCCCGAGAGATAAAATCATCTTTGAATTTAGGCACTACATTTGCTCTAGCTACCGATTTAATCTTACTAATTACTTCAGTTTGAAATTCATTTCTTTTATTTTCAGTTGTTACAGCCGGTTTAATTAAAAAATCAACTACTCCCATTTCTAATGCTTTTAAAACTAATTTATTTCGTTGAGTAGTTAAAGTACTTACTACTATAACAGGAATAGAATGATGAACCATGAACCTTTCCAAATATTGTAAACAATCCATATTTGCCATTCTAATATCAAGAATTAAAATATCTGGCTTTAATTCTTCCACTTTCCTAACAGCTAAATATGAATTAGTAGCTGAACCAACTAACTCTATTTCACTATTCTTTTCTAAAGCCTTTCCTAAGACATTATTAACTAACGGGGAGTTATAAATCACTAACACCTTTATCTTTTCCATCCTACTCACTCCTCTTATTAAATATTTTATAGGTATATTCTGCTCCCCTTAGTATCCGCTTTGTTCTTCACCTCCTTTTTTCTAAATTTTCTCAAAATTAACACTACTCACTCCTCAACAATCAATCTACACTATCAAACCATTCCTATGTAATATTTTCGACATTTTATGTCAATTTCCTTTTTAAAATTCGAATTAAAAGAATGAAATCATTTCCATTATCAAATTCACCCTCTCAACATTCCTTGAATAATTACATCACTTGCTTCCTCTTCATCCAAGCCCCGGGCCAATAAAGTCTGTAGTTGAGTACTATCGATACTTCCAATTGCAGCCTCATGAGTAACTTTAGCTTCAGGATGGCGCACATCTACAACTGGTACAGCCCGAGCATTCGCCTCATCCTTAATTATTTCCGTACAATCAACATGTCCCTTAGCTCCCGCAGCATAAGCTGTCATTTCATTTAATATATCAGCTCGGGCTTGATCTTGCAGAGCAATTCTAGTTTCCAATAAGCCTCGAGCATTAACTCCTATTAAATCTGCATTTTCTTTAATCTTAATCTGGTCATCAACAGACCCGCTAATTTTAGCTATCATTTCCACATTAGAATTAGCTCCAATTTCACTCTCATAGGCGATATCAATTAATCCTGCTCTTCCTTCAAAGAGATTAAAGATTGTCTTTAATAAACTATTTTCCTGCATTACAATATCAGTATTAGCAATTACTTCTACTCCGCCGCTTGTACCGTGGTCATGAACTTCACGATAGATATATTCGCTATTATCCCTTACTTTAATCTCAGCATCCATTTTATGGGTTACATCTCGAGCATTGGGAAAGACACAATGGGCTAAAATTTCAACAGCTGCGTCATCCTCTACTGTAATATCCATATCTATCTGCTGCAGTCCTTCTTCAGGTAAGACGCCAAAACAGAGATGGACTGGTTTTGCAATCTGATGTCCTTCCTTAATGACAATCTTCACTTCTACTAAATCATCCTGGTTATCCTTGACATCTACTTCTAATCCCTCTACCAAATTTGAACCTATAACTTCATCCCTTTCAATCACCAAATGTGCTATATCACTATCAGTAAAAATATCCTTATCGCCACCAGCTTGATCATATATATCCACCATCTCTTGATAATCATTATCTATCATTAGCTGCCACCTCCACTAAACATTCATTATCTCCACACGGTGAACAGTCATCTTTAAAGTAAGCAGCTATCTGCTGCGGCTGGCCCCGCCTAACTATATTTCCTCCACAGACCAAAGCTGCTGTATCAGCTAAATCCAACATTTCATCAGAATGAGTAATCAGTACTACTCCTGTACCTTGAGCTCTAAAGCTGTTAATCACCTGACTGATATTATTTAAAGCAATCACATCAACACCGGAATCAGGTTCATCTAAAATCACCAGATCAGGATCCATCAATAAGATTGAAGCCAATTCTATCCGTTTTCTTTCTCCTCCGCTTAGAGTATCATCTACTTCTCTATCTAGATATCTATCAGGATTAATAGCTACTTCATTAAGGGCCCACCTTAACTGCTGCTCTGTAACCTCCCGCCCCTGACTTTCTAACCCTAAAGCTAAAAACTTCCGTACTTTAACCCCTTCAAATCGGGCCGGCTGCTGCCAGGCTAAAGTTATCCCCTTTTGGGCTCTCTCTTGAGTAGCTAAGTCTGTAATATCTTCTCCTTTGAACAGAACTTCTCCATTACTAGGACTATAACCATCTAATCCCATCAGCGTATAAGCCAGAGAACTCTTTCCACATCCATTAGGACCAATCAAAGCATAGACCTGTCCTGCATTAACAGTCAGTGACAGATCTTTTAATATTACAGTATCATCTAATATTAAATCCAAATCCTTTATTTGTAGTAATTCATTTTCAGTCACTATTTCCACTCCTTTCAACTACTCATCTTTATTAACTCTGATTCATATTCTGCTAAACTTTCTTCTCTCTTTACTATCTGATTCTGAACTGGCCATTTTAATTCCTCCATTTATCTTTAACTGATAAATTATATAAAATCATAAATTATCCCTGCTTAATTAAGCAGGGATAATTTAAGTTACATTTCAGCTTCAATTAATTCCTTAATCTCCTCTACATTAGGTACTCTACCTTTAACTTTGACCTCTCCATTAATTCCTAAACCAGGAGTACTCATAATTCCTGCCTGAGCTATCTCAGACATATCCTCTACTTTTTCAACTTCAGCATCAGCTCCTAGATCTTCTGCTGCTGCTTTAGCATTATCAGCCAACTTTACACAGTTCTTACAGCCTGGTCCATAAACTTTAATCTCCATCTTTACTTCACCTCCTCAATAATTAGTTTATGATTATATTACTATATTAAACAGATAACCTACACCAATAATTGAAACACCAACAATTGTAATAAAGATTCCAATCAATTTAGGCTTCAACACTTTTCGCAAAATCACCATCTGTGGTACAGATAAGGCTACTGTTGCCATCATAAAGCTTAAGGCAGTTCCTACAGCAACACCTTTATTCATTAGTGATTCTACAATTGGAATTGTACCTACAGCATTAGAATAGAGCGGAATTCCAAATAAAACCCCAACAAAGACAGAGAAAGGATTATTTGGCCCAGCATAATCTGCCAGGGCTCCTGTCGGTACATAGCCGTGAATCAAACCGCCGATTGCTATTCCAATCATCACGAACTTCCAGATTCTACCTACTATATCCTTCACCTGATGTTTAGCATACTCAATTCTGTCTTCCCAGGTCATAGCTTCAATTTCTTCTTCTTCCATTTCAATCTCATAAACATACTCTTCGACATAATCTTCTAAACCTAAATAACCAATTATGATTCCGCCTACAATTCCTACTGTAACTCCGCTAACTAAATATAAAGTTGCTATCTGCCAGCCGAAGATTGAATAGAGCAGAACCAAGGCTATCTCATTAACGATTGGAGAAGTAATTAAAAAGGAAAAGGTTACTCCCAGCGGAACTCCTGCTTCCACAAAACCGATAAAGATCGGAACTGTTGAACAGGAACAGAACGGCGACACAACTCCTAAAAAGGAAGCAATAGCATTTCCGACAAATAACTTCTTACCGCTTAATAACTTCTTAACTCTTTCTGGCTGAAAGAAGCTACGGATAATAGAAATTACAAAGATCATAACACTTAACAATAACATAATTTTAATTGTATCATACACGAAAAAGTTTACAGCCTCACCTAAATGGGATCCCTGACTAAAATTTAGCCAGTTATAAACTACTAAATCAGCAAAACTTTTAATCATTCTACCTCACTCCTCATATGTTTTTAGTTTTATAATATTACTATATCATTAGATTCTAATATAACAATTAAAAATAAAATACTATCTATCTTCTAAAGCTGATTGGGTCTGATTGATCTGTTCAACTATTAAATCTTTAGCCAACTCCAGTATCTCCCATACTTCATCATTCTTTATCTTATAATGTACTTCTACTCCTACTTTTTGGCTTTCTACTAAATTCTGATCTCTTAACACCTTTAAATGTTGTGAAATATTAGATTGACTAAGCTCTAAAGCTTCATAAATTTCACAAACACATAATTCCCCTTCCTGGAGTAAATTTAAAATCTGAATTCTAGTGGGATGAGCTAAAGCTTTAAATAATTTACTTTTTAATTTACTGATTAATTCTGACATATCTGCATCCCCTTTAGATTATTTAATTAATTTATATTCTAATATTCTAATATAATTATAGTTGATTTTATTCTTGATGTCAACCGATATCATGAATTAATTTAACAGAGTAATCTGGTCCAATTCTGCTTTCATTAATGATCTTAATCTAAAACCGGCTTCCAGCCAGCTTTAGATCATTCATCCTCCACCATCATAACCAACAGAAACTAATTCCCCATCCTCAACAATTACTGGAACTCTTTTAGGAAATAATCCTTATATCTCCCATTTGAAAAAGGGAGATATAAGGATTAGCAAATATTAATTTAAATAATTGATATTTGCTCCATAATTTATTATAATATAGATGTAAATCACAAGTGAATATTGGAGGTTGCAGTAGCTAAACCTCTACTGTGTAAAATATTCAGGGTGCTCGTTGTAGATAGAAGACACTAAATCTTCTAGTAAGCACTTATAGAGATGCTTACACTTCTATCTTGAGCAATAAAAGTATCTCTGAGTCTAGCACCTACGCTAGATAGGAGTAGTGACGCTTTTTGTATAACCAGTCTTTGACTGGGTAGGCGTTGGACACGCCTATTGGGTAACTTGCTTGATATTACGGGTAATTCCCATAAAAGCAAGCGACCATGAAGCTCGGTAATTCATTGCCGAGTAGTTCACCATCATATTTTTCCTTAACCATTTCTCTTGCCTGAGAATCCTCTGAAGTATTAACTATTTCAAATTCAATACCATCACAATACCATCAGCCTTATAATCTTCAATAGCCTGTTTACAATAAGGACAACCAGTCTTAGTATAGATAATAGTCTTTGACATAAAACTACAAGGTTAGTATTTTAATTTACGCTTTTAAGCCCCTCTGTCTATTTTTCCCGTCCCAACAATGCAGCTTTTTCTTTTTTTGGGGAGCAATCTCTTCTAATACAAACTCAAGTGCCTGCTGTGGATTCTCTGATTGATAAATATCATTTAACCAATCCTGAGCTTTATCATCAAGGACAATAAGTAATTTATCCACGTCACTTTCCCCCTTAATCTAAATCCGGATGCTTCATGCCGCCTTTTTTCTTCTTGTCTACCTTAGGAATAATATATTCTACAATAAATTCTAGAGCTTCTTGTGGATCTTTATCAAGACAGATCCTTTCTAACATAGTCTGTTCTTTCTGATCTAAAGAAATAAATAACTTACTCACACTACCCTCTCCTTTATTTGTGATTTTTTACACAAAATTAATATGAATTTTGATCCTTTAGTCCCCATAATAAGGACAGCCCTTTATTTTATATCCTAACTCTTCATAGACTATCTTTCCTACTTCAAGAGGTTCCAACCCTACTTTATCGGCAATTCCAGCTACAAATTCACAATCAATATCACCATCGGCAGCTCTTCTTTCTTTTATTTGTTCAGCAATTATCTCCTTCTGCTCCTCTGGAGTCATAATCTAATCACCTCCTTAAATCTATCTCTTTCTTACTTCCCAACATTGAGTTTCCTTCTTTTTCTGAGGAACAATCTCCTCTAATATAAATTCAAGTGCCTGCTGTGAGTCCTCTGTTTGATAAATATCAGCCAATAAATCCAGCTTTCGTTCATCAAACGTAATAAATAACTTATCCATGCTACACCCTCCCTAATAATCTTAATCAGCAATTACTCAAATCACATAAAGCCTCATATAATTGCTGACAGTCTTCTTTAGTATTAAAATAATTGAAACTAATCCGAACTGTTCCTCGGTTTACTGTTCCAATACAGCGGTGGGCTGGAGGAGCACAATGCAAACCGGCTCTAACCATGATTTCATATACTTCATCTAACACATAAGCTGCTTCTTCCGGCGGAATCTCTTCTAGGTTAAATGAGATAACAGCCACTTGTCGTTCCGGTTCTGCAGGTCCGTATATCTTTAATCCCGGTATCTGTTGTAAGTAATCCAACATATAAGAAGTAAGTTCCTGTTCATGGGCCCTAATGTTGGTAATACTCTCCTCAAGAATAAACTTAACAGCTGCTCTTAAGCCTGCAATTCCAACTATATTATGTGTTCCGGCTTCGAAACGATTTGGTAAGTAATCAGGTTGGCGTTCTAACAGAGAATCCCCGCCGGTACCTCCTTCTTTTAAAGGCTGAAGTTCAATATCAGAATTGATATAAAGCCCTCCAGTACCAGTAGGTCCTAGCAATCCTTTATGACCAGTAAAGGCTAACAGATCAATATTTAATCTTTGTACATCAATTGGATAAACCCCTGCTGTCTGAGCTGTATCTACCAATAAAGGAATCTGATGCTGGCGACAGATATCTCCTACCTCTTTGATAGGTAAGATAGCACCGGTAACATTAGAAGCATGGTTGAGAGCAACTAACTTAGTTTCTGGGCAGATAGCTTTTTCAATCTGATCTACATCTAAATAAGAACCTTCAAGACAGGGAATAGCTGTTAAATCAATATTTCTTTCTCTTTCTAACCTCTTCAATGGCCGCCACATAGCATTATGTTCTAACTGGCTGGTAATTACATGGTCTCCTTCTTGTAATAATCCTTTTAAAGTTAAATTTAAAGCCTCAGTAACATTAGCTGTAAATACAATTCTGGCTGGGGTTTCAATATTAAACAGCTGACTTAAAAGCTTTCTGGTTTCAACAATAATTTCTTGAGCTTGCTCTGCTCGTCTATAGCTACCTCGCCCCGGATTCACTCCAATATTACGCTGATAATTATCTACAGCTTGATAAACACTTTCAGGTTTGGGAAAAGAAGTAGCTGCATTATCTAAATAAATACTCAATTTTTTCCCTCCTTTTAAAAATTAATTTTTCTTAGGCCTAAATATATTATTTATCTTTTTTCTTTTCCTCTTAAATTCTTTCATAATTACATCATCTAGACAGGAAAAAAATTCAACAATACAGGGAGTTTCTAAAAAATAATAAACATTCAGCCCCTCTTTTCTAGAATCAATAATACCTGCCTCTTTTAAAGTACTTAAATGTTTAGAAATGACCGATTGACTGGCATCCAATGCTTCAGTTAGTTCACAGACACATTTTTCTCCTTCCTCAGCCAATAAGTCAACTATTTCTATTCTGAGCCAATGAGCTAATGCTTTAGCAATTTTAGCCCGAGCTTTATAAATGCTGTTACTGATTTTGCCCACTCCTTTTTAGTTTATAATTATACTGTATATTCTTTATTATTTTAATACTATATTATCATATTGGAATATAGTTGTCAATAATAACCATTCAAAATAAAAGGGTCCACATTAATGTGGACCCTCATAAGAGATTACATATTATCATCCTGCATATTACTCATCATTCCCATCATCTAAGAAATATCGATGTCAGACTCCTGAATCATCTAAATTTACGCTTTTGATTTCTGAGGAAACCAATGCTTAGTTCGATTAGCAATTGCTACTAAAGCTAACATAACTGGAACCTCTACTAAAACTCCAACTACTGTTGCTAATGCAGCACCAGAAGTTAAACCAAAGATAGAAATTGCTGTTGCCACTGCTAATTCAAAGAAGTTACTAGCTCCAATCATACTGGCCGGCGCTGCTACTGGATGCTCTAACTTAAGCAGTTTAGCACCGCCATAACCAAGAATAAAGACAAAGAAAGTCTGAATCGTAAGCGGAATAGCAATTAATAAGATATCAAACGGATTATTTAAGATGATATCACCTTGGAAGGCAAATAAAATAATCAACGTTAATAATAAGCCAACAATTGTGAAATTATCTAACTTTTTTAAATAGACATTTTCCAGCCAGTCAATACCTTTATTCTTAATTATATATCTCCGTGATAAATAACCAGCTACTAAAGGAACAATAATATATAGTACTACAGATAACAGTACCGTATCATATGGTACATTAAAATCAGTTACCCCTAATAACAACATTACCAAAGGTGCATAGGCAAAGACTAAAACTAAGTCATTAACTGCTACCTGAATTAAAGTATAATTTGCATCTCCATCGGTTAAATAACTCCAGACGAAAACCATTGCTGTACAAGGAGCTGATCCTAATAAAATCATCCCTGCTACATATTGATCTGCTAATTCTGGACTAATAAAGACCCCAAAAATATTCTTCAAAAATAACCAACCAAAGAAAGCCATTGTAAATGGCTTAATCAACCAATTTACTACTAATGTTAAACCCAAACCTTTAGGCTTCTTTCCCGCTTCTATAATACTACTAAAATCAATCTGTACCATCATTGGATAAATCATAAACCAGATTAAAACTGCTACAGGAATATTAACTTGAGCGTATTCAAACCGACTTAAAGTTTCTGGAATTGCTGATAAAAATCTTCCAACTCCAATTCCTATAGCAATACAGATAGCAACCCATAAAGTTAAGTACTTTTCAAAAAATCCTAATCCTTCTGTCTCTTCTTTAACCTCCATTTTTTCTTGACTCATAGTCCTTCCTCCTAATTTTTCATGATTTAAGCTACTTTAATACTGTTATCATAGACATCAACTCAAACTGAATTCTGATAAACTACAGCTTAATAGATATATTATTGCAAGTTATTACAGTGCTTTATCCAGCCGGGGAAGTTTCGACGTTTCAAATCAATTACTTGTTCAACTAAACGTAAAGACAACTCCCACTAAGAGAGTACGCCACATCCGGACAAATTCTTCATCCTTCTAAAATCCCAATTAACTCATCCGCTAAATCTGTTTCTTTAATTTTAGCAGTTACCTTTTCTACTGGATAAGCTACCTCTATAAATTCAGCTGTAACTCTATTATCCTCTACCTCAACTACTGTATATATTCCATTACTATTACCATGTTTAGGCTTCCCTACACTACCGGCATTAATGATATGTCTACCATTAATCACTCGATGATAAGGCAGATGAGTATGACCACAGATTAGAATATCCTCTTCTAACTCTGCTGCTACTTCCTCTACTTGCTCACTATCAGCATATAGATACTCATTTAATTGACGGGGACTACCATGGACTACTAAAGCAGTATAATTCCCCAACTCCAATCTTAATTCCTGAGGTAAATCCTTTAGAAATTCTCTATTATCTTCAGTAATTTCTTCATTAGTAAATTGTAAAGAAGAAAGTCCAATCTTCTCTTCACGTTCAGTCTCATAATCACAACCACAAGTAATACGAAGATTACCAATAGCATCATCATAATTCCCCTGGATTGTCTCTATCTTTTCCTGTTTAACCTTGCTAATTACTTCATTCGGAAAAGGAGTATAACCGACCAAATCACCAGCACAGACTATTTGATCTACATTTCTAGTCTTTATATCGTTTAATACCTGTTCTAGAGCATAAATATTACTGTGAATATCAGTAATTACAGCTAATCTCATCTTAACACTCCTCTCTAATAATTTAATTTAGCAATCACTCTTAGTACAATCATATCTCCCCGGCTGTTTAGCAGTAATAAAATCCAAGCTATCCTTGAACTCTTCTACTTTATCATGATTCAACTCATAATCCACCCAGCGTCCACGTTTAGTAGCTTTAATCAATCCCGCATTCTTAAGTATCTTAAGATGATGGGATATATTAGGCTGGCTTAGGCCTAGCTCCTCTGTTACATCACAGACACATAATTTACCACAACAGGCCAATAAATCAACAATCTTCAACCTCCGTTCATCAGATAAAGCTTTAAATAATTCTGTTGTTTCTGCAATCTTTTCCATCTGGTTCACTCCTCATCTACTAGATATCATATAAATAAATTTATATATTTATGTTTATTTATATGATAACCAAACTTAACAACAATGTCAACAATAATTTGATAATTATCCTGTATAAAGCTTGATCTTAAATTAAATGAACTTGCAACTTTATTGATATATTGTTGCAGTTTAGAGTTGATATCTTGCAAACGCTCCGAAAATCAGCCCTAATTAATTAGCAATAAATTAACCTTAGAGCTACTGTTTGAATACCCTACTTTATATGTTAGCCATTTTCTCTTGTGGGGCTGCTTTAAAGTCGCTTTTTGCAAGATATCAACTAATTGTGCAAAATAATCTGAGGAAGCGTTTAAAACCAGATTAATGAAAATTCTGTGCTATAAATAGTCAACATTTCTCTGGAGCGACTCTTAAAACTGACTCGAAACCAGGGATGGTGGAGAGTCAGTTTTTGAGAATGAGTGAGACAGGACGTCGAACGAATGGCAAGCGTAAGAGATTTGTTGACTATAATCTGCAATATCATGAATGCGCATATTAATTATGCTAGGTAATTACAAATAAGAGGTATATTGAGGTTCCCCCATTAAATTAGACACTATATTAAGCCATTTTTCTCTCTTTCTCGTAGTTTTTCGGACTCATATAATTCAAATATGAATGTAGCCTAACTTTATTATAGTAACCAGCAATATATTCAAATATATCTAACCTAGCTTGATTTCTGGTTAAATACTTTTTATGATAAACTAACTCAGTCTTCAAACTACCAAAGAAACTCTCAGCAACTGCATTATCCCAACAGTCACCTTTACGACTCATTGAGGATCTAATGCTATGCTGTTTAAATAAATTCTGTAATTTGTGGCTTGCATACTGGCTACCTCTATCAGAGTGGAATATAAGTCCTGCTTCAGGGTTGCGGCGACTTATAGCCATCTTAGTTGCTGACATTATTAAATCTGTATTTATTCTTTTACTCATAGAATAGCCAACTACTTTTCTTGAATAGAGATCAATTACAACTGCCAGGTAAAGCCAACCCTTTTTAGTTGATATATAAGTAATATCAGAGACCCAGACTTTATCTGGTTTATCTATATCAAAATCCCTTTTTAGGAGATTTTCTTTTAAAGGTAAGTCATGATTTGAATTGGTAGTTCTTTTAAACTTTCTTTTTTGAATTGCTTTTAAACCCATTATCCGCATTAACCTAGCAACTCTTTTAATGTTCACTGTATAACCCTCTTTTCGCAGCACTCTATGAATTCTAGGGCTACCATATGTTCCATTATGCTGCCAGTAAATTTCAGCTATTTTAAGTTTTAATTTTTTATTTATTTTTTCTCTTTGAGATGGTTTTCTATTTAACCATTTATAATATCCAGAGCGGGACACCTCTAAAACCTGACACATCTTCACCACAGTAAATTGATCACTGTGGTCCCTGATAAAACCGTAAATTACTTCGGTTCGTTCGAGAAGATGCTTACGGCCTTTTTTAAAATATCACGCTCTGTTTTAGCATCTTTTAATTCTTTTTTTAGTCTTTGAATTTCTTTTTGTTCAGAAGTTAGTTTCTGTTTGCCATGGCCTGGAAAAGCAAGATCACCTTTATCTTTATACTCTCGACGCCATCTAACTAAAGTTCCATAGGGTATATCAAGATTTTCAGATACATCTTTAACTGTTTTATCTGATCTATTTGATAGTTCAACAGCATCTTTTTTGAATTCTTCTGTATAACTTTTTCGTTTTTCTCCCAATTGTAGCACCTCCGTTACTTCTATTATATCGCTTAACTGGGTGTCTAACAAATTGGGGGAGGGTCATATGCGAAGAAATTGAAGGTGACACAATATATCAATATAATTATATATTAAATTGATCAAACAAAGTTCGATATTCTGTAAAAACATCATCTTCTAAACAGTAACAGACTCGAGGACCATCAATCCTTCCTTTTATCCAGCCTGCTTCTTTTAATACTTTTAAATGCTGGGAAACTGTAGACTGCGAAACCGGTAGTTGCTCCACAATACTGCCCACTATACATTGATTATCATCAGGTAAATCAGCTAAAATTTCAATTATTTTAATTCGATGAGGATGTCCTAAAGCCTTTGTTAATTGGGCCAATCTTTCTTGCCAGTTCTCTTCTTTCTGTTCCATTCCTATTCTCCTTTATAAATTATTCTGGTTTCTTTCCAGTAATATAAGCAGAGTAGATAAAGTCTTCTGGTTGAATTTCTGTAGACCAATCCTGTACTATCTCTTCACTATTCTCTTTTCTTTTAATCTCTACATCTTCAAAACCATTCTTCTCCATTATTTCTTCCAATTCTTCCGCAGGGATAGCTCCAGTAATACATCTGCTGTAATTCTCCAGATTATCCTTTATCTCTTCAGACAACTCATTATTCTTTACCACATCTGAAATTGCTATTCTCCCTCCAGACTTTAAGACTCTATAAATCTCCTGGAACACTGCTTCTTTATCAACAGACAAATTAATTACACAGTTAGAAATTACAACATCAACTGAATTATCGGCCGCTGGAAGTGCTTCAATCTCTCCTAATCGGAATTCAACATTTTCAAAATTATTCTCCTCCGCTGTTTTACGGGCTTTAGTAATCATCTCCGAAGTCATATCTACTCCAATCACCTTCCCCTCAATTCCGACCTCTCGTGCAGCAAGAAATACATCAAATCCTGCTCCGCATCCTAAATCAAGTACAGTTTGGCCAGGCTGCAGGTTAGTTATAGCCTGAGGATTTCCACAGCCGAGCCCCTGATTAGCTTCTATGAAATCTGTTTCTAAATCTTCGGAAGTATAACCTAGCTTATTGCTAATTTGAGCTATATCTATCCCCTCTGAATTTCCACTACAACAGCCACTGCTGCTACAGCAACCTTTATTTTCCCCTTCAACTATCTGTGAATAATTTTCTCTCACTTTCTCTTTAATGTCATTTTTGGAATCATTCATAGATTGTTCCCTCCTTAAGTTTTATTATAACAACTTAATCGTTAATCGTCAATAAGCGATTAAGTTACATCTCTTATTTCATTTTATGCAAAAAAATATTACAATAAAAATGGCCTATTGGCCACTTAGATTTAACTCTATATTGATATATTGTGTCACCTGCAATTTCTTCGCATATACCTCTTATTTGTAATTGCCTAGTATAATCAATATGAGTTCATTCATGATATTGCGGGAATAGTCAATATGTATCCGCCGCTTGCCGTTCGTTCGACATCCTGTCTCACTCACTGTCAAAAACTGGCCCTCCATCATAGCCAGCATAAAAACCAATGCTGACTATGGAATGAATTTATTGAGCAATGAGATAATATTGATGCTCTGATTTAAAGACAAAGAGCTAAAATTAGTTTCTCTACAGCCTCCATGATTCCAGACTAGTTTTACGACGGACAGGATGTCCTAGCACTGGTACTGCAACAGGACGTTGCGGTTAGTGCCAGTGAGAGTCGCTCTGGACACATATTGACTATTGATAATAAAATATATTGCTGTGATTATCACCAATGAGAGTTATTGAAAGCATATATTGACTATTTATGGTATTACAGAACAGAAATTTCATTAGTTTGGGTTTTAACGCTTTCCCTCAGATAATTTTGCACAATTTAGTTGATATCTTGCAAAAAGCGACTTTAAAGCAGTCCCACAAAAGAGAATAGTTAACATATAAAGCGGAATCTTTAAATCATAATACTAAGATTTATTTACTGCTAAGTGACTAGGACTGATTTCTGGAGCGTTTGCAAGATATCAACTCTAAACTGCAACATTATATCAATTAAGTTACTCTTCTTTAATTTCTGTTTCAAAATATTCTTGAGCTTCACGTTCTGAATCAAAGGATATACAGTGATTACCACAGGCCCTTTGTCCTCCCTTAAAGCTTTCTACAATTATGTCTTTTCCTTCCAATGTATATCTCTTTCTAGTATGATTAGGCCCTTCAACTTCTTTTGTTTTACACATCTGGTCTCTCCCCTTTTCTATAATATTATCAACTTTACTTTCCAGCAGCATTATCTATATCTATCTGACTCCCTAAGTCGCTTTCTCTTCCTTTAATCCGCTTAAAATAATGTGGCGAATCTCCCCACGCACCATAAATTATCTCATCACCTACATTTTTAACTCGATTTGCTAAACAATCTTTACAATCAGAAGGTTTTTCATCTATACAGGGCTTATTTTCATATAACTGGTAATCCTCTCGATAATTCGGATGAGTAACAATGGGCATTAAAATATTAGCTCCAGCCTGCAGTGCCAATTCACGGCCAATAGGATTCAAAGCCTGCAGAGCAGTGGTAGCGGCAATATTGATATCAGGCATAGCCAGCCTCAAAATAGCTACCATCTTTAAGCTCCAAGTAAAGTTTCTGGTTCTTAATTCTGCTTGATCAGTTACCTCTTGGACTAATGGAGTATCTTCATGAATCACATACGGACCCATACCAATCATATCAATGCTTTCATCTTTAAAGAATAGAATATCATCAACTAAATCCTCCCTTGTCTGTCCCGGAAGTCCAATCATTACTCCAGTACCTACCTGATAGCCAATCTCTCTTAATTCAGCAATACATTCCTTTCTGCTCTGAAAGTCATGGTCATTAGGATGAATAGATTTATATAACTCTTCGTTAGAAGTTTCTATTCTTAATAAGTAACGGTGGGCACCTAGGTCAAACCACTTCTGATAAGTTTCTTTAGTCTGTTCCCCCAAGGAAAGAGTAATACCTAACTCTCCATTACTTAATTCCTTAATCTTTTTAACTAGCTTATTGACAAACTCGATATATTCCTCATCATTTCTTTCCCCGGACTGCAGAACTATAGAACCGTAGTTATTTTCATAAACCCAGTTTGCACTCTCTAAAATCTCTTCTTCATTCATTGTATATCTATTTACCTTATTATTATCATGCCTAATTCCACAATAATTACAGTTTTTGATACATCTATTGCTGAACTCAATAAGCCCCCTAAAGTATACCTTTTGTCCGACAGTCTCTGATTTTATTTCATAGGCTCGATTATATAACTTTTCTAATTTATCTTCATCCTTCAAACCCATTAAATAGATCAAATCATCTCTGTTTAAATTATTTTTATTTAAAACTTGTTCTAACCTCACCTTAACCCCTCCCCATACCTAAGATAATAAATTTCTTATTTAATAGATATTCCACTAATAACCCCATTATATATTATACATAATTTTCTTGCAACTTACAAAAAGCCCTGCAGTTAATATTAACTGCAGGGCTTAACTTAAACCTCAAATTCTTCCACTAATTTCTGTAACTCTTGAGCCATCTCTGATAAATCCTGAGCAGAATGGGTCAATTCCTCTGACATACCGACAACTTCACATGTTAAAAAGTGTAAATTATCAGTCCGATTATTTTTTAGCTTTATCTTTGACAATAATAATCAAGTAGTAGATAATTCATTAATCGGCGGAGTTACAATAGCTGTAACAGCCACAACCGATCCTTTCTTAGGTATGGTATCCGGACTTATTATTAAGTTATTAACAGCTACAATTGGATTCTAAAGGAGCTATGAAACAGCTTGTAAATACCTATTTAATGTCATTTAAAATTAGGTAAAGTTCTTCATTGCCCTCCAGGCTCAGCAAGTGTAGAGAGCAGAAATGTTCTTAGCATGATGAGCTACGTTATTTGGTTAAAGAGTGTAATGCTCGACAAGGCTATCACACCCTCGAATGTATCCCATCAGTTCTAGGCTCTGTGGCAGTTAGGAAGAACGCTTACCTAAGTCAACTGATAAGGTAGCCTAACACCGAAACTGCATAAGCCCCATTTGACATTGCCGAGAAGGGAAGTTCCCGTTAAGGAGGTCGCCAGAGATAGCAATTAACTATGCTTTTGTATTAGACAATGAAGGTAAAATGTTAGATCCGACTAAAACTAAGAAAGCATGGTATTTAATTCGACAAGGTAAAGCTGAATTAGTCGAAGAGTATCCACTTATTATTCAATTAAATAGGACAGTGCCTAGCAGTCAAATTAATGATGACGAGATAGTACTAGGTATTGATGATGGTGCTAAATATGTAGGTGTTGCTTTAGGACAAAAAGTAAAGAACCCACCCTTATTTATATGGGTGATGAATTTACTAACCTATTCTTTGATTTAATATTAAAGAATAGGTTATTTTTTACTTGTTTTTAAACCATGTGTAATCGATTTAACTTTTGATATGCTTGATATTAAAAGTAATATACGATATACTATATGTAAGAGGTGATAACAATTGAGCAACCAAAATAATTTAATTCATGCCAGAACATGTGTTTATAATGTTGGCTATCATATTGTATTTACAGTTAAATATCGTAAAAAAGATATTAACAGGTAAAGTAGCTACTAGATTAAAAGAAATATTACATCAAGTTGCCCAGGATAAAGAGTTCATTATTGAAACTATGGAGTTAATGCCTGATCATCTACATTTATTTGTAACTGCTCACCCTAAAATAGCACCTAGTTATATTGTTAAAAATGAGTAAAGGTATTAGCGGTAGATTATTATTAAAAAGAATTCCCCAAATTAAAAAAGCAGTTATATAAAGGACATTTATGGAATAAATCTTATTATCTAGAAACTGTAGGTAATATCTCTAAGGATACGGTTAAACAATATATTGAAAATCAAAAATCTAAATAATAATATTTATATAATATTGAAAGGAGGTGAACTAATTGAAGCTAGCTAAGTATTTTATTCATAAACCTAATCAAACCCAACAAATTGTATTAGGTTGTTTAGCTTATGCTAGTGCTAGGTTATATAATATCGGCAATTATCAACGTAAAAATTGGTCTAAAGATAGTGATAAAGAGTATCCTGATTGGTATAAACAAAAAAAGCAATTAAAAGAAAATTTTTGGTATAAAAATTTACCTTCTCAAACAGCACAGGAAACACTTAAAATTTTAGCTGATAACTGGGATAGTTTTTATCAAAGTATGGAGGATTATCAAGATAATTCTGATAAATATAACGGTGAGCCTAATCCACCTAATTATAAACCTAAAGACAGCAAATTTAACTTCCGTTATCTCAATAATGGTTTTAAAATTATTGATGGTAAGTTAAGATTATCTATTCCTAAACAGTTAAAAAGTATCTAAAAGAGGAATACTCTATTACCAACAAATTCTTATGGATAAGAGTGCCTAATGAGCTGTTATCCAGTAATAGAGATGTCCTTAACTCAACTACTAGAATTGAGTTTAAACCTTTAAGCGATGATACTTATAAGGTAATCTTAACTTATAAAGTAGATACTCCTACTATTAAAGAAGATAACGGTAATTATTTAAGTATTGATCTAGGCATTAATAATCTAATGACTTGTTACAGTAATCAAAATCAGGAAAGCTTTATTATTGACGGCGGACAATATTTAGCTATTAATCGTTACTTCGATAAAAAAATTAAACATTATCAATCAATTTTGAATGGTCAAGGTAAAAAGACTTCTAAACGTATCCAACAATTATATAAAAAACGACGCAAGCAGCTTTTTTCATTTAATCCATAGTGCAACTAAAAAAGTAGTTGACTATTGTATTAAACATAATATATCTAGAGTAATCGTTGGTGATATAAAAAATATTCGTGATGATGCTGACCTAGGTAAACAGAACAATCAAAAACTCCATAAACTACCTTTTGATATTATCTATCACCAACTAGAGTATAAACTTAATTTACAGGGGATTACTTTAATCAAGAAGAGTGAAAAATATACCAGCCAATGCAGCCCTTACAGTAAAAAAGTAACTAAAAAATATGGTGATAAGTCTAATCGTATTAAACGCGGCTTATATGTAGACAAAAATAATAATCAAGCCTTTAATGCCGATAGTGTAGGTTCATTTAATATCTTACGCAAATACTTACAGCAGCGACGTAAAGGAAAAGATATTACTTTGCAGGTTAAAGGTTTATCAAATCCAGTTAAATATAGCTGGAATGATCATCAATTTGCAGCTTAAAAGTAACTCCAAGTCCAGTATTAACTGGATAGGAGTAGTGGCGTTGGACACGTCGAATGGGTAACTTGCTTGATGTTACGGGTAACTCCCATAAAAGCAGGCGACCATGAAGCTCGGTATTTCAATGCCGAGTAGTTCACTGTATGATTTATAGTTATCATCTTTAGCTTTAGCCAAAAATTCATTATAGATAAACCTTGAACAACCAACGGTCTTATTTATTAATTCTTGTTGTTCTTGATTAGGATAAATTCTAAATTTGTATGCCTTATTAACAGGTTTGAAGGTCTTAATCATTAATTTCACCTCCTATATACTGATTATATAATAATATACTAGTCAAGTATTATAATTGATTTATATATTCAAATATGATATATTATTATTGGAGGTGTTAAAATGATTAAATCTAAACTATCTGTTCTCATGGGTATTAAAAAAGTAAATATACAAGACGTTCATGAAGGTACTGGAATTAATAGGAATACTATATCTAGACTTTACCACGATAAATTAAAAAGAGTTGATTTTGATACTTTAAACAGATTATGCAAATACTTTGACTGTCAAGTTGAAGATGTGTTAGAGTATTCAAAAGATTAATTTTAAATACAATATCGAATTATCTTTAAAATGTCGGTATTCATCCCGAGGGCAAGCCCGTCGGGTTTTCTACCGACTAAGTTCTATAACACCTATAGAACTAATCCTTCAATTCTTCTTTCGCTTAACTATTCTTCCTTTATCAAAGTCATACTCATATTCATCTAGGTTATTTAATATCTGCCCCTCAAACTCTCCCCGTTCGACCCGTACTTTCTTTAAACCTTCCTCCTGAGCAATCATACCTAAATTAATCCCAGCATCAACTGAAGCCATTCTGATATCTCCATTTTCTTCTACCAACAATAAAACCTTTTCAGTCAACTCTTATCCCTCCCGAAGATTTCTTCCTAATTAACTTTAAAAGACTACTGTACTCATATTTTATTACTTTTATCTATATCAGTAAAATAATATCATATTATAAAAAATATAATTAATTACTTATAGCTTGTTGCAGCTTAATGATCTTCCCTAACAAAATTACCTTACCTGATTTTATATTTCATACTTCTAGATTAAAATAGATAACACTATAACGCTTCATCTACTATTTTCATAGCACAGTAAGAACCACACATACTGCAGGCATCTTCATCTTGTATCTCTTGATTATGAGCCGCTCGTGATTCTTTAGCCTTCTTCGAATCAATGGCCAGTTCAATCTGCTGTTCCCAATCCAGTGCTTTACGGGCCTCAGCCATCTGCAAGTCCTGTTTTTTTGCACTAGAATTTCCTTTAGCGATATCAGCAGAGTGAGCAGCAATCTTTGTAGCAATAACTCCTTCTCGTACCTCCTCTATATTAGGTAAGCCGATATGCTCAGCCGGAGTGACATAACATAAAAAATCAGCGCCACAGCTGGCAGCCATAGTTCCGCCGATAGCAGCAGCTATATGATCATAACCAACAGCAATATCTGTCACTAAGGGGCCTAACACATAGAAAGGAGCACCTTTACAGAGTTCCTTCTGTAATTGAATATTAGTCTCTATCTGATCAAAGGGCACATGTCCAGGTCCTTCCACCATCACCTGAACATCAGCCTCGCGGGCTCTATCTACTAACTCTCCTAAAACTAATAATTCATGAATCTGACTGCGGTCAGTGGCATCGGCCAAAGATCCCGGCCGCAGACCATCGCCTAAGCTAAGAGTAACATCATACTCATAGGCTATCTCCAGTAATCGATCATAATATTCATATAAGGGATTTTCAGCATCATTATGCAGCATCCAGCCGGTAATAAAGGAACCGCCCCGGCTTACTATATCAGTTACTCTACCTTCTTCTTTTAGATGACGAATCGTTTCTAAAGTTAAACCACAGTGGACAGTAATAAAATCCACCCCATCTTGAGCCTGCTTTTCAATCACTCCAAATAGATCATCAACAGTCAGATCTACAATTGCTTTATCATCCTGCAGCGTCTCAACTGTAGCCTGATAGATCGGTACAGTTCCCAGCGGCACTTCAGCTTCAGCTAAAATAGCCTGCCGAGTTTCTGTTATCTTATCGCCAGTAGATAGGTCCATTACTGCATCAGCTCCAGCTTCCACAGCAGCTTCTAACTTCTCCAACTCCTTATCCACTTCCGGATAATCTTCCGAAGTTCCAAAATTAGCATTGACCTTAGTAGTTAATCCTTCACCAAAGCCGTTAGGATCTAAATGTTGATGATTCTTATTGGCTGGAATTACAATTTTGCCTGCGGCTATCTGCTCTCTAATAAATTCAGCACTAACTCCTTCTTTGTTAGCTACCTGTTTCATCTCTGCTGTTATCCTGCCTGCTTTTGCTTCAGTCATCTGGGTCATTTTTCTACCTCCTAAAGTTTAGTTATCTCTTCATGATTAATTACTGTTTCATCTGTCAGTTCACTAATACTATCCATAAAAGCAGTCTTATAACTGGCCGGTTTAGATGCTTTTTTACTAGCTATCTCACCTGCTATTCCGTAAGCTGTTACTGCCGTTAGGCTAGCTGCTAAATAATCATCACTTACTCCAGTAAATACTCCTAAAGTACTGCCCAACATACAGCCGGTACCTACTATCTCTCCCAATAATGGATGGCCGTTATTGACTTTATAAACTGTTTCTCCATCAGTTACAATATCTTTAGTGCCCGAAACTACCACTACTGCTTCCTCTGCTGCAGCCAACCCTTGAGCATTGGCTACAAGTTCTTCATAATCACCTACAGACTCTACACCTCTAACTTCGCCCTGTCCTTCAGCCAGAATACTTATTTCGCCCTGATTGCCCTTAATTACTGCTACCTGCAATTCATCCAATATTCGACGAGCCGTTTCGGTCCTAAAAGTAGTAGCTCCAACTCCAACAGGGTCAAGAATCACTGGTATTCCTGACCTATTAGCCTGTTTTCCAGCTTTGATCATACTGCTAACCTGTCTCTGGTTTAAGGTGCCAATATTTAATACTAAAGCCTGAGCTGCCTGCACCATCTCCGCTACTTCCTCTTTAGCATCAGCCATCACCGGCAGTCCGCCCCAGTAAAGAGTTATATTGGCTGCATCATTGACTGTAACATAGTTAGTAATCTGATGTACTAAGGGCTTCTCTTCTCTAATTCTGCTCAATGTCTCCTGCATATTATCACCTCCCTTTCTTTGCTTCTTTAATTATTCCTTTTAACTCCTCAGTCTTCCACTCAATATCCTCAGCTTGAGTCACAGCAGAGATAACAGATATAACGTCAGCGCCAGCAGCAATCACTTCACTGATGTTATCCTGATTCAAACCGCCAATTGCTGCTACCGGAATATCAACCTTAGACTTAATTTCAGCCAATCTATTCAGACCTACTGCTGATCTATCATTTTTTAGATCTTTAGAATCAGTAGCAAATATAGAGCCTACTCCTAAATAATCGGCTCCCCCTGCTTCAGCCTGTAGAGCTTCTTCTACAGTAGAGGCCGAAATTCCGATTATCTTATCCTCAGGCAGTAGCTTCTGTGCTGCTTTGAGAGGTAGGTCATCCTGACCTAAATGCACACCATCAGCCTCAAGAGCCAAAGCTAGATCAACTCTGTTATTGATAATCAAGTCCACTCCCGCTTCAGCCGTCAGTTCTCTAATCTTAAGCCCAAGTTCATAGCGATAGGCTAGATCCTTTCCTTTATCCCTCAACTGAATCAGATCTACTCCACCATTGATTGCAGCTTTAACTACTTCCAGTGTGCATCTACCAGATGATAATTCTTCTTCTGTAACCAAGTATAGATCCCAATCCTCCACAGCTACTCCTCCCCATAATCAATTAAGTGGTTCACTGGATTACTACCGCTGCCTATCTGACAGCCGCTTCTAATTGCCTCCGTAATGAAGTCTTTACTCCGTTTAACTGCTTCAGCTAATCCATAACCCAAAGCTAAATTGCTGGCTATAGCCGCTGATAGAGTACAGCCTGTGCCGTGAGTATCATCGGTATCAATTCTCTCAGCTGTAAACTCAATTACATCATTGCCGTCATATAATAAATCCCGGGCTAGTTCATCCCGGCTGTGGCCTCCTTTAACTAAGACATAATCTGCTCCAAACTGATGCAGTTCTTTTACTAACTGCTTTAAACTGACTTGCTCTGTCTTCTTCCTACCAGTCAATACTTTAGCCTCATCTAAATTAGGAGTAATTACTTTAGCTCGTGGAATTAACTGCTCCTTTAAAGTAGAAATTGCCTCTTGAGCAAGCAGTAGATCTCCACTGGTAGCCACCAATACCGGATCAACTACTAAGTTGCTCAGATGATACTCCTCAATCTTATCTGCTACAGCATTAATAATCTCTCCATTAGCCAACATTCCTGTCTTAACAGCTGCAAAATCAATATCTTCCACTACAGAATCCAACTGCTGAGCTACAAAACTACCGTTTAAAGCTTTAACGCCCTGTACCCCTAGAGTATTCTGCGCAGTAACTGCAGTAATAACAGAAGCACCGTAGACTTTGAATCTAGTCATCGTCTTTAAATCAGCCTGGATTCCGGCTCCCCCTCCCGAATCAGAACCAGCAATTGTTAATACCTGTTTCATCCTCTATCCTCTCCTAACAGATTCTGTACTTCTTTTTAAATAAAATAAAAAAGCACAGATTTCCAGCTAGGAAATCTGTGCTTAATAAACTCAACCCACACACTTCCCTTCGCTGGTATTATCCAGATCAGGTTCAAGGGGTCAAGAGATTATATCTCCTTCTCAGCCCTTACAGAGCTCCCCCAGCAACTACCGAATATTCACTTTTGATTTTTACTTTTTTAATTATATCAAGTTATAGTCCTTTTTGCAATCATTATTAACAGTTTATTAAAACATCTCAAAATACTCTTCTGCTGTTGGAATTTCACCTAATACAGCTGCCATAGCAGCTACATAGGCACTACCGAGATAAGTCTTAGAATCAGCCGGTCCGATGCGAGACTGATAATTACGAGTCGTTGTTGTCAAAGCAGTTGCACCAGATCCGATCCGCCTTTTATTCCCCATACAGAGACCACAACCCGGCATAATCACTGTGGCTCCAGCTTCCGTTAACTTCGCCAAGCTGCCGTCAGCCGCCAGTTCATTATAGATATCCCTCGCCGCCGGCGAAACAACAAAATTAACTCCATGAGGTACTTGATAGCCGTCAACAATTTTAGCTGCTGCTCGAATCCCTTCCAGATCACCGCCGACGCAGCTGCCGATAAAGACTTCATCCAGCTCAGTTTCAGCCACTTCCGAAAGTGGAGCTACATTATCCGGATGATGCGGTTTTGCTACTAATGGTTCCTCCACTTCATCCAGCGGAATCTCAATTGTAGCTGCATATTCTGCATTTTCATCAGCTTCAAGTAAGACCGGATCGGTTAAAAACTCTTCTATAGCTGCAATAGCATTCTTAACCGAAGGAGATTCATCAGCATCAGGTCTGGACTTAAGATACTCTAAATTATCCTCAAGTCTATCCAAAGTAGTCTCATCAGAAGGAATAACTCCCGCCGAAGCACTCCGTTCAGCTACTGCATTAGTTAAAATATAGCGTTCATCAGAATTTAAGAATTCCACACCTTCCATCTCAATAATCCGGCCGTTATAGATTTCCTTGCCAACTGTCTCTTCAGCATAAGTAACTAACGTAGAAACTAAATCCCGCGCTGTAATGCCTTTCTTAGGCTCTCCTTTAAAGATAACCCTAACTGATTCATCCATCGTCAAATCCTGCTTGCCGTACTTCATAGCTCCAGCTACAATATCGGAGGCAGCAGGGAATGAAACACCGCGCGGAGTCCGGGTATGAGAATCGCCGCCGACGATTACATCTGTCGGCAGTACAAACCGGTTACCGATAGTATGGATAATTCCTTCGCCGGGTTCTAAACAGACACCGCCGCGTTCAGTCACGAATTCATCAATAAACTGGTGTCTATCCCTCTCTTCTGTCGATGGACATTCGCCAGTATGACAGAGCGACTGGACTACAAATTCAGCCCCAAAGTCTCCGCCGGCCATCGACTGATACTCATCAAGAGTCATCGGCCCTGTTGTATCCTGAGAATAGACTCCTCTAATCCTCACTGTAGCCGTCTCACCAGGTAGAATAGTCTCCTTACCGTCTAATCTATTCAGACCTACAATCTTCTGGGCCAATGTCTGAGGCGGCTTTTCATCTTCCGGTTGAGCCCCTTTAGGTAATTTACTCTCATCAAAATCGATACCATTCTCTCGACAGTACTCCACAGCCCACTTCTGCAGTTCATTGCCGGCATCAAAGTAAGTCATTCCTCCGGCAGCAATCTTATTTAGCTTAAACTGAATCGGCAGCTTAATATCTAATTCCTGCTCACCATTAATAATTAACTTTCTAGCCTCAATATCTATCTTTAATTCATCACCTTCATTAATTACATCTGTATCACACTCAACCGGCAGCATACCAGAAGCTACCAAAGAATTCTTAAAGATTGGAGCAAAGCTTTTGGCCACTACTACTCCCCCGGCCTTCTTTTCTGGTTCTCCATCCACTGGTTCACCCAGAATCTGTAACATAGTATAGGTAGCCGATTTACGAGAGGATCCTTCTCCTAAAGCTGCTCCGGCAACAAAGATCACATTATCGGCCTGCTCTTTTAAATCTTCCAACCGATCCAAAAAGTCAGCCTCATCCTCTCTGCCTTCCATAATATACTGTGCATGGAGCGGATGGTCAGTCCGGCTATCGGCCCTCTTAGAAGGACTTAAATGACCGGTAGTCAGATTATCGCCTACCTTAATTGAGACTCCCTGATAAGCATTCTCAAGCTGCCAGTCCTCAGCAAACTCTCTTTCAGCCCAGCTTTTGATAATCCTTTGGGCCGCTTTATCTTGGTTAGCCATCTGGGCTAGCTCAGAGAATTCCTCTTCATTAACCAGGACTGTATTCTGTAAGATGTTAGTTATCTCTTCTTTAAATAATCCAGCCTTCAATATATCTATTAATTCATTAGTAGCTGCTCCACCATTCATATCAGCCAAAAGCTCCAGCGCTTCTCTAGAGCTTAAATAATCCGATTCAATCTCATCCTTTACTACTTTAGCCAAGCCCTCAGCTTTAACATAAGATGAAGGAAAGGTTCCTCTTCTCACTTCTTCACTCAACAGCCTTACAATTAACTTATTCATATCTAATCCATCAACTTTTAATCCCTCAATTAATCCTTCAACTTCTTTAGCAGTCAATGGCCTCGGTAGTAAATCATAAGTTTCTTTACGTTCTAAAGCTCTTTCTTTATAACCTTCTAAAATCTGCTTTAATTTATCTTCCATTACTTAACTACTCCCTCCTTATCATGCTATAATTATACAATAAATCTTTCTTATTTACAACTCAGAAGTAGTTTTTTCAATTTCTTCCTCAGCCTGTTGACCCTCTTCTGGATTAGAAATACTGGTTAACCTTTCACCTTCAGGAGTTGTTGAATCATCAATTATTCCTTGTTCATCTTTTTGTACTGCACTATATAACTTATAACCACCAGCTAAATTCTTAACATTTTCAAAGCCATGCTGCATTAAGATTCTAGCTCCAATATACCCTCGTAAACCGACAGCACAGTAAACAACTACTTCTTTACTTTTATCCAATTCCTCTAATCTATCCCGCAGACTATTTAGCGGAATATTGACTGAACCATCAATTTGGCCTAATTTAACTTCTACTTCTTCTCTAACATCTAACAGAATAGCATCATCAGCTAACTCATCAATCTGGTGCCAGTGAATAACATCAACTTTATCATTGAGAATATTTCCCGCAGCAAAGCCAGCCATATTAACCGGATCTTTAGCAGAACCAAACGGCGGTGCATAAGCTAAATCTAAATCCTGTAAATCAAAAACTGTCTTCTCAAATCTAATCGCAGTAGCTAAGACATCAATTCGTTTATCTACTCCCTCATAACCTACAATTTGAGCTCCTAACAACCTACCTTCATCAGGAGTAAATAAAATTTTAAGAGTCATTGGCACTGCTCCAGGATAGTAACCAGCATGATTCTTCTTATTAATATAAGAGACTTCATAATCTATATCCGCTTCTGTAAGCTGCTTCTCATTATTACCAGTTCCAGCAACTGTTAAATCAAAGACTTTAGCTATAGCAGTACCTTGACTTCCTGGAAACTTCTCTTTAGCTCCTGTTAAATTATTGGCTACAATCCGTCCCTGTTTATTAGCTGGACCAGCCAACGGAATATAGGCTGGATTACTAGTTACAGCATCAGTAACTTCAATGGCATCTCCAATAGCATAGATATTAGGATCAGAAGTCTGTAAATAATCATTAACCTTAATCCCACCAGTTTCACCAATTTCTAAACCTGCCTTCTGGGCTAATTCAGTATTAGGGCTGACTCCAGCAGCCATAATAACTAAATCAGTAGTTAATTCTTCTCCATTGGATAAACTAACTTTCTTTTTATCCTCTTGATCAGCCAAACCAGCTACTCCATTATCTAAATATAGCTCAATTCCTTTCATTCGTAAGTGGTTATGTACCTGAGCAGCCATCTCTCTATCAAGCGGACCTAAAACTTGTGGTGCTAACTCTACTATTGAAACATCAAGTCCTCGTTCATGTAAGTTCTCTGCCATTTCTACACCGATATATCCTCCGCCAACTACTACAGCACTATCAGGCTTATGTTGATCAACATAACCTTTAATCTCGTCAGTATCAGGAATATTCCGTAAAGTAAAGATCCTATCACCATCAACCCCTGGCACTGGAGGTTTAATTGGATCAGCTCCTGGAGATAACACTACATAATCGTAATCTTCCCGGTAAGTTTCATCAGACTCTAAATCCTTAACTTCTAATTCCTGATTAGCTCGGTCAATCTTTACTACTTTATTCTTAATTCGGACCTCAACATTAAATCTAGCTTCCATAGCTTCAGGAGTCTGGACTAATAATTTCTCCCGTTCCTCAATTACCTTACCAATATGATACGGCAGCCCACAATTAGCAAAAGAAATATGCGGCCCCTGTTCAAAAATAATTATTTCTGCCTCTTCATCCATTCGACGCAGCCTAGCAGCAGTACTGGCTCCACCAGCTACACCGCCAACAATTAAAACTTTATTTCCCATATCTAGCCCTCCTTTTAATTTTAAAATCAAAATATAGTGATTATACGATATAATCTATTTTAAAGAATCTCTCCAGTATAAATAATACCGGAGAGATAATCTAATTAATAGCTTATCCTTGATCTATAAAAAATATTACTCAAATAACACATTAATAATTCCCTGCGCATCATCAGAAACTACTGAATAATTGATTTCAACCCCGTTACGTTCCCCACTGATAATTCCGGCATTTCTTAATTTAGCCAGATGCTGGGAAACAGTAGACTGAGGCATCTCCATACAGGTCTGTAGATCAGATACATTACAGCTGTCTACCTTTAGCAATCTCTTTACAATACATAACCTAGCAGGATGGGATAATGCTTTTAAAATCTTTGCTTTAGAACATAAAAGCTCACTATCTACTTCAATATCCTGCATTCTTCTTATCCTCCTATAATAATCAAATTAATTAATGTCATTATCTAAATAATATAATATTTAAATACAACAGTCAAGAGTAATAATTAAGATAATTAAGTGCGAACTATCTTAGCTACTGCTTCGATATGATAAGTCTGGGGAAACATATCTACCGGCTGAATCTCTTCTACTTCATAATCAGCAGCAGTCAGCTGCTCTAAATCTCTAGCTAAACTGCTGGGTTTACAGGATACATAGATAATTCGCTCCGGCTTTAGTTCCAAAAATGTCTCTAAAACCTCTTCATGACAGCCCTTGCGCGGAGGATCCACTACTATAACCTCTGGGTTTAGCCCGTTACTTTTTAATTTAGGCAGTATCTTTCGTACCTTCCCTACTTTAAAATAACAGTTATCTATATTATTCAGTTCTGCATTCTCTTTAGCATCATCAATCGCCTGAGAAACAACCTCGATACCGTATACCTGCTTAGCTGCCTGAGCTAAGTATAAAGAAATAGAACCGATGCCACAATACGCATCAACTACTGTTTCCTCTCCGCTTAAATCAGCATATTCTAAAATCTGATCATAAAGTTTTTTAGCCTGTAATGTATTAACCTGAAAGAAAGACTGGGCTGAAATCTGATATCTAATACTTCCGATATAGTCTATTATCTTACTCTCTCCCGCTAAAGAATAAGTTTTGGCTCCCAAAATAACATTTGTCTTCTGGCGGTTAATATTATTTTGAATACTGACTAACTCTGGAATTTCAGCCATCAGCTCTTCAGCCAGCCTCTGTTGGCCAGGAATTCTCTGTCCATTGATCACAAAGACTAACATAGCCTGGTTAGTGCAGACGCCAACTCTAACAACTAAATGGCGCAGCAGGCCGCTGTGGCTATCCTCATCATAAATAGAAATTTCATGCTTTTCTACTAGTTCAACCGCCTTGCTTATAACTCGATTAATCAGCTGATGCTGAATTAAGCATTCCTCAGTATCTATAATTTCGTGACTACCAGGAGCATAGAATCCAGTAACTACATCTTCATCTTTAACTCCAACAGGAAACTGGGCCTTATTGCGGTAAAAGTAAGGATGCTCCATCCCCAGCACCGGTTTAATATCTACATCTGATAGGCCGCCTATTCTCTCGATATTATCCTTAACCATCTCTTGTTTATATTCCAGTTGGGCCTGATAATCGATATGCTGAAGCTGACAGCCGCCGCAGACTCCATTTACTTTACAGTCACCGGTGATTCTTTCAGGCGCTGATTCCACAACTTCAATAATCTCTCCATGGGCATAGCTTTGCTTCACCTGAGTAATCTCCATGTTAACTATCTCTCCTGGCACTCCCTGCGGTACAAAGATAGCAAAACCGTCTTTTCTACCTACTGCATCACCGCCGTAGGCTAAATCTTCTAATTCAATTACTACTCTATCTCCTACTGTAACCGGTTTTGATTCTGTCACTATTTATCCTCTCCTTCTATAAAAATAACACTACCTAGTAGTCATTAGGTAGTGTTGGACCATCAATAATATTATATTAATACTATATTTTAAATCAAATTATAATCTATCTATAATCGCTTCTGTAATTTCCGTAGTAGTAGCATTCCCACCTAAATCTCCTGTCAAGGTCTGTCCTTCAGCTAAGACATCTGCTACAGCCGCCTCTATTCTATCAGCAGCGTCGGTTTCCTTTAAATGCCGCAGCATCAAAACTCCGGATAATAATAAAGCAATTGGATTAGCTTTATTCTCACCAGCTATATCAGGAGCACTGCCGTGAACTGCTTCAAAGACAGCTATCTCGTCGCCGATATTAGCCCCCGGCGTTAAACCTAAACCGCCGATCAATCCAGCACCTAAATCAGAAATCACATCGCCGTAGAGGTTAGGCATAACCAATACATCATACTCCTCTGGATACTGCACCAACTGCATACACATATTATCAACAATGCGGTCATTGAATTCAATCTCCGGATACTCCTCAGCTACCTCCCTGGCTACTTCCAGAAATAATCCATCACTTAACTTCATAATATTGGCTTTATGTACCGCAGTCACCAGCTTCCGATTCTCACGCTGGGCATATTCAAAAGCTGCTTTAACAATTCTTTCTGAGGCCTGCCGCGTAGTAATCTTAATACTTTCAGCAGCATCCTCGCCTACCTTATGTTCAATTCCGGCATACAGACCTTCGGTATTCTCGCGAAAGACAACATAATCAACATCCTTAAATTTAGTCGGTGCTCCTTCATATGTCTTTACCGGACGCAGATTGGTATACAGATCTAACTTCTTTCTAATAGCTACATTTACACTTCTAAAACCGCTGCCGACCGGAGTAGTAATCGGCCCCTTTAAAGCCACTTTATTCTTACGAACAGAATCCAGTACTTCATCCGGTAGAGGAGTTCCATACTCCTCCATTACTCCCTTTCCAGCATTGGCTTCTTCCCACTCAATCTCGACTCCTGCTGCTTCAATAACTTTCTGCACTGCCTGTGATACTTCAGGTCCAATCCCATCTCCAGGAATCAAAGTTACATTCTTCATTTATATTCCTCCTACCTAGCTAAAAGATTATTGGTTTAATTTTTCTCTTAACATTTCTTTAGCTAACTGAGGATTGGCTTTACCCCTAGTAGCCTGCATCACCTGACCTACTAAATAACCAATAGCTTGTTCCTTTCCGCCTTGATAATCTTCTACAGCATCAGGATTATCCTCAATTACCTCATCAATTACATTACCTAATTCACCCTCATCACTAATCTGTTTTAATCCCTTATCTTCAACAATATCCTCTGGATCTTTACCGGTCTTAAACATCTCTTCAAATACTGTTTTGGCAATCTTATTAGAAATTGTACCATCATCCAACAGCTCCAACATTTCTGCTAAACCTGCTGGAGTAATTTCGGCCTCATCTATCTCTAAACCTTCTTCATTTAGAAGCCGCATCATATCTCCCATCATCCAGTTACTGACACTCTTAGGATCATTATGCTCGGCAACTGTAGCTTCAAAGAAATCAGCAATCGATTTAGAATCAGTCAAGACCTGAGCATCATATTCCGGCAGGCCTAACTCCTCTATAAACCGTTTACGGCGTACATTAGGCAGTTCGGGAATTGTCTCTCTAATCTCTTCTAACCACTCTTGCTCAATTTCCAGCGGCACTAAGTCAGGCTCAGGGAAGTAGCGGTAGTCATGGGCTTCTTCTTTACCGCGCATAGAGTAGGTCTTTTCTGCTTCCGGATCCCAGGTTCTAGTCTCCTGGATTACTTCTTTGCCAGAGTCTAAAATTTTCTTCTGCCGTTTAATCTCATAGGTTAATGCCTGTTCAATGGCCTTAAAGGAGTTCATATTCTTAAGCTCCGTCTTAACTCCTAACTCTGCTTCCCCTTTAGGCTTAATAGATGCATTGGCATCACAGCGCAGTGATCCCTCGGCCATATTACAGTCAGATACCTCTAAATATTCTAGAATACTCTTTAATTTCTTAAGATAGGCAACAGCTTGAGCCGGCGACTCAATATCTGGTTCCGTTACAATCTCAATCAATGGCGTTCCTACCCGGTTGTAGTCGACTAAACTGCCTTCTGAATCAGTAATAGTACCATCATGGACTAACTTTCCGGCATCCTCCTCCATATGAATCCGATTAATTCCTACTCTAACTGCATCACCTTCTTCCGGCTCTACATCGATATATCCGTCCTCACAGAGAGGTAAATCATACTGAGAAATCTGATAAGCCTTCGGTAAGTCAGGATAAAAGTAATTTTTACGATCAAATTTACTGAAATCAGCAATCTCACAGTTTAAGGCAAGTCCTGCTTTAACTGCATACTCAACGGCTCTTTTATTCAATACCGGCAGCACACCCGGAAGTCCTAAACAGACAGGACAGGTATGTACATTCGGTTCAGCCCCAAATTCTGTGCTACAGCTACAGAATATCTTGGTCTCAGTATCTAACTGGGCATGAACTTCCAATCCGATAGTTATATCATAATCTGCAAGCATTCTTTCCACCTCCACAATTTAAATTACAGTTCCGCTCTTGTATCAAAGTCAGTATTCTGTTCAAATGTATAAGCAACCTGAATTAATTTCTCTTCAGCAAAGTGATCACCCAATATCTGTAGTCCGATCGGCAATCCTGCACTATCGAACCCACAGGGGATGGAGACTCCAGGTAGTCCGGCCAAATTAGCAGGAATTGTACATAGATCAGACATATACATCTGTAATGGATCATCACTCTTCTCGCCTATTTTAAAAGCAGTAGTCGGTGAAGTCGGTGAAATCAAGACATCATAGTCAGCAAAAGCTTCTTCAAAATCCTGCTTAATTAAGGTTCTTACCTTCTGGGCCTTTAGATAATAAGCATCATAATAACCAGAGCTTAAAGCGTAGGTTCCTAACATAATTCTACGCTGTACCTCATCACCGAATCCTTCACTTCTTGTCAGCTTAAACATATCAACTAATCCATCGGCTTCTTCATTTCGATATCCATATCTTACTCCATCATAGCGGGCCAGATTAGAACTGGCTTCTGCCGGAGCAATGAGATAATAGGCTGGCAGAGCATACTCAGTATGGGGCAGCGAAACCTCTTCACAGGTTGCACCTAATTCTTCTAACTTGTCAATAGCCGACTGAACAGCTTCTTCTACTTCACCATCTATCCCTTCCCCAAAATATTCCTTAGGCACTCCAATCTTCATATCGGAAACATCATCTACTAAAGATTCAGTAAAGTCAGGTACTTCTCGTTCAACTGAAGTGGAATCCTGTGGATCATGGCCGCAAAGACAGTTTAAGGCCAGCGCACAGTCAGTAACATCCCGACTGAAAGGACCGATCTGATCTAAAGATGAGGCAAAGGCTACTAAACCATACCGCGAAACAAAACCATAAGTCGGCTTCATACCTACTACTCCACATAAGGAAGCCGGCTGTCTAATAGAACCTCCTGTATCCGAACCTAAAGAGATAACTGCTTCGCCAGCAGCAACAGCTGCAGCTGAACCTCCACTGGAACCGCCTGGTACATAATCTAAATCCCAGGGGTTTTTAGTAGTAAAGAAGCCGGAATTTTCTGTAGATGATCCCATAGCAAACTCATCTAAATTTGTCTTGCCGGTCATTACCGTATCGACTTCATTCAGCTTGTCCACTACAGTAGCATTATAAGGCGGTTCAAAATTATGTAAGATATTAGAAGCACAGGTAGTCTTAACTCCTTTAGTACACATATTATCCTTTATAGCTACCGGAATTCCTGCTAAAGAATTAACTTCTTCACCATTAGCTAACTTTTCATCAACTTCCTTGGCTTGTTTTAATGCTTCATCTTTGGTTAATGTTATATAGGACTGAACATCATCTTCTACTTCATCAATCCGTTGATAAACAGATTCAACTATCTCTTGAGCACTAACCTCACCTGCTATTAATCGTTCATTTAATTCATGGGCCGTTAGTTCATATAATTTCATCCCAATCCCTCCTTTAACCGAATTTACTCATCATTATCTATAATCTGTGGTACCTTAAATGAACCATCTTCTCTTTCTGGAGCATTCTTCAATGCCGCTTCTCGATCCAAAGACTCTTCAACTTTATCTTCTCGAAAGACATTCTTAATCGGCAGAGCATGAGCAGTCGGCTCAACATCTTCTGTATCCAGTTCATTCAGTTTATCTGCATATTCCAGAATATCATTTAACTGTTCTGTCATTTCCTCTTTTTTATCTTCATCCAATTCCAGTCTAGCCAACATAGCAACTTTTTCTACAGTAGTTTCATCTATCTTCATTAATTCCACCACCCCTTCCTGAATATATACGTTGGCATCTTTCATTATTATAACATAGGCTTTCAATTGAAGCAACAAAAGTAAACGGACTCCCTCTTAGTTAGCTTTTACTTCTTTAGCTTTAATTATTCCAATAGTTCTATTAACTCTTCCCCTTCAATAATTCTAATCTCCAACTGGCGGGCCTTATCCAGTTTAGAACCGGGATTCTCACCAACAATCAAGATATCAGTATTACCGCTGACACTACTGGTTACCTTACCGCCTAAGGCTTTAATCTTCTCTTTAGCCTCACTACGGGTTAGACCGGGTAGTGAACCGGTCATTACTATCGTCTGGTCCACAAAAGGGCTGTCCTCTTGAACCTCCTCAATTGCTTCATAATTAGGCTCTACTCCGGCTTCTAACATCCGCTGAATGCTTCCTTGAATATTCTCATCAGCAAAGAAATCAACTATTTCTTCTGCAACTACTTCCCCAATACCATTAATTTCAACTAACTCTTCTTTATCTGCCTCCATTAATCTCTCCAGCGACTTGAATTTATCAGCCAATAATTCAGCTGTCCTGGTTCCCACATTGGGCACACCTAAACCGTAGATGAAAGAGGATAACTCCACATCCTTACTCTCCTCAAGAGCATCAATTAAATTCTCAGCCTTCTGTTCGCCAAAGCCCTCTAACTCCAGCAGTTCTTCATATTCTATATCATAAAGATCAGCAATATCCCGCAGACCAAGTTCTTCATATAACTTTTCCGCCGTCTTTTCACTAAAAGTTTCAATCTCTAAAGCATCACGGCTGGCAAAGTGGGCCACTCTAGCCACCAACTGGGGTTTGCAGAATAACGAATTAGGACAAAAGAGGTGGACCCCATCTTGGACTAAGCTGCTGCCGCAGTCTGGACATTCTTCTGGTTTAGCTATCTCCTCTACTTCTTCGATTTCTTCTGTCTCCACCCGGCCTATAATCTCCGGAATTACATCATTTGAACGCCTAAGCCAGACCCGACATCCTTTAGCTACATCCTTTCGTTGAATATCATCCCAGTTATTCAAAGTAGCCTTGCTAACTGTAGCTCCTTCAATATCCACCGGCTCAAGTAAAGCTACTGGAGTCAGCTTACCGGTTCTACCTACCTGCCATTTAACATCCAGCAGAGTAGTCGTTACTTCTTTAGCGGCAAACTTGTAAGCTATAGCCCAGCGGGGTGCTCGAGCAGTATAACCTAATACTTCCTGGGTCCTGAGATCATTAACCTTAATAACCATTCCATCAACTAAGTAATCCAGGTCATCTACTTTCTCTTCTATAGTCTCCATCTCTTCAATTACATCTTCTATCTCATCAAAAGTCTTGAGATAATCATTGACCATAAATCGATTCTCACGCAGAAAATCTAAAATCTCTAAATGAGTATCAAACTCAATACCTTCATAATAGCCGATACTATAAAAAAAAGCATCGAGATTGCGTTCAGCAGTCACCTTCGGATCTAAATTACGCAAAGCTCCAGCAGCAGCATTGCGGGCATTTTTAAGTGGAGTTTCAGCCTGCTGATTATATTCTTCCAGAACCGAGAGCCGCATAATTCCTTCCCCCTGCACTTCTAATTTACCACTTTTAAAAGGAATCTGAAGAGGAATAGTCTTAATTGTCTTTACCTGTTCTAAAATTGCTTCTCCTACTTCACCGGTTCCTCTAGTAGCTGCCTGAACCAGCTCTCCCTCCTCATAAGTAAGGTTAATCGTCAAACCATCGAATTTATATTCCACAGTATAGAGCGGCTCGGGCAGCGGATTTTCCGGATGCTCGCGATTATAATCAGCAATCAATCTCCTTATCCGCTCATCCCAATCACGCAGCTCTCCCCCAGTCTGGGCCTTATCCAGACTCCACAGCGGTGCTAAATGCTGATGGGAATCAAATTCATCCAGCGGTTCAGCTCCTACCCGCTGTGTCGGCGAACCGGATAATACCTTTCCGGTTTCTTCCTCTAACTCAACTAGCCTATCATACAGCTGATCATATTCTTTATCACTTACTAACGGATCATCTAAAACATAATAATGGTAATTATATTTATTTAACTTATTAATCAACTTCTTCATTTCCTGTTCTAATGTCTCATCTTCAGCCATTCCAATCACCTCTTAATTATTTTAACATCAATTATAAAGGATATTTAGATAAGTAGCAACCTCCTCTTTCTTAAAATAATAAAAGCATGGTGTTGTAAAATAAACACCATACTTTTATAAATTAGTTTACTTAATTCACTTTTTCTAAAGAAGCATAAGCTACCAATAACTTCTTGATTCCCTGATCAGGAAAAGCAACTGCTACCTGTAAATCTTGACCGCTCGCTTCGGTATTAACAATCCTACCTGTTCCCCATTCAGGATGTTTAACCTGGTCACCAACAGTATATTCCGGCTGGGATTTATCACTATGCTGTTGCTCATTCTCTTCATTAGTGCAAAACAACTGCTGCGGAATCTCTTCTATAAATCTAGACACCGGATTATAAGAGCGCTGACCATAAATCTTACGCGATAGAGCATGGGTCAAGTATAGCTTCTCTTCTGCTCGTGTCATTCCTACATAACAGAGCCTCCGCTCCTCTTCAATTGCTTCTTTATCATCAAAGGAGCGGGAGTGGGGAAATAATCCTTCTTCCATTCCGCTTAAAAAGACTACCGGAAACTCCAGACCTTTAGCACTATGGAGAGTCATCATTACTACCGCTGATGCTTCAGCTTCCAGATTGTCCACATCAGTAATCAAAGCTACTTCCTCTAAGTAACCGCCGAGAGTAATATCACCTTCTTGCTCAATATATTCCTCAATATCTGTTAATAACTCTTTGATATTCTCTATTCGACTGCGGGCCTGGTCAGTATCCTCTTGTCGTAAATTCTTTAGATAATCAGTTTCATCCAATAATTCCTTAGTCAGCTCTAAAGCATTAAGTTCATCAGCTCTCTGTCTAAAATAAGACATCAGTTCATTAAATCTTCTTACCTGTCCACTACAGCGGCTGTTAATAGAATCTATTTCCTCGACTCGCTGAACTGCTTCATAAAGACTGATATTATGTTGAGCAGCAAAATTATTCAACCGGCCCACAGTTGTAGCTCCTATTCCTCGCTTAGGAACATTAATGATTCGCTGGAGGCAGATATCATCACTGGGATTATAAAGCACTCTTAGATAAGCTAAGATATCTTTAATCTCTTTCCGCTCATAGAATTTAAGCCCTCCGATTATACGATAGGGAATTCCTTGTTTCCTAAATACTTCCTCTAACACCCTTGATTGGGCATTAGTCCGGTATAACACAGCAAAGTCATCATAATCCAAAGCTTCTTCTTCCCTAAGCTTCATAATTTCTTCAGTAATATATTCTGCTTCTTCCGTTTCACCCCGCGCCTTATACTGCTTGATAGGAGCCCCTTGATCATTTTCAGTCCACAGCTTCTTAGGCTTACGGCCGCGATTATTCCGCACTACCTCATAGGCTGCATCCAGTATTCTTTCTGTAGATCGATAATTCTGTTCTAATTTAATAATTTCTGTCTGAGAATAATCCTCTTCGAAGTCCAAAATATTACTGATGTCTGCCCCCCGAAAACCATATATTCCCTGATCATCATCACCTACTACACAGATATTTTTATGGTCTTCAGCCAGTAGATTAATTAGTCTATACTGAGCATGGTTAACATCTTGATACTCATCGACTAGGATATACCGAAAGCGGTTCTGATAATACTCCAGAACTAATTCATACTCTTCAAACAGCTCTACTGTCTTCATAATTAGATCATCAAAATCTAAAGCATTATTCTCCTTAAGCTGCTGTTGGTATGATTCATAAATTTCTCCAACCACTCTTTCAAAGTAACTACCAACTCCCTGCTGAAAAGCAGATACATCTATTAAATCATTTTTAGCATTACTGATCTGATTTAAAACTGACCGCGGCTTAAACTGCTTTGGGTCCAGATCTAACTGGTTCTTAATTATATCCTTAATTAAAGCCTGTTGATCAGTAGTATCATAGATAGTAAAGTTTCGGTCATAGCCTAATTTATTAATCTCCCGCCTTAAGATACGGACAGCAATTGAATGAAAGGTGCTCATCCAGATATCTTCACTATCCTGAGCAATCAATTTCTCTATTCTCTCCCGCATCTCCTCAGCAGCCTTATTGGTAAAGGTAACTGCTAAAAGATTATAAGGTTCAACATTACATTGTTGGATTAAATATGCTATTCGATGTGTTAAAACCATAGTCTTACCGCTACCGGCTCCAGCTAGAACCAACAGCGGTCCATCTTTATGTTTAACAGCTTTCTTCTGCTGAGGGTTTAAACCATCTAGAATCTCCATGTTATGCCTCCTCTAAACTAAAAATATTCAGATTTGAAGTTCTAATTTCTTCTTGTGGTTAATAAATTTACGTAAAAAAGGAGTTGAAAGTATGAAAAAAATTATTTTAGTCTTATTAATTATAGGCCTTATTAGCGGTATAAGTACTAGCTTGATTCTAACTCCTAAACTCTTTACTCAATCCAAACAGCAGACTGAACTTCCTGACATAGAAATTAAAACTGCTACTAACAGAACAATTAACCTTAATACAGAAATAGATAGAAAGACTATTCTCTTATTCTGGCTGCCAAAATCAAATATTTGTCAGCAGCAGCTTGAAATATTACAACAGCTCAAAGCCGAATACCAAACAGAGCTTCATATCTACGGAATTACTATCGGCAATATTCAACCAACCAAACTCAAGAAAATCAAAGAAGAAAACAGCCTTAATTTCCCCCTGCTGATCGATAGAAGGACCGAATTAACGGAAGAATTGATGATTAATTCAATTCCTACTCTAGTCTTTATTAATAAACAAGGCATAATTACTGAACAGCATACTGGATTATTGAAGCTTTCTAATTTAAAAGAAAACATCGATAATATAACAACCGAAAAGAATTAAAAAAGTCCTTTATTTTACATTAATCTGCAGCTAAAATATCCCGAGCAATCACTACTCCCGAAGCAGAAGCCTGAATTAAACCACGGGTAATACCTGCTCCATCACCAGCAGTATAGAGATTATCAATTTTAGTCTCTAAGTTATCCTGTACCTGCAGTCGAGAAGAATAAAACTTCACTTCAACCCCATACAGTAAAGTATGGCGCGAATAAATTCCAGGTGTTATCTCATCTAAGGCCTCTAACATCTCCACAATAGCTGTCATATGTCGATAAGGCAAGACTAAGCTTAAATCTCCCGGCGTTGCATCTTTAAATGTCGGCTCCACTAATCCCCGCTGAATTCTCTTTTCAGTAGAACGACGGCCATTTAAAAAGTCACCTAATCTCTGAACTAATATTCCTCCGCCCAATAGATTAGCCAGCTTAGCAATATCCTTTCCGTAAGTAATAGGTTCCTTAAAAGGTTCAGTAAAGGTCTTACTAACTAACAGAGCAAAATTAGTATTATCCGTCTTCTTTTCAGCATGACTATGGCCGTTAACAGTAATTAATCCATTATTATTCTCACTTACTACTTCTCCGTTAGGACACATACAGAAGGTCCGTATCTTATCATCAAAGCTGGGGTTATAATAGATGAATTTTGATTCATAAACCTTATCAGTTAAGTCTTCTAAAACTGCTGATGGAACCTCAACTCTAACCCCGATATCAACAGGATTGATAGTAGTATCGATTTCCATTCTTTCAGCCTCCTGGCTCAGCCATTCAGCATTCTCACGACCCGGAGCAACAACTACATTATCAGCAGCAATCTTCTGTCCATCAGCTAATTTTACTCCCTCTACCTGACCATCAGTAGCCATAATCTCTGTTACATAGGCGCCAATTCTAATTTCCACTCCATTCTCCAGCAGATGGTCCCGCATAGCCGTCAAAATTTCTTTACTATAACCGGTACCTAAATGACGAATTTTCGAGGGAATAAACTCCAATTCAGCCTTAGTGGCTTGAGAATGAATATCTTCTAAAGCTTCCTGACTGGCACTATATACTTTTTGGGGGGCTCCAAACTTAAGATACTCCTGGTCTACATAATCAACTAATTCAGTTAATTTATCCTGACCAATATAATCGCCTAGATTACCTCCTATCTCCGGAGACAAGGTTAACTTTCCATCACTGAAAGCACCTGCTCCTCCCCAGCCGCAGACAATAGAACAGTTATCACAGCCAACACAATTAATCCCCTCCTGTTTAGCTGGACAGCTGCGGCTGTCAATATCTGACCCCTTTTCTAGAATCAAAATATCAAGCCCACTATCCTGCTTAATCAATTCCAGAGCAGTAAAGATTCCAGCTGGACCAGCACCTACAATTGCTAAATCATAACTCTTATCCAAGTTAGACATAATTAACCTCTCCTTATAATCCGAATTATTTCACTCCCTCCCTAATCTTTCTAGTCAAAATCCAAAACTCCTGCACTCTTTAAGGCTTAAAAGGAGAAATAGCATCAGCTTTTTTGATTAGTTTAATTAAATAGACATAAAAAGCCAGCATTAAAAAGACAACTCCCCACATAGATATTAAATTGCTGACTACTAAAAAATCATAGATTCCATGTAGTAAAACAGCCTGTCCAAGGCCTATAGTTATTAATTTAAGCTGAGACTCAGCCTCCATTTTGGCTAAGCCTAAATAATAACCGGCTATTCCAGAAAAGGAAGCATGGACTAAAGTAGTCACAAAGGCCCTCATCATTCCTACCTGATAACCAAAGACAACAGTATAGAGTAGATTTTCTATTACTGCAAAACCTAAACCTGCACTGACAGAATAAATAATGCCGTCCATTACTTCATTAAATTCATCCGAATTATAGAATCCATAGTAGACAGCACTTAATTTAAAAAATTCTTCAGGCAGTCCTACAATCACTACTGCTAAAAAAATCAGCTTCACAGGATTCGTAGTTGCAGTTAACTGATCAGCAAAAGGAAACTCAATTATTGCTACCGGAATAATGGCTAATCCTCCATAAATAAAGGCTTTAATAACTAAACGAACCGGCTCTGGTTCATACCTATCCTGCCGGTAAAAGAAATAAACCCAGATTATTCCCGGAACTAACGAAACCAATAGAATTAAAATAGCTCTCATTTCTTCACCTCCAGAAGATAATAAATAATATAAATAAAAATATAACGGCATAACTGCCGTTATAGAAAGAATTAATCCATCTCTGATTGTAATTCTCGCTGCTTACTATCTCCTTTAGTAGTTCCTTCTATTTCAAAAGTAATCCAGTCTCCTGAATTTAAAGAATAATATTCTGATCTTCTAACTCCATTAACCATAACTTGATCAACAGCTTCCGGGGACATATCCATCTTATCCTTTAGACTGCCAATAGTCATATCCTTCTGTACAATCATATCCAAAACCGATTTTCTATCATCAATTTCTAATTTTACTCTCACTAATAATTCACCCCTCATTAAACAGAATCCATCAGAGAATTATGGTCAAGTTTATTATATCCCGAAAACACTTTAACTATTCTCAAAATCAATTCCATAGGGGTGAATTACAATAATAATATGATACTAATATTTTGCTAAACTAGATCATTAATCTCTGCTAACACTTTCTGTACTGACTCTTGAATGGATAGTTTAGTTGTATCGATTACTAGCTCCGGATTCTTAGGTTCCTCATAGGGAGAGGATATTCCGGTAAAGTTATCTATTTCTCCTTGTTTAGCCTTATCATATAATCCCTTTGGGTCTCTTTGAGCACAGGTTTCTACATCCGCCTTAACATAAACCTCAATAAAGTTTTCCTCGCCTGCTTTCTTACAGGCAAACTTCCTCATCTCCTGGAATGGTGAAATAAAAGAAGCCAATGTTATCAATCCTGCATCCTTCATTAAAGCAGCCACTTCAGCTATTCGCCGAATATTCTCATTTCTATCTTCTTCAGAAAAGCCAAGATCAGAATTTAAACCGTGGCGTATATTATCTCCATCTAACCTATAGACAGCCTTCCCTGTTTTGATCAATTCTCTCTCTACTTCTACAGCAATAGTAGACTTACCGGAACCTGACAATCCAGTAAACCAGACTACTATACCTTTCTGTTCTAAATTCTTACATCTATCCTCATAAGTTATCTTTCCTTCATGCCAGACTATATTAGAATTTGAATCTGAATTCTTCATCTGTATCCTCCTCACTAATTATTTTCTCGACAATCTGTCTAAGTATTACATACCAAACAATCAGGATTCTTCTTGACTCTTATTTTTCTAATTGATAAATCCAGACCATCATAGATTAATAGCTTCCCAATCATAGTTTCACCAATTCCCAAAATAAACTTTAAAGCTTCTGTTGCCTGCAGAGTTCCTATTGTTCCAGCTGTAATTCCCAAAATAGCAACCCCTTCTGTTTCAGGCTTCTTAGGCTTTTCAGGAAAGATACAGCGATAACAAGGACCCTGACTGCTGTCCACCAGCATTAACTGTCCTTCATATTGCTCTACTGCTGCTTCTACTAGCGGTATTCCAGCCTCAACACAGACATCATTGACTAAATATCTAGCTGTAAAGTTATCTACAGCATCGACAACTAGATCATATTCTTTTACTAAATCAACTCCATTATCCTCAGTCAAACGTCTATCATAAGTTACAACCTCCAGATGAGGATTCAATTCTTCTATCCTTTCTTTAGCTGAGTCAACCTTATTTCTCCCTATATCAGCTGTAGTATGTAGAATCTGGCGCTGGAGATTGCTGACCTCTACTTCATCATAATCAATAATGCCTAACCGTCCTATTCCGGCTGCAGCTAAATAATAGATTGCTGCCGAACCTAATCCGCCTGCTCCTACTACTAAAATACTGCTTTCCTTCAGACGCTGTTGGCCCTGCCTGCCGATTTCCTCCAAATTAATCTGCCTGGTATATCTTTTTAATTCCTCTTTATTTAAATCACCCAACCTTCTACCTCCTTAAATTATCAACCATAATAAATCTTAAATTAATAGCTATCTTAAATACTATACTTCTTTAAAATTAAAAGGATCTCCTTTGCTAATAAAGGAGATCCTGTAAACTACTTAACACTTATTGATTAAAAGGTAGGAACAATTGATCCTCCATACTCTTCATTAATAAACTTCTTAACCTTCTCAGAAGTCAAGACATCAGTTAGCTTCTGTAGTGCTTCTTTGTTTTTATCTTCAGTCCTAATTGCCAGTACATTAGCATAAGGCGATTGGCTATCTTCCATAATAATAGCATCTTCTGTTGGTACTAAATTACCTTCTAAGGCATAATTAGTATTAATTACCGCCGCTGTAACATCAGGTAAAACTCGAGGCAGCTGGGCTGATTCTAACTCTTCAAACTGCAAATCCTTTGGATTTTCTACAATATCTACCGGAGTTGCCTTAACTCCTGCCTCTTCATTCAGTTTGATTAATCCATTTTCAGCTAATAATAACAGTGCCCGTCCTTCATTGGTCGCATCATTAGGTAAGGCAATAGTAGCTCCTTCTTCAATTTCATCCAGCGATTCGATCTTTTCTGAATAAAGACCCATCGGCTCAATATGAACCTTAGTAGTATAAGTTAAATCCAGTCCGCGCTCTTCCTTAAAGTCATTCAGATACGGTAAATGCTGAAAGAAGTTAGCATCAATACTGCCGTCAGCCAGGGCAACATTAGGCGTTACATAATCAGTAAACTCCTTTATCTTTAATTCAATACCTTCTTCAGCTAACAGCGGCTTGATCTCAGTTAGAATTTCTGCATGGGGCACCGGCGTTGCTCCTACAACCAATTCTGTCTTTTCTGCTTCTTGTTGGGGCTCTGCTGTTTGATTACCACCGCATCCTGCTGCTAAAGCTACTACTAATAATAATCCAATTACAGTTAGAACTTTTCTACTCTTTAACATAAATTCTCACTCCTCATTAATTAAATTAATTTAAGCTGCTCTATTTAACCTATTCGCCAGCCAGTTACCTATTGACTGAATCACCTGGACTAAAATAACCAGAATTACCACTGTTTTTAACATAATATCACCTTGAAAACGCTGATAACCATATCTGATTGCTATATCACCTAAACCGCCGCCGCCAATTGCTCCAACAATGGCTGAAAAACCTATAAGACTGATAATAGTCAGTGTTAACCCTAATATTAAAGACGGCAGAGCCTCTGGAATTAATACCTTAATGATAATCTCCCAGGGTGTAGCTCCCATAGCTTCTGCTGCTTCAATAACGCCCGGATCAACCTCTTTTAGTGAATTCTCCACTACCCGCCCGATAAAAGGAATCGCGGCTACTGCCAGCGGTACAATAGCTGCTGTAGTACCAATAGAAGTACCTACTAACAGACGGGTAACAGGAATAATTGCTACCATCAAGATAATAAAGGGAATAGAACGAGCAACATTAATAATTGCTCCCAGGACAAAATTAACCTTCTTATTTTCCAAGACTCTATCCGGCTCTGTTACTACTACCGCCACTCCTAGCGGAATACCAAATAAAGTAGCAATTCCCATTGAAACAAGTACCATATAGATAGTTTCATATAAGCCCTGCCATAATAAAGCTCCATCACTAACTAACTGTTTTAACAGAATGTTCATTTTCAATCACCTCAATCTGTAAATCCTGCTGTTGTAGATAATCAATAGTCTGTTTAACTTGAAAATCATTTCCGGTTAATTCAATCAATAAAATTCCAAAGTGGACTTCCTGAATCTTATCTATATTTCCATATAGAATATTGGCATCGACACCGAATTCTTTAATCACCTTCGAGATAATCGGCTGTCCTACTGATTCACCGATAAAGGATACTTTAATCAATCTATCAGCATCTGCTTCCAGGACACTACTGCGCTGATAGAATTCTTCCGGTATATCAGCATTAACTATATTCTCCACAAACCGTTTAGTAGTCTTATGTTCCGGATTAATAAAGATCTGCATGGTCTCTCCCTGTTCAACAATAGAGCCTGATTCCAGGACAGCTACTTTATTACAGATCTTTTTAATGACTTCCATCTCATGAGTAATTAGAACAACTGTAATTCCTAACTGCTGATTGATATCCTTTATTAAATCCAAAATAGCATCAGTTGTCTCCGGATCAAGAGAAGAAGTCGCTTCATCACATAACAGCAGCTTCGGATCATTAGCTAAAGCCCGGGCAATTCCTACCCGCTGCTGCTGTCCTCCGCTTAACTGAGCAGGGTAATTATTGGCCTTATCAGCCAAACCTACCAGTTCCAGCAGTTCAGTAACCTTCTTGTCAATTTCAGACTTATTAATATCAGCTAACTCTAGAGGAAAGGCTACATTATCTGCTACAGTTCTGCTCTGCAGCAAATTAAAATTCTGGAATATCATACCAATCTTCTTTCTAGCCTGCCTTAACTGACCGGTATTTAACTCTGTTAAATCCTCTCCATCGATAATCATTCTCCCTTCTGTCGGCTCTTCTAAGAGATTCAAACAGCGGATAAAGGTACTCTTACCTGCTCCACTAGGACCAATAATTCCAAAGATATCATCTCTATCTATCTCTAGATTGATATCTTTTAGAGCAACTACCTCTCCTTCCTCACTATCATATACTTTGGTTAACCCCTTTATCTCTATCATATTTACCACCCTTTTGATTTAGAATCAAAAAACCTCTTCTCAATGAGAAGAGGTTTAATAGTCTAAAGAATCTATCTACCTCCCTCATCTTTCAGTAAAAAGAATCATCTCTTTACTGCAGGATTTGGCACCGACATAGTATCGATTAATACTATCGGTTGCCGGGCTTCATCGGGCCAGTCCCTCCGCCTCTCTCGATAAGAGATCATATTTAATTGTCTTTATCTAAACTGTTATCATGATAACATGATTTTAACAGATTGTCAATAAGCTCTCTAACTTTTTTCATCTGAACCCAAGGGAAACTGGAACCTTCTAGTCGGAACTACTTCAAAGATAACCCTATACTCCCCACCTAATTCCTCTTTGATTCTCTTTTCTAACAATTTAAAGAAGTATTCATCAGTCTCATCCGGAGTGTATAAAAATAGCTCTACTTCCTTACCCTGCACTTGAATGCTTAACAGATCAGTCTCTAACTCATCACCAAATTTTTTGCGGTATATTTTGCGGACCTTATCCTCCGGTTTTTCTTTAATCATCCGCTGATAAGTAATCCAGGAAAGGGGTAAGCTTAAGATAATCACTGCTACTACAATCAAAATTAGACTCTTCTTTACTAATTTCTGGGCTTTAAACTTATACCAGATCTGCGGCTTAAGTCCTTTTAAGTAGAAGACACCTACAGTTGCTAAGATTAAAGCAAGATAATTTCCGCCTAAGAGCAATAAACCGCCGCCGACCATCATTGAATTGGCCAGTGAAATGCCGATACCTATAGTACACATCACCGGAATTATGGCAGCAGCAATAACTACTCCAATTAACTGGCTCTTAACACCTGAAATTAAAGAGTAAGCTCCAGCACTTCCAGCAGCCAAAGCTACAAATAAATCAGCCACTGTGGGAAACATTCTGGTCTTTAAAGCAGAATTAATGACTACATTAGGAACTATCAACCCCATTAACAAACCTACGACTACTGCTATTGATAATACTGTTGCTTCCGAAAGAACTCCCTGCATCATTAATTTGAAATCAGCCAGCACAATTCCAATTGCAATAGCTACAATCGGTCCGAAGACAGGTGCAATAATCATCGAACCTACAATTACAGGAATATTATTAAGAATCAACCCTAAAGAAGCAATCACTGCCGCCATAATCGCTAATAATATAAAGTTATCATCGATCAGTGAATTATTTCGGGCATAAGTTACTAGGGATTCTCGGTTGGCCTTAAATGAAGAAGCCTGTAATTTCTCTTTATTGAACGGAATCACTGTATCAGGGCTGAAGACGATTAAGCTCCGGTCATCATCGGTCTCAAAATCAAACCGTTCTGCTAGATTATCCAAAACTATATCAGTATTTCCATATAACAGATTTATAATTAAAAGATCTCCAGTTGGAGAAGAAAGCAGCTTATAATCAGCAATATCTACCTCCAGTGCTTCCAATAACTGAGTCGCTTCTTTTCCTTCTCCGGTCTTGAAAGTTGCTAAGGCTATCTGCATAGAGAACCTCCCTACATTAAACTACTAAGCCACTTCTTAGTATGTCTAATTAGAGAGGAATTTATCAATTATTCATTTTTCTCTAATCTATCCAGAATCAGTTGATAACCTCCAGCACCATAATTTAAAAACCGCTTAACCCGGCTGATAGTAGCCGTACTAGCACCTGTTGTCTCAGTAATCTTATCATAGGTTGCTCCTTCATCTAACATCTTGGCTACCTGTAACCGCTGTCCTAAAGCCTTAATTTCATTAATAGTACATATATCTTCAAAAAACTTATAGGCTTCTTCATTTGATTCTAAAGCTAAAACTGCTGTAAATAATTGGTCAGTAAATTCATCCTTTAGATGGGAACTCACAGAAACACCTCCAGATAATAGCCCTTTATTTATATTATAACTAATCTGAAGAAAAAAATCCAGTGCTTTAAAGTATTAAAGTATGTTATTCAATTACCGGGCACAGTCCTCTACTTCATCCTTAATTAGTTCTACAGCATGGGGCAAGGCTGGAATAACAACCTCTAAACATTCCTGCACGGCTTTAGGGCTTCCGGGCAGATTCACAATTAGAGTCTCCTTAATAACTCCTGCTCTGGCCCGTGATAACATAGCACGGTCGGTCACCTGGAGGCTTTCCATTCTCATAGCTTCAGCTATACCGGGCACCTCTCTTTCGATCAACTCCAAAGTAGCATCAGGCGTTACATCGCGGGGGGCCAATCCTGTTCCACCTGTAGTCAATAAGAGATCAACCCCATCCTCGGTTACCATCTTAAGCATCTTAGCCTTCAGAACTTCCTTTTCATCAGGGACTACCTGATAGCTAACTACTTCACCCTCTATCTCAGCTATTACTTCCTCGATAACCTGTCCACTTTTATCCTCTCGTTCTCCTCTAGAGCCTTTATCACTGGCGGTAATGATTCCTACCTTAATCATTATCCAACACCTCAATTTTATCTCCCGGCTTAACTTCACCGCCAGTAATTACTTTAGCAAAGATTCCTTCCCGCGGCATAACACAGTCCCCTGCCTGTTCATAAACTGCACATCTGTCATGACACTCTTTGCCGTGTTGAGTAATCTCTAATACTGCCTGACCACCAATCTCGATTCGAGTACCTAGATCCAGTTCCAATAGATCAATATCCTTGGTAGTCAGATTCTCTGCAAAGTCACCAGCCGTAACATCAAGTCCCTGATTATTCATCTTATCAATACTCTCCTGGGCCAGCAGACTAACCTGGCGGTGCCAATCACCTGCATGGGCATCTCCTGTCAATCCATGATTCTCCTTCAATACTGCTGAATCAACATTCTCTTTCTGTTCTCCCTTACTCTCACTAACTGAAACTGCTACAATCTCTGACATTTTACCCCTCCTAAAATTTCCACTTTGGCCGCCGCTCTTCTTTAATAATCTGATCTCACCGATCTCCATTGCTTTATCCACTGCTTTACACATATCATAAATAGTTAAAGCAGCTGTAGAGACAGCCGTCAAGGCCTCCATCTCCACTCCTGTCTGCGAACTGATCTTCACCTCGGCTACAATCCGAATATAATTCTCTTCATTATTAATCTCAAAGTCCAGGTCGACTCCTGTGATATTCAATGGATGGCACATAGGAATAATCTCGCTAGTCCGTTTAGCATTCATTATACCGGCAATCTGGGCTACTCCCATTACATCGCCTTTTTCTATCCCGTCAGATTCAATCCGCTCAATCGTCTCTGGACTGGTATATACCCTACCTTCGGCTACTGCCTTTCTGCTGGTTACCGGCTTGTCACTAACATCCACCATCTGAGCCCGACCGGATTCATTAAAGTGAGTAAAGCTTTTCTCTTCTGTAGTCATCTTCTATCCTCCTATCTGTGACATCTGACGTTTATTTACTTCAAAATCAGTATCTACTTTATCTCCTAAACCCTGTTTAGGTTTAACTAGAACTACCTGTCTTAAAGTCTCCATTAAATTCTTAGATTTACTGCTAGAACGAATAACTTTTCTAATATTGAACTCTTTATCAGCCAGGAGACAGGGCTTTAAAAATCCATCAGCCGTCAGCCTAATCCGATTACAGGATCTGCAGTAATGGTCTGAAATTGGACTGATAAAGCCTAGTTTACCAACAGCATTAGGAAGCTTATAATATTTAGCCGGACCATTACCGATTCCTTCTTTAACCGGGATAAGAGAACCCAGTTGATTAAGCCCTTCTTTAATCTCAGCAATCGAAATATAATGTTCTTTAGCCCACTTATCATTATCACCAAGCGGCATCACTTCTATAAAGCGAACTGTTATATCATGATCCAGAGTCATGCGGGCAAAATCCTCTACTTCATTATCATTAACTCCTTTAATTAAAACTACATTCAACTTAACTGGAGTTAAACCAACCTTTTTAGCTTCTTTAATTCCCCTAATCACATCTGATAAAGAATACTTATCACTACAGGTTATTTCACCAAACTTACCAGGCTGTAAAGTATCCAGACTGATATTAACTCTATCAAGTCCTGCTGTCTTTAACTCAGCTGCATACTCTGCCAATAAAGTACCGTTAGTTGTCAAAGCTAAATCCTCAATCTCCAGCTGTTCCAATTCTTCAATAAAGCTAACTAATCCTTTGCGCACTAGCGGTTCTCCACCAGTTAATCTAATCTTTTTAAATCCTAATTTAACTGCTGACTCAATTATATCATATAACTCTTCATATCTTAAAATCTCATCATGCGTTTTTAGGTCTATTCCATCCTCAGGCATACAGTAAAAACAGCGTAGATTACAGCGATCAGTTACTGAGACCCGTAGATAATCTATCTCCCGCCCAAATTTATCCTCCATTGGTTGCACCTACTTTCTATCGATAATTTCTCCACAGTCTTCTGTATTATATCCAGCTATCTTCTGTAGTTGAGATTTATATTCATTGCTCCTAACCACTTCCAATAATTTCTTGAGCTCTTCTCTTTCTACTTCACTTTCAAGAATAACTAAACTGGAAGTAATCTGGCCTAAACTGATAAAATCCAAATTAAATAATTCAGCTACACCTCGGCTGGCTAAACCTACATCTATAATTCCTTCTTTAACTAAATTAGCTGCATCTCGCCCTGTAATCTCTTCCTGCCTGTAGCCTACTATCTCTTGAGTATTAATCCCAGCTGTTTCTAATCTACTATCCAGCAGACGCCGGGCCGCTCTTCCCTGCTGTTGATTAACAAAGGAAAGCCCTTCCTGACTTAAATCCTCAACTCCATTAATTCCAAGGGAATTATCCGGTCGAACTACCAAACCTACCTCGCTCACTGCTAAGTTAACTACTACCGTTTCCTGCCTCATTCCAACTGTCTTCACTAAAGCTGCATTTGCTGCTTTCTGTTCTAAAGTATCAACAGCAGTCTCACTAGCCATATTCTTGAACTTCAGATTCAGCCCAACCCCCTGTAACTTAATCTGATTACAGAGAAGCTCATAGGCTAAATCCTCTTCGCCGGCTATCAATAGATTCTGATTATAATCTATATCCCTTCGTAATTCAACTTCAACCTGCTTATTCTGCTTCATACCCTGCTTGAGAGCAGGAATTCTAATAAAGCCATCGGACTTCATTACTGAATTAATCACACCGGCTCCCCGCTGAAGAGGAACCGCTTTCAAGTCTCCATCTATGTGGGCTACATTAACCCGAACAAACTCCTCTTCTCCCAGTTTAGAGGTTAAATTCTGAGTTAATTCAGCCTTAACTTTCTCAGGCTGGCTGCAAGTTAGTCCTAGCAGCCTTTCTATAACCGGCCTCACAAATAACTGAGTACCTAAATAGGCTGAAACAGGATAACCAGGTAACCCGATAACCAGTTTCTCATTGATTACTCCGGCCATCAAAGGCTTACCGGGTTTGATAGCTACACCATGAAATAATAACTCACCTAGATTCTCAATCACCTGAGAAGTATAATCCTCAGCTCCAGCCGAAGAGCCGGCAATAATTAAGACTAAATCATACTGCTGGCTTAACCGGTCGACTCGGTTTTTAATTAACTCATAGTCATCCTCTACTTTATCCGCCTTAACCGGAACTGCTCCCCACTCTCTTATCTGGCTGGCTATCACCCGTGAATTATATTCGACAATCTCTCCGGGCTGCAGCGAACTACCGGGGTCGACTAATTCTGTTCCCGTCGGCAGAATAGCTACTTCAGGCTCTTTTCTAACCTCTATTTCTGTAATGCCGCCGGCCAGTAAACCGCCGATCTCGGACGGTCCTAACTTAGTATTAACCGGGGCCAAAAGCTGAGAAGCAAGAATATCCTCGCCTATCGATCTAATATGCTGGCCTGGCGCTACCGATGCTGTAATCTCAATAGTGGCCTCATCCAGCTGATTCACATCCTCGATCATAATAACTCCATTACAGCCTTCTGGAACTGCATCGCCGGTATCAACAAAGAAGGCCTCCTGGCCGATAGTCAGCTCTTTAGGATCCCTTTTACTAGCACCGAAGGTCTTATCTACATCAACTGCAAATCCATCCATTGCTGCTGCATAATAATGAGGCGAAGAATCCTCAGCATAGACAGCTTCGGCAGTTACTCGTCCTGAAGCATCTTCTACTTTTACTCTTTCTGTCGCCTCTCTATAATTACCTGCTAGATTATTTAAAATTATCTCTTTAGCTTCTGTTAAAGGTAATTTATCGAGATAGATATTCCTTTTCTCCATTCTTCCACCCCATCCTAAAAGAGTTCTACTTTAACTTCTTCACCTGCGGTCAAACCTTCCCTGGCCAAAGGAACCTTAACTAAACCATCAGCCTCTACCATAGTCATAATTAGGCTTGATTCTCCGCGGACCGGTTTAGCTACTAAGCCGCTCTCTCCTTCTTGTAACGTAACGCGTAAATAATCCTCACGGCCGGGATCCGAGCTAATATTCTGTTCAAACTCGGCCTTCACTGTAGATGGTGAGTCTTCGATTCCCATCTGGTGTTTGATATAAGGAGCTACAAACTTCTTAAAGGTAACCATTACTGAAACCGGATGGCCCGGCAGACCATAAACCGGCAGATCATCCAACATAGTAAAGAGCGTCGGTTTACCCGGCTTAATAGCTATGCCGTGAATCAAGACATCTGTAGTCCCTACTTCCTCCAAGACATTATACGTAACATCTTTGACTCCTACTGAACTGCCGCCGGAGATAACTAAAAAGTCAACCTCATCAGCCAGTTCAACAAGAGCCTGCTTTAAGGTTTCAGCATTATCCTCTATAATTCCGCCCTGAACAGGAATTGCTCCTGTTCTTTCCACTAACGAAGCTAGTGAATAAGTATTAATATCTCTCGTCTGTCCCGGCTTTAATTCATCATCTAGAGAAATTAATTCATTTCCTGTAGAGATAATTCCTACTTTAGGCTTCTTATAAACCTCTATTTCAGCAATACCTAGACCGGCTAAAGCGCCTACATCCTGCGGCCGCAGACGGTGGTCAGCCGATACTACTGTCTCCCCCTGGCGAATATCGCTGCCCTTCTGTACTATATTAGCCCCGGGAGAAACAGAAGTATAGACTCTAACCTCATCTGCTTTGGCTTCCGTTTTTTCAACCATCACTACAGAATCGGCTCCATCTGGAATCATACCTCCGGTTGGAATCTCTACTGCTTGTCCAGCTTTCAACTTTAGTTCAGGTTTAACTCCCATCTCTACTTCTCCAATAATATCTAAAGTCTGCGGCTGCTCTTCACTGGCACCAAAGGTATCCTCGGCTTGAACAGCATAACCATCCATAGTCGACTTAGTAAAAGCAGGTAAGTCTTCAGCTGTCAATATATCACAGGCAGCTACTCGGTCTAATCCTTCTGTAACTCTTATCTGCTCTGTCTTTTTGTTCAGCTTAATATTTGATTCAATAATCTGATATGCTTCCTTGGAAGTAACTAATTCGAAAAAATCCATCATTGGACTCCTTTCTTTACCTACAGTAATACATATTTAAAAACAGCCTAATTGGCACTCTTTAATCTTAATATCCAGCTCTTCAACCAATTCACCTACTTTTCTGACAGATGTTTTTTTCTTCTTGGCAATCTTATGAGCAACAGCACAAGTAATTACTCCATCAACAGCCTCTTTGTTAATCATGTCCTTGATCTCTTCTATTCTTTCTGCTTCGTTCACAGTACCCCCCCTTCCAATAATCTTTAAAGGGGCCAGTATACTAAAGACAGACAGATAGTATACTGACCCCTATTTCTGTCTTCTTTCCAAACACAGGCGGCTTAAAAATTTCTTTTTAAACCTTACCGACCACTCACCATAGAACCCCATCCACAGGTAAGGTGATTCGAAGACCAATAATTTCTAATATTCACTTATATAAGTCTTAAACAGCTTCTTTTTAAGAGCTGATCCCTTACAAATATTATTATATCATTCTATGTAAAATAATTAAAGATTAGAATATTTAATTTTCCTATTTTTTCAATTAAAAAATTAACTGCCTAACTATTTAGATAGCCAGGCAGTTAATAATGAATTTAAATAATTACATGAATGCATATCTTAAAATAAAGAGTAGAGCTAAAACATAAACTAAGGGATGGACTTCATCTGATCTGCCGGAAATCAACTTCATTACAGGATAGATAATTAATCCGGCTGCAATTCCTTCGGCAATACTATAAGCAAACGGCATCATAACTATAGTCATAAAAGCCGGAAATGCTTCTGTGAAGTCTTCAAAATCAATATCAGTAATTGCTCCCATCATCAAGACTCCAACAATAATCAAAGCCGGAGCTGTAGCTGCCTCTGGAACTAATAATACCAGCGGAGAGATTATTAAAGAAGCCAGGAATAAGACCGCTACTACAACAGCAGTTAAACCTGTTCTTCCGCCTTCCATAATTCCAGCAGTACTCTCTACATAAGTAGTTACTGTACTGGTTCCCAGCATAGAACCAAATGTAGTTCCTACTGAGTCAGCCATTAATGCCTTACCGACGCGGGGCAGCTTACCATCTTCGTCTAACATACCGGCCCGAGCACTGGTTCCAACTAAGGTTCCAATAGTATCAAATAAGTCAACAAAGGTAAAGGCCAGAATAATATTCAGCATACCGAAATCAAACAGTTCCGGAAAGCCTTCCGTAAAAGCACCAAAAGTCTCTAAACTAAGCTTTAAATCAAACGGAGTAAATCCTTCTTCAATCTTTACTATTCCCATTGGAATCCCAATTAGAGTAGTCAATATAATTCCAATCAAGATTGATCCTTTAACCTTGCGGGCCATCAGAATTCCGATAATTAGTAATCCAATTAAAGCCAGAAGAGTATTCGGTTCAAGCAGATTTTCAGCTAAAGTAATTATTGTTGCTTCACTGGATACAACAACGCCAGCATTCTGTAATCCAATCAGAGCAATAAAGAGTCCAATTCCAGCACTAACAGCCCGCTTTAGAGAAAGCGGAATTGCATTAACTATAGCAGTTCTAATTCCGGTAACAGTAATTATAATAAAGATAATACCTGAAATGAATACTGCCGCCAAGGCTGCCTGCCAGCTCAGTCCCATACCCAGAACGACTGTATAAGCAAAGAAGGCATTCAGTCCCATTCCCGGTGCTAAACCAAAGGGATAATTAGCATACAGCCCCATAATTAACGTAGCAGCCGCCGCTGAAATAACAGTAGCTGCCATTACAGCTTCAAAAGGCATTCCAGCATCCTTTAAAATCATAGGATTAACAATAATAATGTAAGCCATAGTCATAAAGGTAGTTAAGCCAGCAATAATTTCTGTCTTAACCGTCGTATTATTCTCCTGCAGTTTAAAAAATCGATCCAGAAATCCCCGTTCCATAATTTACTATTCCTCCTTAATATTTAATTAAAAATGTTCGTGTTATTCCCATTCAATTGTAGCCGGCGGTTTGGAGGTTATATCATAGACTACTCTATTAACCTCTTTAACCTCATTTGTAATCCGGGTAGATATCTTCTCTAATAATTCATGGGGCAGTTTGGCCCAGTCAGCTGTCATAGCATCCTTACTTTTGACTGCTCTAATACCGATAGTATAACTGTAAGTTCTCTCATCACCCATCACACCTACGCTGCGCATCGGCGGCAGAGCAGCAAAGTACTGCCAGATTTCTCTATTTAGACCGGCCTTCTTGATCTCTTCCCGCAGAATTGCATCGGCTTCCTGAACAATTGTTACTTTATCAGGAGTAACTTCGCCCAAGACTCTAATTCCCAATCCGGGTCCTGGAAAGGGCTGACGCCAGACTATCTCGGCTGGAATTCCTAACTCTTCTCCTACCTCTCTCACTTCATCCTTAAAGATATTCCGCAGCGGCTCGATCAGTTTCAGATTCATATCTTCAGGCAGGCCGCCTACATTATGATGGCTTTTAATAGTAGCTGAATCATCAGTTCCTCCACTTTCTATTACATCGGAATAGATAGTTCCCTGAACTAAATATTCAATATCGCCTAACTTACCTGCCTCTTCATCAAAAACTTCAATAAACTCATTACCGATTATCTTCCGCTTCTCTTCAGGATCATCAACCCCTTCTAACTTAGCAAAGAAGCGCTGTTGGGCATCAACAGAGATCAGATTCATATCAAACTCCTGACCGAAGGTCTGCTTTACTTCCTCAGCTTCATTCTTGCGCAGCAGACCATGGTCAACAAAGATACAGGTCAGTTGATCACCGATTGCTTCATGAACCAAAGCAGCTGCTACCGAGGAATCGACCCCGCCGGATAGACCGCAGATTACATGACTGTCGCCCACCTCTTCTTTAATTTTAGCAATCTGTTCTTCAATAAAGTTAGAGGCTGTCCAGTTTCCGGAACAGTTACAGACTCTAAAGAGGAAGTTTTCAATTATCTCTCTTCCCCGAGGTGTATGTACTACCTCCGGATGGAATTGGACTCCGTAAAATTTACGCTGCGAATTACCGACAGCCGCTACGGGAGAATTATCGGTATAGCCTATTACTTCAAAGCCGTCAGGTATCTCAGCTACGCGGTCACCGTGGCTCATCCAGCACTTAAGCTCATCACCTAACCCATCCAGTAGATCTAAGCCTTGTTTGATAGTCAGCTCAGCATTACCGTACTCACGGTGGTCAGCTGCTTCAACCTCACCGCCGGGTAATAGATGACACATCATCTGCATTCCATAACAGATACCTAAAATCGGAATCCCCAAATCAAATATCTCTTCCTCCACATAAGGTGCATCTTCGCTATAGACACTGGACGGTCCGCCAGAAAAGATGATACCATCAGGATTTAATTCTTTGATTCTCTCTACCGAAACATCATACGGCAGTAGTCGCGAATAGACATTAGCCTCGCGAACTCTGCGGGCAATCAACTGGCTATATTGGGCTCCAAAATCTAGAACTAAGATTAACTCCTGTTTCTCTTTATTTTCCATTGCTTTCCCTCCTGAAAATCAATAATATAATATTAAAATAGAAAACTCCCAGTTTATTACCAAGACCCAAACTGGGAGATAGGATACTATAAACATAGAACTACCGCTATCTCGTAGACAGTCAGTTTACGGCTGACTGGTAGAAACTTTCGAGCCTTATTCTCGAGATTATACGAGGTTAAGAGTGAAATATTTAATTCTATTCGTAGTATAAATCAGATTTTAATTATTGTCAAGTATAAGCTAAAGCAAATACCTACAGATCATTAGATTTTAAATTTATCAACCAACTCCTGCAGTCTCTGAGCCATATTGGCTAATTCTTGCGAAGAAGCTGTAACTTCATTAGACATATTCTGAATATCATCTGTACTTGTATTTATCTGTTCACTTTTTTTCGCTAAATCTTGAGTAGCACCAGCAGTCTGTTCGATTTGGGTTGCTGTTTGATTACTTGCATTCTGAATCTCTTCAAATACCTCTCCGGTTTCTGTAGCTACTTTCCGACTCTTTGTTGCTTTCTCTTTTACTTCCTTGACTGCTTTTAAACCAGTGTCAGTTTTACTTTGAGTTTTATCTATTAAACTGGCAATTTGTTCCGTAGCTTCATTAGTCTCCTCGGCTAATTCTCTAATTTCCTCTGCTACAACAGCAAATCCCTGGCCGGCTTCACCTGCTCTAGCTGCTTCAATTGCTGCATTTAAAGCTAATAAGTTAGTCTGTTCAGATATATTAGTGATCATTTCAACTATATTATCTATCTCCTGAGAAGTATTATCCAGTTCATTAATTATTCCTACTGCTTCATCAATTGATTGGTTAATTTCATTAATACTGATTAAAGTTTCTTCTATGTTATCATTACCAACTTCAGTTTTAGAACTGGATTCTTGAGCAAAACTGGTCACTTCCTCAGCGCTAGCTGATATTTCTTCAATACTTGCTGATATATCTTCTACTAATTCATTAGTAGTTTCTATAGTTGCATTACCCTCCTGAGCTGAAGCTGATAATTCTTCACTATAGGCTGATAAATCTTCTATATTATCCAATAACTCTCTTATTAAATCATTCAACTGATCAACTGCATCATTATACTGCTGGGCTAAATTACCTAATTCATCCTGACTGTTAACTTCTAATTTATTCTGCAGATCTCCAGCAGCCAGTCTATGCATTCCATCTAAGACAGGATTTAAATTTCGCTTTATATAATTAGCAATCCAATTTATAATTAAAAACATAACTACTAAAGATATAACCAAAATTATTCCTATAAAGATTAAAGTTTCACTTTTAAAGTTACTGATCTCTTTTTTAGGTTCAGTTAATTTACTATTAATCACAGACTCATAAGCACCTGAGCCAATTAACCAGTCTGTTCCTTCAATTGGTTCAATATAAGCAAATTTACTCTCTTCTTGGCCGGTTTCAGGATGTTCATAGATATAATCAACAAAGCCTCCTCCAGCTTTAGCTGTATTAACAATATCTCTAATAAAATACTTGCCATTGGCATCCTGCAGATCCCATCTATTGGTCCCCTGCTTGTCTGGAGTAGGAGGTAAGGCTACAACTTCTCCTTCATAATTATAGATAAAATAATATCCTGCTTCTCCAAAATCAACTTTATTATTTGTACTTACTATTAATTCTTTTAATTCCTCTTGAGATAGATTATCATTATTTTCTTCATAAATATCAGACATCAATTGAGAAGCTGTATGTACTGAATCCTTAATTCTCATTTGTTCATCATTTAATAATAACTTTTCTAAAGTTTTCGTGCTAGTTTCCTGGAAAGAATTAAACTTTAAAAGAATTCCGGAGCCTATAACTAATAATGATACTAACAAACTAAGGCCTATTCCCAACAATATCTTCTTTTTTAAAGATAAATTTTTAAAGTTCCCCATTAATCTACTCCCCCTAATGATATGCTTTATTAATAAAAATAACCCTAATTAATACACCCATCTGATGGTATGACCATCAGTTCCAAAAAACAACAAATAACAGTTATAATTTTCTGCCTTTTTAACTATATTGTTGATATTTATCCTGATTCCTCTTTTTATGTTAAAATTAAATTAAATTTACCCTTTATTTTATAAATCAAATGATATTTAAGTACTTTAACGCATTTTTCTATACTAATGGTGTGCTTAACCAACCTATAATTTTAGCTAAATTAATCTTTCGCTGTAAAAACATTTTTTTAACTACTCGATTATTAAGTGCCTTAACTAATTTATCATATTGATTATTAGACATTTTAGCAAATAATTTCCTTAATTTAAGTGATACTTTATAATCTTTTTTAAGTTTATCAGTTAACTGATTATAATCTTTACCTTCAGTAATTGCTTGAGATACTAAAATTCCACTCTCTATGGAACTAAATTGGCCAAATCCTAAAAACGGCATAACAAATCCTCCTGCATGACCGATTAAATAAGTATTATCAAATTGTTGGGTTTTAGTTTGACCAATTTCGTAATGATCTACTTGAAAAGTATCTTTAATTCTAAATTCAAAATCAAGTTGATCTAAAAAATTTGACCATAGATGTTTGGAATCAACAATATCATGGGGAGTAGCAATAGCTATAGAAGCTAATTTATGTCCAAAGGGCAACAAATAAGCATAACCCTGGGGGGCAAGATTATGGTTAAGCCACATTTTAACTGTAGTTGGATTAAATTTACCTTCAATTGTAGCTCCAATAATTTTAACTGAGACATCTGTTTGTTGCCATTGATCAATCTTTTTTATTGTTCGAGGATCACCAGTAGCAATAATAACTTCATCAAATTCTCGTTTTAATTTTTGATAATCAGGCTTGTTATTATAATTAATCGGTGAATCAACTAACTTAGCTAACTGATTTTCTAAAGAACGTTCATGATTGCCGCGAATAGTAATATAACCAATATCACCAACAATAGTAGCTTTATTAGTTGGGCCATAGAATATTATTTTACGAATAGGAAGGGTTGGTTGAAGAGGAAGTTCACGATTAAGACTTAAATAATAAAAAACATCTGTAATCGGTAGATTAATTATATGCATCATTGCTTCGCCATTTACAAACCTAGCTCCGACCTTATGTTCTTTCTCAAATATAGTAGGATTAATCCCTTTCTCCTCTAATTTATAAGCTGCAGTTAATCCACTAATTCCTGCACCTACAACAGCGACCTTAATATTATTCACCTCTTATTATTTTCTGGATGAAAACTTATAGTTAATTTCTTTCCTAATATAATTTTTTCTTAATAGTACTATATTATTAATTAAAACCACTGATAATTTTATCCAATTGGTTTCGAGAATGAAATGCCTTAAAAATAATAGAATAGGAGTTCCAATCCTTATTGTAGACAGTTTATAGTTCTTAGCCTGCTATGATTCATCAATTCCTCTAACTACTGCTATTAGCCAGGTAACAGGAATTAATAAGCCTAAAGGCAGCAATAGATAGGGATTCTTTAATCTATCTAAAATTAGAACATCGGTTAGGTTAGCCGGTACTAATGATAAGGCAATAGTAATAATAGTCATCGGAATAATAAGCGGCCTATAATCTTTAAGTCCTAGCCACTGAGCCGAACCAACAACAGCAGGATAGAAGAATACCAGTATCTCTATGAAACTAGAGGTTAACCAGAGAATTATAAAAATGGCTTCAAATCCGGTTAGAAAATCAGCCAATAAAATGTAGCGGGATAAATAATACACAGGAAAGGGGAAGCTAACTGTCATAACCGTTCCACTAAAGGCTATAATCCCTCCTACCAGAATTGTTAAAAGTATTCCTGCTATCGACATTCCCACTAAAAGGGACTTGGTCAACCGATCCTTCTTTCTTAAGCTAGGCAGCCAGAAGGCCATAAAGAGAATTGTTTCTATAGCATAGGGAAACTGAACCTTAAGGCTTTTGACTACTGGCAGTAAACCATTCTCCAAGAGAGGAGTTAATCTCTTCCACTCTAGATTAGGAAAAATAAATACCAAACTGAAAATAATCAAGAATAAAATGATAGGTACTAATAATTCAGTCAGTCTACTAAAGACTTCAAAACCTTTTCTCATTATGTATATAACTAATATAGCCATCATTATATTAATTGGTGTTGGAGGAGTCTCCAGCATAAATAGCTCTATTAACTCCACAGTCTCTCGATAGATTAAAGCACTAATCGACCAAAAAATAAGAATATAGATAAGTCCGACTAATTTACCGGGAATCCTTCCTAACACTTTAGGTAAGTATTGAACTAAGGTCTTATCTGGGAACCGCAATCCTAACCTAATTAGAATCAATCCCAATAATATAGCCAGACTATAAGCTAACAGTACTGCCAGCCAAGCATCTCTACCGGCATCCTTAACGGCAGGAACAGCTATAACTACAAAGATATTACCGATACCAGCTGCTAGAAGCAGCATCAAAGCCTGATTATTTGATATCTTTTCTTGGTCCTGGAACAATTAAATCTCCTCCCTTACTTGGAATTGATAGATTCCTTTATAATCCCCGGACGTCTAATCTTGGCTTCAACATCGATCTTTACTTTAAGTTCAGGAAAGATTTCCTCCCAGTTCTTCTTTAGCTTCTTCCACTTATCGGGAAAGGCCCGGTGAACTACTTCGCCAAACCCAAAGATATCCGTCTTATACTCTTGTTGGGCCTTATAAAGACACTCTTTTATTTCATTCCTAATGACAGCTGTCATTCTTCTTTCTAAAGCTTCAATCCTCGCCGGCCTAGTTAAGTCAGCACTTCCGGATTGATCACCGAGATTGCTCTCCCCATCAACTTGAATATTCATCACTAACTCTCCATTTTTTAGCTCAGCCTCTATCTTACTGCTGGTTTCAACTATCTCTAAACTAACCTTTCCGTTATCAGCCGGTGATTTAACTACTATAATCCCACTTTCTACCTCGCCAGTAATCCAGAGAAATCCTCTAGTTGCAGGCCGATTAAGCCAGCCTACCAATTTATCCTCTTTAAAGACAGAAGCACCGGTAAGCCTAACCTTTTTAGCCTTGTTTTCTTTCTTATCTTGCTTACTCTGCCCTATTGGCTCAATGCGGGAGGCAACTGGAGAAGTAGTTTTACTGCCTAGTTTCAGAAAGAAGTGATGCATATCCACTGCTACTGCCTTAGAAGTAACCGTTCTGGCAGAGATCAATTCTTCAATGTCTTTAGCTGGTATTTTCTCTAGCTCTGCCTTCATTTTAAGAATTTCACTAGCCTCACTTCCTTTACTAATCAAAATCCAAGCTCTAGCTCTACCTTCCTGGTCCCGGAGAAAAAAGTCTAGAACAGAATAAACCCCTTCGCGGGCTAGATCTTCACTAATAATAATTAGGCGGTTATGGGCCCAAAAGAGTTTGCGGCTAACCTGCATAGTAAAATTACGAATGGCCTCAAATATAGTATGGCCAGTGCTAGAAACTACCCAGACGGCTTTTTCCTTACTACCTCCACTGCCGCCACCGGTGCTGGAAGGAGCCTTGATTTTACCCGGCTTTATTATCTCCGCTGTTAGCTTTAACTTTCCCTCTTCTTTAGCTTTATCAATAGCTATCCCACTTACAATTCCTCTTTTGTCCAGCTCAACTCTACTCCAGCAGCCAGGCAAAAATGATAGCCCAATAATCAAGACGATAATCAAGACATATTTATTATTGATCATTATCTTCTCCTCCGTTCTCCTCTTGAGCAGGGCTAGGTTTAAGATTAGACTTGACCCTAACACTATCGCGCTGTAAATTCTGCCACCTTAATATCCGCGGCCTTTTATTCATTTTCCACCAGGGAGCTCTAATGAAGGTATCTTTAATATCCTGCCAGACAAAGGGCATCAGCGGTGACATAAAAGGAACGCCAAAGGAACGTAGAGAAGCAAGATGGATTAAGATAAATATATAGCCCCATACTATACCAAATAAACCAAAGGATGCCGCCAAAAATATCATGGGGATTCTCAATAAGGCCAAAAAATCAGCCTGCGGTGGTACAACAAAGCTAGTAATCCCTGTTAGAGCAACAACTATAATAACAGGAGCCCCCACAAGGCCAGCTTTGATTGCTGCATCTCCCAAGACTAGTCCGCCTACTATACTTATCGCCTGGCCGACAGGCCGCGGTAGACGAACCCCTGCTTCCCTGAGAATTTCAAAGATTATTCCCATCACCAATACTTCCACAAAAGATGGAAAGGGCGTACCTTCCCGAGCTGCTGATATAGTAACTAACAGTGGAGTGGGAATAATAGCAGGATGAAAGGAGGTTAAGGCTACATATAATGCAGGTCCAAATAGCGAAATATGTAGAGCTAACAGCCTTAGTAACCTACTTACTGTTGATAAAAAAGGTCGGGAGTAGTAATCTTCTGTAGCCTGGAGATGTTCAATAAAGAGTAAGGGAATTGTTAAAGCAAAGGGAGTCCCATCAACTAAAATACCGATCCTCCCCTCAAGAATTTTAGCTGCAAATTTATCGGGAGATTCAGTATTGCCAATTGTAGAGAATATAGATAAGGGATTATCCTCAATAAATTCTTCTATATATCCTGATTCTAAAATACCATCAATCTCAATCCTATTTAGCCTACGTCTGACTTCCTCAACAATTTTATCATTAGCAATATCTTTAATATAGACAAGGTAGGTATCAGTCCTAGTCCGCCTGCCGATCTTCATCCGTTCCATTTTTAAGTTAGGATCCTTGATCTTTCTTCTCACTAGGGAAGTATTAACTCGCAGAGTCTCAGTAAAGCCCTCACGCGGTCCCCTAACCTTTGCTTCAGTCTGGGGCTTTTGAACGCTTCTATGTTCCCAAGTACGGGTACTCATTAATAAAGCAATATCATAGCCTTCCATAAAGAAGGCCGTATCGCCGCCTAAGATGCCTTCAACAGCTTTTTCCATAGTCTGTACCTCTGTTACATCATTTACATTCATAGCTGAATTTTTGATACTTTCAATCTCAATCTTCTTATCTGTCTCTGTCTTTTTAGCTTCCCACATCAGCGAACCAAGAATATTTTCGTTAATAATGTTTTTTTCAGTCATACCTTCAATATGAACAAGCAAAGCATCCTGCTGGCTTTCGCCAAAGGAAAACTCTCGTATAACAATATCAGATGCATCCTGAAAGATATCACTAATCTTTTCATAATTCTTGGCTAGACTCTTAGAAATGCCAGTATTCCTAGGTTTTAGATTAAAAGGCGGTTTTATTTCTTCAGAAGAATTATTCGCCGTCTTCAGAAATTGAAGCTTGCGCAAAAGCTTGCTAAACATACAAGTCTGCCCCCAAGATTTTAGATGATAAAGAAAGAGTTACTAGTATCTTATTATTTCAATAATTCTGTTAAATATAAGTTAAATTGTTAAATACACCACTTTACAAGTTTAATTATGCAGCTTGATTTTCTCGTAAAAAGCAATTCACTGCTTTTGAAACTTTAGAATAAATTTTGCTACTTTAAACGGTAAAAACCCCTCCGGAGAAATCTCCAGAGGGGTTTGAAGTCTAACTATAGATCTAAATTACATCATTCCAGGCATTCCGCCCATTCCACCAGGCATTCCGCCTCCAGCGGCTCCGGCAGGTGCTCCACCGCCGCCATCATTATCTTCATCCTCATCTTCAACTATTAGAGTTTCAGTAGTTAGTAACATAGCAGCAGCACTTGCAGCATTCTGTAGAGCAGAACGCGTTACTTTAGCGGGATCAACGATTCCGCTTTCGATCATATCTACAAATTCGCCATTATAAGCATCGAATCCGATACCTTTATCCTTATTCTTAACTCTTTCAGCAATTACAGAACCTTCATGTCCTGCATTGTCAGCAATTAGTCTCAATGGAGCTTCTAATGCACGTCGTACAATATCGGCACCAGTTGCTTCATCTCCTTCTAATTCTAAGTCATCTAATCCTTGTAATACATCGATTAAGATTGTTCCACCACCAGGTACAATTCCTTCTTCAACTGCAGCACGAGTAGCAGATAAAGCATCTTCAATACGGTGCTTCTTCTCTTCAAGTTCAGTTTCTGTTGCAGCACCAACTCTAACTACTGCTACACCGCCGGCTAATTTAGCTAAGCGCTCTTCTAACTTTTCGCGGTCAAAGTCAGAACTTGTATTCTCAATCTGACGTCGAAGCTGTTCTACACGCTGCTGAATATCATTGTCAGCTCCAGCACCGTCAACAATAGTAGTATCATCCTTAGTAACAGTAATGCTTCTGGCTTGGCCTAACATAGACTTAGTAGCATTCTCTAACTGTAATCCTTTATCTTCAGTAATTACTTGGCCTCCAGTTAGAACAGCAATATCTTCTAACATTGCTTTGCGGCGATCTCCAAATCCAGGCGCCTTAACTGCTACACAGTCAAATGTTCCGCGAATCTTATTGACAACTAATGTAGCTAATGCTTCTCCTTCTACATCTTCAGCAACAATTATAAGCTGCTTACCTTCTTGAGCTACCTTCTCTAACAGCGGCAGAATATCCTGTACGCTGCTAATCTTCTGATCAGTTAATAGAATATATGGATCTTCTAAATTAGCCTTCATCTCTTCCTGATCAGTTGCCATATATGGAGATAGGTATCCACGATCAAACTGCATACCTTCAACAGTCTCTAAGCTAGTTCCCATAGTTCGTCCTTCTTCTACAGAGATAACGCCGTCTTTTCCGACCTTCTCCATAGCATCAGCAATTAAGTTACCGATCTCTTCATCAGCAGCAGAAATAGAAGCAACCTGAGCAATAGATTCTTTATCTTCAATAGCTGTACTCAAGTTTCTAATCTCTTTTACTCCCTGTTCTACAGCTTTCTCAATTCCCTTCTTAAGTACCATTGGGTTTGCTCCAGCAGCTACATTCTTCATACCTTCCTGAATGATTGCCTGAGCTAAAACAGTAGCTGTTGTAGTACCGTCTCCAGCTACATCATTAGTCTTAGTAGCAACCTCTTTTACAGTCTGAGCTCCTAAATCCTCAAAAGGATTCTTAACATCTATCTCTTTAGCAATTGTAACTCCATCATTAGTAATCGTTGGAGCACCAAATCCTTCTTCTAGAATAACATTACGACCCTTAGGTCCTAATGTAACTTTTACAGCTTCAGCTAACTTATTAACACCTTCTTCTAATACTCTGCGTCCTTCTTCGCCGAATTCTAATTCTTTTACCATTATGTATTCAACCTCCTTAAATATTGTTGAACATTAATTAGTTTTTCTAATTAAGAACAAGTGAGTTTATTCAACAATAGCTAAAACATCTTTTTCGCTAATTACTAAGTACTCCTCACCATCAAATTCTATTTCAGTTCCAGCATACTTTCCGTAAATCACTCTATCTCCTTCACTAACATCCATAGTTAATCGCTCACCATTATCTAACTTTTTACCTGCTCCTACTGCAACAACTTCTCCTTCTTGAGGCTCTTCTTTAGCACTCTCAGGCAGTACAATACCGCTTTCAGTAGTTTCTTCTTCAGCTTCAATATCTTTTACAACCACTCTGTCACCTAAAGGTTTGATTTCCATTACCAAAACCTCCTTCATGAGATTTTAAATTTTGTTATTAGCACTCAGTAAGAGTGAGTGCTAACAATTCCACTATTAATAATATAGAAAACTCCCCCTAAAATCAAATTTAGTTCCCGGGTAATATTTAGTTTTAACTGCGATTAAGATAAATTAAATTGGTTTTTCTCCATTATTCTCATTGAATGATACTTTTTTGTTCCTTTCCCATTTTTTATTGTTCTATCCCACCTGGCTTCTATTGACATTAAATTTAAAATCGTATATTATTATTGTAATCAAATCAACTTTAAATCATACTAACTAAATTATAATTTAAAAATGGAGGTGCCAATATGGAACAAGAAGAGAGTAATCGAATTGTAATTACTGTTTTAGGAGAAGATAAAGTAGGCTTAGTAGCCAAAATTACTGGTATATTAGCTGAACATGAAGCTAATATTATCGATATCACTCAGACATTATTACAGGATTTATTTTCAATGATTATGTTAGTTAATATTGAAGAGTTAAATACCAGTTTTGAAGAGCTACAGCAGGAATTAAAAGAAGCAGGCGAAGAACTAAACGTAAAAGTAAAGACTCAACATGAAGATGTATTCCGCTACATGCATCGAGTATAAGCAGTAAGGAAGGAGGAAAAAGAAAATGCTGATCAATCCCGATGAAATTATCGAAACTATTAAAATGGTAGAAATGGAAAACTTCGATATCCGAACTGTAACTATGGGAATCAATCTCAGAGACTGTGCCCATCAAGATATTGAAGTTTTAAATCAGAATATCTATGATAAAATAACCAAGTACGCCGAAGACTTAGTAGAAACAGCAGAAGAAATGGAGCTCAAATACGGGCTTCCTATTGTCAATAAACGTATCTCAGTTACTCCCATCTCCATTGTAGCTGCCTCATGCCAGACAGAAGATTACAGCAGCATTGCTGCAACTATGGACAGAGCAGCTAAAGAAGTAGGCGTCGACTTTATCGGCGGTTTCTCTGCTTTGATACATAAGGGATGTACCACTGGAGAAGGCCGGCTTATCAATTCTATTCCTAAAGCTTTAAGCATTACAGACCGAACCTGCTCTTCTGTCAATGTAGCAACTACTAAAGCAGGAATCAATATGGATGCTGTTCTGAGAATGGGAGAGATTGTTAAGGAAACTGCTGAATTAACCACAGAAGATGATGCTATAGGCTGTGCAAAATTAGTAGTCTTTGCTAACGTACCTGAGGACAACCCCTTTATGGCCGGTGCCTTCCACGGAACTGGTGAACCAGAAGCCGTCATTAATGTAGGCGTCAGCGGCCCCGGAGTTGTCAAGAATGTAGTGGATGAGATTCCCGACGTTAATTTTGATAAATTAGCTACCACTATTAAACAGACAGCCTTTAAGATTACACGAATGGGAGAATTAATCGGTAACAGCGTCTCTAAAGCACTGGATATTCCCTTCGGTATTGTTGACTTATCCTTAGCACCTACTCCTGCTGTGGGAGACAGTATTGCTAATATCCTAGAAAGTATGGGGCTAGAAAAATGCGGTACCCACGGCACAACTGCAGCTTTAGCTTTATTGAATGATGCTGTCAAAAAAGGCGGAGCAATGGCTTCCTCCCATGTAGGAGGTTTAAGCGGTGCTTTCATTCCAGTCAGCGAAGACCAGGGAATGATTGAAGCTGCCGAAGCCGGCGCCTTAACACTGAATAAGCTAGAAGCCATGACCTCAGTCTGCTCAGTAGGACTGGATATGATCGCTATTCCCGGTTCTACTACTAAAGAGACAATTTCAGCCATCATCTCCGATGAGATGGCCATCGGAATGATCAACAACAAAACCACCGCCGTTCGAATCATCCCCGTCCCGGGTAAAACAGTCGGCGATCAAGTAGAATTCGGCGGATTATTGGGTAAAGCACCTATTATGGACGTCAACCAGTTCGAATCTACAGACTTCGTCCAGAGAGGCGGCAGAATTCCCGCACCTCTACAGGCATTAGGGAATTAAATATTAATCCAGTATAACTTTAGAGTCTAAACTTTCTTCTAACTCTTCAAAGCTTCTACCTACTAGATCATAACCCCACTGATTAAAGGGTTCAGAGGGCAGAAAGATTAAGTCTCTTTCTGCTACCTGTTCCTGTTTAGTCTCAATCACTTCCAAAAAGTCATCAACAACTAAGAGTCCAGCTGCTCTAATACTACCGCCAAAGAAGTTATTAACTACAGGTAATACTTCAGCTTCTATCATAAAGTCCAGCTCTGATTCAATCCTTTCGATCCCTGATCTAAGTATATCCTCTGCCAAAACAGAGGTTAAGAATAGAACCTTCTCTGCTGAATTAGCAGCAATTATGTCCTTGATCTCCATCAATCTCTGCCAAGCAATATCATAATCGACTACTATACCTGAAGCTTCATCAGCCAATTTATTCAACTTCTGTTTCTTGCTTCTTCCAGCATGTCTATATTTGACCACAGGGTCTTTAGCCTGTAATAGCTGATAAAAGGCCTCTACTCTGGTATGTACCTTATTATTATCGACTTCCAAAATCTCATCCCCAGACTGCAGACCGACTCTATCCGCAGGCGAATTGACAATCACCCCGGCTACAGCTGGAGTCAGCTCTCCAACCACAGGCGGTTCAACTGTAACTGGAACTCTATATGTTCTATTTAACTGCTTAATATAATCATGCAGTTCACTCCATAAGTCCAGACCAGACTGCAGCCTATCCGGAGCCAGCTTAGTAAAGCCCGGCAGAAAGATACGTACGGTCTGGGCCTGATTCTGGTTTAAGAAGCTAACTGTCTCTTCAATATCATCCCAGCCGCTAATTTGGGGCAGGGCTACAATGCTGCCGTGATAAGGAATCCCAGACTCTGCTAAGTTATGGATTCCCTGCCGTACCTGCTCGGCCGCTGAATCAGCCATCAACCTCTTTCTAATCTCCGGTTGGGCACTATTCAACGAAACATTCAGCTCAATCAAACCAAGTTCAGCCAGTAATCCAACCTGTTTTCTACTTAAATAGGAACCATTAGTAGTAATCTGAATCTTAGTCTGAGGAAACTGATTCCGTAGATAGATTAAAATCTCTCTGAAGTCAGGATGGCTGAATGGTTCCCCTTCAATAATCCGGGTAATAGATTCTCCAATCACAATCCTGCTTTTATTATCCAAAAACCCTGCCGTCTCCTTAATCTCCTCTAAACTGCGGTGGCCTAACTTAAATGTCTCAATCTCCGGCGGATTATACTTATGGCTGCAGAAGATACAGTCAAGATTACAACAGGAAGTAAGAGGCAGAATATTACGCTCCTGGGCCGATAAAAGAACCAACTGTTTAGCCGAATAATCCATCTTTAGCCTCCCTTATACTAACCTAACCTCAGATTAGGCTCTGCATTTAAATCATAATCGCCTCTAATTCCCTGCTGGTAATGATAATAGCCGACACTGGCTATCATAGCAGCATTATCCGTACAGAGCTTCGGCGGTGGATAATATAAACCAACATCCAACCCGGCCAATTTAGCCTCTAATTCAGCCTTTAACTGGCTATTTGAAGCTACACCTCCAGCCAAAATTACCTTACCAACTTTCTTCTCTTTCACTGCCTTAATCACCCTGGCTGTCAAGACATCAACTACTGCCTGTTGGAAGCTAGCAGCCAGATCAGCCTTATTTATCTCTTCTCCCCGCTGCTGTTGATTATTAATATAATTCAAAACAGCCGTCTTGAGCCCACTGAAACTGAAATCATAAGTATCCTCTGTCAGCAGTGGACGAGGAAAGTCTATAGCTGTTGGATCTCCCTCACCTACTAAACTATCTATAATCGGCCCTCCAGGATAGCCTAACTCAAGCACCTTAGCCACCTTATCGAAGGCCTCTCCAGCAGCATCATCTCTGGTCCTGCCTAGAATCTGATAAGTTCCTAACTCTTTAAAATAAAGCAGATCAGTATGGCCTCCAGAAACAGTCAAACAGACTAATGGAGCCTCCAGATCCTTATGAGCAATAAAATTAGAATAAATATGTCCCTCAATATGATTAATAGGCAGCAGAGGAATCTGCTGGGCATAGGCTATAGATTTAGCAGCTGCTATCCCTACTAACAGACCTCCTACTAACCCTGGACCATAAGTTACAGCAACTGCCGATAGATCTTCAAAAGATACTTCAGCCTCTTTTAGGGCTTGTTCAAGTACAGGATTTATCAACTCTACATGCTTGCGGGAAGCTATCTCCGGCACTACCCCGCCAAACTTGCGGTGCCAGTCTACCTGAGAAGCAACAACATTGGATAATACTTCTCTTCCTTCTTTAACAACTGCTGCTGATGTTTCATCACAGGATGATTCAATACCTAAGATCAATCCATTCTCCATATTAATCTAACTCCTTATCCAGAACTTTATGCATTACCACTGCGTCCTCCTGATTATTCTGATAATAATCCTCTTTAATTCCTACTTCTTCAAAGCCATAATCCCGATACAGTCTGCGGGCTGCTTGATTAGATACTCTTACTTCCAGAGTTACCTTTCTTACTTTCGACTCCGCCAGACTGCTAACTATCCTATCCAACAGATACTTAGCCAATCCCTGCCGCCGATAAGCAGGAGCAATAGCCAGAGTAGTAATATGGCCTTCACTTATAAAGATCCAGATACCTATATAGCCTATAAGTTCTGCCCCTTTTTTAAGTACTAAATAATGGGCATACCGATTCTTAGTTAATTCCTTTTTAAATGACTCAACAGACCAGGGCGAACCAAAAGACTCTTCTTCAATCTCGATTACCCTTTCTAAATCAGCAAGCTGCATCGGCTGTAAAACCAGATCTACCGGATCAAAAATCACCTTTGCTTACCTGCCAGTCTCTTTCAGCCTGGGATCGTTTAAGATAATTCGGCTTTAAATCCATTAACTTATCCCCGCCGCCTGTCTTTAGCTTGATACTTCCGATCTGGGCCAGACTCTTCCCTTGGACTAGATTATTTTCCAGCGAGAATTCAGCCTGAGTACCCAATCTATCTTCAATTAGTTCTCGATACTCCTCTGCTCCTGGACCTATAAAGAATATCTTCTGCTTAAATCTTTTACTTAACTCTTCTAGGAAACTATCTACTTCCTTGATATCCTCAGCAACTACCGGTTCCTTTAGCCCCAACCCATCTTTTTCCTGATAGACAGCCGTATATACCCGCTGTCGCCGGGCATCCAGCATAGGACAGATAGGCTCTGTTATATGTAATAGATTATTAGCTAAAGCCTCCAGAGTAGAAATGCCTACCACCGGAATATCCAACGCATGGGCTAGACTCTTAGCCGTAGCCAGACCGATTCGAATTCCAGTAAAAGAACCGGGACCTACTCCTACAGCAATGGCCTCTAAAGCACTACACTCCAGGTAAGCATCATCGATAATTCCTACAATCTGGTCCATCAACCGCTGGGAATGGGTCTTATCGAGATTCAGATTATACTCTGCTATAACCTCTTCCTTATAAAGACAGACAGCACCTACAGAAGTAGAACTATCTACCGCCAAGATCAACATTTTCTTTCAACTCCGATACCAGGGAAATATACTTATTAGCCTGAGGAATAATCTTAATTAACCGGTTATCCCCCTGACTCTTAATTGTAATATTTAAATAACTATCCGGCATCAATGGACCAGCCTTATCCGGCCATTCAATGATTGTTACTCCTTCTCCATAGAGATACTCCTCAAAACCAATATCATATAATTCTTTATAATCAGAAATACGGTACAGATCAATATGATAAGCCGGCAGCCGCCCTTGATATTCATTGATTAATGTATAAGTAGGACTTGTTACTTCAGCCTCAACTTCCAGTCCCGCCAATAATCCTTTGGCCAGACAGGTCTTACCTGCACCTAAGTTGCCCTGGAGACAGATAATATCTCCACTGTTGAGCAATTCGCCTATCTTAGCTCCCAATTCTATCGTTTCTTTCGGCTGTTCAGTTATTAATTTTAACATTTCCACTCCCCCTCAAGTTTACTGGAAACTCATTCCTATCTTAAGCACTTTATTAATCTTTTATTCAATTACAAGTTATAATATAATCTTCTATCCAGTATTCTTCAATACTTTAATTACTAGAATAGTAATTATCACCCCAACTACTACTTCCGGTACTCCATGAGTAATTCCTATTCCGACTGCTGCTGTTGAGGGTAGATAGCCCCGCCAGACTGCCAGTCCTAATACTCCTATAGTATTAGTCAGAGTCCCCACAGCTGCTGCCAGACCTGCTGCTATAGATTCCTTTTTAACCAATCTATAGCTATATCCAGCCAGCACCCCTATAAATATCCGGGGTAGAATCCCAATTAATGGATCAACTACAAAGGGGTTACCTGCTCTTAAAAAACTAAAAATCCCAAACACAAAACCAACTAAACCACCAACTAACGGCCCCTCTAAAATAGCTCCAATAACCACAGGAATATGCATAATAGTAGCCGAACCGGCCGGAGTCGGTACCGGCACAAAGCCTAAAGGGGTCATGCCCAGTATAGCAGTTACAGCTCCCAAGATACCTACTAAAGTAATCTTTTGTGTATCCAGCTCCATTTATTCTAACCTCCAATAAATCATCTGCTGTCTACCTCTTTAATTAACTCTTTTATTCCCAGCTGACGCAGTCTATCTTCCTCCAGTCTATGCTTCTGGCCCGGCTGCTTATCATCCAGCTCTAACTCCTTTAGACTGCTGATAACCTGCTCAGCCTGCTTGACTAATTGAGCCAATTTCTGGTCAGGATTAAACCTCTTAATATATTCCAGATTATCCTCAGCTACAGTAAAGTCTTTTTGAATAATCCGGGCAATAGCTAAATTATAAACCGCATTCAAATTTCCAGCATCCATTCTTTTAACTTCCTGCCATAATTCAACAGCATCTGCTAAATCTCCTTGATGGAACTTTAAACTGCCTAATTCTTGATACGTCCAGGAATATGGATGTAACTGAATAGAATTCTGATACTCCTTAGCAGCTAACTTATAATTCTGCTTCTTTCTATAAAGCCTGGCCAACCGACCGTGTAGTTTCGCCAACAGCTCTTTACTCCAGTTGTCAACTGAACCAGAATACTCTTTAATTCCCTGGCGGTAAGTAGATACAGCTAAATTATCCAGTTCATAATCAGTAAATAATTCGGCTATCTCAATATACTCATCCAGTTTCAGATTATCTATCTTTAATATATCTTTCCAGATTGTAACGGCCTGCTCCTGCTTATTAGCCCGCCAGTAAGATTCGCCTAATTTCAGTCTGATATCAAGCTGCTGGGGCTTCAGCTTTAAAGCCTGTTGATAATTATCAACAGCAGAATCATAATTCTTCCAGCTATGATAGAAGTCACCCAAGTATTCATAATTCAACCAGCTAGCCTCCAATTCAACAGCCTTGAGATATAACTGTTCTGCTATCTGATACCTATCCAGTTCTTCATAAGAACGGGCTAATTTAATATAGCCCCAGGAATCCTCAGGAGTTATCTGAATAGCCCGTTGATACCTATGGACTGCCTGATGATGTTTATCAGCTTTTCGATAGAGATCACCAGAATAGATCTGGTACTTAGCCTTATTAGGGGCCAAATCAATTAACTTATCCAGAGTATTCTGGGCATTCTCCAGCATAGTATCGTTTACTGCCGAACGGCGGTAAGTCCAGAATAGCCGTTCTAAGTATTCCTTGTTGGTCGGAGCTAGATTGACTGCTCTTTCCAACGAACTGCGGGCCTGGTCTATATTCTGTAACTGTAGATGCAGTTCACCTAAAGTATAATGCAGCTCTCCTCGTTTATAATCCAGGACCAAGGCCTCTTTAATTGCTTCTATAGCCTTATTATATCGGCTCTGTTCGCGGTAGAATTCAGCTAACTTTCGATAATACTTAATCTTTGGTTTAATCTCAACCGCCTGCTTAAGCATCTCAACTGCTTTATCAGTCTCTAATACTTCATAATACAGCTGGGCTAAACGGTATCTACTCTCAGTATCACCAGCATCAGCACTTACTTTCTTTTCTAACTTAAAGATTTTCTGCCGCACCTTGGGCGTAAATCCAACTGCAAAATCTTCATTATCCAGTCCATCATTGATTACCCAGTTTTGATAATTAATCTTCAAGATCTGTTCTTCATTTCTGTTCTCAACTATAATTAAATTAGGCAGCCAGATTTCATTCTCCACTTCCCGGTAGCCGTTATAATTAATTGTTGCTACCAGCTGGTCTGCTCCATTAAATACTTCAATTTTATCAATCAACAACCGCTCTTTTTCAACCCAGATTACCTGTCTGGTAAATTGATTACTCAATTCCAGCAAAGTTATCGGCTTATTATGTAAGTTAGTTTCTCCCAACAGCTTCAGATTATAAATATCCTCCAGATTATTCAACGGCTCCAGATAATCACGCTGTCCTCTGAGAGGTAGAGCATTCTGCAGCAGAGAATAATCAGGAGGCAGATAAATCCAGGGCATAGCATTCAATAACCGGCCCGATGCTGTCCCCTTTATCCGGCCGAAAGTATAAGAATTATCTGTTAGAGAACGCTGTTGATTCTTCATTATATTAGTCCGATAAGTAACAGTCTCTTCGGCAAGGAAAATTTTCGATACCAATGAACCTTTAAAGTCCTTGATCTGATCAAAATTGGCTAAAATGCCTTTAATTATCCTATCAGGACTACCCTTCTGCTCCGATGCAGCCAGCGGTAGATTAATCGTTATACAGAGTAAAACAACAAGAATTAGATTGATCAATTTCCGCACCCGACCTACCCCTTTCTTATAATATTTATTCTATATCAATTAAATCTTTTCCTTCACTATTCGACTGATTTAGCACAGCTTCAACAAAAGTAATAACCCCTAACTCTAATGCTGCTTCATCAAAATTAAACTTGGGATGATGGCCCGGATAGGAACAGTCAGGAAATTTGCCGGCTCCCAAACGGTAAAAAGCGCCCGGCACCTGCTGACAGTAATAGGCAAAATCCTCTGCTCCCATTGAAGGATGATCTGGTTTTGTAACCTGCTTGATCTCCGGCAGGCCACTGAAACTCTTTTCTAGACCGGTAACTAATTCATCATTACTGATCATTACAGGATAGCCCCGCTTATAATCCAGTTCATAATCAGCCCCGTGGGCTGTTGTAATTCCCTTAATTATCTCTTCAATCTTATCTGGTAATTCTTCTCTAACAGCTGGATCAGTACTTCTTACAGTCCCGGTAAGTTTGACCTGATCAGCAATTACATTATGGCGGTAGCCCCCTTCAATCTTACCCATCGAAAGAACCACTGAGTGATGCGGAGCTACTTTCCTACTGACTACCGTCTGGAGAGCAGTTACTATTTCAGCAGCTACCACTACAGTATCTACTGTCTGGTGCGGAGCAGCACCATGGCCCCCCTCCCCTGTTACTACCAGTTCTATCTGATCAGCTGCCGCCGAAACAACACCGCTTTTAAGCTCTAGTTCACCGGTCAGCTGGTCGGTATTCAAATGGAGGCCGATAATTCCGGCTACATCCTCCAGCACACCTTCCTCAATCATCGGTTTGGCACCGCCCGGCCCCTCTTCGGCCGGTTGAAAGATAAACCGCAGATTAATATTTAATTCAGCTCGAAACTGATCCAGAATAACAGCCGTGCCCAGCAGAATAGCTACATGTCCATCATGGCCGCAGGCATGCATCACTCCTTCTTTCTGTGAAGCATACTCCACTCCGGTCTGTTCTTGAATCGGTAAGGCATCCATATCAGCCCGCAGTGCTAACGTTGGTAAGTCATCCCCCAGCTGTAAATCAGCCACAACTCCGGTCTGGGCTACTTCTGTCTGAAAATCTAAGCCGGTCTCCTGTAAGATTCCAACTATCTTATCCGCCGTTTTATATTCCTCAAAACCCAATTCCGGCTGGCGGTGAATAGACCGCCGCCAGGCAATTAAATCAGATTCTAAATTACTGATCGCCTGCCTGATCTTATCTTTCATGATCAACTCCCCTTTCCCAAACAGATAACTTAAAAAAAGCTATTAATCTATACCAGATTAATAGCTCTTGAAATCTTTTCCAGTTATAAATCGATTAGACCAACGCTAATCTCTAAAGCTTCATCTACATCTTTAACTATCTCTTCATTTAAATGAGTAACCTGCCTGCGCAGCCGCTTCTTATCAATGGTTCTAATCTGTTCTAAAAGAATTACTGAATCCTTATCTAAATTATGCTCATTAGAGTCTATCTCTACATGAGTAGGCAGTTTTCCTTTCTTGATCTTAGAAGTAATGGCTGCCACAATTACAGTAGGACTATATTTATTACCTATATCATTCTGAATTACTAATACCGGTCTTATTCCTCCCTGTTCAGAACCGACTACCGGATTCAAATCTGCATAAAATACATCGCCTCGTTTGATAGCCACAGCTATTCACACTCCGCAATATTAGCTTCATACTTTGAAAAGTCTCTATTCTCTATCCTGATATTATCTTCTGCTATTTCTAAATTAATATTCCCCATTTCTAAATAGCCCTGCTTCATCTCCTGTTTAATCTCTTCTTTACGCAGCTCAGCAATATAGAGCTTCATAGCTTTACGCACAAACTCACTGCGGTTTTGATTCTCTTGTTCGGCAACCCCATCTACCTTTTCTAATAAACTATCCGGCAAGCTAATCATTACCCGCTTTAGATTAGTCAAATTAACGCACCTCCGGCAGAATAAAACTTAGTTAATAATAGTATATGATATTATATCCCGGTTTGTTAACTAAGTATATAAAAAAATATATATCAGTTTGTCCTTAGTTTCTGCAATCTAATTTATAATATTCATCCAAAAGAATAATTAGCCAAAGGAAAAAAGAGACGCGAAAGAACGCCTCTATTCTGTACATATGACTCTATCTATATTGCTTTATAAGCTTCCTCTTCAGCTTTTAAGCCTTCTTCGGCTAACTTTAAATTAATCTCACCCATTTCATAATATCCCTGTTTCATCTTGCTAATTCTCAGCCCATCTTTAACTGAACTGTCTACATCTGCGGCTCTGTGCTGATCTGAATCCTGCCAATTGATCATTAATATCTCTCCTCATCAGGGATAGGAATAATGAAACTAATCTATACTACAATTATATCCTACAGTTAATAACCATGTCAATAGAAGTTAATAATTCTTTTCCTTAAGTAGACAAACAATTTTTGGTAATTAACTTACAGAGCATAATAGTAGCCTTCATCTGTTACATATTCTATTAAACGTTCGTAAACTTCATTAGAAGTAATAGTCGAAGCATCCCCGATCATAATTAATTTACGTTTAGCCCGGGTCAGAGACACATTCAGCCTTCTTAAGTCTCGTAAAAAGCCGATATTCCCGTACTCATTACTGCGGACAAAGGATAGAATTATAACTTCCTTCTCCCGGCCCTGAAAGCCGTCTACAGTATTAACTTCTACTCCCTGTAAGTCCAGTTTATCATCGATTAACTCCACCTGATCCTTATAAGGGGCAATTACTGCTATATCTTCTTCAGCAAAATCAAGCTGTTTAGCCACTTCAGCTATTTCAATTACTAAGTCAGCCTCAATAGGATTTTCTACGGAAGTTGAATCACTCTTTGAACGTTCAGGAGCATTCATTCCCTGAGTATCAAAGAAAGCAATAGGCTGGTCAAAGACTAAAGCCTTCTCGGCCGGTCTACTGCCGTTAGGAGCCGAAACATCCAGATCAGCTAAAGTATGTCCACCGATGCCGTCAGCACTCTCCAGTAAACCATTATAAAATTCTCGGTTAGAAAAGTTCATGATTAAATCATTCATTCGATACTGTACTCTAAGCATCTGCCGAATTTTAGCTCCATACATATCGATTAATCGTTCAAATAAGGTATAATTCAGTCCCTGCTGTTTAGCCCGTTCACTGAGAATAGTCGGCGGCAGCTGTTTATGATCACCGGCCAGAACAACCCGGTCTGTTTTAGTTAATGGAATCAACACAGCCGGTTCCGTAGCCTGGGTTGCTTCATCCACAACCAATAGATCAGCCCAGAAGTTATCCAGAACTTCAGAGCCAGCAGTTGAATTAGTAGTACAGACTACATCGGCCGTAGATAACAGATCATTCACTGCTTCCTCCTCTAGCTGGTCCATCTCAGCAAATAAATCATCAATCTCTTCCTGTAATTCCAACCATTCAGCCATCTCTTTGATCTTATCCAACGGAACTCCCCGGGCCCCAGAACCCTGCTGAGCCTGCTCTCTAATCTGTTGATTACTCATTCCTCTTCTCCAGCGGCCGCTGGGATGGGTCAGATCATCCTGCTTATCTAAAAGCTCATCTGCCTCCTGGCGCAGCTTAAGTGACTCTTGGTACTTAGGATGGTCCTCAATCAGATAATCCAGAGTATGCTCCCGCAGCACAGGGGTTACCCGGACCGGATGGCCGACTCTGACTACTTCAACGTCGTCCCGGACCAGTCTTTCTACTAAATTATCTACTGCTGTATTGGAATCAGCTGTAGCTAAAATATTCTTATCAGGTCCAATCTCCTGTCTAATAATTTCAATTGAAGTCATCGTTTTACCAGTACCCGGCGGTCCGTGGACTAAAAAGAAATCCTCAGCCGCCATAGCCTGTCTTACTGCCTGCTTCTGTGACTGATTTAAGTTTTGATTCTTAAATTCTACATCAGAATCCTGCTCTGCAAACTCTATATCCTCTAAGCCCAGAAACTTATCACGCAGCTCTGCTAGTCTACCTTCAGCCTCTTCGACCTCTGTAATAGCATCTAACATCCGCTGAAAAGTAATATCATTTACATATAAATCTGCTCTTAATCCTTTTCCAAATATAAAGCCCGGTGGATTCTCATCAAAGACAACAGTAATTGAGTATTTGGTCTTTTCAGCCACTGTTCCGGTTGGATTATCATCCCTCAGCGGCTGATTCTTGCTTAACATCACTAGATCTCCGACACTTATTTCACTGTCAGGCAGCTCTTCGCCGCGGCGCTGCCGCATAAACTTAACTACTTTCTTGCCGCCGAAGGCTTCACCTTGGTCTCGGCCGCGAAGATGTAGAATCGCCCGCCCTTTTTCTTCTCTTTCATAGCCGCTTAAATTCTTCATCTCCAGTTCATGTTTCTTCATCTCAGCCTCTCGCTCCATCTGTACTAACTGTTCAAACTCTGTTACATAATCATTAATCTTATCTATCTTCTGTCTTATATCATCATCAATATAGACCTTGACTTCAATGCCTGCTACTTGATTCTGGTCCATAACTTCCACTACTTTATCAGCTATACCTTCTTTAACTTCAACCAAAGCTGTACCATTAATAAAATCTATCTTTCCGATCTTATTGCCGTCCATCTGGACTTCATTAGTAAAAGCCCCTACAATATCGCCAGGTCCTACATATTGAGGTAGATTCTCTACTACAAGATTAATCACTTAACTCGCCCTCCTTAATACCATTTTGACATCAAAAAGTACACCCTATTAATAGGGTGTACCTTTGAGAAATTATATCAAAAAGATATTGGATAGTCAAAAAACTAGATTAAATCCGCCATTCTAGCTACCAGCTTAGCTATCCCTTCTTCTGCTTCAGCAATCGATTCTGCCAGCATATAAGCCGGTGTAGTGAGAATCTTCAACTCATCATCAACTACTACCTCATCCACTGCAGCCTCAACATGGACTGCATCCAGTTTATCTTCAATATATTTAGCCGGCTCAGATGCGGCTCCTACAGTCACCTTAGGCTGCTGGTCAGTATCAGCTAAAGCACGGGCCACTACCAACGGAGCAATACAGATAGCCCCCACCGGCCTGTTAGTTTCGATCATCTCTATTATTAACTGCTCTGTCTGTTGATTAATCTTACATTCTTCCGGCATTAAGGCATAATTAGTCAAATTCTTAACTGCACCTGCTCCGCCGGGTAGGATTAAGCCATCAAGCTGATCAGTAACTTCAGCTTTAATTGTTCTAATATCGCCCCGGGCAATCCGGGCTGCTTCTACCAGTACATCTCTATTCTCTCGTTCCATCTCGTCGCCTGTCAGATGGTCTATTACCTGGGACTGTAATATATTAGGAGCAATCGGAATAATCTCCTGGCCATTTTTATCCAAATGCAGCATAGTCAAGACTGCTTCATGGATTTCAGAACCATCTTGAACACCACAACCGCTCAGCAAAACTCCTACTTTAGCCACTTTATCCCTCCTAGTCAGCTAATAATTTTACTAAGTCGCCCCGGCTGATAATCCCTACTAACTCTCCATTATCTATTACCGGGACTCGATTAATCTTATGCTCAAGCATCAATTCTACAATTTCATCAGTTGGTGTCTCCTGATTAACCGTAATCACTTCTTCAGTCATTACTTCCTCTACTTGAGTACCGATCATCTTCTTAAACTCTTCTTCAAACTCACGTAGACTCTCTAAATAGATAATACTGTCCAGTAGATAGATATAATCAGGAAAATGCAGCTTCTTATCCCGAATGATTAAGTCCTGTTCCGTTATAATCCCTACTACTTCTCCATCATCATTAATCACCGGCAGACCGCTGATTTCATTATCAGATAGAAGCCGGGCTACATCCTTAATTGTATCATCCTGATTAACAGTAATCACGTCTTCAGTCATTATATCCTCTGCTAACATATTCTATTCACTCCTCCTGTAAATATCTAAAGGCCTGGGCTAAATTATCTATCAAATCGCCAGCCAATAGAGTATAAGTAGTCTCTTCCTCCAACGCCAAGTCTGCTGTTAAACCGTGTAGAAAGACGCCTAATACAGCAGCCTCATCTGCAGTTAAGCCCTGGGCCATCAAGCCGGTGATAATTCCGGTTAAAACATCACCGCTTCCTGCGGTAGCTAAGCCAGAATTACCAGTAGAATTGATATAAGCCCTACCATCAGCAGTTGCTATAACTGTTGCTGCTCCCTTCAATACAATAGTAACTTCTAAATCCTTAGCCCACTTTGCTGCAGTTTTGATTCTATCTGCTTCAATTTCAGCAACTGAAGTACCTACTAGCCGCGCCATCTCTCCGGGATGAGGAGTCAAGACTGTAGGAGCTTTCCGGTCTGCCAATAAGTCTAAGTCTGTAACTGCATTTATACCATCAGCATCTATAACTAAAGGCAGTTCTAGTTCGCCTAAGATATCATGGAGAATATAGGTTATTTCTGTACTCCGGGACATACCTGGGCCGACGGCCATCACATCAGCTTCTCTACTCAAGGCCTTAATCCCGGCAAATGAATTCAGACTCAAACAGCTGTCCCGGGTCTCCGGCAGCGGCTTAGTCATTACCTCCGTTAGCTTCTCTTCCAGAATTGAATGTAAAGTCTTCGGCACACCTAAAGTAGCAATTCCGGCTCCGCTCTTCAAGACAGCCAGACTGCTTAATTTAGCAGCCCCCGTCATCCCTTCCGAACCAGCAATTACTGCTGCTTGACCGAAGCTGCCTTTATGGCTGCAGCTTGCCCGCTTGGGCAGAAAGTCTCGGGCCAGATCAGCAGTAATCCATTCCCGCTTTATCTGCTGGGCCTCTACTGCTTTGTCAGGTATACTGATATCGGCCACTTCCAGTCTTCCGGCATATTCAGAGCCAGGATAGACTACTAAGCCTAACTTCGGTAAAGCAAAAGTAAGAGTCACATCTGCTTTAACTGCTCTGCCGTGCGGCTGACCTGTCTCAGCATCCAGACCTGAGGGAATATCAACAGCTAAAACAGGAATCTCACTTTCATTGATCAAGCCAATTAAATCAGGGAATAGCCCTCTTAAGTCGCCTTTGATTCCTGTTCCCAGCAAAGCATCTATTACTAAATCAGCCCCCGCCAATAGATCGGCTGCCTGCTCCAGATCATCCTCGGTCTGCAGCTCTCGGACTTCATAATCCAGTTTCTGTAGAATATTGAGATTTACTTCAGCATCTCCACTGACTGCTTCACTCTCGCCTACCAGCAAGACTTCCGTTTCAACTCCTAAATCATCCAGCAGCCGGGCAGCTACAAAACCATCGCCGCCGTTGTTGCCCCCTCCGGCTAAAATAACTACCTCTGCCTCCTGATTATAATCCAGCATTTCCCAAGCAGTATCAACAACTGCTCTACCTGCATTCTCCATTAATACTACTCCCGGAATACCTAACTCTTCTATTGTCCTCTTATCTATCTGCTGCATCTGTTGAGCAGTAACTACTTCCAAAGTATCCCCCCTTTTAAGTATTATTCAAGCTAAAGCCGTCGCATAAGCAATAGCCTGCTGTTTAGTATGGGACAGGCTGATTAACACCTCTCTAATCTCTAACTCTTTAGCCAACAGCTCTGCCTGATTATGTAATTTAATTTCAGGCCTACCTGACTGATCATTCACGACTTCAATCTCAGTCCACTTCATACCTCTCAGGCCGGTACCGAAAGCTTTAACCACTGCTTCCTTAGCAGCAAACCGGGCTGCTAAATGGACCTCCGGACTGCTCCGCTGTAGACAGTAATCAACTTCCTCAGAGGTAAAGAGCCGGTCCAAAAAACGGTCCTGATACTTCTCCCAGCCGTCTTTGATTCTAGCCACTTCAATTATATCGACACCTATTCCGGTAACCATTCCTCAACTCCTTTAAACTGAGTTTCAACTTTAGCCTTTACATCTTTAAACTTATTTAAACATTACTGTTATATTTATTAATTCTTGAAAGTAACGATTGATTCCTCTTTCAACAATTAAAATTCCTCTGCCCAAAGTGAAAGTTCAGGCAGAGGAAAGGGCTTTATACATTAAATTTATTCACTAATCTTTCTAAATCCTGAGACATATTGGCTAATTCCTGGGACGAAGCTGCAATCTCATCAGACATATTCCCAATATCCTGTGCGGCTTGATTGACTTCATCACTGCTTTCAGCTAATTGTTGAGCAGCATCTGCTGTATCCTCGATCTGAAGGGCAGTTGCTTTGCTGTTATCCTTTATTTCTCCAAATACATCTCCGGTCTTATCTATAATCTCCTGTCCCTTGGCTACTTTAGTTTCAACTTCCTGGACTGCTTCTAAGCCCACATCAGCCTTCTGCTGTGTCTTATTAATTAATTCTGCAATCCTCTCTGTTGCCTCATTAGTCTCCTCTGCCAGCTGTCTAATTTCTTCAGCTACCACTGAAAATCCCTGCCCGGCTTCGCCAGCCCTTGCTGCTTCAATAGCAGCATTTAAGGCTAATAGATTAGTCTGTTCCGAGATATCAGTAATTAAATTTATAATCTGACCAATCTCCTTAGAATAAGCATCCAACTCTTCGATTATATCTACTGTCCCTTCAACTGAATTTCTTATATCAGCCATACTCTCTAAAGCATCTTGAATATTTTCACTACCAGACTCAGTCTTGGTATCTGCTTCATTAGCAAAGCTGGCTACTTCTTCAGCTCCAGCGGATATCTGTTGAATACTGGCCGATATATTCTCAATTAATTCATTAGTAGTCTCTATAGTAGCATTTCCCTCCTGAGCAGAAGCAGTTAACTCTTCACTATAGGCGGTTAACTCTTCAATGGTATCAATTAAATCAGCAACGAGCTCCTGTAGATTAGCCTGCATCTGATTAAGAGAGTTAGCTAAAACCCCAATCTCATCATCATTCTCTACTTCTAGTGAATCAATATCTAAGTCTCCTGCGGCAATCTTTTCTGCAAATTCTTCAGCTTTTATAATCGGATAGGTGATCCTCTTATTTATAGCTAAAGCAACAATTACTCCAATTATTACTGTTACAATAAGCAAGATGATCCCGGTTCGATTAGCAAACAGAGTATGTCTTTCAACAGTAGAACGGGCCTGATTCTGCTGCTTAGTTAAATAGCTTTGATACTGTTCAAAGTAATGCTCGATCTTATCAAGCTGCTTTAGAGTTTCAGTTTGATATACTTCTAGAGCAAGCCTGCGGCCTTCTTCGGAATCATAGCCGTACTCTGCAAAAATACTCTTTATTTCTTTGGCTGATTGATGGAGCTTCTTATGAGGAGCTTCTAAGTTTTGAATAATTTCTTTAACTTCAGCCGGAAGCCTGTCATACCTTTCTGATTCCAACAGCGAATAATACCAGTTTCCAAAAGAACACTCGGTAGGATTTAATTCACCTTCAAACTTCTCTTCGGTCAACAAAGTATTCGATAACTGATTAACCCAGACTACATGATCTAATTCCTTCTCTTGAAAGAATGAATGCTGCTCCATATTCTGTTCTAAGACTCGATTTTCATCTTCAATTAAATTCAAACTATAAAACAGAACTCCTCCTAAAATAATCATTAAGATTAAAACTATTCCAAAGCCGCCTAATAATTTCTTTCGTAGATTCAATCGCATTCTTTTAGCTCCCTTCTTCTTATGTATTATAAGTTCACCCTATAAGTAATAATTACTATTACTATTATAACAGAATGAGATAAATTTAGCAACTATTTCTTTGATCGGCGGCTAATCTTCTATAAATTTAATTTTGCTACTTAATATGTTGTTGCAGTTTAAAGTTGATATCTTGCAAACGCTCCGAAAATCAGCCCAATCAATTAGCAATAAATTAATTTTATAGCTACATTTAAAATTATAGCTTATATGATGATTATTCTCTCTTGTGGGGCTGCTTTAAAGTCGCTTGTTGCAAGATATCAACTAAATTGTGCAAAATTATCTGAGGAAGCGTTTAAAACCAGATCAATGAAATTTCTATTCTGTAATACTGCAAATAGTCAATATGTGCTTACAACAACTTTCATTGGTGATAACCATAGCGCGATATATCTATTACAAATAGTCAACATTTCTCTGGAGCGACTCTTAAAAAGAACTTGGAGCCATGGAGGTTGTAGAATAATTTCTTTTTGTTCTTAGTCCTTTAGATTTGCTCAATACTACCATATTTAGCTCTAAAGGTTACTCCCATAGCCAGCCATTGGTTTGTATGCTGGCTATGGCGGAAAGTTCTTTTTTGAGAGTGAGTGAGACAGGACGTCGAACGAACGGCAAGCGTAAGAGATTTGTTGACTATAATCTGCAATATCATGAAAGAGACCATATTAGCTGCAAATAGAAAGTGACACAACATATCAATTATGGCAGATTATATAGAGTAGGACCAGCCTCACAGCTGGGACCTCTCACCAAACTGCACGTACGGTTCTCCCGTATACAGCTTTCCGTTGTCGTTGCCCCTTTCCAAGGAGTAAGTCTTCGACTTCGTGTTTCCACGAGTGTGGATTTTACTCTTGTTAAGACAATGTGGTAAGTAGTGATTTAAGTCCCTTCTGCCTTAATACGGCATTAGGGATTCTTTTATTTTGGTGCTTTATTGCTTTCTTCTTAGACTTTGTAAGTATTACAAAGTCATCAGCAAATCTAACTATTTTATATCCTCGTTTTGTCATTATCTTATCCAGTTGATGGAGATAAATGTTGGCTAGAAGAGGAGAAATTACTCCTCCCTGAGGTGTTCCCTGCTTTGATGGAATATATCCTTCTTCGGTCATGACTCCTGCAGTTAACCATGACTTTATCATTCTCAATACCCAGCCATCATTTATTCTCTCAGTAATAAATTCCATTAATAGATCTTGGTTTATATTATCAAAGTATCCTTTGATATCGGCATCTAGAACCCATTTATACCCCTCTTCTTTATACTCTTCTACTTTATTTATTGCATCCATCTGGGACCTTCCTGGACGAAATCCATAGGAACAGTCACAGAATATCTTTTCAAATATAGGCTCTATTTTCCTTTTCACTGCCGCTTGTGCTATTCTATCCTTCACAGTGGGGATGCCTAATGGACGTTCTCTGCCATCACCTTTTGGAATCATTACTCTAAGTACCGGTGATGATTCATATCTATCTTCCTGTAACTGTCTATATAATTCTCTCATATTCTGTTGATAATTATCACAGAATTCCTCTATGGTTACTCCATCTACTCCGGCACTTCCTCCATTTGCTATTACGGTCTGTGCTGCTAAATGTAGATTTACTTTTGTTACAATCTTATCTTTAAGTGTATAGTAGGTGCGTCTGGTCACTAACTCACCTATCCTTTCTTCACAACTTACCAATCTTTAGCTCCATAATCCAGTAACCTACCCCTATCCTTCATGGTATTACCGACCGCGTCTTTAGGCTCTCACCAATCGCCCCCTCCAGTATACCACTACTCAGGTTGTAGTATTTCTGATTTACTTCGTTTTCAGTTATCTATTCCTTTCCACGCTATCCATCAGACTCATTGAACTGATCAATGTCTAAACTACTAAGACAGGTTACCACTCTTATTTCACTTCCAATTTCGACAATGTAGGTACCCTTCGCTCCAGTTGGTTTTATCCTCACCTAGATTGCTCTAAGTTCAACGGGCCAACTATCTTCACTACTATGATACCATCTGACTCCTAGCCAAGCATCATTTCGGTTTTCCCTCTTTAGGTTATACCTCCACTTATCTCTATCAGTTTTGATAGAGAGCACGCTAGGTTCTCTTCCGGTCAATTACATCACTTTACTGTCATTCCAACCCTAAACACACCTAACTGTCTAGCATGAACACATAGAATTCAAACCAGCTATGAATTTCTCCGTTATTTAGGCGGATCACCACAGTTAAATGCCACCTCTGGTTCACTTTTGTTTCGGACTGACAGCACGTCTCAAATTCTTCAGATTCTATCTCTCGATAGACACCCTATCACTGTTGACTTCATACACCATTCCAGTTTAGACTTAGATTGACGTTTGTTTTCTCCGTTTGCTCACCCTTTTCGTCTGTGAGTGCCACAATATCTCAACCTTATCTACCATGTTGATAGCACAGATAGGACTTTCACCTATTGATAATGTAATTTACGGAACACACTAAAAAAAGCCTTTAGTCTGTGTTCAGACCAAAGGCTTAAGCAGAAGAAATTTATTCGACTGTTACACTCTTAGCTAAATTACGCGGCTGGTCTACATCACAGCCTTTCTCTACTGCTACATAATAAGCCAAGAGCTGCAGCGGTATTACAGTTAAGATTGAGGTCAGCAGTTCTTCGGTTTCTGGAATCTCAATCACATGATCTAAGGCATCAACTACTTCTTCTTTCTTATTTAAGACTACTCCAGTAACTGAGGCTCCCCGGGCTTGAACCTCCTGAATATTGCTTAATGTCTTATCTAAGACTGATTTCTGAGTAGCTAAAGCTACTACCGGTACATCTTCTTCAATTAGAGCTAAGGTACCATGTTTTAATTCTCCAGCTGGATAAGACGCCGCATGGAGATAAGAAATCTCTTTTAACTTCAAAGCCCCTTCTAAAGCTACAGCATAATCCAGCCCCCGGCCGATAAAGAAGGCATTTTCATGTTCGGCATAATCACCAGCAAACTCTTTAAATAGCTCTTCACTATCCTTAATAATCTGGGCTGCCTGATTGGGGATATTCTTCAGATCGGCAATTAATTCAACAGCCTTCTCCTGAGAAATACTCTCTTTAATCTGGGCTAAACGGATTGCCAATAGATAAAAGACCATTAACATATTAATATAGGCCTTCGTCGAAGCCACAGCAATCTCAGGACCGGCATGAATATAGATTACATCATCGGCTTCTCTTGGAATTGTACTGCCTACTACATTGCTGATCGCCAATACTCTAGCCCCCTTATCCTGGGCTTCCCGAACAGCAGCTAAAGTATCAGCTGTCTCACCGGATTGGCTAACCACAATCACTAACGTATCCTGACTAACTAACGGATCTCTATACCTGAATTCCGAAGCAATATCGACTTCCACCGGAATCTTAACCAGATCTTCAATTAAATATTTGGCTACCAGACCGGAGTGATAAGCCGTACCGCAGGCTACAATATAGATTCTTTCATAACCTGCCAGCTCTTCTGATGAGAGCTTAAGCTCATCTAGAATCACTTCCTGGTTATCAATACTTAACCGGCCGCTGATGGCCCGCCGCAGAGCTTCAGGCTGTTCATGAATCTCTTTTAACATAAAGTGATCATAACCGGCCTTTTCTGCCATGCCTGGATTCCAATCAACAGTAAAGATATCTTTATCGACCGGCTCTCCTTCGATAGTAGAAAGATTAACTCCTGCTTTGGTCACCACTGCCATCTCTCCATCATCCAGAATATATACTTCATCAGTATGCTCTAAAATAGCCGGAATATCCGAAGCAACAAAGTACTCTCCATCATTCAGCCCTACAATCAAAGGACTGTCCTGGCGGACTGCAATTAATCTATCCGGTTCATTGACAGTCAGAGCCACAAAGGCATAAGAACCTTCCAGTTTAGCAGCTACCCGGCGGACTGTTTCTGCTAGATCTCCCGTATAATGCTCTTCTAGCAGATGGACCAATACTTCCGTATCCGTCTCAGAGCTAAAATCATGGCCCTGCTGTAATAATTCTTCTTTCAGCGAAAGATAATTCTCAATAATTCCATTATGAACTATCACAAATTCACCTTCACATCCGGTATGGGGATGGGCATTAGGCGTCGAAGGCTTGCCGTGTGTTGCCCAGCGGGTATGGCCGATACCTACCTGCCCCTGCGGATCCTTGTCAGCAACCAATTCTTCTAAATTATCCAGCTTTCCTACCCGTTTGCAGACCTCAATCTGGTCCTGCTGATAAAGGGCAATCCCTGCTGAATCATAACCGCGGTACTCCAATTTATTTAAGCCAGCCATCAAGATGGAACTGGCATCTTTATCTCCAATATAACCGACGATTCCACACATAATTAGTCAACCTCCAGAATTGAATTGTTAGTTTAACTTCTTTTTAACCCTATAGTTACCTATAGGTTTTAAGAAGTTAATTTAGGCAGCTAACTCCGCCTAGAGGCATCCGCCGATTCTGCTCGATGAACCTCTTCCTCGTCAACTCGGCCTCAAGCCAAGTCCGGGCGCTATAATTATTATTAGTTAAACCGATTAATTGTTTAATCCAGCTCTTCTTTGACTGTTGTCTTGATCTGATTAGCTAACTCTTCTAATTCTTCTGTATCTTTCCCTTCAACCATAATTCTAATCACAGGCTCTGTTCCTGAAGCCCGCACAAAGACACGTCCGTTACTGCCTAACGTTTCTTCTGCTTCTTCAATAGCTGTCTGAATCTCTTCATTATCCTGCCATGATTCCTTATCCTCTACTTCTACATTAACCAACAGCTGTGGATAAGGCTCCATTACTCCAGCCAGTTCAGATAACGGCTGACCTGTTTCCTCCATTACTGTAAGCAGCTGCAGAGCTGTCAAGACTCCATCACCGGTAGTATTATAATCTAAAAAGATTATATGGCCGGACTTTTCGCCGCCTAACTTATAGCCGTGTTCTAGCATTTCAGCCAGTACATAGCGGTCGCCGTTTTTAGTAATTTCTACTTTGCCGCCTAATTCAGCTAAGGAATCCTGCAGTCCTAAATTGCTATACTTGGTAGTTACTACTGTTTTATCCGGCAGTTGATCCTGCTCAATTAAATGCCGGCCGCAGATAGCCATAATTCCATCACCATCTACTAACTCCCCTGTTTCAGCTACGGCAATTATTCTATCGCCATCGCCGTCAAGACCAATTCCGATATCGGCTTCATTTTCTTCTACAGCAGCCTGCAGCTCTTCGGGATGAGTAGAACCACAGTTGCGGTTGATATTAGTACCATCCGGAAGATCATTCAGAGCAATCACTTCAGCTCCAAACTCCCGCAGAATCTCCGGAGCCAATTCAAAGGCTGCTCCATTGGCAGCATCAACAACTACCTTCAGCCCGGTAAAGTCAGCATCGATTACTTTATCAAGATGCTTCTTATACGGTACTAGCGGTTCAATCAGCTCCTCTACCATACCTACATCTACTCCTGTCGGCTGCGGTATCTCAGCCGGATCAGCAAAGAAGAGCTCTTCAATCTCATTCTCCAGCTCATCATTAAGCTTTAATCCATTAGCTCTAAAGAACTTAATTCCATTATCAGCTACTGGATTATGGGAGGCTGAAATCATAATTCCTCCGTCAACCTCTAACTCTTTAGTTAAATAGGCTACTACCGGCGTAGGAATGATGCCGGCCTGTAGAACATCAACCCCAATAGAATTAAGTCCAGCAACCAACGCAGCTTCCAGCATATCCCCTGAAATTCTGGTATCCCTACCAATTAAAACTGTAGGATATTCAACCTCCTGGGTCAAGCGATAGCCCGCAGCCTTGCCTAACCTACAGACTAAATCAACAGTTAATTCCTGATTAGCCAGTCCTCTAACACCATCAGTTCCAAATAAGGCTCCCATTCTTTCACTCCTATCTTTAAATATTAATTCCCAATTATTAAACTTACACTTCCATTATATGCAGCTTGGTATAGAAGTGTTTATTCCAAAAGATAGCATTAGGATTAATTTTATCCAACATGGTTTATTAAGCCACCGATACCTTCAATTCTAACCTCCAGCTGGTCACCTTTCTGGACCGAACCTACCCCTGGAGGAGTCCCGGTAGCCACTACATCTCCCGGCTTCAAGGTCATAATCTGAGAAATAAAGCTGATGAGCTCTTCCATCTTAAAGATCATCTGACCGGTAGTTGACTCCTGTTTAAGTGAGCCATTCTGGAATAATTGGATCTGTAAATCATTAGGATCTACCTCAGTAGAAATTACCGGTCCCAATGGAGCAAAGGTATCGAAGGACTTAGCCCGAGTCCACTGGCCATCCTTGTCCTGCAGGTCACGAGCAGTAATGTCATTGAAACAGGTATAGCCCAGCGTATAGTCTTCGGCTTCTTGGGCCGTTATATCCTTAGCCTCCCGTTTAATCACTGCTGCTATCTCAGCCTCATAATCCACCTGACTGCTCACGGCTGGATACTTAATGACATCCTCCGGACCGATTACTGCCGTAGCCGGCTTGATGAAGATAACCGGTTCCTCCGGCAGCTCCATATCCAACTCCCGGGCATGGTCCAAATAATTCAGACCAACACAGACGATTTTATTCGGCTGACAGGGTGCCAATAAGTCTACTTCAGATAAGGGATAATGCCTGTCCCTGTCCAGCACCTGAATCTGCTCTCCATTTAAAATTCCATACTTTACTTCAGAGTCAGCCTTAAACCTAACATACTTCATCTATTACACCTCACTTCCTGTCCACCCGTTATAATTTTACTATACTTGAGTCTAGAGTTAAAGTTAAACCAATAGAAATTTATTACATAATCATGGGAGCCAAATTACTGGCTCCCATAAGAATCTATTTAGCTGCTGCTCGATTAAAGACTTCTTCTTTCAATTCCTCAGGTAGATACTCCAGTAAGTAATCTTTGAAAGGAGCTCTGATATCATCCCGCGCAAAGGCAAACTCAACTACTGCCTCTAGAAAGCCTAACTTATTACCGATGTCATAGCGGCGCCCATTGAAGATATGGGCATAGACATCCTCCTGATCCAGCAGAGTCTTTAAGGCATCAGTCAGCTGAATCTCGCCGCCTTTGCCCGGCTCGGTCCCTCGTAGGATATCAAAGATAGCCGGAGTGATCACATACCGGCCTAAAATAGCAATATTGGACGGGGCCTCCTCTAAAGAAGGCTTCTCAATTAAGTCCTGTACCTTATAGTCTCCGTTATTACCGTTGGAATAATCAACAATACCGTACTTATTGACTGCTTCATCCTCAACCTTCTGGACGCCGATAATCGTAGACTGCTTCTCTTCGAAGGTATCGATCAACTGCTTGGTAACCGGCGTATCAGACTTTACTATATCATCGCCTAATAGAACCGCAAAGGGCTCATCCCCGATAAAGGTTTCGGCACATAAAATAGCATGTCCCAATCCTAACGGTTCTTTCTGGCGGACATAATGGACATCAACTAAATTAGAGATATCTTTAACCATCTCTAAGCGTTCTAGCTTACCCTGTTCAGCCAAGTTTACTTCCAACTCAAAGGATTTATCAAAGTGGTCCTCAATGGCTCGTTTATGGCGGCCGGTAATGATGATTACATCCTCAATTCCGGCTTGAACTGCTTCTTCGACTATGTACTGGATTGTCGGCTTATCAACAATCGGCAGCATTTCTTTCGGCTGTGCTTTAGTTGCCGGCAGGAATCTAGTACCTAATCCGGCCGCAGGTATAACTGCTTTTTTGACTTGCATAGACTATCTTCCTCCCTGATATACATAATTTCAAATTCTATTACTAAATTAATTATTCTGCAAAGAGGATTGATTTTCCTTTATTTTCAATGTTTTTGTCATCGGATTATGCCAATGCCTTATGGCCTGTAGCATTTGACGGAAAATAATTTTTAACAGTCAGCACCTCTCCCTGATGGCCCTTGATAATATACCTGATAGTATTATACTGCTTGTCCTGAAGATTAATCCGCTCGACTAATCCTACCTTATCAAGATCAATCTGAGGAATAATTGAAGCAAATAACTTCTTTAAAATAGAGTATGACAGCTGTCCGGACTTGATATTCTTCAGACGTCCAGCCTGATAATCCGCTTCTATAAAGTCAATCATGATAATCTCTCCTTTAAATCTCATTTTTAGTGATAAATGACAACTGTTATATATAATAATAACAGAATGTTAGTATTATTGCAAGTAGTAACTAATATTATAGACAATTTGTTGTTTGAGATCATTTCTGAAATACTCTATGATATTATTAGTAATGAAAAAATAACAATGGAGGGATAACTATGAAATTTAACAAAAGACTAAAAAAATTAAGACTGGAACATAATCTACGCCAGAAAGATATAGCAGAAGATCTGAATTTAACTCCATCAGCAATAGGCTTTTATGAACAGGGAAAAAGAAAGCCTGATTTTGAAATGTTATCCCGATTAGCCGATTATTTCGAAGTTTCCGTAGATTATCTTTTAGGCCGGACAAAAAAGGACCAGTTTTATCATAGCCAGCAGAAACAAGGGAAAATGGTTAAAGAAAATCAGACTAATTATTGCGCTCAGGATAATGAAGTTCCTAACAGAGATGATTTAGCAAAATTAGTCCAGCAGGCTGAAAGTCTACCCCCTAAAGCTATTCAAGCTTTAATTGAGTTTATTCAGACTATGGAAGAAGAATAATCAACTGCTCTCCTGCTCGAAAAGCATAATCTGATGCTTAGGTTAATTTCGATCCTCTCACTAATTTCTAATTATTAGTTAAGTATACAATTTTCGCCCGATTTTAACTATATATGACTTTTTTAAGTTTGTCAAGGTAAAATTTTTAAAATTTCAATATAGTTCCGGTGCTTGGTATAGCCAATATAGTTCCGGTGCTTGTTGTTCGTTTATGATGTTGCAGGATATAGTCAACAAATCTCCTACGCTTGCCGTTCGTTCGACGTCCTGTCTCACTCCCTCTCAAAGTTAGCCCTCTCGCCATAGCCAGCATACAGACCAATACTGGCTATGGGAGTGATTTATGAGCAAGATGAAATTATTAGTGCTCTAATTTAAAAGTAAGAAGCTAAAATCAGCTTTGCTACAGCCTCATGGCTTCGGGCTAACTTAAGAGTCGCTCTAGACACATATTGACTATTTGCAATAAGATATTACAATTAGCCGTTCCGGAGAAATATTGACTATTAATAATTTATCTACAACCTGCAAAAAGTGTAATTCCTAAACACTAAATAGTTAATTAACTTATTTCTTTTATGTTATCTCTATTAGGCTTGTATGTACCGATTAGTTCAACTAAAGACTTGATAATTGCTGATGAATCACTTAGCTTGACTACTTTTTTCAACCTGTCCAATTTACTATTCAGGCTTTCCTGACTAACTCCATTTAAATTAGTAATGAAGATCCGGTCATGATCAGTAGAGATGGTATTTTCATCATCATATAGCAGCTCTTCGGATAGCTTTTCTCCGGGGCGTAGGCCTATGATTTCTATCTCTATATCCTCCCCTACTTCTAAACCGGATAGTTTAATTAAGTCTTTAGCTAGATCTATAATCTTTACAGGCTCACCCATATCGAGGACAAATACTTCGCCTCCTGTGCCGAGAGAGCCGGCCTGAATGACTAATTGGGCTGCTTCGGGAATCGTCATGAAGTATCTCTCTACTTCCTTATGAGTAACTGTCACTGGGCCGCCCTGGGCAATCTGCCGCTTGAAGAGAGGAATGACACTTCCTTTACTCCCCAGCACATTACCGAATCTAACGGCCATAAATTTAGTCTTACTCTCTTTATTAAGACCCTGGATTATCATTTCCGCAGTCCGTTTAGTCGAGCCCATCACATTAGTAGGATTGACTGCTTTATCGGTAGAAATTAAGACGAATCGTTCAACATTACATTCATCTGCTGTTTCTGCTAATCTTTTAGTACCGAAGATATTATTCTTCACTGCCTCTTCAGGATTATGCTCCATTAGCGGAACATGTTTGTGAGCCGCCGCATGGAAGACTACATCGGGCTGATACCGTTCAAAGGTCTGCTCTAATTTATGTTTATCCTGAATACTGCCGATTACTGGAATAATCTCTAAGTTATTGAACTTTTCCTTTAATTCCAAATCAATAAAGTATGTATTATTCTCGGAGATATCGAAAATAATCAGCCTTTCAGGACTAAAGTGAGCTATCTGGCGACATAGCTCCGAACCGATCGAACCTCCGCCACCGGTAACCAGGACTGTTTTATCCTTGAGGTAGGAACAGATCTGATCTGTATTCAGATCTACCTGTTCTCTTCTGAGTAAGTCCTCAACTCCAACTTCCCGAATCTGATTCAGATTAAAGCCGTCATTGATAATCTCATTTAAACCGGGCACTATCTTGATCTCGACTCCATCCTGATTGCTTAAATCATAGATCTTCTCAATAGCCTCACCAGCCGTAGAGGGAATGGCTATAATTACTTCACAAACATCATATTCTTCTATGATATCAGGAATATCATAGCGGTCCCCCAATACCTTCTTACCGTGAATCTCCAGTCCTAACTTCTCCGGATCATCATCAACTAAGCCTACAATCTCCTTTTCCAGCTCCGGATGCTTGTACATTTCACGAATTAGAATCTCTGCTGCATCGCCGGCACCTACAATTAAGACCTTGGTATCAGCACCATCACATCTTTCATATTCGAGATAGTCTTTAATTAACCGAAGAAGAAATCTTAAACCGCCTAAGAATAGAATATTCAATACTCCGCTAATAATGATAACGCTGCGTGAAAAGCTGATCTGGGCTAAAAATATATAAAGAGTAAAGGATAGATTAATTAAAGCAACTATTCTAATGATAGACTTTAATTCATTAATACTGGCATAGTGCCACATCTTCTTATATAAGCCAGAAAAGTATAGAATGATTAATCCAATAATTGATACAATGACTGAATAAGAATAGCTAAAGTGGCTTAACCAGTTACTGTCGAATCTCAAGACAAAACCGAGGATTAAGGCTAGGTTAATCAATAATAGGTCGATGATTATTAATCTAGGCTTTTTATATAGTTTTAGCAATAAGTCAATCAAAGTTATCACCTCCAAATAAGTTTATTTGACACGAAACTTGCAATAGACTGGACACAAGACTCTTAAATTAAAATCTGTTGTCTGTGTATTTTCATAATCAATTTATACTGCCTACAAATTATGTAACTTCAGTAATATATATGCATTACCTAAGCTTTTTTGACTGAAATTATCCAACTTATTATTTATAGTCTAAATTAATCTTTATTTTTAGTCTGTGTCCTGTCTGGGTTGGTCTGTGTCTAATTATTTTTTATCTTTTTCGATACCCTCTTTAAGTATCTCTACTACCTGCTGGATCTCCTGTTTGGTCAAGTTATTATAAAACGGCAGAGCAATTGTTGAATCTGTTACCTGTTCTGTGATCGGGAAGTCGCCTCTCTCATAGCCGAACTCATCAACATAGAATGGCTGCAGATGAATCGGTGTAAAGTACGGCTTACACTGAATATCATTACTGCGCAGATGATCCATGACACTACTCCGATCAATCCCCTCGGCTAGCTGAATAACATAGACGAACCAGCTCATCTTAGTAGTCTCTTCAACTATCGATAATGTCGTAACCTCGTCAACATCAGCCAATAGACGGTTATACTCTTCGGCTACTTCAGCCCGCTTGGCCAAGATCTCTTCAATTCGTTCTAGCTGAGCAATTCCTACGGCACAGCTCATCTCATCGAGCCGATAGTTATAGCCTAGCCGGACATGATTCAGCCAGGAGCTGTCGGTTCCTCGACCCTGATTACGCATACTTCTACATAAATCAGCTATCTCTTCATCATCAGTAACGATCACTCCACCCTCACCGGTAGTCATCTGCTTATTGGGATAGAAAGCAAAGACGCTGGCATCAGCAAAAGTTCCTACCTTCTGGCCCTTATGTTCTGCTCCTATTGCTTCACAGGAATCCTCGATTACCTTTAAGTCATGCTTATCTGCTATCGCCATTATCTCTGTCATATTAGCAGGTTGTCCAAAGACATCAACAGGTAAGATAGCCTTAGTTTTATCATTTATCGCTGCTTCTATCTTATCTGGGTCGATACATAATGTCTCGGGATCGATATCGACAAAGATAGGCTCAGCATCTTCGAATAATATGCAGTTACTGGAAGAAATGAAGCTGAATGGAGTGGTAATTACTTCATCTCCTTCGCCAATCCCTAAAGCCCTAATTAATAAGTGCAGACCGCTAGTACCACTATTAACTCCTATAGCATAATCTGTTCCTATATAGTCAGCAAACTTCTCCTCAAATTCCTCTAGCTTTGGTCCCAAGCTAAGCCAGCCTGATTCTAAGACTTCATTGACTAATTCTTTTTCCCTTGATCCTATATCTGGTCCTGATAAGCCGATTGTCATTTGTTATTCCTCCCTATTTTCTTTTATAATTTCAGCTGGAATTCCTACTACTGTAACATTATCGGGAACATCCTCAGTTACAACTGCTCCTGCTCCTACAATAACATTTCTACCAATAGTAATCTCAGGTAAAATAGTTGCCCCTATTCCTATATGAGAATTCTCATTTATAGTAACATTCCCTCCTAAATTTACTCCAGGAGAAATGTGCACATTATCTTTAATAATATTATCATGATCAATTGTAGCTCCAGTATTAATTATAGTATTATTGCCAATTTCAGTATTAGAATTTATAATTACTCCAGCTGCTATAACATTACCTACACCTACTTCAACATATGAATTTATAATAGCTGATTTATGTATAGCATTAATGAGCTTAATATTATTTTCAGCTAAAAATTTTCCTATTTTATTACGAATTATATTATTACCAACAGCTATAATAGCTGAATACTCCTTGTCTTTTAAATAATCCAAACTCCCTAAAACTTGATGTCCATTTATCTCTTTACCATGTATTTTAGGATTATCATCTAAGAAGCCCTTAATCTTAAATTTATTATTAGTTTTCAAAATATCTAATACTACTTTTCCATGCCCTCCTGCCCCTATAATGACAGTTTCCACTACTTCTTCACCTTCTTTTTATTTTCACCATAAATCCCATCTCGTTTTAAGACTATAGCTAAGGTTGAAAAAATAATTTTTAAATCTAACAATAAACTAAAATTCTTTACATATTCAATATCATATTCAATTCTTTCATCCCAACTCAAATTATTTCTTCCATTTATTTGAGCATATCCTGTTATTCCAGGCTTTACATCAAAACGTGATTTTTGTTCATCACTATATTCATCATATTTATAAGGGTAATAAGGAACTGGAGGCCTTGGACCGATCAGACTCATATCTCCTTTCAATACATTAATAAGTTGTGGTAATTCATCTAAACTTATCTTTCTTAAAAGTTTCCCTACTTTAGTTATTCGAGGGTCACCTTTACTAGTAAAGAGACCATCTCCTATATTTTCTGCATTTTCAACCATAGTTCTAAATTTATATATTTCAAATACCTCACCATCTTTTCCTAATCTATCTTGTTTAAAAAATACTGGTCCTTTAGAATCAATCTTAATTAAAAGTGATATTATTATAAATAATGGCAATAATATAACCAATCCAACTAAACTTCCAAAGAAATCAATGACTCTTTTAATTAACATCTTATATTTTTCTCCTTTTTAAATTATATCTTATCAATTAACAATCAATTTTATCTACAAACTTCCTCAATAACTTTTATCAATTTACCAGCTAAAATAGGATAGTCATTATTCTCTTCTACAAACTGTCTTCCGTTTTTACCTAATTCTTCTCTATCTTCTAACGATATCTCAGACATTTCTACAACTGCATTTGCTAGCCTTGGTGGGTCATCCGGCGGAAGAGCTATTCCACAATCAGCTACATCTGCAAAATCAAAAGCAGCTTCTAAAGCGGAAATCATTGGTTTACCACTAGCTAAATAGTCAAATATTTTATTCATACTTACACCATATTTATGAACTTTACTCTTACGCACAATGGAAACACATACATCAGCTTTATTTAATATAGCAGGAACTTGGTCTTTATCAACTCTTGGTATAAAAGTAATATTATTAAGTTCTAATCTTTTAGCTTCTTTTATCAATTTTTCTTTTTCTGGTCCATCACCAACTAATAAAAACTGAATATTCTTTCTAATATTTCTATCCTGAATAATCTTTGCACTCTTCACTAAAGTAATTAAACCATTAGCTAAACCATGGGCACCTGTATAGGCAAAAACCATATCTTTTTGATTATTAAAAAAGTTTATTAGTTCTTTATTTTCAAGTTCAGTATTAATATGTCTATCAAACCAAGTTAAATCTACACCATTAGGAATATGAATTACTTTTTCTTCTTTAATTCCAAGAGAAGATATATAATCTACCCCTCTAGGCAAAACACTAATAATTTTATCTGCTTTTTTATATAGAAATTTCTCTAACCATCTAAAAAGATAAGTAACAGGACTTTTATCATTTAACACATCTAAATCAACTAAAGTCTGCGGCCATAAATCTCTTACTTCAAATATAAAAGGAACTTTTTTTATTTTAGCCAAAATATACGCAGCTAATCCGGCAAATAAATGAACTGAGGAACCAATAATTACATCAGGACTTTTCATATTCAAACCTGTTTTAATTACACGATAAGCAAACACTAATTGATTAATTAATCTTTTAAATCCATTCTTATCATAAGGAGGTGTTTTTATCCAAACACGTTCATAATTTTCCTCTTTCTCTTTTAAATAATTTTTCCCTTCTGGGTAATCCTTAAGCTCTTTGTAAACATTATGTTTAAAACTAGAAGCAAAAAGTTTTACTGTATTTCCCTTATTCACAAGTTCTCTGGATATATTAGTATGCCTACCTTTAGTAGTAGCATGGTGATTAATCAACCATATATCTGTCATATAATTAATTCCCCCCTTAGATTATTATCAAACTTTATCTATTATATTTTATCTTTTTTAATAAGCGATCTATAAGCCATAATAAATTTAGCTTGAATAAATAAAAGTAACTTGCTCTACTGCTTTTTTCTTTGTTTTGTAATAGATAATCTAATAATTTACTTACTGGTACAAACCAGCCATTTTTACTTGCTAAATAGTTTAGTTTATTTTTAAATTCTAAATTTATTTCTCCATTTTCATTAACGAATCCAGAAGCAAAATGAGTATAAACAATACAGGCTCCTCCTTCTTTCGCTAATTTATCAACATTTTCTTTTTTTATTAAATTATTAAATTCTTCTACTGTATGTCCATCTGAAGAACTAAACCAATAATTTGAATATTCTTCTTTTTGGGGATCTATATAAGGCATTGCTGGATCATACTTTAACGTATTTATCCCATTAAAAGTAAAATTTCTTATATATTTAATTTTTTCTTTTACAATATCTCCCCAAAAATATTTAGAAGTTTCAACTTCTCCTTCAAATGAAATTCCTCCTTTTATATATCTATATAACTTATATAGGCTAGAAAAAGGTGGTAAAAACCTTTTCGCCCCAAAATAAATATTATCTCGATTTCCAGCATGGTTAACCTGAATATTAGGATAAAAGCCCAAAAGTTTTTCAAAGAGTTCTATTCCTTGAACTATATCATCTCTTTTAAAATTTCCAGATCCTACATTGTGTAAAGCAATTTCAAAACCATTGCCATTAAGATTTCTAACAAAGTCTAAATAATTTTCATCTAAAAGACAATCTCCGGAAAACTGATTATCATTAGGAGGATATACCCAAACTGACTTAGTAGTTTTTAAATTATTTTCTAATAACAAATTATAAATTGGAGAAACGTTTTTAACAGTACTATTATCAGTATCATCAAATATAGTAAAAGCAAATTTTTTATCCCCAGGCCATTCCATGGTTATAATTCCTCCCAAAAATTTCTATAAACTTATTAAATCAAATATTCAAAATAAATACAATTAATTAAAAAGTTATATACTCACCATATATTATAAAATTATCTTTTCCAAAAACTTAGGTCTTTTTTTATTAAATTTTCAACTTCGAATATTTCATTTCTGTAATAATCATAAAGTTTATCCTTAACTTCTAAATCAACTTGAAAAGTTTTTTTATTATTAAGTTTTCTATATAATTCTGGAATCCTAAATTTTTTTACTAAATCAATAAACCAAGGAGCTTCACTTTTAGCTAAGGAAAAAATCATTTTTCTCAAATTTTCCAAAAGCTGTATCTTTGGTGTTATCCCAGGACTAACCTTCTTTTCAACTAAAGGGGGAACAAAATTTGAATCAACATTTAAAAAAGAATAAACATTACCCAAAACTTCTTTTGGTTTCGAATCAATATTTTCTTTTATAATAATTTTAATATTATCAAAACCAAAGTTTTCTATATATTTTTTTAACTGATCAGAATAATTTCCTCTATCTAATAATTCAGGATATTTCTCAATTGACTTTTGATAATTTTTTAAATTAAGATTACCTACTAATTTTTCATCTCTTAAATAATGTTTATAATGAGAAATAAATCTTTCAACTGGATTTCTAAGAGAAACTAATAATTTCACCTCTCCTAAAGTTTCTTTTATTCTGATCGGAACTTCATTATTAGGAAGATAACTAGTAGAAAATTCACCTCGAATTTTAAAATTATCACTTTCTTTAAAATGATCCAAATACCATTCTAACTCTTTTTCATAGTGAGCAGAAAAGAAATGTATCTCTTTAGGACTACTCATATAAATATCAGGATGGCATCTTAAACACTCAGATAACCACGTAGTTGCACACTTCATTGCTCCAATACCAATAAAATCAGGTTTTAAATTTTCTTTATCACTAACCATTTATTTAACTTTCCTCCTGTATCGTTAATAAATATTGATATCTTTTAATTTAAAATACAATCAGTTAAAATCCTATTTTATTCTTCAAACCTAGTTTTATTATAATTTCTGAATTATAACTCTACATAACTAGAATTAATCACTAGCGTTGCATCGAAATTTTAGCTAAAACTACCTTTGCAAAAAGAAAACTCCTTTAACTGAGAAAAAGAGTCTAGCAGATTTTGTAGTCAATCTAAAAGTTGATTCAAATTTAAAAAAGGAATTACCTCAAATTAGTGTTTCTCAGCTGTCTCGTAAAAATGAGAATAGAAGCTATCAAATTTTTGCTGATATTTTTTCTCATTTATTTGATAAACTTAAGAACAAACAGGGCTTTAAAGAAACTATAAAAGATATCGGATCAATAAAAATAATTGATTCCTCTATTATTAGTTTATGCTTATCTCTTTTTGCTTGGGCTAAATTTAGAAAAAGTAAAGGTGGAATTAAACTCCATACCTTATATGATGCAGAAAGTGGAGCACCAGAAAATATAATTGTTACTAATGCTATAGTTCATGATAAAGAGATATTCGATAATTTAACTTTTGATTCTGGTTGTACTTATATCTTCGATAGAGCCTATATAGATTATCAAAAATTCGATGACTTCATTGAAAATGATATCTATTTTGTTACTAGAACTAAGTCTAATACTAAAATTGAAGTTGTTAGAACTTTAGAGCCTACTAAAGATGATAAAGAAGCTAACATTTTACTTGATGCTGATGTTATTTTAGGTTCTACAGATAAAAGAATGAAACACAAATTACGGTTAATTAAAGTTAAAACTACTGACCGACAAGGTAATGAAAAAGAGATTGAAATTATAACTAATCGCTTTGATTTACCAGCCCACCAAATAGCTCAGCTATATAAAGAACGCTGGGAAATAGAGTTATTCTTTAAATGGATCAAGCAGCATCTTAAGATTAAGAGATTCTTTGGGCATAATGAAAATGCTGTTTTAATTCAAATTTACAGTGCAATAATCTTATATCTACTTTTAAAACTAATCAAACAGAAATCAAAATTTAATGGTAGACTGCTTAATTTAACAAGAAGAATCAAATATTCTATTTTAATGACTGTTCCACATACGTTTAATTGGAAAGACTGGTGTCATAGCTTTAGCTAAAAATATTTTTGATTGATTTATAGGGTCAGTTTAGCTATTCACCGAAATAATTACCATATATCCGATTAAAATGCTTTAATGGTAAATCAAATTAAAATATTTTGGACTTAAACTACATAGATGGTTTGAATCAAAATTCACATGTGATTTTTGATTTAAGATTTCAATTCTAGTATCCGAATAATCATTGGTCATTTTTAACAATGCAACGATAGTGAGAATTAATAACTCATTAACAATTAAACCAACTTTTATTACTTCAAATTTTAAATTTTATAATTTAGTTAAGAATATTTTCATATAAATTTAATAATTTTTTTTCCTCGACAGACCAGTTATATTTATATTCTACTATTTTACGACCATTCTGCCCCATCCTTTTTGCCTCTTCTGAGTGATTAAAGATATATTGAATTGCTTCAGCTATCTCCTTAGGATCTAGCGGATCTACTGTTATCCCGCACTCATTACCTTCAATAATTTCTTCCCAAAGTGGAAAATCAGAAGCTATAACTGGTAATCCTGCTGTCATATACTCAAACATTTTTATTGGATAAGATACTTTATATCTATGTTTCGGATGAAGCACAACTAAACCTGCTTTTGCTTGTGATAAATTGCTTGCTACTTGCTTTCTATCAATCCAACCTTGAAATTCAACTTTACTCCATCCATTTATTTTTTTAGTTTTGTCTTTTAAATGTTTGGATGTAAACTTTCCAGCTAATAAAAACTTGGCATCATAATCTTCTGATAAAATATCAATAGCCTTTACCATCTCTTTTATCCCTCGACTTTTAGTAATGCTACCTACATAAGTAACTATATTCTTTTTCTTATTATTTTCTGAAGAATTTGATATGTGTAATTCATCTAATAAAGGGAAATTTTGGACAGCAATACTGTTTTTATTATTGAACTTTTTCTCAATGGTAGGTGTAGCTGACACTATTGCATTAAAAAATTTATCTGCTAATTTTTCCATACCACTTGCTAATTTTGAAACAAAACCTCTAATTGGTTTCCAAATCCATTCCTTAGATACAATCTGTTTAGGTACATCTTCATGAACATCATAGATAACTTTCATTCCATTCAATTTTAATAATAATCCTATTGGAATAAGTTCTGGGTCATGAAAATGATAAATATCTCCTTTTACTTGAAATGACTTTTTTAAAACTTCCCAAACTGTTTTTATAAAACGTTTATAACGATTATTAGATTCATCTATAGGTATAATTTCTATTCCATTTATTACTTCCTTCTTAGTATGCTGAGCAATTAATGTAACATCATAACCTGCTTTTTTTAAAGTTTTTGCTTCTTTATGAAAAATTCTAGTATCAAAAACATCATGAACTGAAGACATAAAAACTATTTTTTTCATTAAATCACCTTTCTAACTAAAACACAATTAATTTTTAAGAAATAAATACAATATATACTCAATTTTTCTAAATCCCATATTTAAACAAATTTACTGATTATTAATCACACATGTTTAAGTTATTAATTTCGACTAACAATCACACCTTTCTAACTTCTAATTAAATTATAACTGTTTCATTTTTTTCTATCCAATTTTAATAGGGAGGTTACAATAACCTGTTTTACAAATCAATTTTTTTATATTTTCTAATCTCACTAAATATAGAACTAGTTAAAATACCAATTAACGAAAAAAATAGTCTATTATCAACTATATCACCACTAATCATTATATTTATAAACAAAAATATAAATAATATAATTAAAGAAAAAATAGTAATATCATTTTTATAATTAAGTTTAATAATAGAAGGTACCCAAATGAACATATATGTAACAAACAAACCAAAACCAATTATACCAAATTCAAGCAGTAATTCAATATAAATATTATGTGGATGCCTCCATTTATTTAATCCCGTACTTTGAGAAAATCCTCCAATCCCAACACCAAATATTGGATGTTTAGACCAAACTTTTAAGCTTTCTTTATACATTAAAAGCCTACTATTATTTCCAGATGAAATACTATAATATAAAGAATTTAATCTGGATATTAAATAATGAGACTTATCTGATACTTTCAATAAAACTCCACTTACTAATATAATAAAAATCAAAATATAAATTAAACTCTTTCTATTTAAAATACTATCTTTACTTTTTTTTAAATAAAATATCAACATAACTATTAATGTCATAATTAAACTTATAACCCCAGCTCGATGAGCAGAAGAAAATAACCCCAGTATGTATATTATAATTAAAGAAAACATCATAAATTTACATTTTTTATTTTTGAAATTTAATAAAAAAATAATAGATAAAAGAATTAATGCCCCTGACATCCTACCCACTCTATGATATCCTTCTACTTCATTTCCTAAAACTAGCACAGAAAAAATAGCGTTACAAGAGAAAATAAAACCTACTATAAATAAAAAACATATAAAACGAAAAGCTCTTTTTTTATTATCAATAATTAATAAACTAGCAAATGAACACCAAGGAAGTATAAACATAAACTGAAGAAATTTACTATCAGCTTTTGGAAAACCATAAGTATTAATATAAGATAATAAAACATAGATACAAAAAATCACAAATAAAACAAAAATATTAAAATTATTTCTTTTAATAAAACATTTTTTCTTTATAAATAAAATATATAATCCAGAAATAATATTTATAATTGCAAATATAATTATAATATGAATTTTAGTAGTTATAAAGGACAAAAAACCTAAATTTTGAAAAAAACCAGCATTCAAAAACAATAAAAAAGAAGCTTCAAAAGAAAACAAATTCTCTAAATATCTTTTTTTGATATTAATCATTATCCCCTCCCTTTGATTAATTTAATAATTATAAAGTTTAGCTAATGACGTATATTTCTCTATATTTTTTATCTGTTCTTCATTTAAGTTATTAGCTAAAGAAGATTTTTTACTTTTATTTACTGGCTTTTTTATAATTTTAGAAATTTGTTTTTTACTTATTGATTTATTTCCTAAAAAACTTAATGATTTTTCTGCTTCTTCAGGTCTAGTAAATAAGTTTTCTGAAAAAATAGTTATGTATCTAGATGAATCAATTTCCTGCTTAAAGTCTTCAATATAACTATTAGTTTCATTCCACAACCATGCACTTTTTTCGATTGGAGTCATAGTATCCCAAGAAATAGAAGCATCATCTTTAGGAGTAATATGCCCTCGGTCAGCTTTCGGATGTTGATAAAAACCTCTCGAAACAGCACTTTTTATGAAAGAAATTGGACTTCGCACTAAATGAATAAATTTTGATTTCTTGAATACTTGAGCTAAAAATGGAGCAAAAAAGGTTATTCTACAATTAGTTTCAACAAAATTTCGGTCACATATAAAACTATTTTCAATATGATCATATCTAGCACACATAGAAGCTATTTTAAATTTCTCAGGGTTATCATTTCCAATCTTGTAGGCATAAGTAGAAGGAAAAACTAATTCTGGACTAGGTCTATGAAAAACATCAGAATTTTCATCTAAATTTAATATTTTAGTTAATAATAATGTTCCACATCTACCAGTTGAAAGAACAAAATAGCAATTTGCTTCATTTAAGACTTTCTCTTCTAGATTCAAAAAAAAATCTTCTGATTTTGACTTTAAAGCATTTCTTCTTCTTATATGATTCTTGATCTTCCAGATAATATCTCTAAATATTTCTTTTAAAAACTTTTTCATAATAAATTATCCTTCCTTTTAATTCTAATTTCTTTTTCTTCTCCACCAATCATTTAATTCTCTAAGTGAACATCCCCAGGCTCCTAATTTATCAGCTTTATTAAGAATTTCTTCAAAAGCTTGAAATTCTTTATCATTCTTATAATAATTATTATGCCATAATATTGTCATACATCCATTAATATCCGCAACCATTTCCATTACTTCAGACACATAATTAACTACTTGTTCCTTGTTTAATTTTTCATGTCTAAATAATGCATTATCTTGAATGACTAAAGGAATCTGTAAAATGTCAAGTGACTTCTCATTATTTAAATCATATTGATAAAATGGAAAACCTGTTCCACAACGAAAATCTGGTGAAATATTAGAACCTCTAGTAGAATCTACTTTAAAATTAACTGCATTTTGACATTGAGGTGTATCCCTTATATCAAACATTAAATGATGCTGTCTGATTGTTTTTATCTCACAATCAATTAAGTTTTCTAATCTTTTTTTCTCATATTTTAAATACTGAGAATTACAATATGATTTACAACTACCATGAAGGCCTACATCCCAACCTCTTTTGAAAATTTCTTTTATAACACAACCAATCTCAACTTTTTGTCCTTCAAAGATAGTTTTATCTGTATACTTATAAAAGCTATCTTCCCATGATGGTTCAATTAATTTATCAGAAAAAAACAAAAAACTAGATTTAAAATTATGTTTTTCTTCAGCTTTTAACCATATACCTAAATCAGGTATTGATTTTTTCTTAATATTTAATGAGTTTTTGATAAAGCTCCCTAAAAATAATAATTTATTTTTAATTGGTGCTTTGTTAAAATGAGGAATCATTTTTCTATAATATAAAAAACTTTTACCAAATAAATGATCAATATCATGAGTTATACACAAAGCAAATTTTTTTTTCTGAGGCCACATATTTTCTTTTCTATCTATCTTTTTTAATAGCCCCTTATGATATAAGTTGAATATTTTGTAATCTATTACCGGAATATATCTATTTTTCTTTATATCAAAACTCGCATAATTCATTTCCCAATTATGGTCATTATATTTCCTATTAGTTTTTAACTCTTCAATTCCTGCTAAGTAAGAAAAAATAAACTCAATAGTTTTATCACTCAATCCATTATCTTTAAAACCAATCCTTGCCAAAAAATCTAATACATACTCTTTTTTACTTTTCTCCACATTCATATTAACTTTTCTCCTCTTCAAGCAATTGTTTGGTTAAAAGGTATTGGCTAATTGTTTCCATTAAAAGCCCTGAACCAACTCTTATAGATTGAACATTATAATTAATTTTGAAATATCTATCACTAGCAACATCACCTGTTTTTAAATCCACAAACTTTTCTATAGCTCTTTTTAATATCTTTTTTATAATATTTTCTAATAACTCATGCGATTGCTTATTGTCTATGACATCTGTTTGTCTAATAGTTTTACACAGTGCAATTATTCCCTCACAATAATCATATAAAGCTCCAGTCTTTTCTTTTCTATTTGGATATTTAGTCACCTTTCCATGCGAAGAAACAAAAGAATTAAAATAAAATCCCACTGATTTATCTAAAACTTTAATGGTTTTATTATATAATTGTTCATCTAATCGGTCAGAATCAATTATGTCTGCTAAAGCCCCCATAATCATAGCATTATGAGCATTATCAACTACCGGTTTTCCTCCTAATTTATTATAATGATGTTCAGTACAATAATTCCATCCTCCATCAGCTAGTTGTTCTTGTACTAAAGTTCTAACAAGACCTTCAAGATGTCTTTGAGTATCAGAAGTTTTTTTAGTCTTTGCCATTAATGCCGCTACTTCAGCGCCTGTATTAATAACTTCATCTTCTGTATTTGGATAATAGCTCACAGTACATGTATTAGAATAATAATGCCAATTATGATAATTCAATAACGCTTTAGCAGTTGAAATACTTTTATTGATAAAATCTTTTTCGGGAAATGCTTTTTCAATATTATCCAAAAAAATTCCCATCCGTGAAGTATGGTGTGCACAAGAATTAAATTTAGGCTCTGACTCATCTTTCCACTGATATCCATGATGCTTATAGGGATGTTTCCAACAAAGATAGGGAGCATCAATAGCTATATCTAATCCTACCTTACAATAATTAAGACTTTCTTCTAAGAAAGATGAATTCTTTTTAAGCTTTCCCATTAACAGAAAAGACATACCTAAATGATAAAGAGATGTAGGAATTAATTTTTTTTCTATTTTTAAAATTTTACGTAAAAGTAAAGGTGCAACTACATCTGGCATTCGAAATAAATATTCAATTGGTTTCGGTGCAGTTTTTCGTAATTTTAAATAAAATGGATGAGACATATAATCTCTTACATCGTATCGAGCTAAACCAAGTTTAGCGTTTCGTTCATCCATTAACTCAAATAATTGAAACAAAAAATTATCATCAATATCATTTATATTAACCATAAAGTCACCTCTGTCGCTATATTAATTTTTAATTATTTTCTGCAATATAGTTTTTATAATCCAAATTAATAAAAGATCAATATATGGTATTAATTTAATAATGTTAAAAAACTTTTCTTTTATTGAAGAAGCATCCATTAAAATTGATTTACGATGAATTGACATTAATCTTTTTCTTTTTGTTTTTAAACTCATTAAATGATGATGTTTATTATAACTCTGCCATGCACCATTAATAGATTTCTTAGAAGTTGAAACTCTTTGATATTCATGTTCTTGATGAATTATAGTAAGTTTTTCATTAATAATAGCTCCTTTTCCAAAATTATTAATGAGTCGAACATTAAGATCATATCCCACAGAAGCTTTTAGCTTTTCATCAAATCCACCAATTTCTATTAAATATTCTGTTTTAGTAATCAAAGTTGATGGACTTATATGTAAGCGACCAGATAATGCATCCTGAAGAGAAATCTCTTCAAAATCAGAACAATCATTATAATCTTTATCTTGTAATAAATTCTCTGAAGAATCCCTACAATTTTTAAGAACTAATTTTTTACTACCTATAACACTATAATCATTTTTTTTTAGAACGTTTAATTGTTTTTCTAATTTATCTTCTCTCCATTCATCATCATCATCTAAAAAAGCACAATATTTCCTTCTAGCTATATCAATTCCTTTGTTACGAGTTGCTGCAGCCCCACCACCTAAATTCACTTCATTTTGTATATATTTTACTCTAGAATCAAATTTCATATATTTCTTTACTATATCTTCTGTACAATCATTTGAATTGTCATCTATAATAATCAATTCTAAGTCTTTAAAGGTTTGTGCTAAAACACTTTTTATTGCACGTTTTAAAAGAGAAGCACGATTATATGTAGGAATGATAATACTAACCTTAGGCATATTATATAGCTCCTTCCTCTATATAGCCCCCTAATTAATTTAAATACTATATTAAATCTACATTTTATCTTTCAATATATTCAAGTGTTAATTTTATCCAATTAACACTTGAATATAATTAATCAACTATTTTTATTATAAAAAATCTATGAGATCTTATTTCAAAAACTCTATATGTTTTAATTAGTTTTAATCCATTAATATTTTCTATATTTGAAATAATTTTATTTAAAGAATAATTTTTTTTACCTATTTCCCAATAATGTTCTCCATCAAATTTATGTTCTGATTTTATAAAAGTCGGTATTGGTATTAAAAATTTAATATCTCCAATTTTAGGTAATTGAATTTGAAATCGATAAGCTCTATTTCTATCTGGTAAAGAAATTAATATATAATTTTGTGCTACCCTTTTAAGTTCTTGCATCGCAACAGAAAATTCTTCAAAAGGAAGATGCTCTAAAACTTCATAAGCCATTACTACCTCAAATTTCCCATTTTTAAAAGGTAAATCTTGAATCGAAGCTACTACATCAGGATTTAAATCAGAATCTATATCAACTGTAGTAATACTGTATCCATGCTTTTTTAAATGATCCGAAACTAATCCATTTCCAATTCCCACTTCTAAAATCGAAGAAGGATTCAATTTTCTTACTTCATCTATTTGATGCCAATAACTACAAAATCGTCTCTTGCTATCATAGGTAGAATTAAAATAATGCTCTTTAGATACTTGAATCTCATCCTCTGACATTTTCTTCACTCCTAACCTTAGAATTCTAACATTTATCAAGAAATTAAGAATAAATTAATATTTAAAACAGTAAATCTTTAATAAAATTATTTAAAATACTTACAATAATTTTTTTAATAGCCATTTAATATTGGTCCAAGGTCCTAAATTATTAAATTTATCAAATAAATATAATAAAGTAAAATATACTAAACTCCCCAACAATATTAATTTTATCAAATAAAACCATTTAATTATTTCATATTCATATGAACACAAAATTACCCCTATCATAATCAAACTAGAAATAAATGGAATAATGGACAATTTTAAATAAACACCTAAATCTTGTTCCAAAATAGATGACAAATTTTTTATTAAAGGTATTAAACTAACTAATAATGCCAAACCTGAAGTCATTGCAGCCCCGTTAAGTCCCCACATATATGTAAATGGAATAATAGTTATACTTAAAGAAATAAATCGCCATTTATTCATCATAAAATCACCTTTAGGAAATCCTACTGCATCAAATAAAGCTCCTCCAGTAATACTTAATGTTCTAAATAATCCCCCAATAGTCAGAACTCGAAACGAATACAACATTGGCATCCATTTTTCTCCTAATACTAATTTTATTCCTAAAGGCGCAAGGATAATCATTCCTCCTATCATTGGTAATGATATAGTTACTACTAATTCCAATATTCTTAGATAAGCTATATTTAGCCTCTTTTTATCATTTTGTAATTTAGAATAACTAGCAAAAGCAACCTTAGAAACTACATAAGAAATTTCACTTGCAGTAATATTTGATAATTGAAAGGCCATCTGAAACAACCCTAATTTAGTTGTCCCCAATATTCTCCCTACTATTATATCATCTAAATGAACAGCAAAAAAAACAATAAAACTAGTAGCCAATTTCCATTTACCAAAATCAAATAACTCTTTAGCTTTTATTATAGAAAAATTCAAACTTGGTCTATATGGATGTAAAATGAATGAAATCATACATTTTACAATTGATCCTACTAAAACTCCCCACACTAAGGCCCAGGCATTCTTTAATATATAAGCAGCAATAATAGAAACAGTAAAATCAAATACAGTTCCACTTACTGTATAAATAAACTTTTTATTGAACTGAAGCCTTTTGTCAAAATATATCATTCCTATATTTTGAACACCTTTGAAAATTTGAGCTATAGCTAAAACACGTAAAATAGGTATAGCAAGAGGTTCATTAAAAAATAAAGCTATAATAGGAGCAGTAGAAAATAAAACTAAAAATAATATTCCCCCTCGCATAACTTGAATAGTCCAAGCTGTATTTAAATATTTTTCTACTTCCTTTTGTTTTTGTATTAATGCTTTATTAAAACCAGTTTTAGTCAAAGAATCAGATGCAGAAAGTATTAAAAGTGCAATGCCAAAAAGACCAAAATCTTCTGGAGCAAGAATCCGAGCTAATATTATTTTTCTTGTAAATTTAAATCCTTTATTTAAAAAACTCGAACCAAACATCCATAAGCTGCTATCTATCGTCTTTTTAGCTAAAGAATCATTTTTATTATCTTTATTTTTTGAATTATTTTCTTTTTTCATTTACTATACCCTTCCAGTTAAACAAAATATATTTATAATTTAAATTTCTTTAAAACATATTTTATTTGTCCTTTTTTTAATGCAGGATCAATCGGCAATGCTAATACCTCTTCGCAAGCTTTTTCTGCTACTGGCAAATCACCTTTCTGATAACCTAAATCTTCATAACACTCCTGCAAATGCAGTGGCTTTGGATAATATATAGAAGTAGACACACCTGCTTCTTTCAAGGTCTTCTGCAATTCATCTCTGTTATCTACTCTAATCACATATTGATGATAAACATGTTTGGAATCCGCAATTTTCTTCTCCGGTAATACAATCTCATTTTCTAACCCATATTCTTCAAATAATCTATCATAAGTCTCTGCTACTCTTTGCCGCCCTTCAGTCCACTCATCCAGATACTTAAGCTTGACTCTAAGCACTGCTGCCTGAATAGCATCTAACCGACTATTATAACCTACTTCCTTATGATGATACTTAGGCTCAGCTCCATGTACTCTCAATCGTTTTATTCTCTGAGCTAATTCTTCATCATTAGTTAATACCATACCTCCATCGCCGTAACCACCTAAATTTTTGGAAGGAAAGAAACTCAATGCCGCAGCATCACCAAAATTACCAACCTGTGTTCCTTTATACTCAGCTCCTATTGCTTGACAAGCATCTTCTACTACTTTCAAATCATATCTATCAGCTATATCCATGATCCCGTTCATCTCCGCTGGCTGTCCATAGAGATGAACCGGTATAATTGCTTTCGTCTTATCAGTAATCTTATCTTCAATCTCTTCCGGAGTAATATTATAAGTCACCGGGTCTATATCAGCAAAGACTGGAGTTGCTCCTAATCTCGAAACCACTCCTGCTGTAGCAAAGAAGGTAAATGTAGGCACAATCACTTCATCACCAGGACCTATATCTAGTGCTTTTAATGATAATAATAAAGCATCAGTTCCCGAAGCTACTCCAATTCCATATTCAGTATCACAGTAATCGGCAACCTCTTCTTCCAATCCTTCCACATGCTTCCCCATAATATATCTAGTACTATCTAAAACATCATTAATGGCTTCTTGAATCTCATCCTTAATTCCTTCATACTGCTCCTTTAAATCTAATAATGGTACTTTCAAAGTTTACAGCCTCCCAGATATAGACACAGACTAACACAGACAGGACACAGACTAAAAATAAATAATAAATCAAGTAATTAATATTACAATTCAAAATACATAAATTTTCATTTAAAAACCATAATTTCTCTACTTAACATTAATTTTAAATTAGTTTTAAACAATCTTATATTGTCTTGTGTATAGTCTCGTGTAAGTCTCGTGTCAGAACTTTATTAATTAATTTTACTGATTCTCCAACAACTGATCCTCCGGAACATCCTTAAATATCTCCGCCGGAGTACCTGCCACTATCTTCTTCGCCGGTACATCCTTTGTTACTGTACTTCCCGCAGCCACAAAGCCGTCCTCTTCTATTACCTTGCCCGGGAGAATTGTAGCTCCAGCTCCAATACGGCCGCCTTCTTTGACAGTAACTCCTTTAAAGTAATCATACCGCTCTTCACTTCTGCCAGCAAAGTTATCATTAGATGTTATAACTCCTGGAGCAATGAAACAGTTATCTTCAACTTCCGAATAAGCAGTAATATAAACATTAGTCTCTAACTTACACTTCGAACCGATCTGACAATAATTCTCTACAGCTACTCCCCGACCTATAATCGTTTTTTCTCCAATCTCGACATTCTCACGAATAGAAGCCTGATCAGCTACTAGACAGTCACTACCAATCTCACAGCCAGCATAAATTACTGTATTAGCTCCTATCAGACAGCCATCTCCTATCTCACAGGGCGGCTGTAGTTCATCATCACTGACTGCCGAAGTCACTGCTTTCATTGGCTGCTTTCCAATCACCGTATTATCATCAATTCGAATATTATCTCCTATCGTAGTTCCTTCATGAATTACTACGTTATTACCGATAATAACATTATTACCAATCTTAACATCATCTTTAATGATACTAAAATCACCAACACTTACATTATCACCAAGCTTAGCCGTTTCACTTATCTTATTCATAACTTTCCACTCCTGTAGTCGTTGAATAATCTTCTAGCGGCAGTTCAATAGGTTGTCCAATTCGAGCAGATTTATAAATAGCTAAAACTAACTCCATTGCTTTCTTACCTTCTCTACCATCAACTAAAGGCTTTCTATCTTCTCGAATAGCATCAATCATATCTCCAAATAAAAGATTATGACCATAACCATAGACTGTGTCAGTTTCATAATTTGCTTCCTTCATCTTCTCGGCTTCATCTTCAGCTCCATCGGCAAACTTCCAATCAATAATCTCATTCATTGCAATTCCGGCTAATCTAACTGTTCCTTGCTCACCGAAAATATTGAACGTTTCTTCCAGGTTACGTGGATAAACACAGACTGTTCCTTCAATTAAACCGATGGCTCCATTCTTAAATCTAACAACCGCCATCCCGGCATCTTCCGTCTCAATATCACGTAAGAAAGTATCCGTTTCTGCCGTTACTCGCTCAACATCGCCCATCATCCAGCATAACATATCTATATTATGAATACATTGATTCATTAAAATTCCGCCGTCTAAGGCTAAAGTACCGTGCCAGTCATCCATATTATAATACTCATCATTCCGATTCCAACGTACACTGGCTACAGCATGGACTAAGCGGCCAAAGCGGTCTTTTTGCAAAGCTTCCCGTAATTGCTGAACAGTAGGGTTAAAGCGGTTCTGGTGACAAACTGCTAACTTCAATCCTTTCTTATCTGCCGTTTCAATCATTCTATCTGCATCTTTAGTAGATAAAGCCATTGCCTTTTCTACAATCACATGTTTACCAGCATTTAAAGCATCAATCGTAATCTCCGCATGATATCCCGTTTCCGTAGCAATCGTTACTACATCAACTTCATCATCTTTTAATAACTCCTTATAGTCTTCATACTTCTTTATATTCTGATCAGCATTAATCTCTTTCTTTAATCTTTCATCATCTTCTATATACTCTTTAAAGTAATCAACTGCCTCATCCATCTTCTCCGGTACCAAATCACTAACAGCAACTAGCTCTGCCTCATCATAATTATTAATAATACCTTCAACATGTTTAGGAGATATCCTTCCACAGCCGATAATACCAAAGCCTAATCGGTTATTCATCTCTTAAGCTCCCTTCTATATCTATAGCCTAAATACATTATCTGCTTCTATTCCTTCAGTTCCATTGCGAGTATCAAAGACAACTTGAGCCTTATCTACTATTTTTTGATAATCATACGCACTATGGGCAGTAGCTATCAAGACTGCATCTGCTTCTTCTAATAGCTCATCAGTTAACTCCTGGGAAGCATAATTAACTCCCTGATGTTCAAACTCTGGAATATGAGGGTCATTATACATGATTTCTGCTCCCTCTTCCTTCAGCTCATCAATTATCTTTAAAGCCGGAGACTCCCGTAGATCATCAATATCACTCTTATAGGCCACTCCCAGCATTAAGATATCTGCTCCATTCAAAGTCTTCTTGAATTTATTTAAAATTTTCATTAACCGACCTACTACAAAACCCGGCATTGAATTATTGATCTCTCCGGCCAATTCTATTAACCTAGTATGATAATCATGCTCTCTTGCTTTCCAGGTAAGATAGAAAGGATCAATCGGAATACAGTGGCCGCCTAATCCTGGTCCTGGATAGAAAGCCATAAATCCATAAGGCTTCGTCTTGGCAGCATTGATTACTTCCCAGACATCTATTCCCATCTTATCACATAGGATGGCCATTTCATTAGCCAAAGCAATATTGATATTTCTAAAGGTATTCTCAAAGATCTTCTCCATCTCTGCTACCGAAGGACTCGATACTGTATGTACTTTAGAATCTAATACATTATTATATAAGTCTGCAGCAATCTCAGTTCCTGTAGACGTAATACCTCCCACTACCTTCGGTGTATTCTTGGTATTATAGACCTTATTTCCAGGATCTACTCTCTCGGGAGAAAAAGCTACAAAAAAGTCTTCTCCACACTTTAATCCTGTCTCTTCTAGAATCGGTTTTACAATCTCCTCAGTTGTACCAGGATAAGTAGTACTTTCTAAGATAATCAGCATACCTTTATGTAAGTACTTTGCTATATCTGTTGTTGAAGCTTCAACATACTCTGTATTCGGCTGATAATACTCATCCAGTGGCGTTGGAACACAGATAGCTACTACATCTACAACTTCTATTCGTTGATAATCAGTAGTAGCAGTTATCATCTCTTCATCAACTAAATCAGTTAATTCCTCATCAACCACATCACCTATATAATTTTCTCCATCATTAACCATATCAACTCTCTCTTGTTGTATATCAAAACCAATTACTTCATAGCCTGCTTTTGCTTTTTCTACAGCTAAAGGCAATCCTACATAGCCTAAGCCGATTACTCCAATTACTGCTTCCTTATTCTTAATCTTATCCTTCAATATAGCACTAGCTAACATTTGATCTTCTACTACTCTTTCTACCGTACTCATTAAGCCACCATCCTTTAATTATAAATGTACTTACTCATTCTTATGAATAATTATTCTATTTTCCTTATAATCTCGACCGCGTTGAATTCTATTCCATGACCTTTCATGGAAGTAATAAGCAATCATTTTAGTAATTACTTCAATTAAAATAATAATGCTAACAACTTTTACATCCTGTAGTATAATATAAGTTATCAAAGCTGTTATAAAAGAACCAATTATCCGCCAGGTAATATCTTTTAATATGTTACTATTCATAATTATTCTCCTTAACTTTAGCAACTCCTAATCAGTATAAAAATCATGCTGACTATGAATCTATGATAGTTCCCTACTTTCTAGTTTGAAATTACCTGCTGGATTCTTATCCAGTCTACAAACCAAGACTGGCTATAAGTCTATGCTAATCTTCTACTTCTTAACTTGAAATTTAGCTACCTGACTTTACCACGGCTTAAATATAATCCCTCGCTCCTGTAATAATCCTTTAATCTTACCTGCTGCTTCCTTCTCATCCTCAAACTCCGGTATATGTAAATCATAATTAATATCCGTAGTTACATCCTCTCCTAACCAGACTGTCTCTATCTTATCCGGATTCACAGTAGTCTTTATCAACTCTAGATCATCCTGAGTTAATTCCACAGCAGTTACAGCTAAAATAGCACCTGCGTCTAACATAATATTGGATACTTCCGCAAGTCTCCTTAAGTGCTCTTCCCGATGATTATTCTCTTCCGTTCCTTTAATATCCGCATCTACACCATATAAGACATTACCGATTCCTAAGAAGTAAACTATCTTGCCATCATTAAATAATCTCTTCTCTAATGCCTTAGCCGTCGGCTTCTTACCAACATCTTCTTCGCCAGTAATTAAGACTAAAGTCGACTTCTGATTATACTTTTCCGCTCGTTCATCATTAGTGATATGGCTCTTCTCCCATTTATAGTTTCTCAGCATTACCTTCTCTCGAACCCAGCTCTGCTTATCCTCTAAGGCTTCCTGTACTATACCGCCGCCGGCAATTTCATACTCATCTACAATTACAAACCGGCTGGTCTCAGCTATTTCATTGGCTAAATCGAAGGCAATTGCTTTATCTAGCTTCAAGATACACTCAGCTACATCATGTCTCTCTATCTCATTCTTGGCTTCATTCTGGCTTAAATCCGAAGCATCAATCACTCGTTTTATCTCTTCAATTCTGGCTCTTACTTTAGTCGTACCGAGCTTCAAATGGTACTCTTTATTCTTAGTCATCTCATTTCTACCTAACCAGAAGATATTGGCTCTAATCCGCGATGTAGCCTCCGGCTGCGGCTCATCATCAATAGTAGCTACCTCACCGCGGGTAATATAGATCTGTTCCTCCAGCGTAAAGCCCGTAGACTCTCCTACACTGGCACTAACTGTTGTTGGTTTGTTAAAGCCTTCAATCGACTTAACCGTACTCTTCTTCCCCGAAGGATAAAACACTACCTCATCGCCAACACTGACCTGTCCAGAGGTTATAGTCCCCGCCACAATCCGGCGGTTGTCGCCGCCTTTAGTGAACTTATAGACATCCTGAACCGGCATTCTAAAGGGTTTGTCCATCGGTAACTCTTCCGCATCAAAGCTGTCCAGCACTTCCAGCACAGTCTCATCTTCATACCACGGCGTATTATCAGATAAACTAGCAATATTATCTCCTTCCATACCGCTAACCGGTACAAAAGTCTCTGGTTCAATATCTATCTCATGTAGAAATTTAGTGTAATCCTCTACTATTTCGTTATATACATCCTGATCATAATCAACTAAATCCATCTTATTGACCAACACAACTATCTGATCAATCCCCAACATCGATAACATATAACCGTGCCGCTTAGAATTCTCCTGGATTCCTTCATCAGCATCAATCACCAACAGAGCAGCCTCAGCTCTAGCTGCTCCTGTCACCATATTCTTCAAAAACTCAATATGTCCTGGCGCATCGAGAATAATATACTCCCGCTTATCCGTCTCAAAGAAACACCGCGCCGAATCTATAGTAATTCCCTGCGACTGTTCATCCTTTAGAGCATCCAACAAGAAAGCATACTCAAACGGCTTAGAATTCTTACGACAAGTCTCCTTAACCTGTTCAAGCTTACCTTCAGGTAAAGAATCCGTATCAGCCAATAACCTACCAATAATCGTACTCTTACCATGATCAACATGACCAGCAATAACTATATTCAAATCTTCCTTCTCTTCAGCTAATTCCGTAGCCATTAACGACTCTCCTCTATCTTCAAGAATTTGTTTTGGACACGAGACTTACACGAGACTATTCACAAGACTAATTCATAATAACATCTTTCAATATTTCATAAAACAAATAATAAACATAATTTTTTGCTCTCACTTATTTAACTCAATCTATATTTTTGTCTTTAGTCTGTGTCCTGTCTGGTCGAGTAAGCGGAACCTTACGATTCCAACTCCTCTACAAAACCGTACGTGCCATATTACGGCATACGGCTTTTCACTCAATCATTTACAAAGATAACTTTTACCAATTTTCATCCTAATAGAGATTTACTTTGATTTTAGGTTTTACTATCTGATACTTATTAAGAAAAAGTTTAAACTTATCCCAACCAAAACTTTTCTTTTGACTTCTCCTATTTAACCATTTATAGACGAGCTTTCTTATTCTACGAAAGAATCTTTGCATACTTCTCCAATTGTCTGATACAGCGTAGTAATTATATGTGCCTATAAGTTTCCGATTCAATTGCCTCATAAATTCCTTAACCGGTAAAATTCTACTGCTCCTTATCCAATCCTTGAATTGTTTAATACCTCGTCTGAACCGTTTCTTACTTGTTTTTCTTTTGAGCCGTTTTATCCCATCTTTACATTTACCCATATAATGAGTAAATCCTAAGAAATCAAATGTACCATTACTATCATCATCGTCATCTGTAAGTTTAACTATCTTGGTTTTCTCCTCCGACAATTCCAGTTCAAATTTGCTCAGTCTCCCTTGTAGGGCTTTATAGAAACGGTCAACATCTTCTTTAGTCTCAAAACAGAAAATTATATCATCTGCATATCTCACCATGTATGCCTCCCCTTCTAAGTGTTTCCGGACTATACGATCAAACCAGAGGTCTATAACATGGTGAAGATATAAATTTGCAAGTATTGGAGAGCAGACTCCGCCCTGCGGAGTTCCCTGAGTTGTCTTCCATTTCTCTCCCTCTTCCATTATACCAGCACGAAGAAATCTAACAACCAGACGTTGTAAATTTGGATCTTGGATACGGTTATCCAGAAACTTCATCATCCACTTATGATTCACATTATCGAAAAATCCTTTAATATCTGTATCTACTACATATTGTATCCCGGGTTTATTAATTATTTTCCCCAGTGACCTTAGTGCGTCATGACAACTACGGTTGGGACGAAATCCAAAGGAACATTCCAGAAAATCCTCCTCGTAGATAGCATTAAATATTTTCGTCAATGCTTTCTGTACTAACTTATCTTCATATGTTGGAATCCCTAAAGGCCTTTTCTTACCATTATCCTTTTCAATATATACCCGCTTTACTGGCTGAGGCTTGTATGCCTGCTTTTTCATTCGAGCAACCAGGTCCCTTACATTATCCCGTAAGTTTTCTTCATATTTAGATTTAATAACTTCATCTATGCCGGCTGCCTTATTAGCATCCAGTTCATGGTGACACATAATCAGCATCTCTTCATTGATTAAGTGTATTAGAGAAGTAAACCTCTCTTTAGGTCTAGTTCTAGCTACCTCTGCCATTCTATCCAGTTTCGTTCCCATACTTTCCACCTATCTCTGTGTATAGATTTGTCTATCTCTGCGTATAGAGTATGTTTCCCTTTCAAGAACTATCTTGTGTGACCACCTTCCCATCCATGGGAGTTACCCCACTTCTACGGTACTATGTAGTCATCCGACTTCCTGTGACATTGGATGCTCTAACTTTATTATCACTTGATACATCCTATCTCTCTAAGTAGAAGTCACAGGACCTCCCAAGTTGATATATCATAACAATGTAATGCATGCGGTGGTCTTCGACCCCGGGGCGACTCTGTATTCTTGCTTTACGACTACAGAGTTATTGCCTTCTGTTCTGACAACAACATCAGCCTCTCCCAATGCACACAATTTCGGAGCTCAATCTCTTCAGTTTACACTTACCGCCTACACCCTAACTGTTTACGCTTAACATTTACAGTCACCTATAAATGTCCAAAACTCGCTACGAGTGACTTGCTAAGTCTTACTCAGTAGGGATTCCACCTACTATATGATATACCCTTTTCCTTGGCGCACTGTCAGTCCATGTCTTTATTTATTTTTTCATCTTCAATCTATCTCTTCTTTTCCATACAATTATCCAATATATTTCGAATAAATATTTCTAATTATTAATTCTCTATTTTTTGTTCTTTCAGTCTATGTCTTATCTAGTCGAGTAAGCGGAACCTTACGACTCCAACTCCTCTACAAAACCGTACGTGCCATATTACGGCATACGGCTTTTCACTCAATCATTTACAAAGATAACTTTTACCTATTTTCATCCTAATAGAGATTTACTTTGATTTTAGGTTTTACTATCTGATACTTATTAAGAAAAAGTTTAAACTTATCCCAACCAAAACTTTTCTTTTGACTTCTCCTATTTAACCATTTATAGACGAGTTTTCTTATTCTTCGAAAGAATCTTTGCATACTTCTCCAATTGTCTGATACAGCGTAGTAATTATATGTGCCTATAAGTTTCCGATTCAATTGCCTCATAAATTCCTTAACCGGTAAAATTCTACTGCTCCTTATCCAATCCTTAAATTGTTTAATACCCCGCCTGAAACGTTTCTTACTTGTCTTTCTTTTGAGCCGTTTTATCCCATCCTTACATTTACCCATATAATGAGTAAATCCCAGGAAATCAAATGTACCATTACTATCACCATCGTCATCTGTAAGTTTAACTATCTTGGTTTTCTCCTCCGACAATTCCAGCTCAAATTTGCTCAGTCTCCCTTGTAGGGCTTTGTAGAAACGGTCAACATCTTCTTTAGTCTCAAAACAGAAAATTATATCATCTGCATATCTCACCATGTACGCCTCCCCTTCTAAATACTTCCGTACTATACGATCAAACCAGAGATCTATAACATGGTGAAGATATAAATTTGCAAGTATTGGAGAGCAGACTCCGCCCTGCGGAGTTCCCTGAGTTGTCTTACATCTCTCGCCCTCTTCCATTATACCAGCACGGAGAAATCTAACAACCAGACGTTGTAAATTTGGGTCTTGGATACGGTTATCCAGAAACTTCATCATCCACTTATGATTCACATTATCGAAAAATCCTTTAATATCTGTATCTACTACATATTGCACCCTGGGTTTATTAATTATTCTCCCCAGTGACCTAAGTGCGTCATGACAACTACGGTTGGGACGAAATCCAAAGGAACATTCCAGAAAATCCTCTTCATAAATAGCATTAAGTATTTTCGTCAATGATTTCTGTACTAACTTATCTTCATATGTTGGAATCCCTAGAGGCCTTTTCTTACCATTATCCTTTTCAATATATATCCTCTTTACTGGCTGAGGCTTGTATGCCTGTTTTTTTCATTCGAGCAACCAGGTCCCTTACATTATCCCGTAAGTTTTCTTCATATTTAGATTTAATAACTTCATCTATGCCGGCTGCCTTATTAGCATCCAGTTCATGGTGACACATAATCAGCATCTCTTCATTGATTAAGTGTATTAGAGAAGTAAACCTCTCTTTAGGTCTAGTTCTAGCTACCTCTGCCATTCTATCCAGTTTCGTTCCCATACTTTCCACCTATCTCTGTGTATAGATTTGTCTATCTCTGCGTATAGAGTATGTTTCCCTTTCAAGAACTATCTTGTGTGACCACCTTCCCATCCATGGGAGTTACCCCACTTCTACGGTACTATGTAGTCATCCGACTTCCTGTGACATTGGATGCTCTAACTTTATTATCACTTGATACATCCTATCTCTCTAAGTAGAAGTCACAGGACCTCCCAAGTTGATATATCATAACAATGTAATGCATGCGGTGGTCTTCGACCCCGGGGCGACTCTGTATTCTTGCTTTACGACTACAGAGTTATTGCCTTCTGTTCTGACAACAACATCAGCCTCTCCCAATGCACACAATTTCGGAGCTCAATCTCTTCAGTTTACACTTACCGCCTACACCCTAACTGTTTACGCTTAACATTTACAGTCACCTATAAATGTCCAAAACTCGCTACGAGTGACTTGCTAAGTCTTACTCAGTAGGGATTCCACCTACTATATGATATACCCTTTTCCTTGGCGCACTGTCAGTCTATGTCTAATCCGTTATCTTTTACATATAACCTTCCTTACGAAGTTCCTCGAGTCCTCCACCATCTTCCTCGTCTTGTTTCCTCCCAGCACGTTCAGCAATATTAGAAAACTTCCCACTCTCTAATTCCTTAACTATCTCCTGCGGTGTACTGGCCGTCGACTCCACCGGATCAGTACAAGGATTACAACCTAATGAGCGGTATCTAGTACCGTCTCCCTGATCATAATACAATGAAACCATCGGAATATTCTCCCGCTCAATATAACGCCAGATATCTACCTCTTTCCAGTCCAGCAAAGGATGAACCCGCACATGAGTCCCCGGCGCAAAGTCCGTCTTATACTGATCCCAAAACTCCGGCGGCTGATCACCGAGATCCCAATCATTATTCGTATCCCGCGGTGAGAAGTATCTCTCCTTAGAACGGGTACCTTCCTCATCAGCTCTGACACCGACAATTACTCCAGTATACGGTTCAGGATTCTCTTCTACTTCATACTTACCGGTATTATGATTCATTCTATACCGCGGCCAGGTACCATTTAATGTCTTCTTCAATGCTTCCGACTTCAAATTCTTACAGCACTCTATCCGCGTAGTATTGCCGTCAGGAAAAGTCTCCTTATTCTCTAATGCCGCTTCATTCTGTCCGTAGATCATATCCAACTCCCACTCTTTAGCCAATCTATCTCGATGTTCAATCATCTCTGGAATCTTATAATCAGTATCTATATGTACTAAAGGAAGTGGCACATGTCCAAAGAAAGCCTTCCTTGCCAGCCATAATAATACAGTGCTGTCCTTCCCAATCGACCATAACATCGATAAATTATTAAACTCACTATAAGCCTCTCTTATAATGTGAATACTTTTATTCTCCAACCGATCCAAATGATCCATAAATTAACTTCCTCCCTAATCACATTAATATATTTCCCCGAAGCAACTCTTATTGATATTATTCCCAATACTCTACAACCAATATAATTCCAGAGCGACTCTTAAAACTGGTCTGGAGCCATGGAAGTCTGTAGATCATTAATTTTTGCTCCTAGCCTTGTCAATTAGAGCAATAATACTATCTTCTTGCTCCATAAACTTCTCATCACATAGCCAGCATTGGTCTGTATGCTGGCTAGGGCGGAAGACCAGTTTTTGACAGTGAGCGAAACAGGACGTTGAGCGAACGACAAGCGGCGGAACTATATTGGCTATGCTAAGCAATAGCAAGCGGAGGAGATATATTAACTAATTTTATCTCGCTCCATCTCCAAAAATAACTACTAATACTGTTTTTAATAATATCATAATATCCAATAATAGTCCCTGTTTTTCTATATACAACAAGTCCAATCTCGACTTCTGATGTGGGCTTAATTCATAACCTCCAGTTACTTGTGCCAATCCTGTTACCCCTGGTTTAACCTTTAATCTATCTATGAAATTAGGATAATCTTCACTAAACTTCTGTACAAAAACAGCTCGTTCAGGCCTGGGACCTACTAACGACATATCTCCTCTTAAGATATTCACAAACTGGGGTAATTCATCTATTCGAGTCTTGCGAATGAATCTACCTACTTTAGTTACTCGTGAATCATTCTTTTTAGCCCATACCGGTCCTGTTTTAGATTCAGCATTCTCTACCATCGACCTAAACTTATAAATTGTAAACTCTTCACCATTCAAGCCCAATCTATCCTGTTTAAATATAATCGGACCAGGACTTTCTAACTTAATAGCGATAGCTGTTATAATTATTATTGGGAAGGAGAGTATAATACCAATTATAGAAGCTACTATATCAAGTAATCTTTTTGTGGCTAAATAAATCAGATACCCTAAACTTTCAACCTCTTTACGTTCAACAATTATCTCATTATTCTTAGAATTAATAACTTCAGACTCAGACCTAGCCACTATCCATTCCCTCCCCCAAATCTTATAAATCATCAGTTATCTGTACCACTAATTAAATTAAAGAAAAATATCCAAATCCCTTCATTTGTAGCATTTTTTTCTAAATCATTGATAGCATCAGCTGCAAAAAGCCTTTCTTTTCTTCATAATACTGCGGTTCTATAACCTCTATTTCCTCGTCCTTAATAACCAGCTGGGCATTCTCTAAATACTGCTTAGCCTTCGAACCAACTATTTCTTCTAATCTCTCCCGTCCCTGCTTAAGACATACTTTCCTGCGGCCATTAGAATGAACATCCGAACCTATCAACTGAACTAGATTATGCTTAACTAAGATCTCAGCTGTCTCTTCTACCTGCGAACCAAACATACCTAACAGACTTCCAGCATTCAACTGGGCATAAATTCCATCCTGAATCCAGTGATAAAGCAGATTAGGCTTCTGTTGAATATAACTATACCGCTCCGGATGGCTGATTACTGGAGTATAACCTAATATCTTTAGATCATAAAAGATATTCCGTATTTGGCTGGGCTTCTTATCCATCGGAAACTCTACTAATAGATATCGGCTGCCATTGATAGTACTAACCTTGCCCTGTTGAATATACCAGCCCAGGTCAGGTGTTATATAGGCTTCTGCCCCGGGCAAAATTTCAATATCAATTCCTGCCTGATCAATCACCTGCTGAAGCTTAGCTATCTTCTCTTCAGTCTCCTCCGGAGTCAAACGACATCCTTCCTCCAAATAATGCGGAGTTGCCACCATCTTTGTTATCCCCTGTCGTGCTGCTTCTTTAGCCACTACTAAAGCTTCTTCTATATCATCAACTCCATCATCTACTCCTGGTAGAATATGACTATGTAGATCAATCACTTTATTTACTCACCTCATTTAAATTCTTTAACCATAATAATTATAATAACCGCTGTAGTAACTATTTGATTCCTCTGCTGGATACTTAGTTAAGACAGTTCCAATTACATTAGCCTGTACCTTCTCTAGCATCTGTTGGGATTTAGCTAGAGCTTCTTCATCAGTCTCCTGAGCTGCTACTACCAACATGACACCATCTACTTTATTGGCTAACAGCCTTGAGTCAGTCACTGCAATCACCGGTGGACTATCAATTAATACTATATCCGCTTTATTTTCTGCTTGCTTGATTACTTCTTCCATCTTCTGTGAACCCAGGAGTTCAGCTGGATTAGGCGGTACATTTCCACCGCTGATCAAACTTATTCCTTCTATATTAGTTTTCTGTAATCCTTCCGCAAAGTTTAATTCTCCAGTTAATAGATCGCTTAAACCACCAAAATTAGTTATTTCAAAGATACGGTGCTGCATTGGTTTTCGCATATCTGCATCAATAACAATTACCTGCTGTCCATTTTCAGCCATTGATACAGCTAAATTAGCTATTGTAATCGACTTTCCTTCCTGGGGTACACTACTAGTTATCACCATCGTCTCTAGTGGATCATCAGGGCTTAAGAACTCAATATTAGTTCGTAAGGTCCGATAAGCCTCTGCTAACGGGGATTTAGAACTATAATTAGTTATTAATTCTACATCACGGCTCTGAATCCTCTCTCTTCTTTCTTTATCCATCTTGATCATCCCTTCCATAGCCCTGACTGTGATCAACAGTATCAAAATCCGGAATTGTTCCTAACACCGGTAAGTCCGTAAGTTCTTCTATATCCTGTTCCTCTTTGATAGTTGTATCTAAATACTCCAGTACAAAGATGATACCTACTCCCATAAAAGTAGCTAATATAATAGCAATTGCTACATTCAACTTAGTTTTAGGCTTGATCGGCTTCGGCTCATCACCTACCACCGCTGGATCTATTACAACAATATCCGAAGTCTTCATTGCCTTTTGAATCTGTAGTTCTTCTTTCCTCTCCCGCAGCATAGTATAGACCTTCTCGGCGATCTTATTTTTACGCTTTAACCTAGCCAAAGCTAATGCTTTATCAGGCAAAGCATTTAACTCCTTTTCTAATTCCTTAATCTGCTGCTGGTGAGTATCAATCTGGACTTTAGTAGTTATTATCTTACTCTGAAGAGTAATTACTTTCTCCTTTAAAGTCTGATAAATAGGATTGATAGTTTCTGTTTTGGAACGAACTATCTCTTCTACAGTCTCATTTAATCTCTTTGTTACCTCATCTATCTTTCGATTAGTAGCAATTACTTTAGGATGATTATCAGTATATGATTCCTTCAGTCCGGTTAACTCAACCTCTAAATTTGATAACTGCTCTTTATATTTCTGGACCATTGGATTCTGGGCAATAGTTCTAGCCGAAATAATATCTTTATCCTGGTCATTATAATTAGCTCTTACCTCTTTCAAACCAGCCTCTGCCTGTTTTAACTCTACCTCAGCCTTGGATTTAGCCGTTTCTAACTTAGTTAACTTTTCTAATAAATCTTCTCCCTGCTTCTCCGGCAGAATTACATCATGTTCCTTCTTATATTCTAATAATTTCTCCTCTAAGTTAGCCAACCTTGTCTTGACTTCCTTTAGTTGTTTAGAAACAAATCCTGCCGCGCCCTGTAAATCGGATTGATTCATGGCCTGATTCATCTGTTGGAATTTATCAACTAAAGTATTAGCTATTCTTTTAGCCACTACCGGATCAGAATAATTCACAGTAATAGTAATTAAATTACCGCTGCCTTCTTGTCCACCGCTGATACTAATCTTATTTCTTAAAGCCTGAGGAGAAATTAATTCTCCAGTCTCTTTACTTTTTAACTCTAATTCTTCAATTGTCTGCTGAATAATTGATCTACTCTTTAAAATCTGAGTATAAGTAGCCAATTTATTACTTGTACTACCCGCTAGAGAACCTAAAGCCCCCATCTGTTCACTAAACAAATTCTCCATACCTTTATCTTCTTTAACCATTACTAACGCAGAAGTCTGATAGATCTTGGTCATTAAACTGCTGGCAACCAAGCTGCCTATAATCGCTACTATTAATAAACCGATAATAATCATTTTTCTCTTCCAGAGAATAGTGAAGTACTCCCTTAAATCAATCTCTACCATATCCTCTGTAATATCTGAATCTGTTGTCTGTCGTTCTAAATTATCCATGCTCTTCCTCCTTACCAGCCGCCAAGCAAACTCTTAATTGCATTTAAACCATTAACATAAAAGAGCGTTTTAGTCCAGTTAGTCTGAGCAATCCGAATTGTATCGCCGTCTTCCAGAATAATATTCTCTTTGCTATCTCCAGCCATCAGCTGATTTAAATCTATCTTTTTAACCTCAGCCCCTGATATATATTCTGCTTTATCAACGGCAGCATTAGTTAAGCCCCCTGCCCGGGCAATTAGGTTACTTAAATGAAAGTTATCTTCTAATTTATAAACGCCTGGCTGCCTAACTTCTCCTAAAATAGTAACTTCAATTACTGCTTGCGGAATATGTAATACATCACTATCCTGCAGTTGATAATTCTGGAGCTTACCATCACCGGTTAACATTGCTTCTATATTTACTTCCTGTGATTGGTTTCCTCTAGTTAATCTAATTCTGCTTAAATCAGCTATCTGGGTACTACCACCAGCCCGGGAAATAGCATCCAGGATCCTATCGCCGCTTTCCACCTGATAAGTCCCCGGCTTTTTGACTTCACCTAAGACCATTACTCTAAACTTTTCATATTTTTCTAAAGTAATATTCACCTGGGAAGGTTTAATCTTAACATATTCCTGTAATCTAGTAGTAATTACCTCAGTTAACTTGCTAACTGTCATCCCCTCAACTTGAATTTCTCCTACCAGCGGAAAGGTTATCGTCCCATTGGGACTAACCACAACCTTTTGCTGTAAATCAGGATGACCCCAGACAGAAACATAAAGCTGATCATCAACATTCAACCGATAATCACTGGCTAAAACACTACCTGTACTTAATAATAAACAGAATAGAAGAATACCAATTATTACTGATATGCTTTTACGCATAATAATCACTCCATTGCTTTTAAATATCATCATATACTACAATTAAATATTTTAACTTAAAACTCCTTCTAATTACCAAAATTTAATTATTCTTTTACATTTAATCATTTTTTACTTTATAGAATTTATAGGTAACTAACTGAGTTAACTGGGCTGGACCCTGCCGGTCTGATTCCCATTCCTTTGCTTCTTCCCAGCTGGTCACTGATGTATGAGGGCTAACTAACGCCTCTACCCTCAAATGCCAGGGTTTGGTTTCAGCAACTACAATCGTATCCTGACCGCCAGTCTCTCCCCAGTGGGATAGTCGATGTTCATAATAATTTCTGGACTGGCCATTCTGCCAGTAAGTAGTCACCCTTTCTGCCTTTATCTCGCCTACTAATTCAGCATTTTCAGGCGGCTCTTCTCTTATATCACCAAGTCTTCCTTTTAATAGCGGAATATGAGCTACAAACCCTTCCGGACTGCGGGTATAATCAAAGCGGACCTTACCTAACAATTCTGTTATTTTAGAAAAAGCAAATCTAACCATAATCCCCGTTCGAGTATCCCGTTCATCATACTTCTCATCTTCGATACTTTCATACAACAAGCCGGCTTTATAGCCGCGCCAGTTGCCGCCTAAATAAAGGCTGTAACCAGGACCGCTGCGGCCTAAATGATAAGGACGTCCGCCGCGTTCAACCGGCCCACCGGGATGTCTAAGCTGCAGCTCTCCTGCTCTTGCTTCTAAATCAAGCTTTCCTAGTTTATCTCGATAAAAAACATAATTCTCGATTAAATTACTGCCGCTTCTTTCACTGCCAAAGTCCCAATTAATGCCTGTCCCATGATAGCCTAATCCATATTTACTATCATACTCTATAGTCAACATTTCACCCCGATAACCAGTCTCAGCATCATCAAAACGCAGATCTTCAGTGCCCGGCACCTGGTCAAATAGCGAAATTAAATCAGGCTCTGGAAATCTCAAGTACCTCATATTTCCTACCTTCAAGCTGGCACTCAAAGTTCCCAACTCTCCATAATGAAAACCATACTTCTCCAAATATAATTCATCAAAAGTAGGATCAAATCCATCTACAGTATCAAACTTCTCATTCGAACGCAGAACCATATTAGCCCGCAGTCCCGGAGCTAAATCCATATTGCCCCTTAACTGTAAATTACGCAAATCAAGATGATCATTCCAGACATGAGTTCCTACGCTGAGATCCCACTGACCATTAAACCTTCCGATATACGGCGACCACCAGCCGCTTTTTTGGTTTTGAGCAGCTAAACTTACTCCTGAACTAACTATAACCAGTAACATAATAAGAAGAATAAAGACTACCGCTTTTTTTGACATCAATATCCCCCTTTTAATCCATTTTCTTTAAATTATTCGTGAAAGACAAAACAAACCCTTCTAATTACTTCTAATTATTTGTAATTATTAATTATCTGAGCTGTGACGAAAAAATCTAGATTCCACTTCAAAACAACCCAGGCTAGTATAAAGCTAATTTGATTATGAATAACTTTGGAGTATAAACAATTCTCTTAAGCTTATTAAAGAACTTCATTAATATGCAATTTATTGACTAATCACTCAAAAATGATACAATATAAATAAATTGATCTATGAAAGGCAGGTTGGAAAATGTTCTATCCGCTAAAGTTCGAACCGATCCATAAAGAAAAGATCTGGGGCGGCAATCGATTGGCTGCTCAATTCGATCGTAGTCTACCAGCAGATAAGATTGGAGAGAGCTGGGAGTTAGCCGCTCACGAGAATGGAACCAGTATTGTCAGCAATGGCTGCTTTAAGGGAGAAGGTCTACCTGAATTGATCGATAAATACTGGGCTGAAATTATGGGCCAGGAGATAGAACGAAGTAACTATGATAAGTTTCCATTGCTGATTAAGCTGTTAGATGCTAATGACAAATTGTCAATCCAGGTCCATCCTGATGATGAATATGCTGCTAAGTATAACATAGATGATTCCGGTAAGAATGAATTATGGTATATCATCGATGCTAAACCGGATGCAGAACTGATCTATGGTCTACAACCAGATATGACTAAAGAAGAGTTTGCTACCAGTATTGAAGATGGTCGATTAATAGATAAGTTAAACAGCATCTCAGTTAATCCTGGAGATGTAGTCTTTATTCCCGCTGGTACTGTACATGCTATCAAAGAAGGAATCCTCCTAGCAGAGATTCAGCAGAATTCCGATACTACTTACCGCATCTACGACTGGGACCGCGTAGGCAGTGACGGTAATCCGAGAGAACTACATATCAAGGAAGCATTAGAAGCAATTGATTTCAACCGGAATAGTTATGAAAAGTGCCGAAGCATTAAGCTTACAGAAGATAACTATCAGCGAAAAATTCTGGCTATATCTGAATACTTTATTACTGAAAGAATAAAAGTTGAGAATAGCTTCAGAGCAGAGCCAAAGAAGAGACGATTTGAAGTCTTACTCTCTTTAACTGGACAGGCTGAGGTCAGTTACAGCCAGGATACAGTTACAATCAGCAGAGGAGAAACGGTATTAATCCCGGCCCAACTGGATAGTTATCAGCTTAATGGAAAAACGGAAGTACTGCGGACATATATCAGTTCTGATATAGAGAAGTTCAAAGCCGAACTAAAAGCTAAAGAATTTACTGACACAGAGATTGCTAAAATTACATTTTAATGGTTCTACTACGAAAAGGCCATCTTTCGCTGCTGGATAACCTTTTCGCAATGAAATCACTTTAATTTACTCTATAATCTGCTGTACTTTACTCAACAATTCATCCTTCAATGCTTCTAATTTATCCTCAGCCTCGTTCCAGTTTTCACCGACAGCAGTGAAGTAGAACTTAATCTTGGGCTCTGTCCCGGAAGGACGTACCGTCAGCCTGCTGTTATCCTCTAAGTCAAACTGTAGTACATTTGCTTCAGGTAGATCCCCGATTCCGGTTAAATAATCCTTAACTTCAGTTACTCTCTTGCCATTAATCTGATTTAGACTCTCGCGGCGTAGAGTATCCAAAATCTTTTCTATCTTTTCCTGTCCTTCCTTGCCTTTTAATAGAATAGACTCTAGATCATCAAGATAATAGCCGTACTTGTCCATTAAGTTCTCTAGCTGCTGGAAGAGATCTAAGCCCTTATTTTTATAGTAAGCTGCCATCTCTGCTACTAAGGTTGCTGCCATTACTGCATCTTTGTCTCTGACAAAGGTGCCAGCCAGATAGCCGTAGCTTTCTTCAAAGCCGAAGAGAAATTCCTGATCACCCTGCTGTTGGAACTCTTTAATCTTCTCGCCAATAAACTTAAAGCCGGTTAGGGTATCTATTACCTCTACTCCATATTCATCAGCAATAGCCCTGGCCAGTTCAGTAGTAACTATTGTCTTGACTACAGCTCCATTAGCGGGCAATTCATCAGCTTCAGCCTTTTGACTCAAGAGATAATCCATCAATAAGACACCAATCTGATTTCCAGTTAATGATATGTACTGATCACCGCGGCGCAGTAGAAGCCCTAATCTATCGGCATCGGGATCAGTCCCCAAGATTAAATCAGGTTCTTCCTCTTCAGCCATCTCTAAAGCCAGTTCAAAGACGGATTCCTCTTCTGGATTAGGATAATCAACAGTAGGAAATTCAGGATCCGGCTCTTCCTGCTGGGGCACTACCTGAAGATTACTGAAGCCGATCTCTTTTAAAGCCCTCGGGACTAACTTATTACCGCTGCCGTGTAATGGAGTATAGATAATCTTAAAATCAGACTCCTCCTTATCAATTACTTCTGGATTACTGATTAAGCTCTTTAACTCTGTTATGTATTTATCATCTATTTCTGAGCCGATAATTTCAAACAATCCTCTTTCCTCAGCTACTTCACGCTCAAGATACTCAATTACACTATAATCTGTAATCTGATCTATCTCAGCAGTAATTCCTTCGGCCCGCTTAGGTACGATCTGTCCGCCGTCGCTCCAGTATACTTTATAGCCGTTATACTCCGGTGGATTATGGCTGGCTGTGATGACTATTCCAGCTACAGCATCTAATTCTCTAACAGCAAAGGATAATTCAGGCGTCGGCCTCAGCTCATCAAATAGATAGGCCTTGATTCCATTCCCATTCAGGACTGCTGCTGCCTCTAAAGCAAACTCACGGGATTTAAAACGGGAATCATGGGCAATCACTACGCCCTGTTCTTTAGCTAATTTTGACTGCTGCAAGATATTATTAGCCAGCCCCTGAGTAGCCTGTCTAATAATATACTTATTAATCCGGTTAGTTCCAGTACCGATCACACCCCGTATTCCACCGGTACCGAACTCAAGACCAGTATAGAATCTGTCCTCAATCTCTGCTTCATCATCAGCAATAGACTTTAATTCTTCTTTAGTTTCCTGATCAAAGTAATCATTATTTAACCACTCTTGATATTTCTCTCGGTAAGACATCAGTTATTCCTCCAATCTTTAGAACAGTTGACAAGCAATTTAACTGCTTATTATAGGCAGTCTTCATAGCCTTCACTCTTTAATTTATTCCGTAGTTCTTTTACATCCTGGGCTTTATCTTTATCACAAACCATAATTGCATCATCAGTCTCTACAATAATCACATTATCTAGCCCTACGGTAGTAATTAACTTACCATTGCCGTGAATAATAGAGTTCTTAGTTTCAAGACCAATATGATTACCTTCAACTAAGTTACCATCTAAATCTACCTCTTTAAAGCGCTCCAATGATGACCAGGTACCTACATCATCCCAACCAAAATCACCGGGAACAACATAGATATTATCGGCCTGTTCCATAATTCCATAATCTATAGAGATGCTGTCTAATTTTTTGAACTCTTCGACTAATACTTCCTCTTCCTGCTCAGTACCGATTGCTTCTTTCATTCTTTCTAATCCCTTATGTAGGTTAGGCATATATTTTTTGAACATCTTGCGAATAGTATCTACCCGCCAGACAAACATACCGCTGTTCCAGAGATAATTACCCTGCTCTATAAAGTTCTCAGCTGTCTTCAGGTCCGGCTTTTCGGTAAACTCTTTAACTGCAAAAGCATTATCAATTTCAATCTCTCTTTCATCCTGATCATAGGCAATATAGCCATAACCGGTTTCAGGCTGAGTTGGTTCAATACCGATAGTCACTAAGTTATCTCCTTTTTTAGCTACTTCTACTGCTGTGTTTAGTATCTCTAAATAACTACTTTCATCTTCTATCAAATGATCTGAAGGCAGCACAACCATCACTGCCTGTGGGTCCTGCTGTTCAATATATAGTGAAGCTAGTCCAATACAGGCTGCTGTATTCTTGCCCATAGGTTCGACGGTAATATTATTCTCAGGAATCTCTGGTAAATGTTCTTTAATATCAGCCAAATAATTTTGATTAGTAGCAATGAAAATATTTTCATAGGAGCTTAAATCACTAATTCTATCTACTGTAGCCTGAATCATACTCTGGTCTTGATCAACTAATTTCAAAAATTGTTTAGGAGTATCCTTTCTGCTTAAAGGCCAGAATCTACTACCAACTCCTCCGGCCATGATTAGTGGTGTAATCACTACATTATTCCTCCCTTTATTAATTACTCTGTTAAGGATATTTATTCTATAAAATTTCTTACTTTTCCTTCTGGTAGCGTTAATTTATTATTAAAAAGGAGTAAAGTCAATATTAGCTATGGAATAAACTTAAAAAAACAATAGGAACAAAAACTAATAATCCTGCGTTCTCCATAGTTCCTAAATATTTTAAGATTCATTCTAGAGGTATATTGATTATTACAGAAAATATATTACCAAATAGAAAAGCTTTAAAGATAAACTCCAATATCGAATTAATTATTTAACATTTTTGATAGATGGTATTTCCTAAATATTATTCTATTTTTTACATCCTTCCCTTTATCAAATTTAATAATATGCAGAATCATAAACAGTTTAAATAGATAATAATTCACTGACCTACTCTTATCCTAACAATTTTTTTATTCTCTCAATCTATTTTAACGAAAATTTCAAAATCATATTTGATAAATTCTTCAGTTAATACACCACATATTGAATTAAAACACTGGTAAACTACACAGTAATCTGCACCATTCTGATTACAGTTTTAATTAATAAGCATAACAAAAATATTTAACTTATTTTTAATTCTTTTTCATCTGAATTTGAAGAAAAATCTAAAATTGATTTAACAATATATCTAGGTCTGTCTTTTACTTCTGTATAAGTACGAGCTAAATATTCTCCTAATATCCCCATGCAAAGTAATTGAACTCCTGATAAGGCTAATATAACTGACATAAGTGAAGGATAACCTCTTACTACTTCTCCAAAAACAAGAGTTTTTATAATAATAATCATCATATAAATAAATGAAAAACCTGAAACGACTGCCCCTAATAACGATGCAATTCTCAAGGGCATCGTTGTAAACGATACAATACCTTCAACAGCATATTTAAACAACTTCCAAAAACTCCAGCTTGTGTTCCCAGCTACTCGTTCTACATTTTCAAACTCAATATATTTGGTATTAAATCCAATCCATTCATATAATCCCTTTGAAAATCTATTATACTCCTTCATATTTAATAAAGCTTCAGCAACTTGATCAGTCATCATTCTATAATCTCTTGCCCCTTCTACAATATCAATATCACTTATTTTATTAATTATATTGTAAAATTGTCGAGCAAAGAATGAACGCATTAATGGCTCTCCCTTACGAGTATGCCTACGAGTAGCTACAGCATCATATCCTTCTTCACAAATTGCATAAATCATATCTTGTAATAAAGTTGGAGGATCTTGAAGGTCAGCATCCATTACAGTAATCAAATCACCTTTACTATATTTTAATCCTGCAAGCATAGCAGATTCTTTCCCAAAGTTTCTACTCAAATCGATAACCCTAACAAATGATTTATTATTTGTATATACATCTTGTAAAATTTCTTGAGTTTTATCTGAACTACCATCATTTACAAATATTACTTCTACATTTAATTTTATCTCTTTAATTTCCTTTTTTATTTCTTTAATGAAAATTGGAATAGTTTCTTCTTCATTATAACAAGGCACAACAATAGATAATAATTCATAATCAAGTTTGTCCATCTGTTTTTATTTCACCCTCCTCATTTTCATTTAAAATATAAGTCATTACTAAATATGTTAACGGAAGTGCTATTATAGTTGATAATAAACCTCCTAAATATTCTGGCACTTCTAAAACTTCTATAATAAATATAATTCCTATTAATTGCATAAATAAATTTGGTAAATAAGAAAGTGGAAACACCATGAATTTTTTTACTGTTGGTTGAACTTTGTAAGTGAATATACAATTCAAAAAGAAAGAAATTATTAGACTTAAAGTAAAAGCTACAATATTAGAAATGAAGTAATGAATATCTAACCAAATCATTAATAAATATATCAGATTATGATTAATAGTATTAATTACACCAATTAATGAAAATTTAACAAATTGTAAACTTATATATTTCAATATATTATGCCTCCTTACCTATCTCCTAATATTACCTCTGTAACAAATCCAGTTCAAGCCATCGAACCCTCATTCCTAATAAACGTTTATCATCTGACAAACCATATTGATATGGGGAATTCGGTTTATGAATCACAAATTCAATCTGATTAAAATGATCCTCTTTAACAACTTCATTAGGAATTTTAACATTATATTTTTTTAATTTTGAATGCTTCATATTTAATACACCAATCTTTTTATCATTAAAAATTACATCAACTACTTGATTTCCTTCTGGAGCAAATGCATTTGCATATATAGACATTTGTAAATTTGTAGGTACTTCTTCATTAATTGTAAAATATAAATATGCTTTATTACCCTTAGTCCAATTCCCTGTCTTTTCCTTGTAAGACCACCCTTTTCCTCTGTGTTTTATTTTTCTCATTTTATTATCGTTAGTTCCAAAGAACAACTTGTTACCTAATTTATATTTTAATCCCCTATATCCTGACCAATCAATCAGTTTATTTTCTATATAATACAAATCATATTCTATAGAAGGTGGATTTGGATGCCAAATCCAATATAATACTACAATATACCAAATACATAGACTTATACACAATAAATACATTATATTTTTTTTACATTTATTCATAATTATCCTCCTAGATTGTTATTACATGCCCCCCAAACCACAAAAACAATAATAAAATATTAAATGAAACTAAAGTTATAACAATTAGCCATTTATATTTTTTAGTTTGATTTATAATATCATTATAAGCAAAAATTAAAACTAAAGTTCCAATAAAATATCGAGGAAGTGACTGTACACCAGACATCATTGGTATAATAATACTTACTAAAGCAAAAATTCCTTCTTCAAATCGTTTTTTGTATAATAAGTAAGTTGAACCAATAATTCCTAGTATTCCCCATAAAGATAAATATTTTGATCTATAATTTCCAAATACTAAATTATCATATAATGTAAAAATTGGATTACCATTTGTTCTCCACCATGCTTTTTGAACATGCTTAAATGCTAACGCATCTCCTAAGTGAAAATGCAAAAAAGTCATATATGCAAACAACCCAGTAGGCACTAATAATAACGCTAATAATTTTTTTTCATCTTTTAATACTTGCACTACTATATCAAAAAGGTTTTTGGAAGTTTTAAAATAAATTAAAAACATTCTAAGCAAAAGTGGTATAAAAAATAATACTCCTGTTGTACGTGTAGCAGATAATAAAGCACCAAAAATACCACAATAAAGCCAATTCTCTCTTTGTAAATTATAAAAACAAAGTATAAGTAAACACAGAAATAAAGATTCTGTATAAAGCGATGAAAAATAAAAAGAATAAGGGCCAAGAGCAAATAAAATAACTGCTGAAAATGCAAATGATTGGCTTCTAGTCATAGACACATATTCGAAAATAATATATAAAGCTATAGTTAAAAATATATTTGATACTATAAAACCAGATTGATAAACACTTAAGCCAGTTAAAATTTTAAATAATTTAACTATCAAAGGATATAATGGAAAAAAGGCCCAATTAGCTTGAGCGCCATTTGTAGGTTCTAATGAATAGCCGTTTTCTATAGTATATTTATACCATCCAGCATCCCACTGCATTAATGAAGACACAAAAGTATTATTTGTATTATGTAACATATTCCATACCACATTACTTAACCAATAAGTAATTATTGATAACAGCACTAATGTTAATATAAAATAAATTCTTTCTCTTCGATTATTAAATTGCACCATTTTATTCCTCCTATAGCATTATACAGTTTTGTTAAGTTATATGAAACTTGAACCCCTCTCCTCCTAAGGAGTATAATAGTTTAAATCCATTAAACGATATCTCCAAAGAAAGGAGAGGAAGATTTATGACTAATTCTAAAGTACAATATCCTAGATGTCACTCGAAAGATTTATACAAGTATGGTAAAGACCCAGCAGAGGTTTTAATTCCTTTGCATCTGCATCAATCAATTACCATATTCATATTCTTTTATAATTACATCAGACCACACTCTGGACTTAATGACTTAACTCCAGCTCAAGTAGCGGGAATTAAATACACTAATCAACAAAGAAACAATTGGCTATTAACTGCTTAATCTTAGTGTTTTAATTGGTAACAACTGTAGAAAAACTGTGATATTCAATTTGTTTTCCCTTAACTATGATCTTTTTAGTTAAAACTAATCTCAAAACTAAAGTTAGACTTAATAAATGGGTTAAAAACTATGATTTTTTAAGCTCAATTTTCATATCTGCTTAACAGGTTCCATTATACTTAATTATATAAAATAATAATCTTAGTAACCTTCTAGACTACTTTTTCTAAATACAAGTTAAACTTCTTGATCTTTTTTATTTGTGATTTTATATTAATAAAATTACTTATAAACAATATCAATATTATTCTGAGATATCCCCTTATAATTATCTTGCTTAAACTCTCTATACTTAGAATAAATATAATCTTCTATTTCATTAGCAAATCTATCCTTTGAAAAACTCTCAGCATTTTTTCTTATATACTTTTCATCAAAATCCATATTTTCAAACTTCAAGACTACATTTTTTAAATCATTTACCGTTTGATTCCTAAAAAGCACGCCAGTTTTTAAATTTTCTACTGTTTCTAAAGATCCTCCTTCTCCATAAGCAATAACAGGACTACCACAAGCCTGTACTTCCACTGGTATAATCCCAAAATCTTCTTTAGCACAAAAAATAAGAGCTTTACACTTTTGATAATACTCCTTTAACTTTTCATCCGAAACTCTACCTACAAATTTTATATTCGAATTAGCAATTTCTTTTAAATAATCTTCCTGCGAACCATCCCCTGCAACAACCAGTTTTTTACCTAAATCATTAAATGCTTTTATAGCTAAATCTATTTTTTTATAAGGAACAAAACGTGAAACTACAAAATAAAAATCTTCTGTTCCATTCTCATCATTACCTGGTACAAAAAAATCTGTATTAACCGGCGGATGAATAACCTCTGCCTCTCTTCGATAATACTTTTTTATCCTTCTTCTTATAAAGTTAGAATTAGCCATTAAGTAGTCAATCCTATTTGTATTAATTACATCCCACTGCCTTATACCAGGCATAACTAAACTCATAAATATTTTTGCTAACAAACCAGCTTCATCACGATATTCATGATATAAATCCCATGCATACCGCATCGGACTATGTATATATGAAATATGCATTGTATTGGGACCAGTAATTACTCTGACCCTCCCCCAATTTGTTAGACACCCAGTTAAGCGATATAATAGAAGTAACGGAGGTGCTACAATTGGGAGAAAAACGAAAAAGTTATACAGAAGAATTCAAAAAAGATGCTGTTGAACTATCAAATAGATCAGATAAAACAGTTAAAGATGTATCTGAAAATCTTGATATACCCTATGGAACTTTAGTTAGATGGCGTCGAGAGTATAAAGATAAAGGTGATCTTGCTTTTCCAGGCCATGGCAAACAGAAACTAACTTCTGAACAAAAAGAAATTCAAAGACTAAAAAAAGAATTAAAAGATGCTAAAACAGAGCGTGATATTTTAAAAAAGGCCGTAAGCATCTTCTCGAACGAACCGAAGTAATTTACGGTTTTATCAGGGACCACAGTGATCAATTTACTGTGGTGAAGATGTGTCAGGTTTTAGAGGTGTCCCGCTCTGGATATTATAAATGGTTAAATAGAAAACCATCTCAAAGAGAAAAAATAAATAAAAAATTAAAACTTAAAATAGCTGAAATTTACTGGCAGCATAATGGAACATATGGTAGCCCTAGAATTCATAGAGTGCTGCGAAAAGAGGGTTATACAGTGAACATTAAAAGAGTTGCTAGGTTAATGCGGATAATGGGTTTAAAAGCAATTCAAAAAAGAAAGTTTAAAAGAACTACCAATTCAAATCATGACTTACCTTTAAAAGAAAATCTCCTAAAAAGGGATTTTGATATAGATAAACCAGATAAAGTCTGGGTCTCTGATATTACTTATATATCAACTAAAAAGGGTTGGCTTTACCTGGCAGTTGTAATTGATCTCTATTCAAGAAAAGTAGTTGGCTATTCTATGAGTAAAAGAATAAATACAGATTTAATAATGTCAGCAACTAAGATGGCTATAAGTCGCCGCAACCCTGAAGCAGGACTTATATTCCACTCTGATAGAGGTAGCCAGTATGCAAGCCACAAATTACAGAATTTATTTAAACAGCATAGCATTAGATCCTCAATGAGTCGTAAAGGTGACTGTTGGGATAATGCAGTTGCTGAGAGTTTCTTTGGTAGTTTGAAGACTGAGTTAGTTTATCATAAAAAGTATTTAACCAGAAATCAAGCTAGGTTAGATATATTTGAATATATTGCTGGTTACTATAATAAAGTTAGGCTACATTCATATTTGAATTATATGAGTCCGAAAAACTACGAGAAAGAGAGAAAAATGGCTTAATATAGTGTCTAATTTAATGGGGGAACCTCACTCCTTTAGCACAAGAAGAAGAACTACTCAATACAATATCATAATCAGTCAAATCAAAACTTTCAAAAGCTCTGGGCATTAACGGTAACATTTTTGTATAATATTTTTCTGACAAAGGAATCTGCTGCATGAATGAAGTAATGACTTTTTCTTCTGGAAAATGTTCCGACATATTCTCTTCATTATATACAGCCGTATAAATAGGAGCCTCTGGAAATATATCACAGAATATTTCTATTACTCTTTCGGCTCCTCCAAAATTAGTTAGCCAATCATGTACAATTGCTACTTTTGCTTTCATCATCTACCCACTCTCCATTTTGTTTATTATTATATTGTTCAAATATTATATAACTAAACATAATCGATAATATCACAAATAAATAACCATGAGAATGGTCATCCAAAACACCTGATCCAAAAATAACAATCCACATTGGAACAATTTTTAAAGAAGTTAATAAAGAAGTCTTATATATTATATATAACACAAAACTTAAAATAACAACAAAACCTAATATCCCAAATTCAGAAAACCAAGACAAATATATATTATGAGCTTGAAAAACACCTTTATTTCTTTTTAACCAATTTTTATTAACATCTGTAAAAACATAATTAGGAAAAACTTTTTTGAAAACTCCTCTTCCTACACCAGTTAACGGATGGGTTAAACCCATTTTAATAGCAGCTTTCCATAATGTTATTCGAGAAGATTTTGAATTCCAATTGCTTTTATCTTGAAATCCATTTATAGTTAAACACTTATTTTTGTCAGGTTTCCAGACTCCAATTTTAACATCATACACTCCTCTAGATAAAGCAGCTATTGGAATTTGTAAAGTATATTTATCATTTTGAATAATTTGATAAGAGAAGGGTAAATCTAAATTTTTCTGTTTCCCCTTTCTTTTCGCATGTATCCAAAAAGCATTTTTAGATGACAAATTCTTATTTGTTGAAAACAATAAGTTTAAATAACCTTTATCCAAACTATACCCTCTATATTTAATTGGACCAAATTTTTCATCCAATTCAATAACATTTGAATTAACCACAAAACCTTTACTTAATTCAGTTTTTTTATTCTTTAAATTTCCATTGGATTTAACATTTTTAATTATTAATCTATCAAATGATAATAAAACATTTTTATCTTTATTTTTAGTACTGAAGGCATGAGAAGCATATTGGATTACCTGGCTATACGCAGCATTAATTTGCTTAGAAATATCAAAGCGATTTGGACACAATAAAAATATAAATACTAATATAGCAATACATCCAATAAAAGCAAAAATTTTAATATGTTTAAATTCAGATAAAATTATTGTTGAAACCATAGCTAGTATAAAGACCAACCATACATTCCTAGACTGTACAAATACTAAAGCCAAAGACACCAATGAAACAAATAATAAACCTAACAAAGGATATTTTTTTATGTAAGTCTTCAACTTCATGTCATTTAATCCAAAGACTAAACCTATAAGCAAAAACCAACCAAAAAGATTTGGATGTACCATAGTACCTGTAACTCTAGGTAAACCTACAGCATAATGCAAATTGCCTCCAGCAAAAATATTTACCATCAGCTTATTTAATGGAGAATAAAGATATTGAAACAAAGCTAAAAAAACATAAACAAAAATCAAACCAAATAAAACTTTTTTTATAACATCTTTATATACAATATCATTCTTCCATAAATAAGAAAATAAAACTCCAAAAACCAAACAAATTAATAGCCTTAAATCTCCTTTAAGAGCTTCTGTAAATAATTGACTAAATAAAGTAGAAAGAATTAATACTGTTATACTACTCACTATCAAAAGAATTAATAGTCTTTCTTCTTTTATTAAATTACATATTTCATTAATAACTTTTTTTATATTTAAAAAAAACAAACAAGTAAAAACAAATAATAACAATGTGATTTCAGTAGTTGAAAAATTCAAACCCATCATTTCAAATAAGTTTATTTCCATTAATACCCCTAATATTGCTAATAAAGTAGAACTAGTTAAAATATATTTTTTTATTCTCATTTTCTCCCCCCTTAACCCAAGTGATTATAACCCTCCTATATTCATCACTTATTATTTTTCTTCCATACTTCTTTTTCATATATCGAATAAAGCTCCTCAGCCGTTTTAGTCCAGGAAAATTTATTCACTCGTTCTAATCCTTTATTTACATACTTCTTTTTCTTTTTTTCGTCTGCTAAAGCTGATTTAATTGCTTCCACCCAACCATCAATATCTTTAGGCTCAAGTAAAATGCCTGCATCTCCTATCACTTCAGGCACTGAAGCTTTATTACTAGCTATTACCATAGTCCCTGCTCCCATTGCTTCAAGAGGAGGTAGACCAAAACCTTCATAAAGAGAAGGAAAAACAAAAATTTCAGCTCCATTCATTAGTACAGGAAAATCTTTTTCCTCTACATAACCAGTAAATTTAACATTATCAGGTTTACCTTTAGGAATTTCTTCCCCAGGCCATTTAGCTCCAACTATAGCTAATTCTACATTCATGTCGGTTAAATATTTCATAACTTCAAACAACATTTTACTATTTTTTATAGGTTCAGTTCCTCCTGTAGTTAAAATATATGGTTTGTTTAAATCATATTTGTTTTTAACTTCATCCAATCTTTCTCTATCAATATTATTAAAGAAAAACTTTTCATCTAAACCACAATAATTAACAATGATATCATCATCTTTTAAATTTTTAAATGTTTTCAATAAATCTTTTTTAGAGTTTTTAGAAACAGTAATAATTTTATCTGCTTTTCTAGTAGCTAGATGCCAACGCCACTTAACTAATCTACTATACGGATATTGCTCTGGAAATAGAAAGGGCAATGTATCATGCATAGTAACTATTAAAGAAACCTCCCTATTAAAACTTAAAAATGGTAAATTATAATTTCTAGGACTATGAAAAACATCAAGATTATGTTTGCTAATCCTTCTAGGAAGTATAAATTGTTCCCAAAGAGTTTGTGTTCCTCTCAAACCTAAATTATGAGTATGTTCTGATTTTCCGATATCATCTATCATATAATCAGTTTCTTCATAACCTGCTCCCCAAAAATAAATTATTTCATCTGTTGATTTTTTAACTTTATGCAAATGTTTTATTATCTGTTGAGTATACCGGCCAATTCCTGTTATAGGTAGTAATAACGAACGAGTGTCAATACCAATTTTCATTTATAAAGCCTCCTTGAATTTATTTAAAACTTGTTTCAAATTAATTCCTTCTTGCCTCAATGGTACGATAACAGCTATAACACCGTAAATAAATATCGCTATAATATGTTTGCTAAAAAAACCTAAATTTTTAAACTCACGTAAAAAGACTGTAGCTATTAACCCTCCTACCAAAACCCAAATAATCTTCCTGAAAACTTGTCTAAATGGAATAATCCAGTCCATATATTTTTTTACACTGAAATAAATTAAAACGGCATAACTTAAATAAGATATCAAAGTTGTATAAGCGGCTGCCATGTAACCAAAGTGAGGAACAAGAATAATATTTAACATGACATTTAATGCTGCAACACCTAATCCTCCCAACATCATTCTTTTAGTATCTTCTTCAAACTCTAATGGTTTATGTCCATACATTGAAAGGTGCCATATTAGCAAACCAGTTCCTGCAATAGGTATTACCCAATAGCCAACTCTATATTTTACTCCCAATAATATATTTGTTATTGGTTTACTTAAAAACATTAATGCTATAATTAAAACAGACGCCATATAAATAAACCAATTAGTAGTATCACTTATAAGTTGTTGAACTTCTTCTTTCGATTTTTGATTCCACATTTTCACAAGATAAGGATGGGCAATTAATAAAAATGGAGCGGCTACAAGTTCTGTTCCCCCTGCAATAAGAGAATAATTTGCTGAATAAATCCCAACTTCTTTTGCACCTCGAAAAATCTGAATAATATATCTATCACCAATGGCTAATAAAATATAAGCTAAAAACCACCCTATCATTGGAGAACCATATTTAAAATACTTTATAATATTCGTTTTAATTATTTTAATATGCTTAATTATATAAGTTATAGATAATTCTAAATCAGCCAATTTCCACATAAATGGTATTATTAAAAAAGTTCCAATAGCTTCTCCCCAAACCAAGTATTCAACTTTCTTTGAAATTAAAAAAACTAATATTAAAGGCAAGAATAATCTTCCCATCGACCTAAGTGTCTTAATCAAAGTGTGGTAGTTTGATTTTATTTCTGCCGAAAGCACTTGTAAACAAACCTTATAAATACTTAACCCCCATATCAAAGATACAGTAGCAAAACACAATTTATTAAACCATATGCCGAAATAAGGTTTAATAAATAAAATAATAATATTTAAAATTAAAAGAAAAATAGTAAATAATAATATATATAATACAATTGTATTCTTAGCTATTCTCTTCTCATTAAGGTCCTCAAGTGAAGGCAAATAACGGTTAATAGCCTGCTTCATCCATTCAGTCAACATTAGGGTCACGAAAAGTACAATACTACGAACTAAATTATAATATCCAAACTTAGCAGGTAAAAATATTCTCGTGAAAATAGCAGTAAATCCTAATGAAGCTCCAGCTCTAGTTAATCCTCCTATTCCATAACGTAAAACATGGTATAATAAAGTACTAAAATGCTCAGACTTATCTTTGTCCTTTTCTATTTTATTAACTGCCACTTAATAAAGGCCTCCTTAAATCTAAATATAATTTAATAAAGATTTACGTAATATAATTCTTCATCAAGATGTTTCTAAACTAAATCTTTTCAGATTTATGCCAATTCCAGGCAGTTCTTATTATATCTTCTAAGTTGTACTTAGGCTCCCAAGCTAACATTTGCGTAGCCTTAGAACTATCAGCAATAAGTACAGCGGGATCTCCTTCGCGTCGGTCATCTTCCACAACTTTAAAATTAACTTGAGTAATTTCTTTAGCTTTATCTATAATTTCTCTAACTGAATAACCGTCTCCCGAGCCTAAATTAAACACTTCTGAATTATCCCCTTCAAACAGCCTCTCTAATCCTCTAATATGAGCATCAGCCAAATCATTGACATGAATAAAATCTCGGATACAGGTATTATCTCTAGTGTCATAATCTGTACCAAAGATATAAATTTCATCTCTTTCTCCTAAGGCGGTCTGTAATACAAGAGGAATTAAATGAGTTTCTGGGTCATGCTTCTCTCCAATCCTTCCACTCTCATCTGCTCCCGAAGCATTAAAATATCTAAAACAGGTATATCTTAAATTATAGGCTCTATCATAATCCTCTAATATTTGCTCTACCATTAACTTAGATTTACCGTAAGGACTAATCGGCTTCTTAGCTTGTCCTTCTTTAATAGGTATTTCTTCCGGTTCTCCATATACTGCTGCTGTCGAAGAAAAGATAAAATATTTAACATCATACTCCAACATTACATCTAATAAGTTAATCACATTAACTACATTATTCTTATAATACTTAGCCGGATTTTTAACTGATTCTCCTACCTGAATAAAAGCAGCAAAATGCATTACTGCATCTATGTCATATCTAGAAAAAACTTCCTTTAATCTATCCTTATCAGCCAAGTCTCCTTTTTCAAAATTATCTACTGTCACTAAATCTCTATATCCTGTAGATAAATTATCATAAACAACTACCTCATAACCTCTTTTAGCTAGCATCTTTACTTGATGAGAACCGATGTATCCTGCTCCACCTACCACTAAAATAGTCTTTTCCACTTATTAAAATTCACCCACTTCTTAATGGTTTTAGTTAAAAATTAATATGCTCCTTCTCTTTTAATCACAGATTTTATAGTCTTTAATATTATTTTCATATCTAATAGCAGTGATCTTTCTTTTACATACTTCAAATCCAGTGCTATTCTTTCTTCATAATCTTCAACATCACTTCTCCCATTCACCTGCCACATCCCTGTTAAACCAGGCTTAACAGAAAATACAATATCTCCTGTTCCTTTATAATGCATCTCTAATTCATCATCTACAACTGGCCGAGGACCAACTAAACTCATATCTCCTTTGATTATATTAATCAACTGCGGCAATTCATCAAGACTTGTCTTTCTTAAAAAATCACCAATTTCAGTTATCCGCGGATCATCCTTTAATTTGAAGTTTTCATAAAATTCTTTTCTTAACTCTTCATCATTTTCTAGAACCTCTTGTAATTTTTCTTCTGCATTAGGCACCATAGTTCTAAATTTATACATCTTAAACTCTTCTGTATCTTTTCCAATCCGTGTATGTTTAAAAAATATATTTCCTCCATCATTCTTTTTAATTTTATAAGCCACTATTATAAATACAGGAGCTAATAAAATCATTCCAACTGATGCTAATACAATATCTAATCCCCTACTCACAGCATTATAAATATAATTAGACTCAACTTTATGTAATTCATTAGCATCACCCTGTATACTTTCTATATCATCATTTTTAGTTGCTGATGTCTCCATTATAATCCTCCTTTATAATGCAACTTCAATCAAATCTCTTATCTAATTTATTATCTTTAATACTACTTATTACTATGACATATTCCAAATTCCTAAAAATCAAACTATCTTACTATAACTTAGTTAAGAAAAATAGTCAAATTCCTTCATTTATGGATTTTTTTATTTACTTATGAATCAATACCTCTAATAATCTCTAACAATTAAACCTAAATTTCATCTTAATTTAAATGTAAGAATTATAAACGAGCAAATTTAGAACCATATTATTACAGTTTAAAATAAACAGGACATTCCCAACATTTTGGTGTAGAATAAAAGAATTTATACTAGCAGCAGTTTCTAAAGAATTTTTTGCTAAAACATTCGAGAAAAAATAAGGTATTTTAAAATTAGAAATCAGAGTAAAATAGACTATGTTAAATCGACTTATAAGCGTGCTCAATCTAATGTACAATTGAGCATAACTTTAGAACTATTAAATATGGCCTAGGGATAACTCTGACTATTAACTTCCATAAAATGGAGCTATTTTTGCTCATTTATAGTATAAGAATTAATCTATGCTCACCCTATTATTTATTTCACATTAATTGCTTTTCTTCCTACACTGTAATAGGTAAAGCCTTGTTCCTTCATCTTTTCGGGCTCATAACAGTTCCGTCCATCGATAAAGAGAGAATTATTAAGCAGTTCCTTTACTCTATCCAAATCAAGATTCTGGAACTCATCCCATTCAGTAACTAAGATCACTGCCTCTGTATCATCAATTGCATCATATGCATCTTCAGAGTACTCAATACTGTCGCCGAAGATCTTCTCCGCTTCCTCCATAGCTACCGGATCATAGGCCTTAACTTCAGCTCCATCATCTAAAAGCTGCTTTACAACAGTCCGGGACGGAGCCTCTCTCATATCATCAGTATTCGGCTTGAAGGATAGTCCCAGGACAGCAATCTTCTTATCTTCTAGATCAGACATCTCCTGTCTTAACTTATTTACCAACGTCTTCTTCTGGGCTTCATTAACTTCGACTGTCGAATCAACAATCTTGAAGTCATAGCCGTGTTCAGCAGCTGTAGAAACAATTGCTTTGGTATCCTTAGGGAAACAGGCTCCGCCGAAACCGACGCCGGCCCGCAGAAACTTATCGCTGATCCTGTGATCCGAACCGATACCTTTAGCTACTTCCTGTACATTACCGCCGGTCCGTTCACAGATATTGGCTATTTCATTAATGAAGCTGATCTTCGTAGCTAAGAAAGCATTAGCCGCGTACTTAATTATCTCGGCACTATAGCGGTCTGTATGGAGAATCGGCGCTTCAAAGTCCTGATGTAATTCATCCATTACCTCAGCGGCTTTTTCACTCTCAGTTCCAATCACCACTCGGTCCGGATTCATCGTATCGTCAACTGCTGTTCCTTCCCGCAAGAATTCCGGACAGGAAACAACATCAAACTCATAATCGGCTTCCTTCTGCTCCTCAATCATCTCTTCCACCCAGTCCCCGGTTCCGACCGGTACCGTACTCTTATCTACTACAATCTTATAATCATTGATATTTTCAGCAATACTTTCGACTACAGCTTCGACCGCCGAAAGATCAGCCCCTCCCTCATTATCCGAAGGAGTTCCTACGGCAATAAAGATGATGTCACTCTCCGTTACTCCTTCCGCCGGCAAAGTTGTAAACTTCAGATTACCGTTAGCATAATTTCGATCCACAATCTCCTTTAATCCATCTTCATAAATCGGCATCACACCATTGCGCAGTCCTTCGATCTTTTCTTCATCAATATCCACACAGATAACTTCATGTCCTAGCTCAGCAAAACATGCTCCGGAAACTAATCCTACATAGCCTGTACCAAATACAGATAATTTCACTTTAATATCCCTTCCTTTTCTACTTTATAGAGATTAAGTTTTGTTATATAGACTAATGATTAATATTCGTGAAATATGTAACAATCCCTTCATCAAGCTTTAAAACAATTGAAAAAACTACTTGTTCCAAATAGTCAATCTATTGACCATACTGTTTGACTTTTTTCCTAATTATTTAGTATCTTCTCTTCAATCTCATCAATCATCTTTTGAAAAGAAAACTTCTTCTTAGCAATTTCAGCTCCTTGCTGACCTAATTTCTCACGCTCTGGATGCTTAATCATCTTTAATATTTTCTCTGCTATATCAGTAGAATTCTTATTTTCAGCTAGATAACCATTCTCTCCATCAATTACAAATTCAGAAATTGTAGTAGCCTCGGTTGTTACTATCGGCACTCCTGCCATCATTGCTTCCAATATTACCCAGGGAGCTCCTCCTTCATAGATAGCAGTATGAACCATAAAATCTAATTGTTTTAGAATTGAAGGTATATCCTCTCTAAAACCAGTAAAAATAACTTTATCTTCTAACCCTAGTTCTTTTACTCTATCTTTAAATACCTCTCCTTTTTTCCCGCTACCTACTAACAATACTTTAAACTTCTCAAACTCCTTTAGAACCTGGGGAAGCGCTTCAATTAAATACTGTTGTGCTTTTTGCCTGCATAACCTCCCGACATTACCAATTATCAACTCATCATCCTTAATGTTAAATTCCTCTCTAAGATCAGAAGTTATTTCCGGATCAATAAACTTATCTTTCTTTACTCCTTTATAGATTAACTTTAGCTTTTCTTTTGATAAATAATCAGTCGGTATATTCTTTAAGTTTTTATCTCTAGTAACTTTAGAAATAGACATAAAATCAGTAACACAATACTTTAATAACCAGCGATTATAGAACTTATTCTTAATTGGTTTAGCCAAAGCCCTACGATAAACAATAGTTTCTACACCTGCTAACTTAGCTGCTAGGGAACCATATTTAAAGTGGGAAGATTGACAAAGAAAGATAGCATCTATCATATTCTTCTTAAGATACCTTACCAACCAATATAACCTGAAAGGATTAACAAAAGTAACATCTCCAATATGATCTATACTATCAACTTTAAGACCAGCATCTTTACACTTATTATAAAACATTTCATCTTTAATACCTAGTATAAAAATATCATATTCTCTCTTCTGTAAAGCTGAAGCCGTCTTATAATGCCATTTTTCTACCCCTCCCCATCCAGTACCAGTATTCATAAATAATAATCTTTTAGACATCCTGCCTCCTCCTCCAACTATATCCTCTAGTAATTATAATAATTCTTCATATGTCCTCCAGCAATCCTATCAAACTTATCCATCATTTCTTGATTCCAATCTGTCCAGTGAGGAATAGCATAATCTGTTGTTGAACTTGCCTTCTGATTCATCATTCTATTAATTACTTTTTCAGTTTTATCTTCAGATAATCCTATATAATCAGCAATTCTGTACATTCCTTTAAACTTATTGTCTTTAAATATATCTTCAAACTTTACAGTAATAGCATCATCAATATCTTTCACACTCTGCCAGATAAAACTATCTTTTTTCTGCCATTCCCAGCATACCTTTTCAAATCTTGTCATCTCATCCCATTTATCCTGATATTTATCATCTTCAAAATAAACAGCCCTTAATCTCGAACCATCATCCTCTTTGGTATACCAGTTTCTACTCATACCTGACCGCACATAATCTCTTCCATCTCTAACTATATGAATTACTTTAATATCTTCAAAAACTTCTCTTAACACAGGTAACAAAGAAAATAATCTATTATTGGATTCAACATAGATATCAGCATCTTTCCTTTTAACTTCTCTACAAAGAGCTCTTCTACATCGTTCAACCTTTTTTACCGCTTTTAAGTCAGTTATTTCCCCACAGGCATAGCTAATAGCCAAACGCAGAAATGTAGGATGTGGTTCATGAATAGCATATACTGAAGAAAATTCATTAAGAAATTTAGCAAAAAAATGAGTCCCAGTTCTCCCAGTAGATACAATAAAAAATTTATCTATAGGACCCCAATCTTGCTGTCCTAACAGCCTTAATCTCATTCCAATTTTATCCATTTTATATTTCCAATTACTTTTTAAAGCCTCTTTTCTACTCACTCTATCTCTCCTTAATTTTGAAACCATCATTTAATCTATCACAGCTTATATTCTAAAATATTTGCATAAATATCTAACATATTTTGATGATTCCTTTTTTCGCTATACTTTAATGCCTTCTCCCGAGCAGCTTGAGACATTTCATCTCTTAAACTCTGATCCTTTAACTGCTTTATATAGATACTTAACTGTTCTACATTATCTACTGGTTCCAGCACAAAACCATCTTTCCCTTCCTCTAATACCTCGGCTGAACCGGCCGCCTGAGAAGTAATTGCCGGCAATCCAGAAGCCAAAGCTTCAGTAACTACTGAACCAAAAGGCTCATAGATAGTAGGTAACACAAAAACATCTCCAGCAGCATAATAAGCCTCTACATTAGATGAAGCCCCAACAAATTCTACTCTTTCATTAACATTTAAATTAGCAGCCATCTTCTTAAATTCATTAACTTTTCCTTTGCCTACTACTAATAATTCAACCTCATCCACCTGAGCCATTGCCTGCAGTACATACTTTAAACCTTTTCTTTTAAATCCAGTTCCCACAAATAATAATACCATATCTTCATCACTAAAACCATGCTTGGTTCTTATTTCATCTCTATATTCTTCTTGATTTTCTGGTTTAAACTGATTAACATCTACGCCATTATAATTAATTACTATATCTTTTTCTGGCACCTGATAGACATCCATAATCTGATCTTTAACCGTCTGAGAGATAGCTACAATCTTCTTATAATTACCCGGCTTAAAATCTTGAGCTTCATAATATTTAGTTAAATACTCACTTAAAGAAAGTTTAGATTCCAATCTTTTGATTGATTCATACAGCGGATTATCAATTAATTCCATCATTTTATCAACATAAACCTCATGGCAGCCGCCGCCGATTCTAATTACATCACCAAAGCCTGTCCGGGAAAAAGTCTGAATAATATCAAAATCATATTTCTGTACTTCTTTGTAGGCACTCTTAGCAAACACATACTTGTCAATTCCTAATTTCTTACCGAAATAAGCAGTTTTATGAAAAATTATTTCATCATTAGCCACTTCCTCATCCCAACTTCCAGTAAAGACATGTACCTCATGACCTTCTTCAGCTAAAAAATTCGACAAATTAACCATATATCTTTCAGTACCACCGTGAGTAGTATACTGTTTATGGACTAACGCTATCTTCATACTTTTTCGCTCCCTTAAACGATAAACTTTATTTTAAAATTAATTATTCCAATTATAATTATAATACTTTTTCATATGCTCACCAGCAATATTATCAAATTTATTTCTCAACTTTTGATTCCATTCTGTCCAATGGGGAATAGCATATTCTTTAGTTGAATTTACTCTTTTATTCATCATTTTATCTATCATCTGCTTCAACTCATTTTCAGGTAGATTAATATACTCAGCAATTCTATATAACCCCTTATAATCTTCATCCTTAAATATATCTTCAAACTTTACAGTAATAGAATCATCAGCTTTTTTAACACTTCTATAAATAAATTTATCTTTTTTTTGCCACATCCAACTTATCTTTTCAAACCTTGTCATATTAGTCCACTGATTATAATATTTATCTTCCTCAAAGTAATTAGCTTGTAATCGATAAGCATCATCTTCTTCTACATACCAATCACGACTCATACCTGACCGCACATAATCTCTTCCATCTCTAACTATATGAATTATTTTAATATCTTCAAAAACTTCCCTTAATACAGGTATTAACGAAAAAAGTCGGTTATTGGACTCAATATAACTACTTGCCTTTTTTCTTTTCACATCTTTACACATCGCTCTTCTAATCTGTTCCACTTTTTCAATAGCATTTTGTTTAGATATTTTTCTCCTAGCATAATCAATAGCCAGACGTACCAAAGTAGAATCAGGTTCTGGTTCGTGAATCGAATAGATATCTGAAAATTCATCAAGAAACTTAGCAAAAAATTTAGTACCAGTTCTCCCAGTTGATATAATGAAATACTTATCTATTCCCTGCCACTCCTGAAACCCTAATAATCCAGCTTTCATTCTAATCTCATCTATTCTATATGGAACTTTTTTTATATCACTTAGTAATTTAGATAGTTTTGATTGCTTCACTTTACTTTCCTCCTGATTTTTTCAGTTTATTTATCAATCAACATATTCCTATATATAAAAATCACTTAACTTTTTATCACTAATTATAAGCTCTTTTTTATCCCAATCAATAAGTTTTTCTACTGTTTTCTGATTAATATAATCTATAAGTTCATCTATATCCTCCTGATGATTAAAATAACTAAAAAATTCTTTAAAAAATAACATCCTATCTTCATAATCTAACTTATCCCTTCCAAAACCATCTAAATTCGAATATGTATGAGCAGTAAACTTAATTAAATTCTTAATCACCATTTTCCATGGTATAAAGGGTAACTTCTTTATATTATCCACATCAACTAATCCGAGTTCAAACTTCTCTTGATTAAATCTAATTAAAATATTAACAATATTAGGATCTCCATTCAAAAATTTAAGCTGATATAACTCAAACCAAAATTCAGCTAATCTTTTTATTATTTCTCTCTTTAATTCCAGACTATAATCTTCATAAGCAAGATAATCACGCAAATTCATTCCTTGAAAATCTTCCGTAATAAATAGACTATCAACTGTCCAGATATCATGCCGATATGTAATTGCTAACACTGGTTTAACAACCGAAACCTCTGCTGCTAATAACTGCTTGCACTTTTTAAATGCTCTAAACGCCTCAGATGGTCTAAATAGATTTTTAATCCGTTTACTTACTTTTCGATATGAATATTTTTTAATATAATAACTTTTATTACCAAACTCCAGTTTAAATACTCTCCGTCCAGTACTTTTATCTATTAAACTAAAATTATCATCGCTGCACTGACCATTTACACAGCTTAATACCTTCTCCACCAGATTATTCTTTAATTCGTCATCATAATAAACTTTAGTTTTATTATCCCTGATTTTTTTGTTTAACCTCATATTTACTCTTCCTTCTTTCTTCTTTATTTAAATCTTTATATCTTTCTGCTCTTTAAGCAATTTAATAATCACAACTGATAAAGCAATCAAAAACCAGAGAGTCCTGCTTACCACTGATTTAGGGAAATTAGTTTCTGTCACTCCCTGAATAATCCAGACTCCTACCACACTACTAGAAGTAGCTAGCACAAATAATCTATAATAACCCTGTTTTAAATTTAAATAATTAATATATAAATATTTTAAGATTGAATATAACAAATAAATAAATCCTGCTAAACCTACAATTCCAGTCTCAGCTAAGAAATTTAAGAAATTATTATGGGCATGAGCCATCGAAGCAGTATTAGGCTGTTTATAATCTTTTTTGTAGACATCCGTAAAATTACCTAATCCAATTCCATTAACAGGATGATCTTCAAACATTAAAAGTGATCCCTTCCAGAGAGCTAGTCTACCTAAGTTACTTTTGTTATCTTCTAAATCAACAATACTCTTAATTCTATTCTGGATCTGCTGAGGAGCAAAAGAAACTACTACCAGAATTATTACTAAGAATATAGGAATCCACTTCTTACTCTTAACCCAGAAAGTTAAAAAAGTAGCTCCTGCAAAACCTAACCAGGCACCCCGAGTCTTATTATAAATTAAAGTCAAAGCTATCAATGGTGATAATACAATATATTTAACTTTTCCTTGGAGATTAACACTACCAAAGAGAAGATAACTGACAACAAATAACAAATAAATCAATAACAAAGCACCAAAATCAAGCGCCATAAAATCAGCATTTACCCGTCTAACTCCTAAGTAATAATGCTGCCAGAAAAGTCCATAGGTCGAAGAAATAGCAATTGATATTAATCCCATACCAAATAACTTCTTCACTGTTTTTAAATCTGATACATTATCTATAACCATATAATAGAGTATAAAAACTAATAAAAAATCTTCTAACCCATCTAAACTTTCTGCCAAATCATAACTACCAATAAAAGAAATTAACATTGCTAACAGAAAGATACCTATCGGCTTATTTAACGGATTACCGCTAAAATCAATCTCCCGGGTAATAATTAGTTTAATTATCCAGCCGATAAAAGCAAGTCCTAATCCAATACTGGAACCAGCAATCGAAATTGCTGAACTAAACATCATTAGCATTAGACTACCGATAATAAATTTATCCAAATAATTAACCACTACAGCTTTGTCCACTCTAGTCCCTCCAAAATTCATATTATCGTACTCCAAGTAAACTTCTTACCTTCTTTTTAAATTGACGCAATCTCTGTCTTCTTTCCCGCTGTTTAATCATCAAATCCAATAATTCCTGATGATGCTGTGGAGCATAATACTCCATAAATATCTCTTTCTCTTCACTTGTCAACTTAAACCGTGCCAGATCCTTAACCCGCTGCTTCTGACTTAAATTACTCTTAATCCGCCCCCGGTTCAGATCTATATAATAAAATTCCGGTTTCTCCTCTGTAAGCTTGACCAAAATATTACCCGCATGGAGATCATTATGCACAACTCCCGCCTGATGCATTCTCTTTACATCTCGGGCAATCTGCGGCAGCCAGTCTTTTAACTTATTCCGCAGAGAATGATCATAATCCTTGGCTATATCCAACAAATTATAATCATAATCAACATACTCAGTAATAAAGTAACTATAGAGCAGCTTATTAAACTTACCCCTCTTCTCCACCACCGCTACCGGGCTAGGAGTCTTAACTCCAATCTCCTCTAAAGCCAGAGCAATCTTCAGTGAACGAACAGCTTTAGAATCAAGAAAACAGAACCGCAGCTTGTCATAAGTCCGCGTTAACTTAAACTTCTTAACTGCAATATCCTCTTTAATCCCTAACTCTTTATTAGGCTCAATTCTAGTTAACAGATTACGCTTATCATAAATAGCATTTCCCGCCCTAAAATCCCTATCAAAGCTATCCAGATAGCTTCTAAACCTATCACCATCCCATCCTTCAGCTATCCAGATTAACCTAGTCCCTAAATCATCCTTTTCCTTAATATAATCCAACTCCATACTCTCACCCTTTAATAGATCTAGATTAGCAAAATAACTATTACTATCGTTACTTAAAACACTCCATTACAGATGGTCAATATGCCTCTGGCGCGACTCTTAAAACTGGTCCGGAACCATGGATGGTGGAGGACCAGTTTTTGAGAACGAATGAGGCAGGACGCCGAATGAGTGGCAAGTAGAAGAGGCATATTGACCTTCTCTGCAACATCTTGAACGAATGGCAAGCGTAAGAGATTTGTTGACTATAGATATAACTCTTCAATTTGATCTATCATACGCGTAAACGTAAATCTATCTTCTATTATATTTTTACCTATCCTACCCATTTTTTCCTTCTTAGTAGTATTAATCATTTTAATTGTCTTTTCAGCTATATCAGCCGGATTCTTACTTTCAGCCAGATAGCCTGTCTGACCGTCAACCATAATCTCAGAGATATTGCTTACATCAGTGCTGACTACCGGCTTACCTACTGCCATCGCCTCAGCAATTACAAAGCCGAAACCTTCCCAGAGTGCAGTATGTAATAAGAAATCAATCTGCTCCATGATATTATAAACATCACTTCTAAAGCCGGTAAATATAATATACTCCTCCACACCTAAAGACTTAACCTGCTTCTTGATCTTATTCTCTAGCTTTCCTTTTCCCACAACTAAAACTTTAAAGTTATTAATCTCTTCACTGAGTAACTTAACCGCCTCTACTAAGTATTTATGACCCTTCTGTCTACTTAACCGGCCTACATTACCAATTAGGACTTCATCCTCATCAATTCCAAACTCTGCTCTAATATCAGAGCCTTCCTTCTGACTTTTTATTTCATCTACTTTAATACCGTTATAAATAATCTCAATCTTATCTTCACTCAGCCACTGGACAGTATTCTCCAGAATAGTCTCTTTGGTAGACTTAGAATTAGCAATAATATCAGTTACGCAGTCCTCAAGCAGAAACTTCGTATAGAATCGATCCTTGATCGGAATTGCACTGCCGCGGCGGTAGATAATCTGGTCCACGCCGGCTAATCTGCCGCCGATTCCGCCGAATTTCAGGTCCTGGGATAAGTTTAGAAAGATGGTATCAATCTCTTCCTGTTTGAGATACTTCACAAAAGAAAAGAGCTTAACCGGATTAAGCGCCGATAAATTTCCCTTAACCGGAACTACTTTGGTTCTTAAGCCGGCCCGTTGGGCTTTCTGATATAATTCACTTTTGGCGACACTGCCGACAATCACTTCATACCCGCGGCTATCTAACTCCTCAGCCGCCTCAAAAGTCCACTTTTCACCGCCGCCCCATTCGACACAGCTGTTAAGAAATAGTATCTTCTTCATTACTATCGCTCCCCGGCTCGACTTCATACTTCTCCCAGAGCTTAACATACTTCTGGAACTGATAATAAAAAGAAAAGATTGAAAGGATTAGACCCTGCCGGCCCAACAGAAATCCCTTCTTTAAGAAGAACTTCTTGATAAACTCTAAAACAGGCCTCAGCAGCATATAGGCTAAACTCTTTTTGACCCCGGCCTGATACTTCTTTTCCGCATCTAAGGTTGTATAGTGGTTCATCTTATCCAGATAATGATCGAGATTACGGTAGGTGTAGTGAATTAAGTCATTCTCCAGCTCAACTACTTTGCCGTCCAGCTCGATTCCTTCATGGACCAGGCCGCTGTAGCTATTCTCAGCAGTCTTAAAGAGCCGCAGTGTATAATCAGGATACCAGCCGCAGTGTTTAATCCATTTACCTAAGAAGTAATTCCTCCGCGGTACCCGATAGCCCTCTACCTGCGGATTAGATAGCTTATCAAGAACCTCTTCTTTTAACTCCTCTGTTACCCGCTCATCAGCATCAACTACTAAAACCCACTCCGATTCCAGCTTCTCCAGACCGAAGTTGCGCTGAGAAGCAAAGTCATCAAACTCCCGCTGGTAAACCTTTGATGTATACTGCTGGGCCAGTTCAACAGTATCATCCTCACTGTAGGAATCAACAACAACTATCTCCTCAACCCAGTCAATACTGTCCAGACAATCAGTAATATTCTCCTCTTCATTATAAGTTAAGACTAAAGCACCGAGTGAAGCCACTACATCCCCTCCTCTACTATCTCTAGAATATCCTCCACAGTAATATCGGCCATACAGTTATGATGCTCTTCAGGACAGTGATGCTCACCGCAGGGCCGACAGTTTAGTTCAGTCTTGACCACCTGATGCTGATCGCCGTAGGGCTGGTACTTGGTCTCATCCGACGGCCCAAAGATAGCAATCGTCGGGGTACCGACAGCTGCTGCCACATGAACCGGCCCGGTATCACCGCTGATGAAGAGATCACAGAAACTGGCTAAGGCTGCCAGCTCCTTTAGGCCTGTCTTACCGGCAGCGATAACTGGTTCCGTCTCCATCTGAGCAGCTATCTCTTCTACCCGTTCGACATCACCGGGGCCGCCGAAGAAGATTACTCTGCTGTCGTAATCCCATCGGAGCCTATCAGCCAGCTGAGCAAAGCCTTCCTGCATCCACTGTTTTGTCGGCCAGCTGCCGCCGGTATTTAAACCGACCAACCGCTCAGCTTCTGTTATGCCCTGTGAAGCTAAGAACTCCTCCATAGACTCCTCAGCCTGCGGATCAATCTCCAGCTCCAGTCCTTTATCATCCAGTCCGCTAAAGCCTAGCTCCCGCAGAAAGTCGAGATAGACCTCCACCATATGCTTATTCTCACTGGAAACTAGGGACCGATCGAGCCAGATTCCTCTTCCTTTAGTACCGTAGCCTACATTATAATCAGGATTGATTATTCTAAGCAGAATCGCCGTCCGCCAGTTGCCGTGGATATTCAAACCTAAGTCATAATCATTTGAGCGCAGCTGCCGAGCAAACTGAATACTTTTGGTGATACTCCAGTCTTTGTCATAGGCGTAGACTTCATCGAAGTGGGGATTATCTTCAATAATATCATAAAAGTTAGCATTAACTATCAGATCTATCTTAGCTTCCGGATACTTCTGTCTTAAGTTTCTAAAGAAAGGAGTCGCAAATAATAAGTCTCCCATATAGAGCAGATCAATCACTACAATCCTTTCTGGTTCTCTAACTTCAGCTTCCATTTCTGTCACTCCCTAATGCTTCCCTGACTGCGTTAAATACTTCTTCCCCACTTATCTCCTTCATACATTCATTATTCCTTTCACAGACTCTATCCCAGCATTCAATACAGTCCAGCTCCGGCTGAATCACTATATGTTGACCGCCGTAAGGCCCATGGGTAGCAGCCGTTGTCGGCCCCATCAGGGCTATCACCCTCGTATCCATGGCTACAGCCAGATGCATTGGGCCGGTATCGCCGCCGATAAAGAGATCAGTTCGGTTATATACTTCGGCCAGCTCCTTTAGATTAGTTTTTCCGGCTAAATTATAGGCCGGCTGAGCCATCAGCTCCATAATCTCAGCGACACCCTCTCTATCGCCCGGTCCGCCGGTAAAGACTACTTCACAGCCTAGCTTACTAATCAGCCGGTCAGCTAAGAGAGCATATCTATCCGGCAGCCAGTCCTTAGACGACCAGCTGGTAAAGGGATTGATGGCTACCAGGGGCTGTTCTTTATTTACTTCTAGATCAGTAAGGAGTTCCTCAACCCGCTCTCTTTCTTCCTCCGTAACTGCTATATCGAAAGAAACTTCTTCACTTTCAGCGCCGATAGCTTCAGCCACAGTCAAGTTTCTGTCTATCTGATGTATCCTGTCTGGTAATTCAACCTGTTGATCATAAAATAGCCAGCTTCCTTCTCTACAGTCACCGGGGCCGATTATCCTATCTGCTCCGCTTAAGTAGGCCGTTAAACCGCTTTTGAAGAGGCCGTGGACATCCAGAGCTAGATCAAAGTCATACTTCCTTGTTAACTCATCAAAAAATCCTTTAGCCCGCTTTAATGTTGCCCACTTAGCTTCCTTAAACTCAGCCTTCCATTCTTCCTTAGGCAGTAAAATCACATTATCCAAGTTAGGATTATCCACTACTAGATCCTGGGCCTTACTTTCCACAATCCAGCTAATCTCCGCCTCGGGATAGCTCTCCCGCACAGCTTTGGCTACCGGCAGAGCATGGATCACATCCCCGATAGCACTTAATCTAATAATTAAGATCCTTTCTATTTGGTCCAGCTTCTTATTCATAGCTCTTAACTCCTATCAATTCAGCAGCTAATTGGGCATTCCGCTCCGCTGCCCCTTGATTGGCTTCTATCATCTGACGGGCCTGCCGGCCCTTAGCTTCTAATTCTTCCTGATTCTCAAGGTAATAAAGCATCTTCTCAGCCAGTTCATCAGAATCTCCAACCTGAATCCCTACGCCGTGTTCTAGGACCATTCTAGTATTATCCTTAAAGTTAAACATATGCGGCCCAAAGAAGACCAGCTTACCTTGGGCCGCCGGCTCTAAAATATTATGTCCGCCGCGTTTGATCAGACTACCGCCGATAAAGACTAGATCAGCTATGCTGTAGACCTGGGCTAACTCACCTATAGTATCCAACAGGATTACCGGTTCGTCGGTCCGCTGTTCTATCTCCGTCCGGCAGACCAGATCTATTCCTGCCTGACTGTAAAGCTCAGTTATCTCCTCTTTCCGCTCAATATAGCGGGGCGCCAGAATCATCACTAACTCAGGAAAATTATCCTTTAGGCGCTGATAGACCGGAAGGAGCTGCTCTTCTTCATCATCATGGGTACTACCCATCACTATAACCGGCTGGTCATCACTTAGCTGGAATCTATCATACAGCTCACTCTCCAACTCAGCACCGGACTCACCGTACTCCTGATCAAACTTGATATTACCGTTGTTCCAGACCCGCTCTTTAACAGCCCCTAACTCCAGAATTCGGTCTGCATCCTGCTCAGACTGCATACTTAAGATATCTATGTTAGCCAAAACCTTTTTAAGCAACGGTTTAAAGTACTTATAACTCTTTAGACTACCGTCACTGATTCGTCCGCTGGCCACCATCGTCTTACAGTCAAACTTTTCGGCTGCTTTAAGAAAGTTAGGCCACAGCTCCGTCTCAATCATAATCACTAACTCCGGTTTAATCCGGCCTAACACCTTATTTACAATCCAGGGAAAATCCAATGGAAAGTAGATAACCCCATCAGCCTCATCAATACTCTTATGGGCCATATTCCGGCCGGTATCCGTCATCGTCGAAAATAGAATCTTATGATCCGGACACCGCTCCTTAAGCTCAGTAACCAGCGAAGCAGCAGCCGCCGTTTCACCAACCGAAGCAGCATGAATCCAGATCACATCCTCCGTCCGCCATTGACTAACCTCAGCCGGCAGAAATCCCAGCCGCTCCTTGAACCCTTCCCGATACTGCCCCTTAATCAACATCTTATAAAGCAGAACCGGCGCAAACAAGAGTAGGAGCAAGGTTAATAACAGATTATATAGTAAATACCAGATCATTAATTATCCCTCATCTTTTCAAAGTAATTACATAGCTTTTCTCTATCAATTTTAAATGGAATCCCGAGCAGAATCAATATTTGATCTCATATTTAAGCTCAACAACTCTTTCCAACGGTTCCTCCGGCTCATCCTCATCTTCTATCCAGTCAAAAGTTAAGCTTAAATCCATACAGTCATAGACCCGCTTAATCTCCAATGTCCGCGTTGGATAGATATTATCAATTATATCATACTTTAACTTACCATCTACACTCCAGTAAGCATGATCTTGCTTCTTACTTTCATAATTAAGATCCAGAGTAGCAGTAGTATACTCCCTACTCAAAAGATCATACTCCATAATCCCTTTAGCATGAAAGTAATTATTCTGGCGGGAATTTATCTCATAATCTAAACCGAAATTAATCTTATCCCTTAGATTAGGATTATACTCCGCCTCTGAATTATCGTAATCAGTAAACTCTTCATCATAATTACTCATCTCTTCTCGTTCGATATCCCTATCCTTTATACTCCAGGAAGCATCTTCAGGCAGTCGGCGGTATTCATAATCAAGAATTCCCAGTAATGAATCTGTCAACGTATGGCGGTAGTTAGCCTCATAGCCGTAATAATCATAACTGTTACCTGGTTCATAGACAGCCCGGTGGACATCTGCCTCCCACTTTAGCTTCTGGTCCTCACCAAGCGTAATCCAGTGGCCGTCCAGAACAAAGTCATAATACCGCCGCCAGCCTGTCCAACCTAAGTAACTGCTTTCATCATTCAGCTCATCCTTGAAGGCCTCAAATTCTTCCGGCCTCCCGCCTAATTCATGGACATAATCGAAACCGGCTTCAATATCAGTCACCTTCTCCAAACCATGTTCAAGATAAAAACCGGTCTGATAGGAGCTGTACTCCTGATCAGTCCCATACCAGGCCTTGCGGAGAACAGTATCAGTATCCAGAGTAGTATCCGGGCCTAATTCATAATCCTCACTCCAGACTGTCCACTTCAGATCCTGGCGCCTTATCTCACTGCTTTCATCAAGCTCATTATAAGTTTCATCATCATCATCTTCATCATCCTCATCAGTGCTAAACGGACCAGTATCATACCGATCATCAAAATAAACATCACCGATTCGATACTTAAGATTACTGATTAACCCGAACTTACCTACCGCAGAATCAAAACTTCCTAAGGTTAGCTGCGGAGAATAATTCCATTCCTTATGATAATCCCGTTCTAACTGCCAGTAAAGACCACCTTGCTGCTGGCGCAGCTTAATATCTCCAATTATCTCTCCTCTATCAACCTCTTTAGGCCTGTCATACTTGGCATCAAAGTCCAGATTAAAGCCGTAATCAAAATCGCCGTCAAAGATAAACCTGCTGTACCAGCCTTCCTCTTCCTGGTAATCAAAGATAGGATTCAATTCTATATCATTAGTTACATCATAATCATAATCAAACCGCAGTTCATTTGCATCTCTAGAGGTCCATCTTGTATGAATATCCCCCTGCAGATCACGGCTGATAAAGTGTTCATAATCCAGTTCCATATAATAACCACTGTTACTAGTATAACCAATAATCGGTACCGGTGTCAACTCCACATTATGCTTTAATGAATATTTATAAACAGGGTAGCTAAAGACATGTCTGCCAAAGAGCCAGACCTCTACATCTTCAGCTATCAAGATATCATCAGGATGGATATTAACCTTCTCAGCCGTAAACTTATAATGTGCATCAGAACTTTCACAGGTAGTCAGATCAGCATTATCAATCTTAAAATCGCCCTTTATCATCTTAATTTCATCACCGCTAATCTTATTACCCTCTATCTCACCATCAGCATCAATAAACTTTCCCTGCTTAGTCCCATAATTATAAAGCAGCTTCGGACCGGTTAATTCCCTATTCGGTTCACGATAGACCACATTGCCCTCCGCCAGCAGATCCTTAGTATCCAGATCAATATTCACACTCTCCGCCAGCAGAACCTTTCGACCGAAATCAACCTCAACCTCACCCCGAGCCTTCACAAACCCCGCCGTCCGATCTATAGTCAGATTATCAGCCTCTATACTAAAAGGAGCCTCCCGAGCCGAAACAGGTATCGTAAATATTATCATCATTATTGCTATCCAGATTACAGCCTTCTTAGCCACTAAATACACCTCTTTTGGTGATATTATTATTAGTCAAGATTCTTTCGCATTATTATTGCAAATAGTCAATATGTGTCTAGAGCAACTTTCATTGGTGATAACAATCTATTACAGATGGTCAATATACCTCTGGCGCGACTCTTAATATTGTTAATTGAAATACTTTATTACAAATAGTCAATATGTCTCCGGAACGGCTAACTGTAATGTTTTGTTGCAAATAGTCAATATGTGTCTAGAGCGACTCTTAAAAAGAACTTGGAGCCATGGACGGCGGAAAGTTCTTTTTTGAGAGTGAGTGAGACAGGACGTCGAACGAACGGCAAGCGGCGGACACATATTGACTATCTCTGCAATATCATAAATGAATGGCAAGCGAAAGAAACATATTGACTATACAATTCTATATCCGCAAATAATTATCCTGTAAGTAAATTTTCCTTTTCTTAACACAAATTAAGATACCTGAAATAGCCTAACTGCTATTCAGGTATCTTGGAAGCTAACTTAATTATTAGATTAATCAGCACTACCTTTATTACTCTCTACCACTTTTATTCTTCTCTTTTAGCTTATCATCCATATTCTCTTTCATTCCCGGACGAATCGGCAGTCCAAAAGCAACTGTCGGAACTTTTGTTTCAACAAAGAAAGGCTGCCCGGGCTTGATCACCTCTTCTTCTCCCTTGACAAAGTAACCGGTTACCAGACCAACCGGACCTAAGACAGCCGTTCCTAAAATACTGGCTCCTAGAGCTAATTTCATAGATTTATTCTTCTCAGCAGCCTTTTCATCCAGGATAAGCCTCAGCTCTGTATTGTCCAGTAGATTAATCTCATTAAAGCTTAATTTAATCTTGCCGTCCTGGCCGAAGTTCTTAGCCTTCTCTACTGACTCCACAGTAGCAGTTCCTACACTACCAGCCGGCAGTACTAATCTGCCGTCTACCAATAAATCCTCCACTACTCTATACTTAATTTCTCGGCTTTCACTTATATTATCAGAACTTACCTTCTCCAAAAACTCTATCTTAACTAAGGATTGGGCCGGAATTTCTATTTCCTTTACCTTAATCTTGCCCTCAGGCAGACTGTAATTAATTAAGTTACCCATCCGGCTGGAGATCGAGCCTGACTGCTTCTCGCCTAACAGCAGCTTCTCTAAATTAATTAACCGCTCCTTAATCGGCCCCTGTTCTACTCGCTGCTGGAGAGTCCACTCCAAAGCTCCGATCGTAAAACAGAGCGAAGGCCGGTGGGGCTGATTGGACAAGACTAGATTAAAGATACGCTCGCCCCGTTCTATTAAGGAACCGGACATCTTTCTTCCGTATAACTGCTTCTCTAAATCCTTAATCCGCTGCAATAAAGATTCTTCTCCCTCTTTATTACGGCCGTATAGCTTCTTTTCTACCTGCTGTAGCTTACTTAAAGAAAAGCTGGGCTGTAGGTCTTCAGCCTGTAGATTTAAGCTTACTACTGGTACCACTAATAGAATTATTAATCCGATAGATAGCGCCTTCTTCATTCTGCTTGACCTCCTAAAATTTAAATTCCAATTCAACATTTGCTTCCTTAGGCTTTAAGCTTTCCCAGATTTCTTGTGAACCATCTGCTTCATTCTTATCACTTAATTGATAACCCAACTTCACACTGGTGTCATCATTTACATATAAATCCAGTCCTAAATCCAGCAGTTTAGATTCAAAATTAGAATCTTTACCAACCTTATCCCCTGCTTCATCATCTATCATAGTATAAATTGCCTTCAGTTTAGCAAAATCATTAATGCCGATTTCAACTCCGGTTGAGTTTAGCCGCTTCTCCTCTAGCTCCTCTATCTGATACTGGAAAGCAATCTGTTCTGCATCATCATTATACTTAACTCCTACCACAGTAGTAGTCGCCTCGTCATCTGCAGAATCTTCTTTAAAATAATTAGCAAAAACAGAAGTCCGCTCTGAAGTATCATAATCAATTCCGATCTTCTGAATATTCTCCATCGATTCTTCACTGCTGTCAAGCTTCTTATCTGTGCTATCCATTCCAGCTAAATTATAGCCGTCACTCTTCTGTTCTCCGGTTAAATAATAGCCGGCATTGAGGTTTAATCTATGGTTTAATTTATAATCTATATCAAAACCTAAATTCGAATCCATTCTACCCTCAGTAAGCTCATAGCTGCCGTCCACCAAAACTCCCGGCAGAACAGCCAGCTCCAGCCCTGTCTTCTTTTGTACTATAATCTCTTCTTTAGAAAAGAAATCAATCTTATCATCTATTTTTTTCTGATTCTCATAGAAGGTAATTCCCTTAACTAACTTCTTTCCTTCTTGAACCTCATCATCTGTTGTTGAATTCATCACTTCCTCTTTTAAGTTAGTCTCAAAGAGGGATAAAGAGTCTGGATTAGACGCCTGAGTCCATGTTGAAGCCAGGACCAATAATACAATAAAAATTATTAAAGTATAATATCTCTTCATGGCTATCGATCATCTAAAATGACCTTCTACCCCTCCTTTCGTGGTTTTAGTATGTATTATAGAATGTATTCTAGATTAAACATCAAATCCCTTCATATGAAGAAAATAAAAAGCCTCCGGAGTTACCCGGAGGCCAGTAGTCAAGTTAAACACCTGCTTAGAATTTGATGTTAAGTTCTCCATTGATGGATTCAGCTTTATAATCTTCCTCAGCTGAAGTTCCATTATTCTCAAAGTCTAATACTCGGTAGTTAACTCCAACAGTAGTACTATCAGTTAATTTATGGTCAGCACCTACTGCATAGTAAGTTCTTTCAGTATCTTTAGTTCCTTGTACAGTTTCGTACTGAACATCACCAGTTACAGCAGTAGCATCAGTTAGAGCATACTCATTTCTGATGTCTAAAGTGCTTGTCTCTTCGCCATTATCAATATCTTCTAATTCATAATCCACGACAGTAGCTAACTTATTATCAAAGTAACTACCTTCTAAACCAGCATTAAGAGTTGTTGTATCGTTGTCAGCATCAGCTAATTCATAACTACCGGATAGAGTAGTAGTTTCATCTACAGCATACTTAGCTCCTACTTCAGTAGTGAAGATATCTTCATTAGCCAATTCTTCATCTTCTACACTGGCAAAGACATTAAGTCCCGGAGCTACGTCCATATCACCAGCAACTCTAACTCCTTTGATACCTGGTTCGTAGTCTTCTCCAGCATCATAAATGTCATCATCAGCTTTGAGAGTATTAACTACTTCAAAGTTTTCTCCTACTTTCTTATACCCAACAGTAGTATTGATGCCTGCTAACTTAGTAGCTACTTCGCCATCTACTAAATAGTTATTCTCTTGATCATTATCAAAGGCAAAGTACTTAACATTAGAATCTACTTCCGGCATTAACTCAGTTGCAGCAGTTACGCCGTAGATTCCTTCCTCATCAGCTTCAAGATATTGACCAGTCACATCGATTCCAGCAATATTTCTAGCTGCTTCAAGTCCTAAGATGTCTTGAGCATCACTTTGATCTGCAGTATCATCATCCTGTCCTTTAAAGACCATTAAGTCTGTGTCAAACAGATTAGCTGTTGCTTCTATACCTTCCACATCTTCTTCATTATAGAAGTAATCAGTTACGTGGTAATCCTCAAAGTCACCTATTCTCAATCCGTAGTTAGGATTAGTAACTGCCAATAAAGCATTATCTAAACTAAGCTCCTTAGAATCTTCATCTTTAGTTTGGCCATCCCAGCTAGTAAAGTCGCCAAAGCCGTCAGTAATTGTGTCTAAAGTCAAAGTCACGTTAGTATTCTCATCAACAATTGTCTGAATGTCAAAGTCAAACTCCTGCTTTAGCTCTTCTTGGGCCGGAGCATCATCATCTAAAGTGTCATCCCAATCTTCCCAATACTGATCTTCATTACCAGTAATAGTTCCCTCTACATTAGTATCAGTAAAGACTGTAGTAGCTTCTCCACCGATCTTAACATTGAGTCCTTTATCCTCTAAAGCAGTAACTCTATTATCCAAAGCTGCTAGTTCATCACTAAACTCAGCAGTTAAGGCCTCTGCTGCTTCCATTACCTTATCTGTGGCTTCTCCTTCTTCTACCTGAGAAGAAATTCTAGCAGCAATAACTGCCATCTCATAACGAGTTAACTTCTCATCTCCTTTAAAGGTACCGTCTTCATATCCTGTAACAATTCCTGCTTCACTTACTTCTTTGATTGCATCATACGCCCAGTGGTCAGCCGGTACATCAGTAAATGGACTAGCCATTACCGGTGTAGCCAGCGCTAAAATCATTGCTATAGCTAATACAATAGATACTTTCTTCGTCATTTTCTTGTCCCCCTAGATTATTTAGTAGTTGATTTTTGGTTGTATTTTACTTTAGCTTAGCTACTTATTTCTATATAGAGGGGATCTCAGAAAACGAGTGACCAAGTTTCCTCTTTTCCGATAACCCTGTCTAATATAGTTTTTAGCCTAGCTAAAGTAGTTTAATTAACATCACCTTTAAGTATCCGCCGTAGGTATCCGGGGTTTCACCTCCTTTCCTGCCCAGCGACTTAACTTAAAAGTGAAAATTTATTGGCTAAAATAAGTGGTTAACTGAATAACGGAATAACAGAATATGTAACTTATTTACTTTATCTGTTTTGTTCTATATTATTATTTCTACTTAATTCGACATATTCCTGCAAAAAAATTGAAGAAAAAGTTGGAAACTTACATTTTCACAAACAGCTTAAATCTTAAGTCTAATTTAATTATTGTCTAACTTAATTATTCTCCGCTACCTGCCTGAATCCTCTTGATAAATTAAACCAAAAAAGACAGAATCCTCTGCAGATAGAAATCCACAGAGGATGAAGTAAATTATGTAAGTAATCAACTTTTTAATTTGCAGCAATTCTTACTATTTCTCCGGAGCGACTCTTAAAATTAGCCCGAAGCTACGACGGCGGAAGGGCTAATTTTTGAGAATGAATGAGACAGGACGTCGATTGATTATTCTGCCAAATATCTTCGGATTAAAATAACTGCTACATAACCATCAACAGCCTCTGGCGGAGTCTGAAAGGAAGTCGGCACTAATCTACGCCAGCTGCTGGGAGGATTGGACTGCCAGTAAAGTTTCCTGGCTTCCAGAGTAGAATTGGTTTCATCCACCTGATGAATCTCAAATCCATCAGAGTCCAGCCTATCAAGCAGTTCTGATGATGAAGTCCCATCCCCAATAACTATTTTATTCACTCTATACTCTGCTATTAGCTCTTCAATCCTGTCAAGTATCCGGTCTGTAGCCACTACTTCACAGATCTCTATCTCTTCCTTATCTATCATCAAAGCCAGGCCGCATTTGTCACGGCCGGGGTCTATACCTAAGATCACTCAGCTCACCTCTCTTTGGACTGCACAACAAACTCAATATTCGAAGTTAATGAATCACTACGCCAGATATCCTCTAGTGCTACTATCTCAATTATCACCGGCTTCTCAGCCTGATTGATCCGTTCAAATAAGGAATAAAAACGGCTAAAGCCTAAGCTGCCTACCTTTCCCTGACCATCAGGAATTAAACCGTCCTTGATTGCCTGACCGTTAACCTCTGTTAAGAAAGTCTCAATCTTTCCTTCTAACTGCTTTAAAGAACCGACTTCTTCAATCTCCGTCTGGGCTACTACTTCATCCTGTTGATAAACTTGATAATCTTCATATAATTTAAACTTAGCTAATACTTCTTCATCCTTTAGAGTATTCTTCTGCGCAATTAAGCGGACTACCATTCGTTCACCCTGCTGATGCAGCAGTTTAGCCGTCTGGAGTAGATCCTCTTCATACATCTTGATTACGCGTTTGCTGCCCTGTTTTTCAATTCCTCTATCCAAAGCAGCCTGATTGGCTTCTACAATAAATTGATCCAGCTTATTAACTATCTCCTGGTCCGGCTGGCCGCCCTGAATCACCTTCGAAGAGATAACTTCACCCTTCTGATAAACTATATCACCTACCATTGAATCCAAATACTTCTGACCGACAAACTTCAGACTATAGGATAGGCTATTAACCTTCTCCTCTAATTTCTTCTTCTGGCCTGTTAAATCTTCAATCTTTTCTTCTAAGGAATTAACTTCCTGGCCTAAATTATCAACTTTGGTAGCCAGCTTTTCTTTTACCTCTGTTAATTCAGTCAATTCCCCTTCGGTCTGCTTTAGCTTTTCTTGGGTAGCCTCATACTCAGAACTCGTCTCTTTTAGCTGTTTATTTATCTTCTCCTTCTGTTTCTTTAGAGAGGTTAACTCCTCTCCTTTAGCCTGAATCTGCTGCTGCATATCCTGTAGTTTATTATCTTTAACCTCAACCTTATGGTTTAAAGTATTCAATTCCTTAACCATAGCCTGCATATTAAACAGGGCCATTCTAACTCCGCGGGAAGTAACCAATAACAGAGTAATCGTAGTAGTAGCAATCAGAATTCCTGTCAGTATTGTTACTAAAATCGAAGTATGCCGCGGCCGCAAACCGAAAAGCGACAGACGCTTCCGTCCTACTTTCATTCCGATCTGATCACCGATATAGGCAATCAAACCGCTGATAAGAATTACAGCCGCAATTAAGATAGCATTATACATTATTCTCCCTCCCTACTGGTTAGCCCCGCAGTGATCAACGCGACATCTTGATTATTAAACCGGTTCCTACTAAACCAAAGATAATATTCTGAAGCCAGGCTCCCACCGCCGGCGGTAAAGTTCCGGTCTGGCCTAGAGTAGAACCGATAGTCATCAAGGTATAATAGATAAAGATAATTACAATACTCAATCCTAAACCGATAGAAGCTCCCGAACGGTTAGGCTGTAGCCCTAATGGTGCCCCAATTAACGCAAAGATGAAACAGGAAAACGGAATTGCATACCGCTGATAATACAACACCTTCAGAGAAGCTACATCCTTGCCTTCTTCCTCTTTTAAATTTATATGTCGATTCAGTTCTTCTATACTCATTTCGTCAGGATCCTTCTGGGCCCGAGAAATTTCTTTAGGCTCTCTATTCAGCTTCTTTACAGTATAAGTCTCAAACTCCATTGTCGGTACTTTATCTTTAGAATTCACATTATAGATGGTTCCGTCAATAAACTGCCACCGTTCATCTGTCCATCTAGCCCGTTTAGCTTCAATAACCTGAACTAACTTGCCATTCTGATAATCCTGAAGACTTACCTCCTCCATAGTCAGATCAGAACCATCAAAGTGATAAGCATAAAAGATATAATCAATCTTTCCTGTCTTCTTATCCAGAGGGGCTATCCGCAGATTCTTCTGGGTGGTCGGCATCTTTTCCTGATGCTTTATATTCCAGACTATCCTCCGGTAGGCATCCTTACTCTGGGGAACAATAGTCTCATTAGCCAGAATCGTCAGTCCGCTGAGCAGCAAAGCTACAATCAACACCGGAATAATCAGCCTAATAAAGCTAACTCCTCCTGCCTTCAAAGCTACAACCTCACTATCACCCGACAGCCGACCAAAAGAGAGTAATGTAGCCAGCAGCATAGACATAGGAAAGGTCAGTACAATCACTTCCGGCAGGCTGAGTATAAATAACTGTCCAGCAGTAACTGCCGAAACTCCCCATTCAATCATCAAATCGGCCAGCTCAAACAGAATATCAGTCCCTACAAAGATACTGGTAAAGGCAAATATTCCAAATAATAGGGGAGATAATAATTCAGTTAATAGGTATCTATCTATTATCTTCATCCTGCCACCTCACATCCGAAACTTATCACCTAAATAGAACTTTCTAGCTATCTCACTATCGGCAATCTCCTCCGAAGTACCCGACAGAAGAATCTCTCCTTCATGCATAATATAGGCCCGGTCAGTAATCTCTAAGGTCTCCCGAACACTATGGTCAGTCACCAACACTCCAAAATCATTCTCCTTTAGATAAGAAATAATATCCTGGATATCATTGACAGCTATCGGATCAACGCCAGCAAAAGGCTCATCCAACAGAATATAATCCGGATCCGTTACCAAAGCCCTAGCAATCTCAGCTCTGCGCCGCTCCCCGCCAGAGAGAGTATATCCCTTCTGGTGGCGGATATCCTGAATACCGAACTCATCCAACAGAGAATTAAGAATTTCTTCATCCTCTTCCTTGCGGTCAATCATCTCTAAAATAGCCCTAATATTCTCTTCAACTGTTAACTTCCGAAAGATAGATGCCTCCTGGGCCAAATAACCGATTCCGGCTCTAGCCCGCTTATGCATAGAAAGGTCAGTTACATCTTGGTCATTGAGATAGATTCGACCCTGGTTGGGCCTAATTAAGCCCACCACCATATAAAAAGTTGTCGTCTTACCGGCTCCATTAGGACCTAGAATTCCTACAATCTCGCCGGGATCAACCTTGAAGTTCACCTGATCAACTACATCTACTCCATCGTAGGTCTTAACCAAATTTTCAGCTCTAATTGTCATTGGTTTCACTCTCCGATTCCAGATCACTTGAAGGAAGGGTCAGCTTAGTTCTACCTTTAGAAGACATTCTCTCTGTCTCTAAATCAATAGTCACCTTCTGGCCGGTCAGCCGCCGCTCCTGATTAACTACTACTACATCACCGGTCAAGACTGCCTGCCTCTTCTGGTAGAGAATCCGCATCTGTTCAGCATCAGCCTCCATGGTATCCGACTGCAGATGGGCCTTCTGCGGGACAAATACTTCCTCCGCAGCAAAATCTATCTCTAATCTTTTGCCGGTTACCTGCCAGCCCTGGCTGACTAACACCGGAGGATCGCCGGTCATCAATCCGGTCTCAGCCTCATTATCTACTTCAAATCTATCGCCTGTCATTCGTCCCTGGCTGCTGTTAACCTCTACATTTCCAGTAGCCACTATACTCTTCTTTTCCAGTATCATTTCATCTGCCAGAATCTCCATCTCTCCGCCAGCCTCTTTAGCCTCCTTAGCCCCAGCTAAAGAGGTTACAGTGATAACTGCTAAACTAAACAGTACTATAGGTAATAATTTACTCTTCTCTAGCAGCATTAATCTCACCTGCCTTCGGCTTATACTGAGCTGCTCTCACATTTCCTGTAACATGTAACTTATTCAGATCTACTTTAGCTGTAAAGCGCTCTCCTGTAATCTTAACTTCCTGCTGGTAATGGATAATAACTATACTGCCCTTACCAATCCAGCGGTTCTCTTTCTGATCCCACCGTAAAGTATCAGCTTTAATCTCAACCTTATCATTTTGAACCTCGACCGGACCTTCAAACTCCAATCTACCTTTCTGCGGCCAGTAATATCCCTGCGGCGCCGTCAGAGTAGCCTGTAAGTCTGTAGCACCGCCCTGTTTATCGTAAGCCTTAATCACTACCTGTTGTAGATTAAGTTCAGATTCACTGCTGGACTGAGACAGTCTGTCTGCTATTAACTTTAATTCAGTACTTCCTTCATCACTACTTACATTAATTTCTACTCTGCTGGCCTCTCGTTGGGGTACCTGCTCTTCTGTCTGTTCCTGCTGCGAAGAAGGGGAGGGTGGGCTGTCTGTACCGTCGTCAGCAGCTAATCCCCAATAAATACCGCCGGTAATAAGTATTAAACTAAGAATTAAGCCTAACCACCGCTTATTCACACTTACTCCCCCTCCAAGCCGAATTACTCAATATCAGGTGATCCTTTCCAGCGGTCATGCATCCACATCCACTGGGCTGGATATTTACGGATCATCTCTTCTAAACCATTATATAGATCGGACATAATCTCCTTTTTCTCAGCGTCGGTAATATTATCCGGTACCTCAACCGGCTCCTTAGCAATAATCTTATATCCTCTATCCTCTCTGCGGAGGATATAAATCGGAATAACTACTGAATTAGTCCTGGCCGCTAACTCCACCGTTCCCAGCCGGGTTAAAGCTTTACAGCCGAACAACTCCACATAATGCTCGGCATGGCGCGACTTCTGATCACCTAAAACAAATAAACCTTCTCCCCGCTTTAAAGCCCGGTAAGCCTGTTTGATTACCAGTCCTTTATTGGGAAAAATATTGATGCCCTTACTCTCTCTTGTCGCCAGAATATCTTCATTGATCAATTCATTACTCTGATCTCTAGCCAGAGCATTAATCGGAAACCCCTGCAAAGCCAGCGCTGCTCCCATAACCTCCCAGTTACCAAAATGCCCCGTAAAGAGAACAAAGCCTCTATCATCCTGCTGGGCCTGCTTTAGATACTTAAGACCCTCAATTTCAATAAATTCATCTATATTCTCTTCAGTTAATTGGCCCAGACGCAGAAATTCAATCAGAACCATACCTAAATGTTGAAAGTTAGCCCTGACCAGTTTGTTAACTTTCGAATCATCAATATCCAAAGCCAGCTGGAGATTCTTTCTGGCCAGCTGCCGCCGTTTAGGCAGGATCCAGTAAGCTAAATCACCAAATCGCTTGCCAATCTGATAAGCAATAGCTTCAGGTAGTATATTAACTAGCAGTCCCAATAATCTATATAATAAATAAAGAATAAAATCCCCCATCTACTTCAGCCCCTTTATGATTCCAATAGCTCAGTCCAGACTCCCTGCAGCTTCAAGACCAGTTCAATAGCCTCTCTTATAGCTCCAGCTCCGCCTAAACTTTCAGTTATATAATCCGCTTCCTCTTTAACCTCAGCTACCCCATTGGCTACTGTCAGTGACAGACCTACCCGACTTAAAATAGATAAATCCGTCAGATCATCGCCAATATAGGCAGCTTCATCCAGACTTAAACCATGCTTGTCAAGCAGTTCTTCCAGAACAGCCGCTTTATCAGCAATCCCCTGATAGACATCACCAATATCCAGCTCCTCAGCCCGGCGGGTAACAGCCTGCGAACTCCGCCCCGTAATAATAGCCGTCTTAATCCCCGCCCGCTGAGCCAACTTAATACCAGCTCCATCCTGCACATGAAAGAACTTCAACTCCTGACCGCCCTCACCCAAAATAATCCGGCCGTCAGTCAAAACACCATCCACATCCATAATGAACAGCTTTATTCTTTCAGCCTTCGCTTTCAGATTATCTTTAGTTATCTCTTTCTGTGACATGACTTCTACATCCTCCCGCTTATCATAAAGATATTTCTGAGCATAGTCAATATACTTTTACCACCTGCCATTCACGTCGCTTAAATCATTTAAGCAATCTGTCTCAGAAAATATTTCTTATTAACATAGTCAACATTTCTCCGAAGCGACTCTTATTGGTGATAACAATCTATTACAGACAGTCAATATACCTCTGGCGCGACTCTTAAAAAGAACTTGGAGCCATGGACGGCGGAAAGTTCTTTTTTGAGAACGAATGAGGCAGGACGCCGAATGAGTGGCAAGCAGAAGAGGTATATTGACTTGCCCTGCAATACCTTTAAAACACCCCAGCCTTTAATAAATCCTGGAAATTAACCATCCCTATCGGCTCCTGTTCATCATTGATTACCGGTAAGTCATTAATCTCCTTATCCTGCATGATCTTAACTGCTTCTACTGCCAGTTTATCAGCTGTAATTGTTACCGGATCAGCTGTCATAACCTGCTTAGCCGGCAGCTGTAATAAGTCAGGAGACTCCTCTAACTTACGCCTGACATCGCCGTCAGTGATGACTCCTACTAATTTACCGGCCTCATTAACGATATTGGCTGCTCCCATCTGGGTTGAAGTCATAGTAAATAGCGTCTTCTTTAGCGGCTGATCCTGGGTAACAATTGGATTCCTCTCCCTAACATGCATTACATCTTCTACTTTCAATAATAGCCGCTTACCTAAACTACCGCCTGGATGGTAGAGGGCAAAGTCTTCCGGTTCAAAGCCTCTAGACTCCAGTAAGGCTATGGCCAAAGCATCTCCTAAAGCTAAAGTCGCCGTCGTACTGGCTGTCGGAGCTAAATCTAACGGACAGGCCTCCTGCTCAACACTGGTATCCAGGAAATAATCAGCATTCTCAGCTAAAGTAGAATCAATATTACCCGTTAGAGCAATAATCCGAGCCCCGATTCTTTTAATCACCGGCAGAATCTGAATAACCTCCGTGGTCTCACCGCTGTTGGATAGAGCAATTACTATATCTTTAGCCGTTACCATTCCCAGATCACCGTGGACTGCTTCGCCGGGATGTAAAAAGAAGGACGGCGTACCGGTACTGGAAAAGGTAGCCGCCAGCTTTTTAGCTATTAGGCCAGACTTACCCATGCCGGTCATTACTACCCGACCGGAACAGTTTAGAATCACCTCAACTAATTCTACAAAGGTTCCGTTGATAGAATCGCTTAAATTTTCAATAGCTTCCTTTTCAATATCCAGTACCCGCTTGGCCTGGGACTTAATCTGGTCAGCATCCAGTTCCATTGATTAATCCTCCTTGACAATCTCATCTATTGCTTGAATCTTGCGTAAGATATCCTCTAAATCATCTAATCTAACCATATTTGGTCCATCACAGAGAGCCTCTTCCGGCCGGTCATGAACCTCCATAAATAAGGCATCAATACCTGCGCCGGCTGCAGCTCGCGCTAAATGAGGTACATACTCCCGCTCACCGCCGGATCTATCTCCAGCACCTCCTGGCAGCTGTACGCTGTGAGTTGCATCAAAGACTACCGGATAGCCGGTCTCTCTCATTCTCGGCAGAGAACGCATATCCACAACTAAGTTATTATAGCCAAAAGAAGCACCCCGTTCAGTCAATAAGATACGCTGATTATTGGTACTTTCAATCTTTTCTACCACCTGTTCTATATCCCAGGGCGCTAGAAACTGTCCCTTCTTGACATTAACCACTCTTCCAGTAGCTCCTACTGCTGTTACTAGATCCGTCTGACGAGAAAGAAAAGCCGGAATCTGCATAATATCAAGTACATCGGCTGCATACTCGGCTTCTTCAGCCGTATGCACATCAGATAGGACCGGAAGATCAAACTCTCTCTTTACCTTTTCTAATATCTTCAGCCCTTCTTCTAGGCCGGGCCCGCGGTAGGAATCAATCGAAGACCGATTGGCCTTATCATAGGATGATTTGAAGACATAAGGAATTCCTAACCGGTCAGTAATCTCCTTAATTCCCTCAGCTACCTTAAGCGACCGCTCTTCACTTTCTATTGCACAGGGGCCAGCCAGTAAAACAAAAGGACGCTGATTACCGAATTTAATCTCTTCATTGAGTACAACTTCCTTAACCATTCTCTATCTCCTCCATTACGTTTCTTACTCTCTTCAGATCTTCCTCAGTATCTACTCCTATCGAAGCATGCTCCGTCTCCACTACCTTAATTCGATAACCATTCTCCAAAGCCCTCAGCTGTTCTAGTGATTCTGCCTGCTCTAGAGGAGTAGCCTCCAGCTTAGCAAACTTAAGCAGAAAGCTCTTCTGATAAGCATATAATCCAATATGTTTATAAAACTTACTGTCAGTCTCCTGATTCCTAAGATACGGAATTGGCGACCGAGAAAAATAGAGAGCATAGCCCTCCTTATCAGTAACTACTTTAACTAGATCCGGATTATTAACTTCTTCCTGATCCTTAATCTCTTGTTTAAGCGTAGACATCACTAAAGTTGAGTCCACTAACAAAGGATAGACAAGTTCTTCAATCATAGCCGGACTGATCAGCGGCTCATCACCCTGAATATTGACAATGATATCTGCCTCTATTCTCCGGGCTGCTTCTGCCAGGCGGTCAGTACCTGTCTTATGTTCGGTTGACGTCATTACTGCCTCACCGCCGAAGTTCTCAACTCTTTCTTTAATCCGTTCATCATCTGTCGCTACAATCACTCTATCAAAGACTTCAGCTTCAGCTGCTCGCTTATAAACATGTTGGATCATAGGCTCCCCACAGATATCAAGCAATGGTTTCCCCGGCAGGCGCGTTGAACCATAGCGGGCCGGAATAATTCCTACTACCTGTTTGCTTTCCATTCTGTTCCCTCCAGTTTCAATAATAGACTCTCCAGTTCAAATTCTTCAGTTAATACCTCCAGCTCAATTCCTAATACCTTAAGCTCTATCTCCTGATTTGTAATCTTTTCCTTTACCTGCGGCGGCATGCTGACAGCATCCTTTTCAGTAGTTATTATCAGGTCAACCTCTTGTTGGGCAGCCGAAGAGAAAATATTCAGAATTTCTTCTTCAGTATACTGGTGATGATCTTCAAACCTTACTTTCTTAACTACCTCAGCTCCTAGACTCTCCAATGTCTCTTCAAAGGATTGAGGATTGCCTATTCCTGATAAAGCCATCACCTGCTTGCCCGTCAGATCAAGATTCTTATCGGCTTGCTCTTTCTCTGCTAAAGACCGCAGATATGATGGAGCATGGATAGTCTCAAAGACTAAAGCAGTAGCATTATACTCCTTTAACTTAGACTTGATCTCCTCTAATCGGTCTTTAGAGACTTGATCAACCTTAGTTAAAAAAAAGACATCTCCTCTGGCTAAACTAGTAAGCGGCTCCCGCAGAGTCCCCCGCGGCATCAAACGACCGTTGGCAAAGGGATTAGTAGCATCGACTACTACTATATCCAGGTCCCGCTCTAGAGACCAGTGCTGAAAACCGTCATCCAGAATTACAATCTCAGCCCCGAGCTCACTATGGGCATACTCCCCGGTAACAGCCCGTCTGCTGCCTATAACCACCGGTACTTCCGGTAGGCTCTCAGCTAATAGATAGGCTTCATCGCCGGCTTCAGTCGCATCCATCTTAACTCTTCTTCCATCTGAAACTACACCTATCCTGCCGTCAAAATCAGCTTTATAGCCCCGATTTAGAATAGCCGTCTGTAGACCGCGTTCTTTAAATCTACAGGCCAGAAACTGGGCAACCGGCGTCTTACCGGTACCGCCGGCAGTTATATTACCGATGCTAATAACAGTAGAGTCCAGTTCAGTGCTGTCGATAATTCCTGACTCATACAGCTTACTTCTTATTTTGAGTATTAACTTAAAGATATTGGACAGAAAAGAACAGATTATAAGCACTATTCTGGCTATAAATCCTTGTTTATGGCCGCGAATAACTGCCAATAAATACTCTTCCAGGCTTCGATTCATATTATACTCCATCCCATTTTAATTTAATAATTCTTCTGCCTCTCTAAAAGCAGCCTGCAGGCTATCATCCACTTCTTCGCGCTTAGCTTCCAGTTCAGCCCCATCAGCCTCACTGCTTACCTCGATTGGATCTCCTAAACATAAACTACCCCGGGTAAAGGGATAAGGAAGATTAAAGCAGTCCCAGCTATTAATTACTTTCTTATTGTTAAAGGCTACTCCTACCGGAATAATTACACTATTGCTGCTCTTTTTGGCCAGATAAACAGTGCCTAATTTAGTCTCATGGCGCGGACCGCGCGGACCATCAGGAGTAATAGCCACATCTTCTCCCTGCCGCAGCAGCTTAACCAGCTTAAGCAAGGCCCTGACACTGCCGCGGGAAGTAGAGCCGCGGACTACATTCCAGCCCAGTTTCTTCAACACCCGGCTGATATATTCGCCGTCTCTGCTGCGGCTGGCTAATCCATAATAACCCCGACGCCGAAAGTGATAAATGGGTACTAACATCTTACCGTGCCAGAAAACAAAGATCAACTTCTTACCCTGCTCCTTTAGCCGCTTAATCTTCTCTTCCCCGGTCACCTGCAGACGTAAGGTTAGATTAGTTACTACCACCAAAATTAACGCCGCCAGATAAACCAGATAAGTCTTAATCCGCTTCATGGTGAATCCTCCAGTGATCTAATCATTAAACTGCATCTTATATAGATGGCTGTATAAGCCTTTCTGAGCCAATAACTCCTCATGGGTACCCTGTTCTGCAATCTCTCCTTCATCTAAAACTACTATCTTATCAGCATTTAAGACGGTAGATAATCTATGAGCAATGACAAAGGTTGTTCGCTCCTCCATTAATCGATCCAGAGCTTCCTGAACTAAGGCTTCCGATTCAGTATCGAGATCAGAAGTAGCCTCATCAAGAATCAATATCTTAGGATCATTCAAGATAGCCCGGGCAATAGAAACTCTCTGCCGCTGGCCCCCGGACAAGCCGGTTCCCCGTTCGCCGATCTGGGTATCATAGCCGTCAGGAAATTCCATAATAAACTCGTGGGCATTGGCTGCCTTAGCTGCCTTAATAATCTCTTCTTGCTCCTTATCTATACCGCCGTAAGCAATATTATCACCGATACTTCCGCCGAAGAGAATATTCTCCTGGGGAACAATTCCGATCTTGCTGCGCAGTGATTTAATAGTTAAATCTTTAATATCATATCCATCCAAGAGTACTTCACCGCTCTGTGGTTCATAGAATCTTGGAATTAAATCAACTAAAGTTGATTTTCCAGCACCGCTGGGACCGACTAATGCTACTACTTCCCCCGGATTAGCTGTTAGATTAATTCCTTTTAATACCATCTCATCTTCATCATAGCTAAACCAGACATCTTTAAACTCCACTTTCCCCTCGGCACTTTCAAGTTCGATAGCATCCTCTTTCTCCTCAATATCAATTTCCAGATCAATAATCTCAAAGATTCTATCGGCTGCTGCTAAGGCCTTTTGAATAGTACTTGATAATTTGCTAAGCGACTTAATCGGACCAGAAATAGTAATTAACAGCGTAAAGAAGGCCAGTAATTCCCCTGGAGTCAGCAGTCCTTTCATCACCTGATAGCCTCCATACCAGAGAACAAAAGTAAAAATAAAAGATGCCAGAATCTCTACAATCGGAGTTAAACTGGCACTTAACTGTGTATTCTTCATATTGGCCCGAAAGTTAGCATGATTCTGTTCACTAAATCTATCATATTCATAGTCTTCCTGAGTAAAGGACTTAACTATTCTAACGCCAGTAATTGTCTCCTGGAGTATATCCGTAACATCTGCAATTCTAGCCTGTACCCTGCGGCTGACCTCTCTTATCCGCCGGTTATATTTGATAAATACATAGGTTACAATCGGAAAAATAATCAACACTGCCAGAGAAAGCTGCCAGCTTAGATAGAATAAATAACCTAGACCAGCAATTAATGTAACTGATTTATAGAAGAGGCTTACAGCTCCAGAAACAATAGCACTCTGCAGCTTTCCTACATCATTGGTCACCCGCGACATAATCTGGCCTGTCTTCATCTCATCATAAAAACCTAACGAAAGGTTCTGCAAGTGGCAGTAAAGATCATTTCGAATATCCATAATAGCCCGCTGGGCCACATAGGAAGTTAGATACTTCTGTCCATAGTAAGCAACTCCCTTAAAGAAATAGACTACAACAATTCCTACTGCTACCCAGCTTAACTTTACAAATCCTTCTCCGCTGTTGGAGATATTATTGATCATAGTATCAATTAAGTCTTGAAATCCTTTAATGAAAAGAAGAGTCATCAGGGAATGGAGAACCATTGATACTACCGCTGCTGCTAACCGCCTGCGGTAAGGCTTAACATAGGCTAATATTCGCTTAACTAATTCCAATCCGTAGTCACTCCTCCTGTATTTAACACCATCTGGGCTACTCGTTTAGTTGCCCCTGTATCTCCTAATCTAGTTACTACCTCATTTAAATCCTGCTTAATCTGCTGATAATCATCCTTAGAACCCAGTATCTCCAGACCTGCCTCAGCAATCTTAGTTCCACTAACCTGGTCTTGGAGCAGTTCCGGTACTACTTCTTGATCCATAATAATATTCGGTAGTCCAACATAGGGAATCTTAACCAATAATTTTCCTAGCCACCAGGTAAGTAGAGAAGTCTGGTAAATGATAACCATCGGTGTATTCAGGCAGGCTGCTTCCAGAGTGGCAGTTCCAGAAGTCACCAACAGAAGCCGGGCTGAGTCCATGACACTATAAGAATGGCCTGCAATCAATTTAACTTCTACTTGGTAATTATCAATCATCTCTTCAATCAACTGCTCTGATACCGTCTCAGCTACCGGCAGAAGAAATTCTACTTCCGTTCGCTTAGCTGCTATAATCTCTGCTGCCTCTAACATAGGCGGCAGTAATTTTTCGATCTCCTGTTGTCTGCTGCCGGGCAGAAGACCGATTATCTCCGAATTGGCATCTATATTCAGCCTCCCGGCTAACTCTTCTGGAGTTAATTCAGGCTCGACTATATCCAACAGAGGATGGCCGACAAAATTAACTTCGGCTCCAGCTTCACGATAAACCTCTGCTTCCATAGGAAAGACTGAGGCTATCTTGGCCTGACGGCGAGCCATCTTTTTTGCCCGCCACTTCCCCCAGACCCAGGCTGAAGGAGCAAAGTAATTTACTGTAGGTATTTCATATTTATTAGTTAATTTAGCAACCTTTAGATTAAAACCAGAATAATCAACTAAGAAAGCTGCATCAGGTTTATATTCTTTGATTGCTTCTTCTAATTGATTCAATACTTTATACATCAATCTTAAATGTTTTAGCGCCTCCATAAATCCGATAGTACTCAACTCAGTAGGATCGAAGATAATATCAACTCCAGCCTCAGCCATCTTATCACCGCCGAGGCCGATAAACTCCAGATCAGAATGTAATTTCTTCATCTCTTTAATTACATGAGCAGCATGTAGATCTCCAGAAGCTTCTCCAGCTACTACTAACACTGTTGGCATCTTTTCACCTCATTGCTACAATCGGAAGTCCGGCCTTATCTGCTAACTGACAAACTTCCCTGCGATCTAAAATAAAGGTCTTAGCTGCTTCAATTACAAGCCCTGCAGCTCCAATCTCAATCAGATTCTTAATTGTATCCTTCCCAATAGTAGGAATATCAAACCTGAAATCCTGTTGGGGCTTGCTGACTTTTGCTGCTACTACTCCCTCGGCCAACTGCCCGCTGCGTAAAATTGCCTGGTCAGTCCCTTCAATAGCTTCGACAGCTATTACAGCCCTATCCTTAACCACAACAGTCTGACCGATGTCAAGATCACCGATCCCTTTAGCCATCTTGAACCCAAACTCCATATCCTTAATTATATCTGGTGACGGTTCAATTTCAGTCAAGGTTCCCAGCTGCGGTAAGAGACTTTCCAGATAGGTTGTCTGTTTTTTAACCTTGATCCCCGCTGCTGCTAGCTCTTCAACCAAAGCCAACAGAATAGCATCATCATTCTTCTCTTCCAGGTTCATTAATAATTTAGTCATTCGTTCATCAAAGTCCAGATTAAACATCAGGTCTTTATTCACTTTACCTACCATTACCACTTCTTTGATCCCTGCTGTCTGCAGCTTAGTTATTAATTTATCCAGCTTTGCAACACTGAGTTCATAACTTTCATCTACGATTGAATCCAGTTTATTAACTAAAGCCTGCTCAGTAACACTGACAGCCACTACTTCTCTAGCCTTATCCTTAGCCGCCTGAGCAAAATACAGCGGTAATCTTCCGTTACCAGCAATCAGTCCTACTCTATTCATCATCATCCTCCTAAAAATCTATCTACAGATTCCGCGCTGGGCATTATGCAAGAAACGTAAGAAATGTTCAATTTCAGGACTGGCATCCAGTTCCTGGTCCATCTTCTCGATTGCCTGAGAGACATTGAGGTTGGAACGGTATAGATACTTATAGGCCTGTTTAATCTCTTTTCTTAACTCAGGATTGACTCCATTTCTTCTTAAGCCTACTGTATTGATGCCATTAACGGTAGCTGGATGTCCATCGACTAAGATATACGGAGGTACATCCTTAACCACCTTCGAATGAGCACCTATCATTGTCATCTTACCGATGCGGACGAATTGATGGACTCCTACCATACCAGAGATAACTGCCGAATCTTCAACAACTACATGGCCCCCTAAGTTAGTAGCATTAGACATGACTATATTATTACCCACTTGGCAGTCATGGGCTACATGACAGTAAGCCATAATTAAATTATCATTACCAATCTTTGTTTCCAAACCGCCTTCTTCAGTTCCGCGGTGGATAGTTGCATACTCACGAATAATATTATCGTCTCCAATTGTTAAATAACTCTTTTCTCCATCAAACTTCAAATCCTGCGGTTTTTGACCAATAGAAGCACCAGTAAAGATTTCATTATTTTTACCAATCTCAGTCCAGCCTTCGATAACTACATGAGAACCTATCTCTGTTCCATCACCAATTTCAACATGCTCCCCAATAACACTATAAGGGCCGATCTTGACATTCTTTCCTATCTTAGCCCCTGATTTAACAATTGCCGTTTCATGTACCTCGGCTAAATGAACAATATTATTTCCCTTATTAACTTCTTTCATTATTTATTATCCTCCCTAATTACTTATCCTGCATGGCAAACATCAGTTTAGCTTCAGCCGCTACTTCTCCATCAACTGAGGCCGTAGCTGATATTTTACCGATTTTACCTCTTAATTTTAAAACTTCAGCTTCAATCCTTAGTTGGTCACCAGGTACAACCGGCTTTCTAAACCTGGCTTTATCAATTCCAGCAAAATAAGGAAGCTGTTCTTTATTCTCCTCATTGCTGTCCATCATAACAAAACCGCCTATCTGGGCCATAGTCTCCACAATCAATACTCCCGGCATTACTGGATGCTCCGGATAATGGCCGTTGAAGAATTCTTCATTGACAGTTACATTCTTCAAACCTACTACTCTTTCCTTTTCTTCAAACTCCAGAATTCTATCGATTAATAAGAAAGGATAACGATGTGGTAAGATATCCTTAATCTCGTTTATATCAAACATAACTCATCCTCCTTTTATTTACTTTTTACCAACAGTGCATCACCTGCTGCTTAATCTTGTGGGCCAGCCTTCTATTTAGAGCATGTCCAGAACGAACTGCAATAATATGGCCTCTAAAAGGCTTAATTAAGGCTAGATCCCCTATTATATCCAAAATTTTATGTCTTACTATCTCATCTTCAAACCTCAACTCATTGACAATCTCCTCTTCTCCAATCAAAACTGCATTATCCAAACTCCCCCCTAAAGCCAATCCCTCTTCTTGCAGTGCTTCTATTTCACTAGCAAAACCAAAGGTCCGGCTGGGAGCTATCTGGTTAATAAAAGTCTTCTCATCTATAGTAAATTCACCAAACTGGTTTCCTACTGCTGGATGATCAGAAACAAAAGTATAGGTAATTTTAAGCTCCGGTCCAGGTAAGGCTACCAAATAAGTATCTCCTTCTCTAGCCCAAACTGCTTCTTCAATTGCATGGATTTCACATTTCTTATTCTGCTGTTTGATACCTGCCTTCTGTAATAGTTCTGTAAAAACTAAAGAACTACCATCAGTTATCGGTACTTCACCAGCATCAATTTCAATTAAGAGATTATCGATTTTTAATCCATTTAAGGCAGCCAGTAAGTGTTCAACAGTACTTATCTGCCATTGGTCAGTTCCTAGACTAGTAGACCGTTTAGTGGATACAATATTATCAACAACAGCTTCTATCTCTGGCGCTGATGGGAGATCAGTTCTTTTAAATCTAATACCGCTATTAGCAGTTAAAGGCTTACAGGTTATAGTGATCTGCTGGTTTCCTGTATGGAGGCCGGTTCCTGTATAAGTAATCTCCTGTTTTATTGTCTGCTGCCGCTTAGAATCTATATGCATAATTGCCTCCTTCCTTCCTATTTTTAATTATTTCCATAGCAAACCGCTTATATCCTTCAACATTTTCTATAAAATTCAGTGGTCTCTGATCAAATTATTATATTTTTTACCTACTTCAGAGGTTGGATTCTCAAAAACCTGTTCAGGAGGCCCTTCTTCTACTATCTTTCCGTTGTCCATTAATAGAATTCTATCAGCTACCCGATAAGCAAAATCCAGTTCATGGGTTACAATCAGCAGTGTCCTATTCTGATTAGCAGTTATTGATTCCAACACTTCTAGAACTTCACTAACTAAAATTGGATCCAAAGAAGCAGTCGGTTCATCCAACAGCATTAAATCAGGCTTTAAGGCCAAAGCTCTAGCAATTGCTACTCGCTGTTTCTGGCCGCCGCTTAAGTCTTGAGGATATCTATTACTGAAGTCACCGAGCTGAACCTGATTTAGACTGTCTTCAACTACCGCTTCCTTGTCTGTTAATGATAAAGTATCCTGTTTATATAAGGCTAACATAATATTATCAAAAACTGTCAGCCGATCTATTAAATTAAAATTCTGAAAAACAAAGCCGATATCCTGTCTTGCTTTTAAAAGTTCAGCCTGGTTTAACTCTAATAAATCACAGCCTTTATAGATTATCTGCCCGCCGTCAGGTTCCGTCAATCGGTTGATACAGCGAATAGTTGTTGACTTTCCACAGCCGCTAGGCCCCATAATAATAACGGTCTCTCCCTGGCTTACATCAAAATTAACGCCCTTAAGAATCTGTACTTCACCATAAGACTTATATAATTCTCTTACTTTCAACATTAGCTTATCACATCATTTCTAAATATCAAGACTAAATTATTAAGCAAAGATCATCTTCCTTCTGTTCAGTATTGTTAATACTCCCGGTCTTCCCTGGGGAATGACAATCTCATGCATAATCTCAGTATAGCTTAACCCTAAAGCCTCACCGGCCAAAAATTCAGCCTCATCAAGCGGATTAATAGAGCCGGCTTTATTGGCGGCCAACATTCCAAGACTGCTGCCTATCAGAAATATATACTCCAGATTTAACAAAGGCAGTTTAGCCTGGGAGATATAGAAGATACTGCTTAATACTACTCCGCCTAAGACAAATCCATATAGATAACTGGAGTTTAGAACCTTAATTAATCTATTGGACTCCTGTTGGTTTCTTCTCTGAATTGTAGCCATCACTAATGACTGGTCCATAAAGAGTACAAAGATAGTAAAGACTAGAGCAATCACCGCCGTTAAAACAGCCCTCACCTCTCCTAAAATTCTAAAGAACTCTCCTCTAACATTAGGCTGTAGTAGGCCAGGAGCTGTAAATAACTGCTTGATATCATACTCCTGCTGGGCAAAATAATCCTCAACCTTAGACTCCAGAGCTCCCTGATTAACACTCTGATTGACTAAAAAATTGAGCTCTTTGCCAGGCACAACTTGACCGGCTAAATACTTATCCAGCAGCTGAATCGTTCCTGTAATCTCTTCATCCCGCAGATCAGGCAAAACATTCTGTACATGGTCTAACTCTGTAATAATCAGTTTGAAATTCAGCTGATTTAAATCCTTTACGCCGGATTCCAGGCTGCCTAATTCAGCCATTATACCGTCTAAATCTCCTACTACCCCTTTCACAGCTCCCTTTAGTTCAGGCGAATTCAGATTCAGATCGGAACCAGCCTGCAGCAGTTGCTGTACCCTTTTTAAATTATTATTCCACTCCTCCAGCTTATTTAAAAGCGGATTATAGGAATTAATTCTGCTAATTATTCTATCCATCTCGCCATCGGTCTTCTGCTGTAGAGTCTTAACCGAATCCCGCAGATTAGTTAACCGTTCATCCTCCACGCCTACTAAAGATAAAGCAGCTACCTGTTTTTCTAAATTCCGTTCAAAACCTTTAAAGTTAGAATTAATCTCAATTAACTTTTCTCTTAACCGGTACATCTCTGCTACACTTTCTTCTAAGCTAGTAGTAACAGCAGAAATATCATTCACCGCTGCTCTTAACTGCTCTAAATCTCTACTTCCATCCGAAACTATAGAGGTTAACTTATCCTGTTGCCCGACTAATTCTTCCTGTAACCCCTGAATCTGATCGATCCCCTGCCGATATTCTGTTAACCAGTTTAAGAAATTCTGATTAACCTTTTCAGCAGTATCTACAAGCGAAGCTAATTTAGGTACTAATTCTTTAGTCTCCCCTACTGCTTTCTGTAACAGATAACGCGGCTGTTCTATATTAGCTACTTCAAATTTCTGTTTTACTATGCCTTCCTGACTGATTAAATAAAGGCTCTGACCTCCAATCTCAGTTCCATCGCCCCGCTTGATGATTAGCTGCAGTAATCCATCCTCTCTCTGTAGCGGAGTTAACAGAATCGTTTCTGGAGTAATCTTATCCCCCACAGCTAAAGAACCATCCTCCTGGCTCGCTAAAGCAAATCTTTCTGTCGCACTAACCTTCAAATCAGCCGGAAGCTCAGCCTCAACAATGGTAGCATACTCCATTAAGAATTTTTTCATCTGAGTCATAGTCTTAATTAAGTCATCCAAATCTCTACGCTGGCCGGAATTGAGACTCTGAATCTCCTGGGAAGAAAACTCCTTCTGTAATTTTTGACGCAAATTCAGATTTAGTTCAGTAATCTCCTCTGGTGATTGGGCAATAGGAAATCTGATCTGTAATAATCGATAGTCATCCAGAATCCCTTCAATCTGTTCCGTAGTTTCCTGCAAGTCAGCAGACTGTTTTAGAATAATATTCAACCCGGAACCGGTAGGCAGGATAAAATCAACTTCTGATAACTTACTTATCTTTTGATTAAAAAAGTTCTTAGTATCGCCTATCATTCCCTGTAGAGAAATCTTCGGTTCAGCCATCAAAGATACATTATCGACTCCAATTATCTCCTCAAAGTAATTATCTACCTTAGAAAAAACAGCTTTAGTACGCAGCTTATCATCCACCTGTAGAAAGTAATTAACTGTTCCTGCTACAGTAATTCCCTTCTTTAGCTTTGAACCAGGCAGTTTCTCCTCCTTAACCTCTTTAATTTCCTTCATAGCAGAATCAGTCAGCTCCTGATTGACTGTCAATAGAAAATCATACTTACCATAATCCCCCATTAGACTATTGACAGTATCTCCAAAATAATTATCAGCCAAATAGCCGATTCCGCTAGCTAGACTGCTGCCAACCAAAATAACGACAATCAGCCAAATCAACAGATCAGTTCGGAATCTATATTTTAAAATCTCCACTCTTTTCACTCCTATCCTCTGTAATTATACCATCTAGAATCAAGGGCGTAAATAGAGCAAAGGAGGTAATTAATGGATTGATCAGGAAGATATTTCTTGTTTATAGTTACCTAGCATAGTCGGTATAATCTCATTTATGATATTGCAGGAATAGTCAATAGAAGTAAATATATTAGATTCCAACTAGTCAACATTTCTCTGCAGCGACTCTTAAAACTGACTCGGAATCATGGACGATGGAGAGTCAGTTTTTGAGAATGAGTGAGACAGGATGTCGAACGAATGGCAAGCGTAAGAGATTTGTTGACTATAATCTGCAATATCTTGAAAGTAACATATTATATAAATTAAACGTAAATTAACGTACAAAAAGCAGTTTCTCACTAATTAGTGAGAAACTGCTTATAGCTAACTTATTTAAAATTGAGTATTAAAGTTAATTCCAGCTGATAGATCAGATAAATCCTCTACAGCTAAATTAAAATTAAACTCTGAAGTTAATTTAAATTTAGCACCTACATTGAATTCCTGATCAATATACTCCATCATTAAAGTAGTTACCGGCATCTGGAGATTATTCTCTTCTTTAGTAGAGATAGTTACCGGATTAATCGTTTTGCTTATTCCAGCAAACAGCCCATCAAAGTCTCCATTACCGAGTCCCACATGGCCTCTTAAATCATAATCCAGGTTACTACTGGCTACTGCATAGAAGTCTTCATCCACCAGCCCCATCGATACAGCCGGCTGACTATTATTCTCCTCTAACAGCTGTAATTTAGCATTTAAAAATAGATCATCATCAGCTCTAACCTCATCATCATACCAGTAATTGGACAGTCCTAACTCAAAATTATCATAGGCTCCGTAATTAAATAGAACTAGATTAGCTCTATCAGTATGATGATAGCCCACTGTCGCCTTATTATAAGGTAAAACATCAGCAGTAGGGGTTTTAATTAGACCGCTAAAGCCTCCTTCAAAAGCAGTACTAGCTACAGCAGTACCACCGACAGTTAACATTAATCCGACCAGTAATGTAATTACTAATAAATTTGCATTTTTCTTTAATTTCATTAAAGTTACCCCTCCTTTACTTCTTCCTTCAAACTCTTAACTTCTTTTTTTAATTCTCTTAATTCCTTTACCATTGCAGGTAATTTCCGCCGTGCCGCCTTAATTCTCATTTCCGACTTATGTTCCCGGGCTGGATAGCCAGAATAGAAGGAATCAGGCGGTACATCATTAGTAATAATACTCTGAGCCGCTACAGTAGTATTGGCTCCAACTTCTAAGTGGCCGACTACTCCAGCCTTGCCCGCTAATGTCACCCCCTCTCCAATCTCAGCACTACCGGCAATCCCTACCTGGGCAACTAAAAGACAATCTGCTGCTATTCTAACATTATGTGCAATATGCACCAAATTATCAGTCTTAGTACCTCTGCCGATGACTGTTGATCCAGTAGTCCCCCGGTCGATAGTAACATTTGCTCCTAATTCTACATCATCCTCAATTATTACATTACCTAACTGCGGTACTTTATAATGTCCTTCGGAAGTAGTCTCAAAACCATAACCGTCACTTCCAATTACAGCTCCAGGATGAATAATTACTCTATTTCCTACTTCAGTCTGATGCATAATTACCACATTGGGATGAATAATAGTTTCAGCACCAATCTTAACCTGAGAACCTATATGAGCTCCCGCTGCTATTCTCACATTATCTCCAATTGAAACTCCTGATTCAATAGTAACCTGCGGTCCTATCGAAACATTACTGCCGCATTCTACATCATCAGCTATTACTGCTGTAGAATGAATTTCATTCGTTTTATATAACTCAGGTTCAAATTCATGAGCAATCTTAGCAAAAGCCAGTCTCGGATTATCAACCTTCAGCAGAGTCTTGTCCGATTCAATCTCATCAGCAACAATAACTGCTGCTGCCAAACTGGATTCTGCTTTCGTTAAGTACTCATCGCTCTGGGCAAAGGTAATCTCCCCTTTAGCTACATTTTCTACCCCGCCCACACCAGAAATTATGAGTTCAACTTCTCCTATTATCTCTCCATCTACTAACTCTGCCAGCTCTTTTAATGGTACCTCCAACTTCTATAAGCCTCCCTTTAGCAAGGTTAATCTAATTCTTCAAGGTCTCAATAACCTTATCAGTAATATCTACTCCTCCGTATTTCACATTATTCTGATCCAAGACTACATCTATCCTATTATCTTCAGCTACTTTAGCAATAGCCTTCTGTATATCTTTCTTCACTTTAGATTCAATCTTTGATTTAATCTCCTGACTTTCTTGGTAAGCTTCTTGACGCTTCTGTTCTAATTTTTCTTCATTCTCTATATTCTCCAGTTCTGATTCATACTCAGTCTGTAAATTCTGTAATTTATTGTCCAACTGCTCCTGATAATTCTGAATGCGGCTGCTTTTTTTCACTATTTCCTGCATATTAACAACAGCTACTTTATCCTGTTGGGCACAGCCAGTAGCTAAGACTAAAACTGTCAATCCAATCAATAATAACTTCAATCTCTTATCCATCTTAGCCCTCCTAAACTAGTTAGCTTATTCTTTCAATTTAACGGCTACATCTTCTGTAATATTGGTTGCAGACAGACTACTACTATAATTAGTTAATACCACATCCAGTCCTTTATCTTCAGCTACTTCAGCTATCCTTTCTTTAATATCTTCATTAATTTTCTTTTCTAATCTATTCCTATCCTCTTTAACCTTTTCTAAGTTAGCTGCTAACTCTTCATTTCTCTCTGTAATATTCGTATCCAGTTTCTCCTCTGTTTCCACAATTGTATTCTTCAGTTTAGTAGTCAACTCTTCTCTTTTAGTCTCTATCTCTTGCTGTAAGAGCTGATTCTGTTCTTTAATATAGTTCTGTAATTCCTGATTGGCTTCTTCTTGTTTATTATTTATTTTCTGCTGCATCTGTTCAGTCAATTTTTGATGATAGGAACGCAGCTTTTCTTCAGCCTCTTTCTGCTGTTCTGAAACATATTCCTGCAGCTTTTTCTGTAATTCTTCCTTCTTCTTAGCTAACTTTTCTTTACGTTCAGTTTCTAACTTGGCTAACTGCTGCTGGTATTCCTTCCGCTCTTTTGAGGACAGATCCAGCATCTGCAGTTTTAATCTCAAATTCAAAATTTTCCTATTATATTCCTTATTCAACTTCTGTTGGTAGTCCTGTAATTCCGTACTCTGTTCTTCCTTTCGTTTATCTATCTTCTGGTCCAGACCTGCTCTAATTTCTCTTTTTTTCTGTTCAAACTTTTCTTCGGTCTCCTGCTTAAAACTTTCTTTATAAGCATTTAATTCCTCTTTTGTTTTTTCAACCCGTTCATCTATCTTAGTTTGATACTCTGATTTAATATCCTGAAGGCGCTTATTTATCTGTTCATTAATACTCTGTAGATGTTCTTCTCTATTCTGAGAAGTTAAATTCAAAAAACCCTGCTGCTCTTCTAAATTAATCTGACTATCCTTAATCTGTTTATTCAACTCTTTTAATACTTCAGCTTCAGGATGAACCGCTTTTAATTCTTCTAAATCGACTATTCCTATTTTATTTGATACAGCTTCAGATTTATTCTGACTGGATTTATCAATAGATAAAGTGTTATTACAGCCCATCAACTGGACTACAAATAAGATACCAACTAACAAGCTCCCTACTTTCCACCATAACTTACGCTGCATCTTTATTCCTCACTTCCTTATAAGCCTTTAACAGCTTAATTACTTTCTGTTTGCTCTTCCATAGCCTTTAAGACCTTATCAGTCAGGTCATTACCTCCATAGACTACTGATTCTTTATGGAGTACTACTGCAACCTCTTCTTTAGCTGCTACTTTTTTGATAGTAGCATCAATATCTTCTTTAAGCGGCTGTAACAGTTCAGCCTGGCGCTGCTTAACCTGTTCATTCAGCCTTTGGTTATAATTCTGCAGCAGTTTCTGGCGTTCATCTCCGCTAGTTTCTTCTAACTTCGATTGTAGTTCAGAACCTAATTCTTCTTTTAAATTCTGATAATACTGGTTAAACTCAGCATCAACTTCATCCCGTTTAGGATGGTTTTTCAATAACTTACCAAAATCAACATAAGCAACTGCTTTTTTTACTTCAGATTTAGCCTTCACCATTGGGGATAAGACAACTACTGCTCCTATTCCTAGACTCAAAACTAAAGTTAAAGCTAATATCTTGATTAATTTATTTTCTTTAAACATTATTGAACCCCTTTCTCTGTTTTAGAATAATTGGCCTATACTGAAATGTAATCTAGAATCTTCTTCCTGCCAGCCGTAATCCAGCCGCAGCTGTCCCATCGGCGTCTTGAATCTAACTCCCACTCCAGCTGATTTATTGATATCATCAAAATCAAATCCTTCATCTTTATTCCAAGCTTTACCGGCATCAGTAAATAAGACTCCAGTAAAGTTATCAGCAAATGGAATTCTATATTCAGCATTGAATAACATAATCTCTTCCCCGACAAATTGATCATCTTTAAAACCGCGCAGAGTCTGCGGCCCACCAATTCGATAGCGTTCATGGTCAAGCCCTTCTTCATCCAGTCCTTCACTCAATCCTGCTTTAAAACGAAAGGCCCAGCTGTTATCCTCAAACATAAAGTCAGGGGTATAATCCCTAAGATCTAACTGATACTTAGTAAAGTCATTATCTCCACCTAAAGCCTGTCCGGCATACTCAACAGAAAGCTTATCCTTACGGCCATCTGTGGGATTAAAGACATCATTCCTGGTATCTCGGACAAAACTGGAAGTCAGACTGCGAGTATTACTCTCCTGTCCTTCTGGCAGAGCTGTTTCACCTTCCAATGCTTCATTGATCGTCTTGTTATATTCATAGGTTAGATAGCCTTGCACATCATAACCTAAAGGATGTCCAAGTGTAATACTTCCTCCTTTTTCATGCTCTTCATAATCTATTCCTTCATCAGTTTCATCAGTAGGATCATAAAAACCAGTCTTTTCATCCCTGCGGTCATAAATACTAAAACTAACAGAAGTATCACTGCCAAAAGCCCATGGTTCATAGAAGCTCAATTCATAGGTGGTATTCTCTTCTCCTACTTCCCAACGAAAGCCTAATCTCTGGGCCCGGCCTCTGAAGTTCTTCTCCTGAATCTCAAAATGTCCTAACCAGCCGTCAGAACTACTGTATCCGGCACCGACACCGACATTTCCTGTTTTACGCTCTTCTACCTTTATATTCAATGCTACTTCATTCTTCTCTGCAGAAGTCTGATTCAATTCAGGTTTGATATCCTTAAAGAAGCCTAAGTTATAGATATCGCGCAGATCCTGCCTCATCTGGTCTGCATTAAAGACATCTCCTGGTTCCAGAGATAATTTACGTTTAATTACAAAGTCTTTAGTCTTTTCATTTCCCTCAATCTTAATTTTTGCTACTTTACCTTCATTAATCTTTACTTTTAGCGTTCCATCCTTCTTCATTAAAACATCTTCTATTTGGGCTAATACATAACCCTGCTCATTATAATAAGCTTCAATCTCGCGCAGTCCTTTATTTAATTGATTGGTATCTAATAGCTTATCCTCTTTAAGATCCAATATCTCTTTTAATTTCTTGCTAGCAATCGATTTATTTCCTTTAAATTCTAAACTTTTTAAGTCAGGATTCTCTACTACTTCAAAGATTAACTTAACGCCGTTGCGGTAACTTTCAAAGGAAGCCTGTACATCAAAGAAGTATCCTAAATCAAAGATAGCCTGTAGATCATTCTGTAATTTCTGATTGGAAATCTGTTCTCCTACTTCAGTCTCAACCACTTCTAGAATCTCTTCTTTAGAAATCTTCTTATTACCCTCAACTTCGATAGCAGTAATCAAGTTATCATTCTTAAGCTCCTGCTGTGCTGCCAACACCAGATTACTGCTAGCCAAAAAAACCGCCACAGTAAGTAACAGAACCAAAAACTTTGATTTGTTTTGCAAGTTTGTCTCCTCCTTCAATAAATATCCAGTCTTTAGTTAAAAGAAAAGTTAGTTTCTAACTCCAGTTTATACTCTTCATCATTATTCAGTGAACCATTCAGAATTATATCCTTCATGCTATCCATAATCTGATACTCAAATCCAAGGGAATGTTCCTTATCCTCATCGAAATCTTGATTATACTTCAGCATCAAATCATCAGTTATGCTTTTACCCATTTTTATCTTCAAGCCGCTGTTGAATCCGGTATAGATCCTGAATCTATCCAGATTCCACTTATCTTCTACTGTCTCTTCAATATTAGACAGAATCTTTACATCAATTCTGGATTCAAGCATTCTAAAAAATTCAGCCCGAATCATCTTATCATAATCTTTAGTCAGAAAACCCTGCAGTCCTCCCTGTTGAGCCAGCAGGGTAATAATCTCCTGTCTACTCAACGAAGGATTTGATTCCAGATTAATCTCCATTTGATCAGCTAAACCGCTTAATTTTAATGTAACCAACACTTCTTTTGCATCTACTTGATTAACAGCATCTTCTTGTGAACCATTCTGAATCGCTTCTCCGTCTTCCTCTTCTTGCTTCTTATCTTCTATCGACTGTTGAATATTATCTACTTCAGTAGTAGCCGTTAAATTAAGGTAAGGAATATGTCCTTCGTACCTATCAAAGATAGCAGAACCGGATTCTAATTCAAAATCCGTATTGTAATAATTGAAGCTGCCGATTTTAGAACTTACACTCCCCTCTAATTGAATACTATCCTCAATAGTTACCAACTGTAAACTACCACTCTCCACTAGAATATCTATATTATCATTCTGAACTCTGACATTATCGCCAGGTTCAAGATTAAGATCAAAGTTAGGTTTAATCGCTGAGTCTGAATCCTTTTTACCGGTCGGCCATTCAAAAGGAAGAGAGATTTTAGTATCATAAACTAAAATACTGCCGCTGATCAAAGGTTCAGTTATATCTCCTTTAACTGTAATATCAAGATCATTCTCTCCCTGCCAGGAACCATGATCGATAACAATCCTTTCTCCTGAAAAATCTAAGTCTATTTGGCCAGGCTGCCAGCCAGTAACTCCCATACTTCCCTGAGCCTTAAACTGCCCCTGACCCTGCCGGCCAGTTAAATACTTAAGCTTCAGTCTCTGATCTTTAATCTCTGCTCTACCTTCCAGATTCGAAATACTTTCTGCTAACCCAGCTATATCTAATCTGCCTGAATCTATTTCAACCTCTCCAGCAAAATCAGGCTCTGCTCTGCTGCCTGAAACTGTTAAATCAAAATTTCCTGTCCCTTCGGCTGTTTTAACTCCTTCAACTAAAAGCGGCAACAGATTCAAATTTCCGTTATCGAGATTAATATTGAGATATAAAGAGGCTTCTCTATTCTTCAACGGCAGATACCCCGTAATCCGAAATAAATTATCATCATTTACTCTCAGCTTTAATGGTTCAGTCAGCTTTACTAGCTTTCCTTTGGTTAAAGCCAGCCCTCCTTTTAAATTATCATACTTCAAAGTTCCAACTCGTCCGTCTATAATCTCTACTGTGGATTCTATATCTAACTTCTCCAGTTCACCTTCAAGCTCAGCAGTTAAATTTAAATCGCCTCCTATAGCTTCTAAAGCTGGAACTAGCTGATTAAATGGAGCTAAAGCAAAGTCTTGAGTTTCCACATTAAGGTCGGCTCCAGAACCAAAATCATAACTACCATCTACTAACAGATATCCATTACGGTCAATATCTTTTGCTATTAATCTCCCTTTAACCTCTGGCGCCTCAAATTCACCATTGATTGTCATAGTTCCAAAGAAACTGTGCGGAATATCATGCTCTACTTCTTTAAGCGGCAGCAGCTCAATTACTTCATTCAATTGACCATTAGTTAATTCCAAAGCTAAATTTGAAAACTTCTCCTTGTTTAGATTAAGCTTCCCCTCAGCTTGATACTCTGTTGCTCCCTGAACTGCTGTCAGATTTCTTAAGTCTAGTTTATCTCCTGTATACTCTACACTTCCTACTACTCTTTGGAAGTTATATCTATTGACTGCTAATTTATTTAACTTAACCTCACCAGCTAAAACAGGCCGCGAAATATCTCCTCTTACCTCACCTGTAAAGTCCAAACTGCCTTGAATCGTACTACTATCAATAATATCATAATTATCTAATTCCAATTTAGCTAAATCTATATTTTCAGCCTCTAAATCAAGAGCCAGTCCTCCGTTTTTCTCAATCCGGCCGCTTCCTATAAGCTGGGACTCCACTCCAAACAATTGTATACTCTCTAATTTTAGAGTATCATTCTCCCAGCTAAAGCTTGAAGAACCTGAAGTTAATCCAATACCATGAATCTGGCCCTTTAATAAATTAATCCTTCCTGCCATTCTCAACTCATTAATAGGACCTATAATCCTTAAGCTCCCGCTAAATCGGCCGTGAATATCATAAATCGGTTGGTCACTAATTAATTTATATAAACTTGCTACTTTTCCTGCTTTAGTCTTGAGCTCAAGATCCAGTTTAGGCTCTTTAGCTAATTCTATCTCTCCTGCCAATTGATACTTTCTCTTCTGGTCATTAATAAGAACATCATTTAAGCCTATTCTTTTCTGCCTATAGCTTATAACTCCTATTATCTCATCGACACTTCTTTGGGCATAACTAGCATCTTTTATCTGAACTTCACCTGAAAATTCTGGATCAGTAAGCTTCCCTTTTACTTGTCCCTGCAGAGATGCAGTTCCAGCTAGATCTCGATAATTATGTACACCATCCAGCTGAGATAGTTTAACATCATCAGCAGTAATACTTAAATTCAAATTTCTTTGATCATCGATTAAACCTTGAGCCTGCCACTTACTTCCATCCGATTTTAGATTTAAATCACTTATTAATAATTGATTATTACTGAACCAAAAACTGCTGTCTAAAGTATCAAACTCATACTGCATTAAAGTTCCATCAGTAACTTGAGCACTACCGAAAAGGCTTAAATCAGTAAGTGAATTCTGGCCGCTGATTACTAGATTACTGTTTACCTGCCCTGTTAAAGTTGAATCAGCCTGGGATATAGTAGATAGCTGTCCTAAATCAATCCCTTCTGCTTCCAAAGAAGCCGTATATAAAACTCCTTCATCTTTAGGCCAATTAATCGTTCCGCGCCCAGTTAAGATACCAGCGGCTACTTCCGTCTTAAAATCATTAAAAGTAAGCAGCTCATTCTTATACCACAGATTAAATTCCAGATCAATAACTTGGTATCCGTTAATGCTGCCAACAGGTAGTTGTAGGCTAGTCTGAATAGTCGGATCATCTAGTGAACCCCGCATCCGCCCCTTTGCTTTTGCCATCCCTGTTAACTTTAATTCTGACGGCAGCCACTCCTCAATACTACTTAAAGCCAGCTGTGAACTTTTATACTCCAGATAAAATGTAGGCTTCTGCCAGCCGTGCATTAGACCTGATAGCTGCAGTCTTGACTCACCAATATCAGTTACCAAGCTATTAATATTTATTACTCGATTATTTAACTTAAACTTACTATCTATAATCTGGATTTTTGAAGTTAAATCATTAGAATCGATTATCCCTTCCTTTAACCTTATCTCTCCCTTATAATCAAGCTCAGAGAAAGACTCAAACCCCAATCCTCCTTTAATCTCTAAGTTACCACTTGCTTTTCCAGCTGTAAGCTGAAAGCCCTTTTGGGTTAAGACTTCTTTCCATTCTTCAGATAAAACATTTAAATCTAAGTTATCCAGTTCTGTAGTTAGCTTAAATTGATTTTCATCAGTACTCCCATTAACAACTAGATTCTCCGTTTCAGTCTCAGGCAGAGTTAGATCTAACCTTCCTTTCAGATTATCTTTAGTTAGATTCAGACCGGCTTGATTAATTCTGATCTTACTAATACCGTCTATTAGATTAGTAACTGCCATTCCATCCTCTATAGCTATCCGGCCGGAATAATGGTTTAAAATTGGAGCAGAACCAAATAAGTCCTGAAGATTATCTGTACCATCATCTGCCTGATCATTCGAAGTCTGCTTATAGATAAGGCGGGGACTAACTAATTTAATCTCTTTAATACTACCTAATGAATCAGTCTTACCCGCTACAATATCCAGCAAGTCATAGGATAATTCAACCTGCTCAACAGATAAAAATCCATCTTCTTTAAGTTCCAGACTAAAGTTATAGAGTTTTAATTCATTAACTCCGCTAATTTCAATTTTATCTAAGTTAACATTATACCCATATCTTGACTCTAATTCCATAACTAATCTATCCTTAATGCTTGTTAACACTCCATCCCATTTTAGCGACATAGTCATAAACAAGGATGCTCCCAAGATAAGAATTACCACCCAAGGAATAATTCTTCTATATTTTCGGGCTACCGGCATCATGCTATTATAGCCTCCAGCTGCAGATTCTCAAACTACTCTTATAATATTACATTTTTTTAAGAGATTCAATAGCTAACCTTAGTTATTTACTTATAATTATGGCAATTATTTGATTCCAAAGAACAAAGCCAAGCTGCATCTTCTGCCTGTTATTCATTAAAAAAAGCAGTCTATTCTATCAATAGAATAGACTGCTGCTTTATGATAAACCTAATTATTCCTTGGTATCATCGTTATTCTCTTTGGAGTTTGATTCTACCTCTATTTCAGTATTCACTCTGCCTTCCAGAATATAATCAGTCTTAAATGTCTCCTCTGCTAACATGCCCATAGCTTCAAGGTCAGCTCCTTCAGAACCAGTCTCATTTTTGTTCTCAGCTCTATTTTCATCATTGTTCTGATTAACCGGTACTGCTTTATGATTATTATAACTGGGATAAATTCTAACTACTAAATCGCTGTTAATCTTCTGTTCTTTAAAAGCAGTTATTACTTCTTCTAAGTTTCTGAAGGTTTCATTCTTGCCATAACCATACTTCTTCTCCTCTGGTTTAGCCTCCTGCTGTTGTTCAGCAGTAAAGTTTGCTTCTAAGCCGCCGACTAATTCCATACTGGCTATACCTGATTCTATATCTTCAGGCAGAGTAAAACTATAATTTTTAACCAGTACTTCTTCACGATAAGGCTGGAATGTAACTTCTAACTCTACTTCTTTGCCTGGTTCAAGTTTATCAGTTAATACATTAAGTTCTCTAATTAAAGCAACCTGAGGCTTTTCTTTGATATCTACATCTAAATTTATATCGATCAGATTTATCTTCTGGAATGGATTCTGGGTAATCAACATTAATGCTTGAGAAAAGTCCCTTAATGCTACTGAAGCTACATCTCTGCGGCTATAGAAAATATTCTTCCGCTCGATAATCTTTTCTTCTAAATTATTAGCCATAATTTCCATTTCTACTTCAGCAGTACCGCCGCCGCGACGGTCAATAGTACTATTAATTGCCTGATAAATAACTGAACTGGCCAGTGATTGGAAGAGTTCCTCATTCCTAATTATTTGAGCATTGATCTTCTGCTCTTTATTTAAATCTCTATCTGTAACGTCTACCTCTAGAGGTACAACTTTAGGTGATTGGCCTATTCTGCCTCCTACCCCTGCTGACCGATCCTGAGTTATAATTCCTTTTGAATTTAGTGGGCTACCCAGCTTAAAAGGCATCTTCATACTCTTAATCATATGATGAATATAGGCCGAAGAAAGGAAGTAATTACTATCACCTAAGCCCATAAACTGGTGTCCAAAACCTAAAACTCTATCTCCTTCTCTATAAGTTAAAGTTCCAACTGCTGAAATATCAACATCTCCTCTAGCCAACTGTACTGCAATTGCGCTTCCCGGAACTAATTTATCCTCTTTTCCTTTCGACATGTCTGCTGCAGCTGTACTCTGCACCGGCTTTAAATCATAAGCAGATAACTCTTCACTCAAGTAATCTACAGCCTCTTTATCCAAACCGCTAACCAGCAGCGGAGTCTTTACTGGATAAGCAGTTAAAGAATTATCTTGTTTGACACTGGACTTATCTTCTACAAAAGATACCTGCTCCACTGATTTCCCGTTTATTTTTATCGGCTCTGATAAACCAGCAGTCGTGCCTTCTTCAATCTCATCCAACTGCCACAGATCAAGCATATCCTCAATCGGTGTTACCATACCTACCTTATGCTCAGTCAACTGCCAACCGTAACCAATTGCTCCAATCAACTTTCCATCAATATAAATTGGACTGCCACTCATACCAGCTGCAATTCCGCCTGTTTTATCAATTACATCTCCACTAACCTCAATCAAAATTAAATCGCGATTAACTCCCTGCTTTTTCAAAACTCCCAAAACTTCTACGTTAAATTCTTCTACTTCTGTACCCGAAATTACCGTCTTGCCAACTCCGGACATTCCTGTTTCAATCTTATTTACCGGCAGAATCTCCCGTGGCCCAGAATCATCCACAGCCATTACCGGTGTAAATAATAAAACACAGAATGCTATCACTAACATCAGACTACCGTACTTGCGCACTTAAATCCCTTCCCTTCTGTTTAACTACAGAAGCCCTTAACCTAAACATAAATCCTTACTCTGTCTTTTGGCTTAACTGTTGATAAAGTTTATCTGTTAAATGTAACTGTTTAGAATCAGCAATTTCTTCAGCATACTTACGATCCAGCATATCTTTAAATATATCTTCTTTTAACCCGCCGTCTAAATAACCTGATTCAGGTATAGTCTTCCGCATTTCCTTTAACATTAAACCAACAAAGACACTGGAAAACTTCTGGGTTGCCTTCTTTAATTCCTTATTCTCCTGCTCATCTTTTGAGCTCTGCTGCTGTAGCTTACTTAATTTTTCTTTGAACTCACTCTGCTTACGCTGATTCTGCTTAAGCCTAGATCTTTCAGTCAACATCTCCATTCTTTGAGTACTGTTAATCTTCATTTAAATCACCTGCTTATTACATAGTTTCCAACTTAGCATGTAGAGCACCCTGTGCTTTAATTGCTTGTAGAATAGCTATTGTATCTCGTGGTGTAGCACCTACTCCATTTAAAGCCTTAACAACATCTGAAATACTTGAGCCTTTAGGCAGTACTATCAATCTATTCTCCTCTTCTTCAGCCTCAATTTCAGTCTCCTCTGTTGTTTCCGTCTCTCCTTCTGAAAATGGAGGCGGTTGGGAGACCTCTTCTTCAGAAGAGATAGTAACTGTTAAGTTACCATGGGCTACCGAAACAGTAGAAATTCGGACGTTATGGCCCATTACTATGGTTCCTGTCCGTTCATTAACTACTACTTTAGCCTTCTTATCCGGCCTAACCGATAATCTATTCACCTGGGCTACAAAGCTTACTAACCTATCTTCCATTCGATCAGGAACTGATACTTTAATTCGACCAGGATCTACAGCCTGAGCAGCATTATTGCCCTCGCTATCATAGCCATACCGCTGATTGATTACATCCGCAATTCGCTGGGCAGTAGCAAAATCAGGCTCATCCAGTAAAAATGTAACCTGCTGCTGATCAGAAAAGTCAGTCTCAACACCTTCTTCTATCGTAGCACCATCTGGAACTTGGCCTACTGTAGCATGGTTCTTTCGGACTGAACTTCCTCCCTGTTCGGTATTAAAACCGCCAATAGAAACAGGTCCCTGGGCTAAAGCATAAACCTGCTGTTGATTAGGACCTAATAGCGGCGTCATCAATAGAGTTCCTCCCTGTAGGCTATCGGCATCTCCAATAGAGGCAACATTTATATCAATTCTATCTCCTACTCTGCCAAAAGGAGGTAACTCAGCTGTAACCATCACTGCTGCTATATTCTCAGATTCAACCTGGCTGGGATTAACATTAACCCCAAAATTCTGCAGCATATTGGCTATTGATCGCACAGTAGCTGCTGAACCTCCGCCATCACCGGTTCCATTTAATCCAACTACTAACCCATAACCGGATAGTTGATTACTTCTCACGCCCTGTACTCTAGTAATATCCTTTATCCGCACCATAGGGTCCTGAAATGTATTATCTTCCTGGGCCAACAGCGGCAGACTCAATATCAAACTGAAGCTTAAAGTTATAGCCAGAATAATAAAGGTTCGCTTTATATACATACTATGCCACCTCATCAAAAATAAGTAATTAATCTAGAAAAAGACATTCAATACTTTAGTTAATAAGCCCGGCTCCTGTCTATCTCCGATGGCTCCCTCTCCTACATATTTAATCTTACTATTGGCTATCTTAGTTGAATTAACAGTATTACTGATAGTAATATCTTCCGGTCTGACAATTCCTTCTACTTCAATCTTCTGCATTTCAGCATTAACAGTAATCTCTTTGGTACCTTCAATCTTTAAATTACCGTTGGGTAAAACTTCTGTAACCTGAACAGTCATCTGAGCAGTTAGACTACCGCTTTGACTAGTACTGCCGTCAGCTGAAGAGCTATCCTCCTGATTTAATCGGAATAATTTAACAAAATCCAATTCACCAGCACCAGGTCCTACATTTACTTCATTACTCTGTCCTGTTTCAGTACTAGCCTGTTGGTCAGCTGTTGAACTCTCACTAATCATAACTGTCAATATATCTCCAGCTTCTGCAGCCTTATGTTCTCCATAGGGAGAGTTACTATCTTCATATAATGAAGCTGCTAATAAAGGGTTAGCAGCTAAAGATAAAATAGATATTAATCCGATCACCAAAAAAAATCTAACAACAGTATGCTTCATAAATTAACACCTCAAAGATTTATAAATTTTTACAGAATTACCTTTACAGTCTTCTTGCCGATTACTTTAGCCATTATCTCCCGGTTGCTCTTTATATTTCTAACCTTAATATGCTCTCCTTCGGTTCCTGACTCTAAAGCAACTCCTGCTGTACTGACTCTAACTCTACCCACTACAGCTATAATCTTTACTCTATCCCGCCGCTTAACTAGCGGAGGAATTTCAATTAAATTTCTTGTTAAAATCTGTCCAGTATTGATACTTCGTTCCAATCGATAATTCTGAATAGAGTCCACATCCGTAAAAGGCTGACTATGTAGCTTTACCAGTGGCCTCTTCTCCCACTTAAACTGGTTCTCTGCTAAACTCTGGCGGCGTTTAATTGATTCTTGAGCAACTAACACCCTCTGGTAAGCAGTCACCTGGGCCTGAATATACTTCTTTTTAGCTAATTTACCGTCAACATAGATATTAACCGGAACTGCTGTCCGGCCTAATATTCTTTTGGTATTGAGATTACCGATCTGTAATTCAACTCCACCAACAGGAAGCCGCACTTCTCTATCCAGATTTTGGAGCTCAATCTCAATATCTTCGGCTTCAGCAGATAAATTCTGTTGAATATAATTTCGAACCTTCTCTGTTAACCGATCTGTATCCAGTACTTGATGGGGAGTAGTTACTCTAATCTGTTTAGGAATCTGATAAGTAATTCTGCTTAAATTAAATCCGGCTCTTTCCAGCGCAGAAAGAATATAATCCCGCTTTAACACGCGGGTATAGCCAGGTAAAGGAGACTGGCCTAAATTGATAGTCTCCATCTTTTGTTTGAATTTTTTCGGTGCTTCAATCTCCGCTATTTCTCCTAACTGTAGTTTTTGGCCTGCTGCTTTTACTTCATGATCAATTTTAAATCCAATTTTACTTTGAGCAGCAGCTGCACAACTAGTCATTAATAAAAGAATTAATAATAACAGAACCAGCCTTAATTGTGACAGCTGTCTCCAATTAACCATTCTATATCAACTCACTCTATCTTTTTAGATTATTAGCCTGCTGTAGCATCTGGTCTGAAGCTTTAATAGCTTTAGAATTCACTTCATAAGCCCGCTGCGCAGCAATCATATTCGTCATCTCCTCAACAACTTTAACATTTCCCTTCTCTAAATAGCCCTGTGAGATAGTTCCAAAACCGTCTTCTGCCGGTACACCAACAGTTGGCCCTCCTGAAGCAGGAGTTTCAGCAAATAAATTCCGGCCAATACTCTTCAATCCAGCCGGATTGGAAAAGCGGGATAGCTCAATCTGGCCTACTTCTGTTACCTCTTCATTCCCCGGTTGCTTAACCATTACTCTACCTTCAGCAGTGATACTCACATCAGTTGTATCTTCCGGAATTGTAATATCAGACGCAAGAGGATAACCATCTGAGGTAACTATTCGTCCATTGCTGTCCCGTTTAAATGAACCGTCGCGCGTATAGCCTACCTGTCCATTCGGCCTTACCACCTGAAAGAAGCCGTCTCCTTCAATAGCCATATCAAGCGGATTTCCGGTCTGTTGAAAGCTGCCTTGAGCAAATAACTTCTGAGTAGCAGCCGGACGTACACCGTGACCTACTTCTATTCCTGCCGGCACCTGTGACCCCTGATTATTGGGAGTTCCTGCTTCCCGCAGTGATTGGTACATTAAATCCTGAAAATTTACTCTACTCTTCTTGAATCCATTTGTATTTACATTGGCTAAGTTATTAGAAATAGTATCTATATTCAACTGCTGGGCTTTCATTCCTGTTGCTGCCGTCCATAAGGATCTAATCATTAGCACATAACCTCCTTGCAAATAAGTGCATCCCATAGATTATAGAACCGCTTCTATCACTCCGCGGCTCAGGCTTCTTATCTTCTAAGTCCAGCCTATAATTATAATCTACCTACAGAATTAACTGTCTTATCCAGACTCTGATCATAAGCTTTTACTACCCGCTGGTTTGACTCATAGTGACGAGTTGCTTCAATCATATTGGTCATTGATTCAACTACATTTACATTTGATGACTCAAGATAGCCTTGATTAATCTTGCCAGTAGCCATAAATTGATTACCTACATCCGGAGTAGCCCGGTATAGATCATCTCCTTCTTTAACTAATCCATCATTTTCAGCAAAAGTCACTACTCTAACTTGATCCACTACCTGTCCATCAACAACTAAATTATTCTGATTATCAACATTAACCTGCTCACCAACTACTTCCAAAGGTCCAGCTTGGCCTAAAACAAAATTACCATTTTGAGTAACTACTTGTCCATCCTGATTTAAAGTAAAGTCTCCGCTTCTAGTATAGCGAATACCTTCCGGCGTCTGAACAGCAAAGAAACCTTCACCTTCAATTGCCCAATCAAATGGATTATCAGTCTTATGTACACTACCAGCACTAAAATCAGTTACTGTTTCATCTACTTTAGCTCCTAAACCGGCTGTACCAATAACTTCTTTATCCGGCATTCTTCTTAATAACATTTCAGAAAAAGACTTATTTACTGTCTGGTCCTTTTTATAACCGGGAGTAGTAGAGTTAGCTAAATTATTAGTAATTATATTGGTTCTCTTCAATGATGCATTCATTCCAGAAGCGGCAGTATAAAGTCCTCTCAGCATAATTCCACCTCACTTTTAATCTACATACTTCTGCTTTCCTTATTCTCTTATTCTAGACATAATTTGAATTTCCTGTTTAATAGCAAAAACAATAATTAATCATTATTCTTCTCCGATAAATACTTCTCTTTAGTAGCCTGCCCGCCTCGAATATGCCGTTCGGCTTTATTATATTCTAATACCTTCTTTACTTTCTCAGCTAGTCTCTTATCAATCTTCTGTAATCTTTCTGTTGCATCTTTATGGATTGTACTCTTACTTACTCCAAATACTTTTGCTGCCTGTCGAACGGTCGCTCTAGTTTCATATATGTAATTACTTACTTCTAATACCCTCTGGTAAATATAATCTTTCATTGGTTTTGTCCCTCCTACCTATTCTTAATAAATATATATGTATATTTTTATAAAATATGTTTAAAATTAGGAGGGACTATACAAAAAAGCAGAGAGATGAATTATCACCTCTCTGCTAAATGATTCAAATGTGAAATTATAGATTAAGATGTTCGGTCGGATCTACCGATTCCCCGTCTTTTATGATACCAAAATGGAGAGTAGGCTCCATAACTAAACCTGAAGTTCCTACTTTCCCTATAGTTTGACCTCTATTGACTTGCTGGCCTTCCTTTAAATTAAATTCTTGGGCATGTCCGTAGATAGTCTGATGTCCACTCTTATGTTCGATAATTAAAACTAAACCTAAATAGTCATCTTCCTTAATTTTAGCTATCTTACCGGCAGTAGCAGCTCTAATTGGAGTTCCTTGGGCTGTTTGCAAATCAACTCCTTGATGGTATCGCCAATCTTCGAGCATCGGATGTTTACTCCAGCCATAAGAGCGGCTTACTTCAGCCCCTTTAACCGGCAGATTGAACTTAGGCTTTATATTTGCCTGTTGTACTACAGGTTCACTCTCAGCTTTCTCTTCACTCAATTCTTCTCTATTCTCTTTTTCACTTTCTTCTTTATTAGCTTCAACCTCTGTTTTTAAATCTGATTCTTGTTTCTCTTCTGCTATTGTTGGCTGTTTCTGTTCATCTCCTTTAATTTCCTGATCAGCTGGAATATGTTCGTAAGTTACAACCTCATCTTGTGATCGATCAGCTTCAGAAGCAGGCGGTTCAGACTGGGATGTTAAATCATTTAATTGAGGTATCAAGATAATTCCGGCTAAAATTACCACTGCCAATCCAACTAAAAACTTTTTGTTAGTTACAAGCCTAGTTATAAACTGCTTCCAGGAGAATTTATCAGCCAGTTTATCAATACTCTCTTTTAACTTTAGTTTAATATCCTCTTTGTCCTTTTTAATTGAGAAAGGAAACCTATTCTTTTCTCTCTGATTATCAGTTTGGTTATCTTTTTTTCCCTTCTCTTCATTATTTATATCATCAGACATCTATCTCACCTCCATCAATTAGTATCTCCAGAGGCGAGATAAATATACACTTATTTACTTGAATTCTATTTTTTATTAATGATTTAATTTTTTAACACTTACTCCTGAATAGTAATGTTTTAAAATTTCCAGATAATTATATCCTTCTTTAGCCATTCCATGGGCTCCATACTGGCTCATTCCTACTCCATGACCATTTCCAGTAGTAATAAACTTAATATAGTTATCTTTTATCTGATACCTAAAATTAGTTGATTTTAAGCCTAATCTCTTTCTCAACTCCCGACCAGTCATAATTTGAGATCCAACCTGAAGCTTTAACACTCGACGACTGGGGCTTCTAGCTAAAATATCTATATCGTTTACTGAAGATATCCCACTATCTACTTTACGAGCAAATTCTCTAAATGAATATTTCTGCACAAAATGATTATAAGGCGACTGCTCTTCATAATTACTGCTTACCGGCTGTAGATAAGGCACTTTTCTACCCCAGACATTTCTGGCTGCCGCTGTTATACTGCCGCTGGCAGAGTGATAAACTGCTGTTACTATTTTACCGTTATAGGTTAAGAATATTCCCTTTGTAGACTCAACGGCTTCAGATATCTTAAACCAGTATTCTAAATTTCCCCACTCCTTAAGCAACTCTTCTTTACTAATCCAGGCCTGATCCATATTAATATCTGTTGTAATAGCAACTTCCTTCTTTTCTGTCCCCTGTAGGCGGGATAAGATATAACTTCTTGCTGCTACAGCCTGAGCTTTCAATGCTTCTAACTCAAACTCAGCCGGCATTTCTGCGGCTACCACTCCTTTAATATATTCTTCTAACTCCAATTCTATTATTCGACCATTTTCCATCGTTAATTTAACTGTAATCTTTTCACTTTCGAAATCAGGCATTAGCCTACTGCCTATAACCACTCCTGTTGGCAATAACAGAATTAAAAACAGATTCAAAATTATAGTAACTAAGATCAGTCTCTTTATTCCAATTCCCCCCTAAATTAGAACTCACTAAACTTCTATGTTAAGAGAGACAATTATATTCTTCAACCAACTCAATATTAGCTCCAATTCCTTTTAATTTATCAGTAATATCTTCATAACCGCGTTCAATATGATATATGTTCTGAATTTCAGTCTGTCCTCCAGCTGTTAGACCAGCAATAATCAATGCTGCTCCAGCCCGCAAATCTGTAGCTTTAACTTGGGCACCTTCCAGATCTGTTCTAGCAACTACTGCGCTTCTACCGTCTACCTTAATCTGAGCCCCCATTCTTCTTAATTCATCAACATGGCCGAATCTTCTTTCGAAGACTGTTTCAATTACTAGATTCTCCTGGGTTGCTTGAGTCAATAAAGCCATAAATTGGGCCTGCATATCAGTCGGAAAGCCCGGATAAGGCATAGTCTTAATATCTGTCCCGGACAAACACCCTTCTGATTTAACCCGCACCTGATCAATCCCCTCAATTATCTCTACTCCCATCTCTTTTAACTTAGCTATTAGAGGACGTACATGTTCTACTAACACATTCTTAATTACAACATCTCCACCTACTGCTGCTACTGTCATCATATAGGTTCCTGCTTCAATGCGATCAGGAATAATAGTATAATCTGTACCGTTCAAACTATTAACCCCTGTAATCTTGATTATATCAGTTCCTGCTCCAGTAATCTCAGCTCCCATAATATTTAAATAATTAGCTAAATCTATTATCTCCGGTTCTCTAGCAACATTCTCTATTACTGTTTCTCCATCAGCCAGAACAGCTGCCAACATAATATTTATTGTTGCTCCTACACTAGGATAATCGAGATAGATTTCAGTCCCTTTTAATCTATCAGCCTCCAGTTTTACTAGCCCATGGTCCAGTTCAACATCTGCTCCTAAAGCAGAAAATCCTTTTAGATGTAAGTCAATAGGCCGATCTCCGATCTCACAGCCCCCTGGTAAAACAGTACAGGCCTGTCCATAACGGCCTAATAAAGCTCCTAAAGTATAATAGGAAGCACGCATCTTTCTGGCTAAATCACTATCTGTACTGTATTTATCAATTCCATCTGTATTAAGCTCTAATTCACTATCAGTGAAATTAACTTCAGCTCCTAGATTGGACAGGATATTAATTAAATTATTGACATCTTTTAAGTCAGGTATTCTACTTAACTTACTGCCACCCTCCCCCAATAAAGCAGCAGTTATAATCGGTAAAGCTGCATTCTTGGCTCCACTGACACTTATATTTCCTTCTAAATAATCTGTTGCTTCAGCTATTAATCTACGCACTAGATAATCTCCCCTCCGAATCACCATTTATCTACTATACTTTAGTTCGCGTTTTAGTTCTAATGTCCTGCTTCAAAGTTAAATTCGTCATTTGGTTATTCTTTACAGAAACAAGAAGTCCCAAATAATTTATCAATCCAGCCCATCTTTTTGAAATTAATTAACTCTTCCGGTGCTTTATCAGCTATCTCTTCATAACATTCCGTACAGATCTTTTCACCGGCCTTATCCAGCAACTCCAGCGGCAGGTTTAACTCTTTAAATTTTTCTTTTTTATCAGGTACTCTTATCTCATCATTATTTACTGCTTTATCGCTAACTACTACTAAACCAATATCTCCTTTGAAATCATCTGATTCTACCTTCTTAAAAGAGAGTCCATTTTCACGGGCTAAATCAATATATTCTTTGGCTGCTTGCATATCAATCTGTCGGTTAATAATCAACTTTTCAGCTTCTAAATCTTTAATTGCCTCTAATATTTCTGGATAAACTCCTGGTTCTATAATCTGACCAAAAGTTAAAGCCTTAATTACCCGCTCTTTAAACTCACCTAAAAACCGTCTTTTTTCACCCTTCTTTAACTCAAAACCGCCGTGGATACCGGCAGAAACTGTCTGTTCTAATTCATTCTTATCCTGATTTGAAATTGCTTCTTTCTGTATTTCTTCATCTTTTGGTCCCACTGTAGAATACCCCCTAACCTAAATATATAATATGTAAATTAATATTATAGAATACAAAAAAGGAGAATAAGAGATTTCTCCCTTACTCCCCTTGAACTACATCAATTCTATTAATAGCACGCTGCAACGCGGATTCAGCTCTAGTTTCATTTATTCTGGCTTCATCGCTTTTCTGCAGGCGCTCTTTAGCCCGTTTTTTAGCCCTTTTAGCTCGCTCTATATCAATCTCTTCGGGAAATTCTGCTGTATCAGCTAAAATATTTATCTGATCCGGCTTCACTTCTATAAAGCCACCGCTAGTAGCTAATTCTATCTCTTCTCCATCTTTTTTAATTCTAATCTGGCCTATCTGCAAACCAGTAATTAATGGGGAATGATTAGGCAAAAAACCTAAATTTCCATCTATAGTAGGAACAATAACCATCTCTACTTCATCGCTATAAACAGTGCGCTCAGAAGTTAAGATGTCAACCTGAACGGTATTCGCCATCTTATTCACTTCCTTCTAACTCTTTAGCCTTTTCTAATACATCCTCTATGCCGCCCGCCATGTAAAAGGCTTCCTCTGGAATATCATCATGCTTTCCATCCAAGATTTCTTCAAATCCTTTAATTGTTTCACTAAGCGGCACATATTCACCAGGAATACCCGTAAACTGTTCTGCAACAAAAAACGGCTGTGATAGAAATCGTTCAATCTTACGAGCCCGATTTACAGTTAATTTATCTTCAGGTGATAATTCGTCCATACCTAAAATAGCAATAATATCCTGTAAATCCTGATAGCGCTGTAAAGTCTCCTGTACTTCACGAGCAACATTATAATGTCTTTCTCCAATAATACCAGGGTCCAGAATTGTAGATGTTGAATCTAGCGGGTCAACAGCCGGATAGATACCTTTCTCTGTTAATGATCTTGATAATACTGTTGTTGCATCCAAGTGTGCAAAAGTAGTAGCTGGAGCCGGGTCAGTCAAGTCATCTGCCGGTACATAGACAGCCTGCACAGATGTAATTGATCCTTTATTAGTAGAAGTGATCCGCTCCTGTAGGGCCCCCACATCAGTTGCTAATGTCGGTTGATAACCAACAGCAGAAGGCATTCTACCAAGTAAAGCAGATACCTCGGAACCTGCCTGAATAAAGCGGAAGATATTATCAATAAACATCAATACATCCGATCCAAATTCATCACGGAAGTGCTCCGCCATTGTTAAGCCGGTTAATCCAACCCGCATTCTTGCTCCAGGCGGCTCATTCATCTGACCATAAACTAGGGCCACCTTGTCTAATACTCCGGATTCTTTCATCTCTAACCATAAGTCATTACCTTCTCTTGTTCTTTCTCCTACACCAGAGAAGACGGAGAAACCACCGTGCTCAGTAGCAATCCGGTTAATTAACTCCATGATTAAAACAGTCTTACCTACACCAGCACCACCGAAGAGACCAACCTTACCACCAGAAACATATGGGGCTAAGAGATCAACTACTTTAATCCCTGTTTCAAAGATTTCTGTAGAAGTTGACTGTTCCTCAAATTCAGGTGGATCTTGGTGGATTGGGCGATAATCATCAGCATCAACTTCACCCTGTTGATCAATTGTATCTCCTAATACATTAAAGATTCGACCTAGACAGTCTTTTCCTACTGGTACAGAAATAGGAGCACCTGTGTTGACAGCTTCCATCCCACGAACTAAACCATCAGTAGAGGACATTGCTACACCTTTAACTCGGCTATCTCCAACCTGATGTAAAATCTCTACTGTAACATCTATATCTCGTTCCTCATCTTTTACTTCAACAGCATCATAAATATCAGGCAAGTCATCAGCACTAAATTCAAATTCAACTACTGGACCAATAACTTCGACTACTTGCCCAATATTCTGTTCCTTATTTCCACTCATCATAATACCTCCTTCATGTCATTCAAACAATTAATCTAACGCTTCTGCTCCAGCAGCAATCTCAGTAATTTCTTGAGTAATCTCAGCCTGCCTTGCTCGGTTAAAGGACCGAGTAAGATCTTCAATCATCTCTTTAGCATTTTCAGTTGCTGAATCCATAGCAGTCATCCGGGCTGCAAATTCACTTGCTTTTGCTTCTAATAACGAACCGTAGATTAGGTTCCGTAAGTATTTAGGTAGAATTACATCTAATACTTCCCCTGGGGAAGGTTCATAAAGATAACCAGCATTTAATTCTTCCCCTTCTTCTTCATCCTTATCTTCTATCTTCTGAGGTTCAACCGGTAACAACTGTAATTTTTTAACTTCATGACTAAGCACAGAATTAAATTGAGTATAAATCAGATGTACTTCATCAAAAACTTCATCCTGATATAATTCACTAGCCTCATTACTTATATTCTGTGCTAATCCTATTGATGGTTTATCTTCAAGGTCTAAATACTCAGAAAATATTTCTAAATCATTTCTCTTAAAGTGGTTCCTACCATTTCTACCGACTGCAATCATACCTACTTCACTCTTATCTTCAACTTCCTCATCAACTTTTCTAGTAACATTAGTGTTGTAAGGCCCACACAGTCCCCGATCAGCAGTAATTACTATATACCCAATTCTATTCATTTGATCTCTTTTCTCTAATAGCGGATGAACATCTTCCCTAATTCTCCTGAAAGCACCTAATAAAGTTTGACGTGTCTTTTCAAAGAAAGGTTTGGCTGCTGTTGCACTTTCCTGAGCTCTTTGTAATTTAGCCGATGCTACCATATTCATGGCCCGCGTTATCTTTTTAGTATTTTCAACACTATTTATGCGCCGCTGAATCTCGCGCATAGTTGCCATAGCAATCACCTCACTTCCTTAAAACACCTAAGCTTAAACAAAATATTCGCTTCCTTTTTAACTCTATTTAAATTAAGCAGACTCTTTTTCAATTTCATCAACAAACATTGCTTTGAAATCTTCAATAGCAGCAATTAATTCTTCTTCTATTTCATCATCTAATTCTTCAGTCTCTTTGATAGTTTCTGGAACTTCAGCATAATTGCTATGAATAAAATCTATCATTTCTTCTTCAAATTCTTTAATATCATCAACTGGAATATCATCCATATACCCATTAGTTACAGCATAGATACTCAGTACCTGATTTTCTACTTCCATTGGATTATTTTCAGGCTGTTTTAATACTTCAATTATTCTATCTCCACGGGCTAATTTCTGCTGTGTTGCTTCATCAAGATCAGATCCAAACTGAGCAAAGGCCTCTAATTCTCGATACTGAGATAGATCCAAACGTAACGTACCTGCAACATCCTTCATGGCACTTACCTGAGCATCTCCACCAACTCGTGAGACAGAAATACCAACATTAATTGCTGGTCTTACACCAGAATGGAATAATTCACTTTCAAGATATATCTGTCCATCAGTGATAGAGATTACATTTGTTGGAATATAAGCAGAAACGTCTCCTGCTTGAGTCTCAATAATCGGTAATGCAGTTAAAGACCCACCACCCATATCGTCATTTAACTTAGCAGCTCTTTCTAAGAGACGAGAGTGTAAATAAAAGACATCACCTGGATAAGCTTCACGTCCCGGTGGACGGCGTAAAAGTAAAGACATTTCACGATAAGCTACTGCATGCTTGGATAAATCATCATAAACAACTAATACATCTTTGCCATCATACATAAATTCTTCACCCATAGCACATCCAGCATAAGGTGCTATATACTGTAATGGTGCTGGATCGCTAGCATTAGCAGCAACAATAATTGTATGATCCATTGCTTGATTATTTTCTAATCTATCTACTACCTGAGCTACTGTAGATGCCTTCTGTCCAATTGCAACATAAATACAAATAACATCATTATCTTTCTGATTAATGATTGTATCTATTCCAATTGATGTTTTACCAGTCTGACGGTCACCAATAATTAATTCTCGCTGACCACGACCAATAGGTACCAAAGAGTCAACCGCTTTAAGTCCAGTCTGAAGAGGAACCTCAACAGGGGTTCTCTCAATAACATTAGGCGCCTCTGATTCTATGGATCGCTTTTTATCAGTATTAATTGGCCCCTTTCCATCAATAGGTTCTCCTAAAGCATTAACAACTCTTCCAATCATATCTTCTCCTACTGGTACATCAACTAGTTCTCCAGTTCGTTCAACTCGATCCCCTTCTTCAATCTTTGTTTCGTCTCCTAAAATTACACAACCAATACTATCTTCTTCTAAGTTTAAAACCATACCATAAACACCGCTGGCAAACTGCAGTAATTCTCCAGCCATTGCTTCTTCTAAACCATGAATTTGAGCAATACCATCACCAACACTTAAAACTGTTCCAACATCTTCCGTTTCCAATTTAACATCATAATCTTCTATTCGTTTCTTAATTATTGAACTTATTTCGTCAGGCTTAAGATTCATCTTACCCCCCCTAACTTACTTGTAACTTTCTTAAATCACGACTTAAATTCTCAATTTCTGTTGTTAAACTACCATCAATTACTTTATTACCAATTTTTAATACTAAACCGCCTATTAAATCTTGATTAATCTCTATTTGTAACTCAATATTTTTCTCTAATGCTTTTCCTAACTTTTCTTTCAACTTCTTTTTCTGTTGAGTAGTCAATTCTATGGGCGATCTTACTTCTACTTCTAACTTATTCAATTCATCATTAACTGAATCCTTAAATTGCTGGTAGATAGTTTCTAATAAATTCGCTCGGTTTTTATCTATCAATAATTTAATAAAGTTAAATAAATTAATTGATAACTCCTCAGCAAAGATTTCAGTTAAAATATCTTTTTTCTGCTCATAAGTAATTTCAACATGAGTTATTATTTTTCTCAATTCATCACTCTGTTTTAAAAGAGTTATAAATTTTTCAAATTCATTTAATATCTCTTCTAATTTTTCATTTTCTTTTGCTAATTCAAATAAAGCTTGCGAATATCTCTTAGCAATTTCACTTTTTCTCATTGTACTTGATCACCCAGCTTATCTTCATCAAGGTTTTCTAAATAATTATTGATAGTCTGTTCCTGTAATTCCTTATCAATCATTTGATCCACTACTTTCTTAGTCATGTCAACTGAAAGATCAAGTGCTTCATCCTTTAATTTTTCTCTTGCTTTTTGCTTAGCTCTTTCAATTTCATCTTCCGCCTTTTGAATCTGTCTACTGGCCTCTTCTTTAGCTTCATTGATAATATCATTCTTCTTTCTTTGACCACGGCGGCGTCCTTCCTCAATTATCTCCTGGGCCTTCTGTTTAGCTTCCTTTAATTCTTGCTTATACTTACTCTTTAATTCTTCCGCCTTTGCTTCCTTCTTTTCTGCTTCCTCTATTTGGTCAGAAATATCCTCACTTCGTTGATTCATAAAGTTCGTAATCGGTTCAAACAAAAAGTGACGCAGAATCAAAAATAAAGCTATGAAATTAATTACTTGAAAAAAGAAGGTCACATCCAAACTAATCATTTACCTTCCCTCCTTCCAAAATCAACTTTAATAAAAAGTAATAAGCAAAAGAAAATTGAAGATGAATAATGCTAATATCATTCATCTTCAATTTATCTTAAAAAATGGTCCTACACTTAATTATCCTAATAAGCCAAGTAATGGATTAGCAAATAACAAAATCAATGCAACTACTAAACCGTAGATACCAGTAGTCTCTGCAACAGCAGCTCCTAGTAACATAGTTCTAACAATTAACCCTTGAGCATCAGGTTGTTTACCTACAGCCTCAGCTCCTTTACCAGCAGCAAATCCCTGTCCAATACCAGCACCAATACCAGCAATCATTGCTAAACCTGCTCCAATTGCTGAAGCAGCTAAAACTAAAGCTTGATCACTCATTATACATTTCCTCCCCCTTATAATAAGTTAAGTAATGGATTAGCAAACAATAAAATCAAAGCAACTACAAGAGCATAAATCCCTGTCGTTTGTCCAACAGCCTGACCTAGTAACATTACCTTTACAACTAAACCTTGGTATTTTGGTCGCTGTCCTACACGCTCTGTTCCCTTACCGGCAGCATAACCCTGACCAATACCCGGGCCAACGCCAGCAATCATTGCTAAACCTGCTCCAAGCACTGAAGCAGCCAAAACAATACCTGTTCCCTCAACTCCTACCAAAGGATTAGCATACAACACAATTAAAGCTACTACTAGAGAAAAAATCCCAGAAGTCTCAGCTACTGCTGCTCCTAATAACATAACAAACGTGATATTATTATTATTTTCTTTATAATCTCCTACAGCTTCAGCACCCTTTCCAGCAGCAAAGCCTTGTCCCACTCCTGGACCAATACCAGCAATCATTGCTAAACCAGCTGCAATTGCTGAAGCAGCTAAAACTAAAGCTGTAGCACTAAACTGTTGCAACCATTCTAGCATAAAAGTGATAATATTGACTAGTGACTCCACTTAATACCCTCCTTTCTTGAGGGAGAAGTTACTCCATCTCCATTGAAATATAAGTCATAGTCAACATAGTAAAGATAAAGGCCTGTAATACTCCGGCAAATACATCAAAGTAAATACTAGCTATCCCCGGAATTATAACAGCCATTACTGAATATAGCAGTCCCATGATAACTACACTTCCTATCATATTACCAAATAAACGAAAGGATAAAGAAACCGGGTCTGCCAGAGATCCAATTACATTTAGCGGAAACATAAATGGTAGTGGTTCGAAGTATCCTTTGAAATAAGAAGTAATTCCTTTAGATTTAATTCCAAAGAAGTGGATATTGACGAAAGTAATTGCTCCTAATGCAGCGGTAGTATTTAAATCTGCTGTCGGAGTATATAAATGAAACAAATCCTTACCAGGAATAATTCCTACCAAGTTAGCTATAGTAAGATAAATCATTAAAGTACCAATATATGGTGTAAATTTCTTCATTTCTGGTCCCATTGTTGTTCCCACTAAGCCCCGCATTGATTCTACAAAAGTTTCAGCCACATTCTGCAAGCTAGCTGTTTTAGGTTGCTCCTTTAAATTTCGCGTAGCTAGCCAAGAAAATATAGTTAAAGCGATTATAATTACCCAAGTAGTAGTTACACTAGACTTTACTGGAGCATTAGCAATATGTAACATTCTAGTTAATGCTGTATTAGGAATTTTAAACATCACTTCAGGAGCAAAAGCATCAGAATTAACGGGATTTAAAAACATCCGTTCTATAAAACGCTGAAAAAAACTCATCTACTCTATCCCCCCCTTCCTTAAATTCACATTACTGTTGTTCTTCAGGCCACCAGTTAAAAATATTGATAATTGTAATAACTATTTTAACTGTTAGCATCCCTAATACTGTAGTCAATAAATTCACATCTGGACGCTTTAAAGCAATATAGAATACAGCAAACCATAAAATATATCTTAATATATAGTTGATAAAAACATAAGCCCCAGCATTAATGGGCTTATATTTAACGGCTTTAGTTAGTGACAAAGCCAACAAATGAAAATTAATAATACTCATTACACTACCCACTATTAGACCGTATGCACTCCGCATATCAAAAAAGGCCGCCATTAAGACTAACAAAATTAGATCAATTATAAGTACCCACTTTATTACAAAAACTTTGGTAGCCTTCACTAGCTGCATATTTACCACTTCCTACTGAAATATTCTAGCCCATATATTCATTATCTTATTTTTTATTATTTATGTTATTAATCACTACTTTGCTGACTTATAATTAACTTATAGGAAGTCCACATCCCAGAAAGAACGCCAAGAATAACACCTAAGATCAAAAAAACCCATCCAGTACCAAACCATTTATCAAGTTTATTACCACACCAGACTCCAAAGAAAACGGGAATAATAATAACAATCCCTATCTGAGATAACAAAGCTAAAGCTTGTAAAATTTTAAAATTTTCTTTCATTTTTAAGCTCCTAATATAGTCACTTGAATTTTATGACTACCTGTCTAACATTATATGTATAATAAGCTTTTATTTATTATATCTAGCCTATTATTTGCTTATAGAAATAATATACTATTACTATCGATTCATTATATCAAATACTAATATCTATGTCAAGCATAAATTTTAACATTTAAATATCTCTTATTGATTTAAAGCTATGATTAAATAATAACTAATTATTATAATAACAAAAAAATAAACACAAATCAAATATTTCCAATTATTTGTTTATGTTATTAAAATATGTAATTAAGAGTTCTCTAATTCTAACAGCAGCTTGACCATCACCGTAAAGATCTGTAACCACAGAAGATGATGACGTTATTGGTTGCTCGTGAAGAAGGTTTAATCCTGCTTTTACAATCCTAGTTTTATTAGTCCCCACTAATTGTACACTGCCGCTTACAATAGCCTCAGGTCGTTCAGTAGTTTCTCTTAAAAGTAAAGTCGGTTTACCTAGAGAAGAAGCTTCCTCCTGAATTCCACCAGAATCAGTTAAAATTATATCTGCTCGAACCATTAAATTAATAAACTCTTTATAATTTAGCGGTTCTATTAAATGAACATTAGGAACATCGGATAAAACATTTTTAACTATTTTGCTAATCTTGGGATTAGGATGTACGGGAAAAACAACTTCTGCTTGCGGGTAAGATACTACGAGTTCTTTTATTGCTCGACAGATATTAACTAAAGGCTGACCTAAATTTTCCCGTCGATGAGTCGTTACCAATATTAATTTTTCTTTCAGCAAATCTAAATCATTAATAACTCCTTTAGAAAATCTATAATCTTTCTCATAAATCTCTAACAGAGCATCCACAATAGTATTCCCTGTTATAAAAACCTGAGATTCATCTATCCCTTCCTGCAAAAGATTGTTTTTAGCTTGTTCAGTAGGAGCAAAGTGCATTTCTGTTAATACCCCGCATAAACGACGATTCATTTCTTCTGGAAAAGGGTCATACTTCTCATAAGTCCTTAATCCAGCTTCAACATGTCCAATTGGAATTTGAGCATAAAAAGCTGCTAATGAACTGGTAAAAGTAGTTGTAGTATCGCCATGAACTAAGACTAAATCAGGTTCCTCCTGCTCAAACAGTGGTTTTAATTGCTGTAAAATTTTGATAGTAATTTGGCTTAAATTCTGTTTAGGCTTCATAATATCTAAATCATAATCAACCTCTAACTGGAATAATTCTAATACCTGATCTAATAATTCACGGTGTTGAGCGGTAGTTATAACAACTGGATTTAAGTTTTGACTCTGCTTTAATTCTTTGACCACTGGTGCCATCTTAATTGCTTCCGGTCTAGTTCCAAATATAATAGCTACTTTCTTAATCTCTTCCACCACCTCTAACTCAGATGATTTCCACTAATTATTATATTAACTTTAACACCAATTATGCATAAAACCGACTAGTTTAAACATAAACCAGTCGGTATTTATAACTAATTGATGTTAGTTAATACTTTTATAATTTTCTTCTCTGGAATCTAAGTTTAATTCTATAACTCCTAACTTATAGGAACCATAAAACAGAATTACAGCTAGAATAGCCAACACTCCAAAGGCTTGGAGCTCCGAAACACCATTGACAGCAATAGCTACTAATCCCAAAGATAAACTGATTAAATAAACTACTATTACCGTTTCTTTATGGCTTAAACCTAATTCTAATAATCGGTGGTGTAGATGGCCTCGATCAGCCTGAAATAAAGGTTCACCTTTCTGCCGGCGCCTAATAATAGCAAAGGCTGTATCAAAGATCGGAACACCTAAAGCTAAAATAGGAACTACTAAGGTTGCTGCTGCTGCACTCTTCAATGCTCCCAGTGCCGAAATAGCAGCCAACAAAAATCCCAAAAATAAGGAACCGGTATCCCCCATGAATATCTGGGCCGGATTAAAATTATACTGTAGAAATCCTATACAGGCTCCAGCTACAGCAATCGTTAATATTATTACCAATAACTCGGCTTCCTGAATAGCTACTACTAAAAGTGTTACAGCAGCAATTGTTGATACTCCTGCTGCTAAACCGTCCAAACCATCAATTAAATTAACAGTATTGGTAATAGCCACTAACCAAAAAACAGTAAACGGAATACTTAAAGCCCCTAAATAGAACACTCCTCCCAAAGGATTAGTAATAAACTCTATCTTAATTCCAAAGGAGGTAACTAATAGAGCAGCTATAATCTGCCAGATAAATTTGCTGGTTGGAGATAGTCCTCTTAAATCATCAATTAAACCAATAACCAGCATTAATGTACTACTAATTATAATTCCTAATAATTTAGAATTAATACCAGCTGTAAACAAAACCGCAGCTATAACTCCTACATAGATTGCTAAACCGCCCAAATTGACAACTGGATGCTGATTAACTCTGCGGGTATTAGGATAATCCACTGCTCCAACCTGCCGGGCTATCCTGCCAGCTACCGGAGTTGAAACATAAGTAAGAATTACAGCAATTAAGAAACAAAGAATATAGCTTTCCACTGCTTTCATCCTTTCTAATCAACACTTCTATCCCTTATTTTATAAAGTTTCTACCCAGTTGTCAATTCCATCTTATATCATTTATTAAACCTTTTAACTCCAACACCGGCTTCTTCCAGCATAGAGGCTGATAATTCATCCGGATAAGAGCCGCCAATTATTATCTCATCGATACCAGCATTAATAATCATCTTAGCACAGACTACACAGGGCTGATGAGTACAGTAAAGAGTTGCCCCATCAATAGAAGTTCCATGTAAAGCAGCCTGAATAATAGCATTCTGTTCAGCATGCAGTCCGCGGCATAATTCATGTCGCTGGCCGGAAGGTATATTCCGTTCTTCTCTAATACAGCCGGTTTCGCTGCAGTGTTTTAGACCGCTGGGCGCACCGTTATAACCTGTAGCCAAAACTCTTCCTTCCTTCACCAACAAAGCCCCTACCTTTCTTCGCAAGCAAGTAGAACGTTTAGCCACAACTGAAGTAAGTTCCATAAAGTATTGGTCCCAGCTAGGTCTATCATCTACCTCTGGTTCTTCTATGCTATTTAGTTCCATAGAGTCTATCACCAGCATCGCCTAAACCAGGTACAATATAGGCATGATCATTTAACTTTTCATCTATTGCCGGAGTATAGATATCCACATCAGGATGTGCTTCCTGCAGTCTCTCTACTCCTTCAGGAGCTGCAATCAAACAGACAAACTTGATATTCTTACCGCCGCGGTCCTTAACAAACTGGATTCCAGCTTCAGCTGAACCGCCGGTTGCCAACATAGGGTCGACTACAAGCAATTCTCTATTCTCTATATCGGCTGGCATCTTACAGTAATACTCTACCGGTTCTAAAGTATCTGGATCTCGATAAAGACCAACATGTCCTACCTTAGCTGCCGGAATTAATTTCAAAATACCATCTACCATACCTAAACCGGCCCGCAGAATAGGTACTATACCTAATTTCTTACCAGCAATAACCTGAGATTCAGTCTTTGTTACCGGCGTTTCAACCTCAACATCACATAAAGGAAGATCACGAGTAACTTCATAAGCTAATAATGTAGAAACTTCTTCAACTAATTCCCTAAACATCTTAGATCCTGTGCTTTTATCGCGGATATGTGTTAATTTATGCTGGATTAATGGATGCTCAATAACATGGACTTCACTCATTATTTATTTCCCCCTTAGCCTATTTTTGGTGTAATGGAAACTTAGCTGTTAATTCTTTGACTTCCTCTTTTACTTCTGCTTTTATTTCTTCATCATCTATATTATTTAAAACTTTAACAATTAAGCTACCGATCCTTTTCATCTCTTCTTCTTCCATTCCTCTAGTCGTTACTGCCGGGGTTCCGATTCTGATGCCGCTAGTTACTTTAGGACTTCTCTCTTCAAAAGGAACAGTATTCTTGTTAACTGTAATACCTACTTCATCCAATGCCTCTTCTGCTGCCAGGCCGGTAATCTCTTTGTCAGTTAGATTAACTAATAATAGATGATTATCTGTACCATTAGATACTAACTTATAACCGCCGCTTTTGATCTCCTCAGCTAAAGCTTGGGCATTATCAATAATCTGCTGCTGATAATCATTAAATTCCGGCCGTAGAGCTTCCTTAAAGGCAACAGCCTTAGCAGCGATAATATGCATCAATGGACCGCCCTGAATTCCAGGAAATATAGCTTTATCGATCTGTGAAGCAAACTCTTCTTGGCAGAGAATCATACCTGCTCTTGGTCCGCGCAGAGTCTTGTGTGTAGTAGTTGTTACAAATTCAGCATATTCTACCGGATTAGAATGTAGGTCAGCAGCAATCAATCCAGCAATATGGGCCATATCAACCATCAAGTAAGCCCCTACTTCATCAGCTACCTCTCTGAACTTAGCAAAATCTATTTCCCGGGGATAGGCACTGGCTCCAGCAACAATAAGCTTGGGCTGATGCTCCTTAGCCAATTCAAGTAACTGGTCATAATCTATCCTTTCTGTCTCTTTGTTAACACCATAACTTACAAAGTTAAACTGCTTACCAGAAAAGTTAACCTTGCTGCCGTGGGTTAAATGTCCGCCGTGGGTTAAATCCATACCCAGAACTGTATCTCCATGTTCTAGGACTGCAAAGTAAACAGCAGCATTGGCCTGAGAACCAGAGTGAGGTTGGACATTGGCATGGTCAGCCCCAAATAATTCCTTAGCCCGACTGATAGCCAGCTTTTCAGCCTCATCTATAACTCCACAACCGCCGTAATACCGAGCATCCGGATATCCTTCAGCATACTTATTAGTCAAAACAGTTCCCATAGCTGCCAATACAGCTTCACTAACAAAGTTCTCCGAAGCAATTAATTCTATTGTCCCTTTCTGTCTTTCTTCTTCTTTGGCCACAACCTCTGCTATTTCAGAATCTATTTCTTCTAACTGTTTTACATTGTTTTCATTCATAAGTATCAATCCTTTCTATCATCACTATTCAATCTCTTTAATCTTATTAATCCTTCTGGCATGTCTGCCGCCGTGGAATTCAGTATCCAGCCATACCTTGACTATTTCCAAAGCCAACTGTTTACCTATTACTCTATCTCCCATTGTTAAGAGATTGGAGTCATTATGTTCTCTAGTAGCCTTAGCCGAAAATATATCATGGCATAAAGCAGCTCTGACACCTTTGAACTTATTGGCAGTGATTGACATTCCAATTCCGGTTCCACAGATTAAGATTCCGCGTTCATACTTACCTTCTGATACAGCTTCAGCTACTGGAATTGCAATATCAGGATAATCAACTGAATCGGTAGAATAGGCTCCAAAGTCCTTATAATCTATTCTAGCTTCCTCTAAGTATCTCTTTACTTCTTCTTTTAATTCATACCCTCCGTGATCACTTCCTAAAGCTACTTTCATAATTTCAACCTCCATGCAGTTATTCAATCTTCTCCAATAATAACTTGATATATTCCTCTAATTCTTCAGCACATTGCCGATAAACAGAAGCTGGTTGTCCAAATGGATCACTTATATCTAGATTCTGAACTTTACTCTGTAAAGTATTCAATCTTTCTTTATCCTCTGCTATCTCGTCGGATAATTCTCCTTCTAATCGGTTTAACTCATCCTCTACTTCTCCAATCTCCTGAATTAATTCTTGATGCCTCTTCCGTAACCGTTCAATCTTAGCTCCCTTTTCATCTAAAAACTTCTCCCGTTGATTGCTGATGCGTTTATAAATTTCATCTATCTCATCTGTTATCTCCTCTAACTCATCTATCTCCTCTACAAATTCTTTTAAGGTAAAGACTTTATTTTCACTGTCAGCAAACATATTAAGGATTGAATTCTTATGTTGATGGGTCATTGTCAATATTAAATCAGATGTTCTTACTAAATCTTCAGTCAGTTTTTGGGATTGATGGTCTGAAATATCTATCCCCTTTTCGGACATTATCTGTTCTGCTTGTGGAGCAGCATTCTTACCGTTGACAGCTGAAACTCCTGCTGACATAACTTCATATTCTTCTGATTTATCTAGGTCTCTAAAGATATATTCTGCCATGCTACTGCGGCATGTATTCCCTGTACAGACAAATAATATATTTACCCCCATTGCTCACCCCCCAATACTGTTAAAATCATAAAATAAGCAGCCTATACCCTAATCACCTGATAGCCAGCAGCTTTTCGTAATCTATTCATAATAGCTAAGCCTAATCCCTGGTTAGATACTCCTTCTATTAATATAATGTCTACTCCTGAGTCATCAAAGCTGCGCAAAAGCCTAAATAGATTAGCACTTATAACCGATAATTTATCTCTACTTCCCATAACCTGGACTTGGCCTGCAGTATAGAAGTTACTATTCTCCTCTGTAGCCATAATTCCAACCTGATATCCTTCAGCCAAGTATTCATCGGCTAATTTAGTAATCTTGTGGGCTATTCTTTCAGCTTCTCCCTCTACTAAGATCACATCTGCTTCTGGCGAATAATGTTTGTACTTCATGCCGGGAGCTAAAGCTGATTTATTTTCTGATTCTAGCTCGGCTTTAACAGCTGAATCAATATCAACCTCACCCAATACCTCTGTCAGTTCCTGATAGGTAATACCGCCAGGCCTAAGCAGAGTAGGTCGATCTTCAACTAAACTGATAACTGTAGATTCAACACCGACTCCAGTCTGTCCGCCGTCAATTATAGCTTCGATTCTACCACCCAGATCAGTAACAACATGCTGGGCTAAAGTCGGACTTGGACGGCCGGATAGATTAGCACTAGGAGCAGCTACTGGCAGTTGACAGCGATTCAATAAATCTAAGGCTACTTTATGATCAGGCAGTCTAACTGCTATCGTATCAAGACCGCCAGTAGTTATATCAGGAACTATCTCCTTCTTCTTTAAGACTAAAGTTAAAGGGCCCGGCCAGAATCTATCACTCAATAATTTAACCTGGTTCGGTACTTTTAATACTAATTTATCTAATTGTGATAAAGAAGCTATATGTACTATTAATGGATTATCTGCCGGTCTTCCTTTAGCAGTAAAGATTTTATTCACTGCTTCAGCATCTAAAGCATTAGCCCCTAATCCATAAACAGTCTCTGTTGGAAAGGCTACTAATCCTCCATCTGTCAAGATACTGCTGCATTCCGAAATAGCATTTCTATCATCTAAATTGAATAACCTTGTCCCCTTAATTACTTCCATTGAACCTACTACCCTTCCTTCCATCTAAAGCCTTTTCTCCTAAGATAACTCTAGGAACCTCAGCATAATCATCAATAACTGTTAAATTAATAAAATTATTTTCTTCAAGCAGTTGATAAACAGATTTTGACTGCTGATTTCCAACTTCAAATCCTATTATCCCTCCATCTGTCAGTAGCTGTTCGGTCTCAGAAATGATCTGACGGTAAAAGTCAATCCCATTTTCTCCAGCTTTAAGGGCAATCTCTGGTTCATACTGCAGTTCCGGCTCTAATTCCTGCAACTCTTTATCGGCTATATAAGGGGGATTAGAGATAATAATATCAGGCTTTAAATTCAGTTCTTTAACTGGATTTAAAAGATCTCCCACCAAAAACTGAATTTGATTCTGAACCTGGTGTAATTTGGCATTATCTTTAGCTACTGCAAGAGCCTCTTGTGAAACATCAGTTCCAATATAATTAATCTCAAGCGGAACATCTGCTAATTCTTTGGCTAAACTGATAATAATAGCTCCGCTGCCGGTACAGAGATCAATAACTGTCAATTTTTCTCTTTTATCGGCTAATTTATTAACTCTTTGGATTACAGCTTCCACTAAGTGTTCTGTTTCCGGTCTTGGAATCAATACATCCTCATTAACCTTAAATTTCAATGACATAAATTCCTGATAACCGATTATATAGGCTACCGGCATCCGCTTAGCCCGCTGAATCACCCGCTGGCGGTATTGATTGATCTCTACTTCAGTTAAAGGACGGTCGAAGTTAACATACAGCTTAATGCGCTCCATATCCAATAAATCTGCTAATAATACCTCAGCATCCAGGCGGGCTGTTTCAATCCCATGCTCTTTAAAGTAATCAGTAGTTTTCTTTAAAATCTTCTTAATTGTCAACCGTTCTGTCAACCTATGCCACCTACTTCCTTAACTATACATCTGTTCTAACTTCTCAGTCTGATCGGCTGTTACTAATTCATCTACCAGTTCATCGATCTCTCCATCAAGAATACTCTCCATCTGGTGAGTAGTTAAATTAATTCTGTGGTCTGTAATTCTTCCTTGAGGAAAGTTATAGGTTCTAATCCGTTCACTTCTACCGCCGCTTCCAATCTGCATCTTACGCTTTTCTGCCTCTTCAGCCTGCTTTTCTGCTTCTATCTTTTCCTGAATTCTGGATCTTAAAACCCGCATTGCCTTTCTTTTATTCTTATGCTGGGACTTTTCATCCTGACAGGAAACTACAACCCCTGTCGGTTCATGAGTAATCCTGACAGCTGAATCAGTAGTATTTACACTCTGGCCGCCGGGACCGCTGGAACGATAGGTCTCAATCGTTAAGTCATTCTGATTAATCTCGATATCCACATCTTCTGCCTCCGGCAGTACAGCAACTGTTGCCGTAGAAGTATGGATCCGACCGCTTGATTCAGTCTCCGGTACTCGCTGTACACGATGTACACCGCTTTCATACTTCAGACGGCTGTAGGCTCCTTTCCCTTCGACTACAAAGATCATCTCTTTAAAACCTCCTACCTCTGAAGAACTAGAACTCATTATATCCACATCCCAGTCCTGCTTTTCAGCATAACGAGAATACATCCGATAAAGCTCTCCAGCAAATAAGGCAGCTTCATCACCCCCGGTACCAGCTCTAATCTCAACAATAACATTCTTCTCATCATTAGGATCTTCAGGAATTAACATTAGCGGTAGTTCTTCTTCTAATTTTTCCTGCTTAGGCTCTAATTCTGCTAATTCCATCTTTGCCAGCTCAACAGCTTCTTCATCATCTTCCATCTCTAACAGTTCTTTAGCTTCTTCAATTTCAGCCATTATCTCTTTATATTTTCTATACTTTTTTACTAATTTCTTAAGTTCAGCATGCTCTTTCGATAATTTTTGGAACTTACTCTGATTATTGATCACTTCTGGATCACTTAACATCTTCTGTAATTTTTCATATCTAGCTTCTGCATCATCTAATGCTTCCTTACAATCAAGCATAAATCAACCTGCTTATTAACTAAACTGGCAGGTCTTTTCACCTCCATTATTAATTTTAAATCTCTGCTTACTTTTTACCCACTATTTATATATTTTATCATTACTCATTTAGTAATTCAAAATTTAATCTAAGATAAAGAAGGGGGGGATTATGATGATTCCTCTAATTCCAAAACCCCTTTTAGTGCCTTAATAGCTACTTCCAGCTGCTTATCATCCGGCTCTCTAGTAGTTAACTTCTGCAGCCAAAGACCCGGTGTAGCAATTAATTTAATTATTGGATTAGCATCCTCTTTACCAGCCAATTTAATGATTTCATAAGAAAGTCCAGCTACCACTGGAAGTAAAGCGATATGGATTAGGATTCGATTTAGTAATGAAGGCCGTCCAAAAAAGGAGAATAATAGAACGCTTGTGATCATCACTATCAACAGAAAATTAGTTCCGCAGCGCGGATGAAGTGTGCTATACTGCCGGGCATTATCTATACTCAAAGGTAAGTCCGCCTCATAATTATAAATCACCTTATGCTCTGCTCCGTGGTACTGAAAAACGCGGTTAATATCATTTAAACGAGAAATACCAATTATATACAGTAAAAAGACTGTAACTTTGATAACTCCTTCAATGAAATTTAAAACTAAATCAGATCCAACATACTGCTGAATAAACTTGATTGCCGTTGCTGGTAATACAACAAATAATAAAATAGCCAGTCCTAAAGCAGTACCGATAGTAAGAATCAACTCCCAGGTCGATAGTTCTTCTTCCTCTTCTTCTTCGGCTACCTGATTGGCAGAAAAAGTCAAAGCCTTCATTCCCATAATTAAGGATTCAAAAAGAGAAACAACTCCGCGAATAAAAGGCCTTTCCAAAATAGAATATCTATCACTGACAGAATCTACTTCTTCAGTATGAAGCACGATATCATCTTCATTCTTTCTAACAGCAATAGCCAAGTTATCGCTGCCACGCATCATTACTCCTTCAATAACTGCCTGACCGCCGTATTGATGATTACACTGCTGCTTATCTGTCATCCTATTCCTCCTTACCTAAAGAAAATAGCAGAGCATAATGCTCTGCCGATTATCATTATTAAAGATCATATTTTTCCTTGAATCTTTCAATCCTACCGCCGCGAGTATTCTGTTTCTGCTTGCCAGTATAGAAAGAATGACAATTAGAACAGACTTCTACCCTCAGATCACCTTTAGTACTCTTAGTTTTAAATGTTTCACCACAAGCACAAGTAATTGTTGCTTCCTTATATTCTGGATGAATATCCTTCTGCATCTTTCATCACCTCTTCCTTTTTTGCTCCAGTTTCGACTGTCACATTATAACATAGTTATTACCAAATTTCAATTATTTCTTACCAAAGGCCTTCTGGAGGGAATTTAACATCTGCTGATTGGAATCAGTACTCTTGATATGTTTAATAAAGGAGCTGATTACCTCGGATTTGGAAAGATCAGTAATCTCTCTACGCAGTGTCCACATAGTATTTAGCTCTGAATCTCCCAATAATAACTCTTCTTTTCTAGTTCCAGAAAGCTGAACATTTATAGCCGGGAAGAGTCTCTTTTCAGCCAAGGTTCGGTCTAAGTGAAGTTCCATATTTCCGGTACCCTTAAATTCTTCATAAATTACATCATCCATTCTGCTTCCTGTCTCCACTAAAGCAGTCGCCAGGATCGTCAAACTGCCGCCTTCCTCTATATTTCTAGCAGCTCCAAAGAAACGCTTCGGTTTATGAAGGGCTGTAGGATCTAAACCACCAGATAACGTACGGCCGCTGGAAGGTACATTTACATTATAAGCGCGAGCCAAACGCGTAATACTGTCTAAAAGAATAACTACATCCTTCTTCTGCTCTACTAACCTTTTGGCCTTCTTTAATACAAGTTCAGAAACTTTAATATGATTCTTCGGCGGCTCATCAAAAGTAGAACTAATTACCTCCGCATCCACTGACCGCTTCATATCAGTTACTTCTTCTGGGCGTTCATCAATCAGCAGAATCATTAATTTAGATTCCGGTGATTCTTTAACAATGCTATTTGCTACCTTTTTTAGCAATACTGTCTTACCGGCCTTAGGAGGAGCAACGATTAATCCGCGCTGTCCTTTACCTACCGGAGCTATCAAATCCATTAATCGAGTCGATACATCGCTGGGGTTGTCCTCTAATACAATTCTCTCCTGAGGATAGAGAGGAGTCAAATCTTCAAAATAAGCCCGCTCTGAAGCCAATTCTGGATCCTCGTAATTAACAGCCTCTATTCGCAATAAAGCAAAATATCGCTCATTGTCTTTAGGTTTTCTAACCTGGCCGGAGACTACATCACCGGTCCTTAAATCAAACCGCTTTATCTGTGATGCAGAAATATAGATATCATCAGTACTCGGTAGATATTTAGAAGGACGTAAGAAACCATACCCGTCAGGCAGGATTTCTAAAACCCCTTCAGCAAAAATCAGACCTCCATTTTCAGTTTCAGCCTTTAAAATTTCAAAGATTAATTCCTTCTTCTTTAAGCGGGTATAACCACTAATTTCTAGATCTTTAGCTACTTCATGTAATTCAGTAATCGTCTTCTCTTGCAATTCAGCTATATTCATTCCTTAAACTGCCTCCCCTTACACTTCAAAAATATTTCCAATATTAAAAAATCTACACCAATAAATAAATGTTTTTCATTAATATACGAAGAATTAAATAGGACACTAACTCATATAGGCAAGCAAAATAATAATCCTTCCTAAGTTGATACCAATAAGCTCGAGGTCATTAATAAGAAAATAACTATCTGAGATGCCAAAAGCATTATAAGTAGAGATCAACCTTGTACTGCGGATTTTACAGTAAATTATATCCTAATTTTCTTTGAAAGTCAACTATCATCAGTTAATAGAACAAAATTTAGGGACAGAATCATCTCCTGTCCCTAAATCCATTCCTATCTGTTATTATGCTTTATTATGACTACCAAATAATCTAATCTTTTCTATTACTTTCTCTTTCATCGCTTCCCGGGATGGACCGCAGATCTTACGTGGATCATAGACATCAGGATCCTCTAATACCTGGCGCGTCTTAGCAGTAAATGCCTGCTGAAAAGCTGTATTAACATTAATTTTATTAATTCCTAACTCAATAGCTTCAGCAATATCCTCATCAGATACACCAGAAGCACCATGTAAAACCAGCGGAACCGCTACTTTTTGATTAATATTATCCAGACGTTCAAAATCCAACTCCGGCTCTCCTTTATAGACGCCGTGAGCAGTTCCAATAGCAACAGCTAAAGCATCTACTCCTGTCTTATCTACAAACTCTACTGCTTCCTCTGGATTTGTCAAAGTAGCATCTTGATCTTCAACTTCTTTATCATCCTCAGCTCCACCGAGCATACCTAATTCTGCCTCAACACTGACTCCTACAGCAGAAGCAGCCTCAATAACTTTATTGGTTAAAGCTATATTTTCTTCAAAAGGCAGTTCAGAACCATCAATCATTACCGAAGAAAAACCATTTCTAATACACTGGATTACCTTTTCAAAACTGCCGCCGTGGTCTAAATGAAAAGCTACCGGCACTGAAGCCTTTTCACCTGCTGCTTTAGCCATAGCTACAGCATATTCCATATCAATATAGCGAATTGCTCCTTCGCTGGCCTGTAAAATAACCGGTGAATTCTCTTCTTCGGCTGCTTCAATAATGGCCTGTAGGGCTTCTAGATTATTCATATTAAAACCACCAACAGCATATCCCTCTTCATTTGCCTTTGTTAGAATATCACTCATAGGTACTAATGACATTTTTATTCCTCCCTCTATAGATTTATAGAGTTAAGCTTAATTCTTCTCTAAAGCACTGACTACTCCTTCTAACATCTCAATCTTTTTTATATTCTTTAAAAAGGTTAAGTCTTCCTCCGTTTCAGCATTAATAGTAATTAATCCATCACATTCTCTGCAGAATAGCTCAATTCTGCCAGGAAACATATCTATTTCAATATCTCTATTGCCACATTGGCAGAACAGATCTCCACTATCAGCAATATCGTAGAGTGAATTCAATGCTAATAACATAATATCAGAATTACTAAAGTAATTTTCAATCCCTATTTCGGAAAAGATTGAACCTAACTGTTTTTCTTCATCAATTAATTCTCGAATCTCTGCTTCAGATCCTAAATAACCAAGCTCTAAATCATTCTCCAGACAAGAAATTTCTTTTACTTCTGGACTCCATAATTCATTATTTCTATATGTAACTACATGTTCAGTTTCACAGACTAAACAAGCAAACTGCAGCCAATACTGTTTATAATTATTAGTTGTAATAGTCATTTTATTAAATCCACAGCTGCATTTTATTTCCAAACTATCCTGCCCCGAAAAATCAAATACAGTAAAAGGATGTAATTCTAATTCACCACAGATAGGACACCTTAAGGCTAAAGTAACTTTGTAGTCAAATAGCATCTCTTCAACCTCCTCTAGTATTTTATTCTCTATTAGATGAAAAAATTCCTTTAGATAACTGAAGATATTATTCAGCCTCTCCCCTATATTGATAATTTTTAACTTTAATTTTTCGGACTTTATCTTCCAATCCTAAAATAACTAATCCCTGATCTCCCGGCTGAAGTTCATCTATTTCAATCTGACTTCCATTGCGGATTAAAATTATCTCTTCCTGATAAGTAATGTCTAATACCTTATTGGAATTCAGGATATTTACTTTTAAGTTAGCTTTATCCTTGCTGACGGATCTAATCTCTATAGGTAACGCATCATATTCTGCTCGTACCTCTATTAAGTTTCCCTGATTATTCAATTTTATTACCGCCGGTTGAAAGTCTTCTTCAGTAACCGGCCTTAAAGCCTTTAAATTTACCTGGGAACCATTTAAGGATAGCTTTGTATGTAAATTAACCTGATACTCTTTAAGATCTCCGCTGCTTTTAAATAAAAAGCTTCCCTGCTGACTATTAACAGCTACTATCTCTCCTTTTAATCTTTGCTGAACCTCAGCAGCAACACTAACCTGAAACATAAATATTATTAATAAAGTAATAACTAATAACTTAATAAATAAGCGCATAGCAAGTCCCCTCCATTTCTCTGGTTTATTACTATGGTTTCCAAAAATAACCAGAATATACATGGAGGGGCTTATTAATTAATCTTTATTTTTGATAGATCCTCATCATTACTCCATAGTTGCTTCTACAAACTTTGTAAATAATGGATGGGGCCGATTGGGGCGCGATCTAAATTCAGGATGGAACTGGGTTGCCACAAACCAGGAATGATCTTCCAACTCAATAATCTCTACTAACTTATTATCAGGTGAAACACCGCTAAAGATCATTCCTGACTGTTCAAAGAGTTTGCGATAATAATTATTAAATTCATATCGATGGCGGTGGCGCTCATAAATAACCTCTTCATCATAGGCTTCATCAGTCAAAGTCCCTTCTTTAACCTTACATGGATAAGTCCCTAACCGCATAGTACCGCCTTTCTCTTCAATATCCTTCTGTTCCGGAAGAATATCAATTACTGGGTCAGGAGTAATATCATTAAATTCAGCACTATTGGCCTCCTGTAATCCACAGACATTTCGGGCAAACTCAATTACTGCACACTGCATTCCTAAACAGAGACCTAAAAAAGGAACATTTTCCTGGCGAGCATACTTAATTGAATTAATCTTTCCTTCAATTCCCCGGTCCCCAAAGCCGCCGGGTACTAGAATACCGTCTACCCCGGATAGGTATTCTGCAGCATCCTCCCCTTCTAAGTCCTCAGCATAGATCCATCTTATATTAATTTCAGCATCATTGACTATTCCAGCATGCTTCAGCGATTCAACAATACTTATATAGGCATCCTGTAGTTCAATATACTTACCAACAATTGCTATCTCAGTTTCACCACCCAGATTCTTCATTCTATCAACTAACTGCTTCCAATTATCCAGATCAGGCTTGTCAACATCAAGATTTAATCTATCAACAACTATATTGGCCAGCCCTTCTTTTTCGACAATTAAAGGAATCTCATAAATACAGTCAGCATCAATGAGAGGAATCACGGCTTCTTTTTCAATATCACAGAATAGAGCAATCTTATCCTTAACTTCCTGGGTTAACTGTCTATCGGCTCGACAGACAATAATATTAGGCTGAATCCCTACACTTCTTAATTCTTTAACACTATGTTGAGTCGGCTTCGTCTTTAATTCTCCAGCTGCTTCAAGATAGGGAATCAGAGTACAGTGGATATACATTACATTCTCTGCTCCTAGATCTCCTCTCAACTGTCTAATGGCTTCTACAAACGGCAGTCCTTCAATATCACCGATAGTACCGCCGATTTCAGTAATTACTACATCGGCATTGCTTTCCTTGCCGACTCTCGTTACTCGTTCTTTAATCTCATCAGTAATATGTGGAATCACCTGTACAGTTCCACCTAAATAATCGCCTCTCCGTTCTTTAGTAATTACTGACTGATAAATCTGGCCAGTAGTCACATTACAGTTCTTAGTTAAACTATTATCAATAAATCGTTCATAATGGCCTAAATCCAGATCAGTCTCTGCTCCATCCTCAGTTACAAATACTTCACCGTGCTGATAGGGGCTCATTGTTCCTGGATCGACATTTATATAGGGATCAAATTTCTGAATTCTTACATTTAATCCTCTAGATTTCAACAATCTTCCTAACGAAGCAGCTGTTATTCCTTTGCCTAAAGAAGAAACGACACCTCCAGTTACGAAGATATACTTTGTCATAAAAACACTCCCTTATTTTCCTAATTTAGATTATTAGATTAATGAATTACATACTTTCTGGAGCAGAAACTCCTAATATATTCAATAGATTAGATAATACCTGCTTTACAGCTAAGACTAGCTGGAGTCTAGCCTGCATCACTTCTTCATCCTGGATTAAAACATGGCATTTATTATAAAAACTATGAAACTGGGCTGCTAATTCATAAGCATACCGCGCCATATGATGGGGTTCTCTACTTTTAGCACTTTCAGCTAGTTCTTCAGGATAATCTCCTAACTTCTGGATTAAGTCCAACTCTACTTCAGTATCGAGTCTTTCTAAATCTACTCCTGATACATCTTCTATCTTGATCTCTTCTTTTTTAATCTGATCTAAAATACTGCAGATTCTAGCATGGGCATACTGAATATAATAGACAGGATTTTCAGCAGACTCTTCTTTAGCTAAATCGAGATCAAAATCTAGATGGCTGTCAGTACTACGCATTACATAAAAATAGCGGGCAGCATCACATCCTACTTCATCAACTACATCCCTTAAAGTAATAAAGTCTCCAGCCCGTTTGGACATTGAAACCTGTTTACCGTCCCGCAGCAAAGTAACCATCTGAACTATAATCACCTTCAACATTTCAGGGCTATATCCTAAGGCTTCAACTGCTGCCTTCATTCGGGCAATATAGCCGTGGTGGTCTGCTCCCCAGACATTGATTACTTCCTCAAACCCTCGCTGATACTTATTATCATGATAGGCTATATCGGCAGCTAAATAAGTAGGAACACCATTATCTTTGATAACAACTCGATCTTTATCATCACCAAAGTCTGTGGACTTAAGCCATAAAGCTCCTTCTTCTTCATATAAATAACCGTCTTCTTTTAATTGGGCAACTACTTCTCCAATCTTATCTTCTTGATGCAACTTTCGTTCACTAAACCAGTTATCAAACTCAATTCCAAAAGCCTGTAGATCAGCTTTAATATTGGCCAACAGCTGCTCATAGGCAAATTCTCTAAAGAATTCATAATTCCCATCTTGAACATCAGTTAAATACTTATCACCATATTCAGTTTCAATTTTAGCTGCTATCTTCTCAATATAGTCTCCTTGATAGGAATTTTCCGGCATTGTGATATCGGCTCCTAATAATTCTTGGTAGCGTAAAGCAACTGACTTTCCTAATAGCTCCATCTGATTACCGGCATCATTGATATAATACTCTTTAGCTACATCAAAACCAGCTGCTGACATAATATTCCCTAACACATCACCAGCAACTGCCCCGCGGCCGTGTCCTACATGCAAAGGACCGGTAGGGTTAGCACTGACAAATTCTATCTGCACCTTCTTTCCATTACCAAAATTACTTTTACCATAATCCTCTTTTTCATTTAAAACCGTTTCAATGATCTGGTATAACCATTCATCAACCAAGTAAAAATTAATAAAGCCCGGGCCGGCTATCTCTACCTTAGAAACTAACTCAAGCTCAGCTAAATTATCAACTATAACCTGAGCAATATCTCTAGGCGCCATCCCGGCTTGTCCAGCCAATACCATAGCAATATTAGTAGCATAATCACCGTGACCCTCTTCCCGCGGAACTTCCAGCATAACATCATCCGGCGGATTATCTAAATTCAAAATTTCCTCATCTACAGCTCGTCTAATTGCATCCTTAATCTCTATAATTAAATCATCTCTAATCTCACTGACTATATTAGACATTCAAACCCTCCTTATAAGTAATAAGTAACTGATTCTGACTAACCAATTTATCTCTATCTTTTAAAGTATATTTTAATTCAATCCTGCCCTGCTTAGCTGCTGTTTCAATATAAACCTGCTCTACTGTTAGGTTAAACTCTAATTTGCCATAAGGAGTTTGATAGCTAAAAGAACCAGTCTCTCCTGCTACAAAGTCCTGTTTCATTCGAACAGCACCATCACGAATCAAAGTTAAGACATCATCCTTAATCTTCAGCGTAGTAGTCACTGCTTGATCAGTTCCTAATTCTTCTTCATACCGTAAGTAATAACTAAACTTTTTCTGATAAAGACTGCCTTTAGTTGTAAAAGAGATCTCTTCTTTCTTACCTGTTTCATCAATTTGAATACTTTCAACATTAACTACTACCGACTCCAAAGTATCTACCTCCATCTTAGCTCCAACATTATTACATTATATCTGGTCAATTATCTTTTTGCAAGCAATTTATCAAATTTCACCACCTAACTTAAGAATCTAAAAATCTTAATTAAAAAAGCTGTAATACCGCTGGCAATTATAGGGCCGCTGGGTACTCCACCGAAGAAAGCAATGCCCAGAATAATTCCTACAACTAAATTAGGCACTACTTCTGGAGTAGTATTCATCAGATTAAGCCCATCTCTAGTAAGTAAAGTAACTATAATTCCCATTCCAACTCCGATCACACCTAAAGGAGTCTTAATAGTCTCTTTAATCTGTAGTAAATCTAATTCTCCAGTGGCTACCGGAGTTAAAATTCCTAACATAATTAACATAATGCCTACCTTGACACTATACTGTTCAACTACCGGCAGCCAATGATCCAATTTTAAATTTTTTAAGCCAAATAAGATAAGAGCAGAAATAATTAAGGCATGGTCCTTGGATAATAAACCCAAAATAAATAAAATAATCAGTATTAAATTGGTCTGTGACATTGTTAAGCTCCCTTCTCATTTAAGAAATTTCATAAATAACAGAATTAAAACATTCCTCATTATATCAGGAATGCTTTAATTAGAAATAGTATTCTGTTTTCTGCGCTGTAATAAATCAACAAAAGCCTCTAACCGCGTCTGTACTCCAGCAGCACTGGAATGTTCATCCACAACTAAAGTCAAAGTAGGAATTCCTAAATCCTGTTCAATTTCTGTTAAAGCACTTTGAGCAACAATTTCAGGCATACAGCCAAAAGGAGCCAGCTGCAATACGCCATCATAATCCTGGTGACTATATAATACTGTTTCACCTACTGTTTCAAGACCCAACCCGCCAACTCCTATTTTAAGATAATCTCGAGCTGCTTTATTTACTTTACGATTTTTATTTAGACCTAATCCTCCATAGATTAAATTTTCCTTTATCCAGTTACTTAAAAAAACCCCGCGGTTAACTACAGCACCTAGCTGATTCAATCTTCGTTCTATATCCAGATTAGCAAAAGGTTCTAATACTGTATAGATATCACCGACTAAGCCTATCTTTACATTAGCAGAATCCCTTTCTGAAACCAGGCTATTTAATTCTGATTTAAATTTCCTTTTAATTCCGGTTAATTCTTTATTAGCTTCAGCCTCTGCAACCAGCTGTAGATACTTATTATCTAGCCTACGGCTTCTTTCTCTACTCAATCCGACACCTAATTGTAGCCTATACTTTTTTAACTTTTCAATTATAATTAACTTATTCCAGGCCAACCGCAGAGCAGATAAAGCCTTCAACCAGCTGAAATCAGAAGATAATTCAGTTATAGTCTCCAGAATGGAACTTATAGGCGGCTCTAAAATATAAAGTTTGAACTCATAACCTAAATCCTTCAAAATTTCTTCAGCTAATTCTCCAAAATGACCAAAACGACAGGGCCCATTTCCTCCAGCTATCATTAACACTTCGGCACCTTCTTCTAAAGCTTCAATGAAATTGCCTAACACCAGCTTAAATGGTAAGCAGGATGATTCAGGAGCATACCGAACCCCTAAATTAAGAGTCCTTTCCGTTAAAGGCGGCGGTGATAAAGTATCTATTCCAAGCTTATCAAATAAACTTTCCAGCGGAATATTCAAATCCCCCATCTGGGGAAAGGTTACTAGCATTCTCCTCTTCCTCCAATTAATTTTTTCTTTATTATTAACAATTAATTGGAGGAATATGTACCTTTAAATCAAATCCCACTTATTACATTTATAACCCCAGCGGGCAATTAACTCCCCCTCCATTCTGATCTCAATTACTTCACATAAATTTGAACAGCCGTCACACTCAAAACTGAAAGGAGTATAATCTACATCGGTTATCTTCAAACCTTCAAAGTTAGTCTCTTTATTACTGTAATTCACTTCTTCCTTAGCTAAAAGGCCTGCTCCAATGGCTCCCATGACCTCATGATGCTCCGGAACCGTTACTTCAGTTTCTAGAGCCTCTTCAAATGCCTGTTTAATGCCATCATTGGCAGCGACCCCTCCCTGAAAGATAATTGGTTCTCGAATCTCTTTACCCTGTCCTACATTATTCAAGTAATTTCTAACTAAAGCTTCACATAATCCAGCAATAATATCCTCTACATTATGTCCCATCTGCTGTTTATGAATCATATCGGATTCAGCAAAGACAGAACAGCGGCCGGCAATCCGGACTTTATTATTTGATTTAAGGGCTAATTTACCAAAGTCTTCAATAGGAATTCCCAACCTGGAGGCCTGCTGGTCTAAGAAAGAACCGGTTCCTGCTGCACAGACAGTATTCATCGCAAAATCAACCACTATTCCATCTCTCAAAATAGTTAATTTAGAATCCTGCCCGCCAATCTCCAGTACTGTCCGCACCTCAGGTAGAATATGGGAAGCAGCAACAGCATGGGCTGTAATTTCATTCTTAATTGTATCTGCTCCCACAATAACACCGATTAAATTCCGCCCGCTACCGGTAGTTCCTACACCTGCAATCTCTAAATCATCCGGCAGACTCTGGCTCAAATCTTTCAACCCCTGCTGTACCACTTCAATAGGTTGTCCTTTAGTCCGTAAATATGATTTCTTAATTACCTCACCATCAGTATCAAGGATTACTATATTGATACTAACTGAACCAACATCTATTCCTAAATAACCCTTCATGGAAGCTCCCTCCTATTTCTATCTCTTTTTCTAGCTAATAGATCTACAAAAGCCTCAAGCCGAGTAACAGTTCCAGCTTTACCTGTCTTTTCATCTAGAAAAAGAGTCAAAAATGGAATATTATAATCTTTGCTTACCTGAGGCAGAATACTTTTAGCAACAATTTCCGGAATACAGGTGAAGGGGGCTAGCTGAATTACACCATCAAAACCATTCTTGGCATACAGTACAGTATTGCCGATAGATTCCTGGCCGTGGCCTCCTACTAACTGATCTAAGTAAGGCTTGGCAGCCTCTTCTACCGTTTCTTCAGCAGGCATGAAGAAGGTGTGCTCCTTTGTCCAGTCTGTTAAATAAATAGAACTGTCAACTTCAACTCCCATCTCTCCTAGTGTTTCTTCTATCTCTAAATTAGCTGACGGTTCAAGCACAACATATATCTCACCTACAAGTCCGATCTTTAATGGTTCGTAATCTTCCTCCTGCTCAACATTCTGAAGTAGCCTGATCCCTTCTTCTTTAGCCTCTTTAATCTCAGCTACTGTTGCTGCTGTTCTGATTATCTCTTTAGCTTTATCAAAGGCCTCTGTAGCAGCACCTTGATCCAATTCTCTAGGCCGCACTTTATGGCTTAACCTTTCTATTTCATCCAGTGCTTTTAGCCGAGTCCAGCCCTTTCTTATTAGTTTCAGTATCTGCCACCAGGAGAGATCAGGCCCAGCTACCCGTCGAATATTAGTAATGAAATCACTGAAACCATCTGCCAGCGATTCAAAGACTACCATCTCAAAATCATAACCTAAATCACGCAAGATCTTCTCATGCAGCTGTCCATAATGGCCTGCTCTACAAGGGCCGTGACCACCGGAAGTAATAATCATTTCTGCTCCTTCTTCTAATGATTCTATATAAGTACCCAATAAAATCTTAAAGGGAATACAGGCAAATTCTGGAGCATACTTGGTTCCTAAAGTTAATGTTCGTTTACCCGGCGGTTTAACAACCGCCTTATGGCCTAACTCATCCATCAACGCCTTAAATACAATCTGGGAAGTTCCCATATACGGAAAGGTCACTTTCACTGCTTTCTCCCCCTTAAGTCTAACATATCAATAAACGCCTCTAATCTAGTAACTATTCCGGCCTCACCAGTATGTTCATCAACTGTCAAAGTCATAAAAGAAATATCATCCTTGTTCTTAGCTGCCAACTCAAGCAGTTCATCTACCATAAAGTCAGGACCACAACCAAAAGCGGTAACATGAATTAATCCATCTATTTCCCCTGCTTCATAATAATGATAACCGGCTTTAATCTTTTTATCACTCAAAGTCCAGAAGAGATCCTTCTTTAATTTTGGACTCTGTGCTGCTAATTCTTCTGCAGAAACCATATCCCCTGTAACTACTTCTACTCCTAAATCACGCAGTTTTCCAATCATATTAACTGAAATATGAGGATCATAAATAATATAGGGATAGCCTAGAACTGCAACCTTCAGCTTAGCCTGATTATTATCCAGCTCCACTTCTTCTCCCCTTAAACCTCTGATTGCTTCATCTACAGTATAGCCCTGCTGTAATAGGGATTGGAAATCACTAAAGTAGTGTCTGGCTTTAGAAAAAGCAGAATATATTTTAAAGGGGTTCTTAGTTAATCTAGCCCCTACCTGATAGAGCATTTTAATAAATTTAAATCTTCCTTGCCTAATATCCACCCGAGGAGAAATTATCTCTGGCAGCCCATCTAAGGTATTACGAACCATATCCGGTAGTCCTAAAAACTTAGGACAATAAACCTGTTCACCATTGGTGCTGACTAACCGAGGTAAAAAGAGATAATCAACTCTATCCTTCAGATTTAAAACATGCCCATGGAATAATTTGATAGGCACACAGGCATCATTAACCGTCTCTTTAACTCCATCATCAACTATATAGCGCGAAGTATTATCAGAAGTTATTACCTGAGCCCCTAATTCAGTAAAAAATTTCTCCCATAACGGATAATAGACATAATAAGATAAAGCTTTGGGGATGCCTATCTTAGCTGACATCTATCCTACCCCCTTTTAAATTAAAAAAATTTCATATTTGGGATAAACTTCGTTACTAACTATATAATATGCTTTTCAGTATTAATTATCAATTTTCCTGCCGATAAGATTAATATTTTTTCGATTAAACAAATTAAAACCAGACATTTAAAATTAAATGCCTGGTTTTGGTAAAGATATAATTTAAATTGTTAAACTTAAAATGTTTCTAAGTACTGGTCCAATTCCCATTGATGGACTTGATTACGGTAAACATTCCACTCAATTGTCTTTCCTTTGACAAAGTGAGTATAGGCATGCTCTCCTAAAGCAGACTTAATTACTTCATCCTGCTTTAATTGTCCCAAAGCAGACATTAAATCTCCCGGTAGACTATCGATTCCAGCTTCTTTCCTCTCAGCATCTGTCATATCATAAATATTATCCAATGTTTCTTCCCCAGGATCAATCTCATTCTTAATTCCATCTAATCCAGCCTTTAACATAACTGCCATGGCTAAATAAGGATTAGCTGCTGGATCAGGATTTCTCATTTCAACTCTAGTTCCTTCTCCTCTAGAAGCAGGAATTCTAACTAAAGCACTACGGTTAGCACTTGACCAAGCCATATAAACTGGAGCCTCATAGCCAGGTACTAATCGTTTATAAGAATTAATTGTTGGATTAGTAATTGCAGCAATAGCTTTGGCATGCTTCATTAATCCTCCAATATAGTGATAAGCTATTTTGCTTAATCCTAGCTCATCATCAGGATCATAAAAAGCATTTTCGCCATCTTTAAATAATGATTGATTCATATGCATTCCGGAACCATTTTCACCAAAGATCGGTTTCGGCATAAATGTAGCATGTAAACCATGCTCTTTAGCAATTGCCTTAGTTACAAATTTAAAGGTTGCTATATTATCAGCAGTCTTTAAAGCATCAGCATACTTAAAATCAATCTCATGTTGGCCAGGAGCAACTTCATGGTGGGAAGCTTCCACTTCAAAGCCCATTTCCTCTAAAGCCAATGAAATATCACGGCGAGTATTATAACCTAAATCTACTGGTGATAAATCAAAATAACCGCCCTTATCATGAGTTATAGTAGTTGGTTCTCCATTCTCATCTGTTTCAAATAAGAAAAACTCCGGTTCTGGACCAGCATACATCTCATAACCCATTTCTGCTGCTTCCTTAATTACTTTCTTAAGAATATTTCTAGGTCCTCCGGAGAATGGATTACCATCCGCATCATATACATCACAGATCAACCGAGCAACTGTTCCGCCTTCATTCGGACGCCAGGGAAAGATTGTAAATGTATCATAATCAGGTTCTAAATACATATCAGATTCTTGAATTCTAGTAAAGCCTTCAATCGATGATCCATCAAACATAGTATTACCCTCTAGTGCCTCTTCTAGCTGTTCTACTGTAATAGCTACATTCTTAGTAATCCCCAAAATATCTGTAAACTGCATTCTAATAAACTTTACATCTAACTCCTCTGCTTGCTGTAGAATATCTTCTTTAGTCAATGACATATTTATTCCTCCTAGATTTATATGCTAAATCTATTTTAACAGAGAAAAGATTGTATGTCAAATATATGTCAGGTTCTTTTACATATAATTTACACTAAATCTGCTAGCAGTTTAACTAAAGCCGGAGTTAAGTCTGTTAAATCATTAATTAAATCATTAATTCTATCCTTGCCAGCCCCAATTAAAATTCAGGTGTCGGCGGATATCCTAATTTATGCTCATTCTGGGCTACTAAATTTTCTATTCTTTCTTTAACTTCTGGTTCAGCTTCCCCCGTTAGAATATACCGGTCTAATTCTTCATAAGTAATTCCTAATTCAGCTTCATCAGTCTGGTCAGACCAGAGTCCAGCTGTCGGCGGTTTAGTAATTATTCTTTCTGGAATTTCTAAATACTTAGCCAGCTGACGCACTTCTGTTTTAACTAAGTTACCTAACGGAGCAATATCGACTCCGCCGTCGCCGTGTTTAGTAAAATAGCCCACTTCTAATTCACTCCGGTTATCAGTACCAACTACTAAACGATTTAAATTAGCAGCATAATAATAAAGCACAGTCATCCGCAGTCGAGGCTTGATATTGGCAACTGCCATATTATCCTCTGCTCTATCATCATCCTCTAATTCTGCATAGAGAATATCAAAGGTCTGATTTAAATCTACTGTTTCAACCTCAATCCCAAATTTATCAGCCACTAACTCAGCATCCTCTGAATCCTCTGGGCTGCTATAACAAGGCATAATCAAGCCTAAAGTAGAATCAGGAAAGGCTTGCTTACACAAAACTGCTGTTACTGCCGAATCTATTCCGCCGCTTAAACCGACTACAGCTCCTTTACATCCAGCTTCTAAAATCTGCTCTTTTATCCACTGACTCAACTTTTCACTTAACTCATCGTAATACCTCATGAAAATCCCCCTTTCTTTACTGCCTATTATATCACAAATCCCTTTAACTTAAAGATTCCTCACTAACTATTTTAATATTAACCTAATTATGGTATACTACATTTAAAATATTATGTTAAGGAGGCAGAATAATGAATAACATATCCAAAGAGGAGTTGAATTCACGAATATCAGAGTTGCAGCAGAAATTAAAAAAACAGAATATAGACTCAGCCGTGATTATACAGAATGCAGACTTATTCTATTTTACAGGTACTGTCCAGGCTGAATATCTATACATTCCAGACAGCGGTGAAGCAGTATTATTAGTCCGCAGAGGTAATAAGAGGGCTGAGAAAGAAACAGCTCTAGAAAAGATTGTTGAATTCAAAAGATCAGCAGAAATACCTGAAATTATTAAGAAAGAAGACCTCGATTCGCCTGACGAATTAGGATTAGAACTGGATATTCTCCCCTATAAAACAGCAAATAAACTCCAACAGATATTTGCAGCTGATAAAATCACCAATATCACTACTCTTATCCGCCAGGTCAGAATGGTTAAATCAGATTCTGAAATTCAATTAATTAAACGTGCTGCCAATAAGTTAAAAGCAGTTCCACAGCTGACTAAAGAACATTTAACAGCTGATATGAACGAACTAGAATTATCAGCTATAATAGAACAGGATCTCCGCCAGAAGGGCCATACCGGTTTTGTCAGAATGCGGGGTTTGAATAATGAACTGCCCTTAGGCGTTTGTACAGCCGGAAAGAAGTCTACAGCCGAGGTACAGGTGGACTCCATCTGTGCTGGAGCAGGTGTTCATCCTAGCGCCGGTGTTGGAGCTTCAAAGAGTAGACTTAAAGATAGTGAACCTATTATACTGGACTATGTTGCTACCCACCAAGGTTATATTGCTGACCAGACTCGCATGGCTGTGCTTGGTAAACCTAGTGCCTATCTACAGAAAACATACGACAAGATGGTTCAGTTACAGACTGAATTAAGCAAATATCTAACTCCTGACTACAGCTGGCAGGAAATCTATGAAGAAGGAAAGAGATTAGCCGAAGAACTAGAAGTGACTGATTATTATCTCGGTTATGGTGATAATAAAGAAAAGTTTGTCGGCCACGGAGTCGGAGTCGAACTGAATGAATTTCCCTTTTTAGCTACAGGGTTGGACTTTAAGCTAAAACCAGGTATGACAATCGCCTTAGAACCTAAATTAGTAGTTCCTGATATTGGTGCCATTGGAATTGAAAACACATACTTAGTTACTGAAAATCAACCTAAAAAATTAACTACTGCCTCTGAAGAATTAATTAAAGTTTAAAGAGCCTGGCCTTATTTCAGGCTCTCTATTTAATTATTCTTTTTACGATACTGCGTTGGTGTTAAATTGAATTTTTTCTTAAATACTTGACTAAAATAATTAGCATTCTTATAGCCGACTTGATTAGCAATAACAGTAACATTCTGATTAGAGTTTCTCAGTAGTTCCTGAGCTTTATCTAATCTGATCTCTGTTAAATAATCAGTAAATCCGCACCCCATTTCCTCCTTAAATACATGGCTTAAATAGGAAGAGTTTAGATGAACTTCTTTAGCTACCTCTTCTAGAGTTAGATCTTGATGAAAATTCTGTTTAATATAATTAGTTGCTCTTTTTACTACATCATTATCTATTTCATCATAAGCATCTTCTACCTTCTTTATTACTTCTTTGAGCTTATCCTTTAACCAAGTAATAAACTGTAAAGCTGTATTTAATTCTGCTGACTCACTCAACAATTCCTCAAAATAAAAATGGCAGATATCTATCTCTGCTTCCTGATTAATAGTCCGGGAGAGGGAAACTAAAAATTCTATAATTCTTATCTTTAATTTAACTAACGAATAATCCCCTTTTCTTCTAATCAGTGATAAAGAACGATCTATAAAATTTTCAACTTCCTGCACATTGCCTTCCTTCACCAATTCATATAATTTCTTTTCTTTATCGAAAAATTCCTGATGGAACTTAATACTCTCCTCGGAATCATCATAACAGTGGCTTAATAATTGATTATAAAGTCTTTCCTCTTCTATTTCAGTTATTAATTCCTCCAAAATTCCAATTATCTTATCCGGTTTAACCGGCTTTAACAGATAATCCACTGCCCCATACTTAATTGCCTGTTGGGCATAATCAAATTCATTATAGGCTGTAATTATTATTATTTTGGTCCCTGGATATAAATCAATAATCTCTTTAGTCGCCTCTAAACCATCAACTTTCGGCATCTTGATATCCATCAAGACTATATCCGGATTCTCCTCTTTTGTAATCTCAATCCCTTCTTCTCCATTAGTAGCTTCACCGATTAACCGGAGTTCTTGAACCTGTTCGGTAATTAATCTCCTCATGGCCTGTCTTTCCAGCGATTCATCATCCACAATTAATATTTTATACATCATCATCCCCCCCTGATTCTAATTTTGGGAATGAAATTCTAACTTCTGTTCCCTCACCTTTAGTACTATAAATCTGTACCCCATACTTCGATCCATAGTAATGTTTCAATCTCTGGTGAACATTATTAATTCCCATGCTGGAAGTATGAGTTTCTGTTACTGTTCTCTCTCGAGCTTCAATAATTTCTCTAATCTTCTCCTGCTTAATTCCAATTCCATCATCAACCACTTTAATAATTAACTTATCTTCTGCTTCTTCACTTAAAATCTCAATCTTTCCTGATTCATCTTTAGGCTCCAAACCATGGATGATACCATTCTCTACCAGCGGCTGCAAACTCATAAAAGGAATCTTATAACTCAATAAATCCTCATCTACATCAATAACAAATTCTATTCGCTCTCCAAACCTAGCCTTCTGAATCTTAATATAGTCCTTAATATAATTCAGTTCCTCACCTAAAGTAACTATCTCTTCTTTTCGCAAGCTATAACGGAGTAAATCAGATAGGGAATGAATCATCTCTTCTGTCTGGTCTGCCCCCTCTAAAAAAGCTAAACGGGCTATAATATTTAAACTATTAAATAAAAAATGGGGATTCATCTGCGACTGTAAGGCCTTTAACTCTGCCTGCTGTAAGTTCTTCTCTACTTCCATTCTATTATTAACTTCCTGCATTAATTGATAATTCTTAAAATGCAGCTGTTTTTGAATTAAAGTAGTAGCACTCATTTCTACAATATAATTAGCCAATAAGGATAATAAAGTAGCTGCAGCATTAATCTTAGGCCGAGGAATCTGTTTCATCTGCTGAAGTAACCCCTCAACTTCTACATTGCTAATGTTTAAATTATTTAAACGCTTCTTTACTTTATTAACAATTTCATCCTCAGACTCTTTAGGCAGAATCTGGCCGCACTTTACTACTCCGAAACACTCATCGGCTACAATAATGGGAATTACAAGATCCACAAACCCCATATGGCAGTGAAAGACTACCGGGTCTTCCTTAGATTCAAAATCATCTTTAGAAAAATTATAATTAAAACAGCTCTTCTTTCCCTCGTCAGTGGATAGAACCAATGAACAGATATCAGAAAAATTACTGGGCTCAGTCACCGGATCTCCTTGGTCATCAACTATAATAGCTGCTAAACCAGTAGCCTCAGCAAATCTATCCTGAATCTGCTGTAGAATATCAACATCTATTAAATCCGTTAAATTTAAATCCTGATCAATATTTAAAAAAGAAGGCATGTTCACAGCTCCTTTCAGTCTCGATACTATTGGGATACCGTCATCTATCTGAGTTTGCAGACAAACACTGGTACCATTCTTTTTAATCTTTATCTTTTCCAAATCATTATCAGATAATTTATAATTAATATAATCCAAAACTTCTTTAATATTCATCTCACCTGAGTGAAGCATCCAACTCAGCAGACTCTCCATCCAAATAATAGCAAGGCATAAGTTCTATCTGCCGGCCATTAGCAGTTATCTCTTTACTCTCCAGTGTTGGTACTACATCTGCTATAGTGCCGTTACCTGCCTCTCCCTTTTCACCAAAATCAACTATAATCTCATCACCATTACTAAAGCAAAGATCAAGTCTTGATTATCCTCCACGATACTTCCTCCTTATATATTAACGGCTTATTATAATCATTCAATTTAGACTTAAAATTTCCTTTAAAGAATCATTATTTAGGTTAAAGACTATAAATATCTTACAAACATATATATGTTATTGACAATAAGCAGATTAGTATGAAATTATGACTTTATTGATATATTGTGTCACCTGCAATATTTTCGTATATACCTCTTATTTGTAATTGCCTAGTATAATCAATATGAGTTCATTCATGACATTGCAGGAATAGTCAACATTTCTCTGGAGCGACTCTTAAAAAGAACTTGGAGCCATGGACGGCGGAAAGTTCTTTTTTGAGAGTGAGTGAGACAGGACGTCGAGCGAATGGCAAGCGTAAGAGATTTGTTGACTATAATCTGCAATATCTCAAACGAACGGTAAACGTTTGCAAGATATCAACTCTAAACTGCAACAATATATCAATATAGCAAAATTTAACGATGATACTCTTCACCATTTAGAATCTTAAAAGCACGATATATCTGTTCTAACAGAATCAATCGGGCCATTTCATGGGTGAAGGTCATATTTGAAAGAGACAATACATGATCAGCTGCATCTTTAACCTGACTATGTAAGCCTAAGGTGCCGCCGATGATAAAATCCAGTTCACTATAACCTTGCAGTTGTAAGTTATTGATAGACTTCGCCAATCCTTTGGAAGTCATATGTTTGCCCTGGTAATCTAAAGCTATACTATAAGCAGTATTACTCATCTTCTTCAAAATCCGTTCTGCTTCCTGTTTTTTAATCTTATCTTTCTCAGCATCACTGAGATTACTCCTTAACTTTTCAGCTTTAATCTCTATTATCTCCAAATCAGTATATCTACTTAATCGTTTGCTAAATTCGTCACTTCCGCGTTGAATATAATCCGCCTTCAAACTACCAATAGTTATCAGATTAACCTGCATCTTATTTACTCCTTATCTGCTTATTTTATCGTTTTAGGCTGTGATTCTAACTCCACAGTAGTCTTCTTTAAGTTTTCTTCTCGATAAAATTCTATCTGAATCTTCTCTCCTATTTCTAATTCCTTCAAATGATTACGCAGCTTTGTCATAGTTTCAACTGGTTTTCCACCGATTTTAGAGATTATATCCCCCTGCCTAAGTCCTCCTTTATAGGCAGGACTATTCTTAATTACTTCAGCAATGAAGACTCCTTTCTGCTGGGAAAGATCATATTCTCTGGCTAAATTAGAATTAAGTGTTATACCGTAGATTCCAAGCCAGGGTCTAATGACCCTTCCCTTCTCAATTATCTCTTCAGCTACATTCTGAGCAGTATTAATCGGAATTGCAAAGCCGAGTCCTTGTGCTCCCTGAACAATAGCAGTATTAATTCCAATTACTTTTCCTTCGCTATCCAACAGTGCTCCTCCACTATTACCAGGATTAATAGCAGCATCAGTCTGAATCATATCAGTCAATTCAGTACCCTGTTGAATCTCTAACTTTCTACCGACAGCACTAATTACACCGGTAGTTACTGTATTAGAAAGGCCAAAGGGATTTCCAATAGCAATAGTCAGCTGGCCTACTTGCAAATTATCGGAATCACCTAATTCTGCTACCGGCAGTTTATCCGCTTCTATCTTAACTACCGCCAGATCCGTTACTGGATCTCTACCTACTACTTCTCCGCTAAATTCCTGCTGCTTATTCTGGTCCAAAGTCAATAATACTTTAATTCGATCTGCCTCTGCTACTACATGATTATTAGTTAATATGTAACCGCGTTTATCAAAGATAACTCCTGATCCTTCTCCGGTTACCTGTTTATTTCTGCGCCCATAAAAGAAGTCATAAATCAACCTGTTCTCAACAGTAGTAATCTTAACTACAGCCGGTCCTACTTTATTAACAACCTCGGTTACAGAAGTATTAGAATTTGAATTTCGGCTTTTAGATTGGTCTATCTGCTGTGGAGAAGACTTAGTCTCTAATCTATGCTGGTCAGTCTCATCAACTAAGCCCGGTACTAAAAAGGCTACCAATAACCCTCCGATAACTGCTCCAATTAAAGCTACTAAGAAATAAGAAAATAAACTTGATTCCCGATATCCATTATCATCAAAAAAAGGACTCATCTTTTAGCTGCCTCCTTTTTAGCCTACTTGAAATAAGTTACTAACTTCATTCCGATAAGCAAAATCCAACTGCAGATCACGGCCTAATTCCATTCCAGCATCTACTATCATATTCTTAACAGTCAAATGAGCCAGCTGTGGTACATTATTATCTTTGCTTAGATGGGCTAACAATATACGCTCTACTGAATTCTTCACTAATTCCACTACTGTTGCCGCTGCATCATCATTGGAAAGGTGGCCTTCCCTACTCATAATCCTCTTTTTTAATGACCAAGGATAAGGACCTGCTTTCAACATCTCCAGATCATGATTTGATTCTAAGATAACTAAGTTGGACTCCTTCAAATTAGCCATTATTTCTTCTGTCATATAGCCAATATCAGTAGCAATCGAAACTTTTTTATTCTTATTTCTAAGAGTAAAACCCACAGGATCTACAGCATCATGAGGAATCTCAAAGGATTCTAACTCTAAATCCCCTAGGCTTAAGCCTTCTTTATTAATTATACATATATACTCTGGTTTTATTTTTCCCAGATCTTCTTTAGCTGCTGCCCAGGTTTTTTCAGTAGCATAGATAGGAAGATTAAACCGACGGGATAGAATTCCAACCCCCTTAATATGATCTCCGTGTTCATGAGTAACTAATATAGCATCCAGCTCACTACCATCTACATTTATTTCAGCCAATCTCTCTGAAACTCTTTTACCGCTCAAACCAGCATCTACTAATACCTTCTTTTTATCAGTGGCAACATAAATAGAATTTCCTGAACTGCCGCTAGCTAAAGAACAGACTTCTAAAGTAATCTTGATCATCCCCTTATTAAAAACATTTACTTCCAGCTTTTACTTTTATGCAGGACTTTTATAACAGAAGTGGAATTATCATATATATATAATAATCTAAGTTAAAGAGAAAGGAGCAGGTTTATGACGCTTAATTTTACTGAATTCAGAAAGAGAGCCTCTCGCAATATAAATATTGATCTCAGCAGCTATAAAACTAAACGAGTCAAAAGACGTATCAATAGCTTAATGGATAAGAATGATATCAAAGATTATAATGAATGTTTAGATCTCTTAAAGACCGATAAAGACTTTAAAAAAGAATTCTTGGACCACTTTACTATTAACACTTCTGAATTCTTCCGGAATCCCAAAAACTTCAATTACTTAAAGGAAGAAGTATTCCCAGAACTATTTGAACATAATAATAAAGTTAAGATCTGGAGTGCAGCCTGTTCGGATGGTTCCGAACCGTATACCCTAGCAATTATATTAAATGAATTAGGAATTAACCCCAGAAGATTTGAAATTCTAGCCACAGATATAGATCACCAGATTCTGAAAACAGCTAAGAAGGGTATCTATAATGAAAACTCAGTAAAAAAAACAGAAACAGCTATTCTCAATAAATACTTTACAGAACAGAATGATAGATACGTTCTCGACCCCAAAATCAAAAACAAGGTCAACTTTAAACAGCATAACCTTTTAACTGACTCTTATCGCTCCAAGTGGAATCTAATTCTGTGCCGTAATGTCTTTATCTACTTTACTAAAGAAACCAAAAAGAAAATCACTCAAAAATTGAGTAATGCTTTGATTAAAGACGGCTTCCTCTTTTTAGGTAATACTGAATATCTCCTAAAACCTGATAGTTATGGTTTAACAAAAGAATATACTTCCTTCTACCGCCGATAAAAATAAGAAATCAAGCCAACGATCTTCGGAAAATAATATAATCTTCATCAACTTGGTTAGCCATCTGCTGGCTAATTCTTGCTTTGATGGAGATTCCCTCATTACTATATTCCTCTCTTAATACTTTGCCGCGCTGGTGTATCAGCTCTAAAGCTCCAGCATCAGAATACGGCAACAATAGCTCCAATTCCACCATTGTATCCAGTAAAAGATTTGATATCTCATCCAGTAATCTATCTACTCCCTGACCCTCTTTAGCTGATATAACTAAAGAATTTTTCAGATTCTGCTGGATTAATTCAACCTGTTTCTGGTCTTTAAGCAAATCTATCTTATTTAAAATAGTAATTATTGGTTTATCCAGCACATTCAGCTCAGATAAGACTTCCACTACAGCATCCATCTTGGCTTTATAATCAGCTTCAGTAACATCAACTACATGTAACAAAATATCTGCTTCAGTAACTTCTTCTAGAGTAGCTCTAAAAGCAGCAATTAATTGATGAGGCAGTTTGCGGATAAAGCCAACAGTATCACTGATTAACACTTTTCTTCCTACCGGCAGTTTGAGCCGGCAGGTATTAGAATCCAGAGTAGCAAATAATTCATCCTTCGTTACCGCAGTAGCCTCAGTTAATCTATTGAGTAAGGTAGATTTACCGGCATTAGTATAACCTACCAATGATATAGTCGGTAGTTTGCGCCGAGACCGCTGTGTAGCCCGAGTCTGCTGTACCCGGTTAATCTCAGCCTCTAGATTATCAATCCTTTTTCTTATTCTCCGGCGGTCAATCTCTAATTTACTTTCTCCAGGTCCTCTAGTACCGATTCCGCCTGCCAATCTTGATAAGTCTTCTCCTTTACCTGTCAACCGGGGAAGAAGATAATGCAGCTGAGCTAATTCCACCTGCAGTTTTCCTTCTTTACTATTGGCATGTTGGGCAAAGATATCCAAAATCACCTCTGTTCGGTCAATTACCTTAACCCCTAACTCATCTTCTAAATTACGCTGCTGGGCTGGACTTAATTCCTCATCAAAGATAATAACATTAATTCCTAATCGATATTTTAATTCCTTCAGTTCCTGTACTTTCCCATAACCTATATAATAACTGTGATCAGGATCTTTACGATATTGAATTTCTTTCCCCTTTACTTCTATACCTGCTGTCTGTACCAAATTCTCTAATTCAGCTAGCGGTTCTTCTTGATTATATCCAGTATCATCTTCGGTTATTAAGCAGACTAAAACTGCTGCTTCCGATTCAGCTTCTGTTACTTTAACTGTTTCAGTCTCCTGTAGTTTATCTTCAATATCCTCTATTTCAGTTGAATAATCAGTTTCGGTTAACTCTGTTAGAGAAAAGGGGCCTTTTAGTTCGCTACCTACTACTAATTGGCCATTATCAACTTTAGGATAATGTACTAAAGCTTCAAGTTTAGACTGCCTATCAGCCAAGGAAAGATGGACCAATAGATCCAACCTATATTCTTTTAAGAAGATTTTATTCTTTCGATTTAACTGTGAATTGAATGTAAGATAGATACATCTCAATCCGCTTAAACGTTTAACACTTCGGCGCTGCTTAGCTCCAGCAAAAAAATCATTGGTTAGTTCTCCCACTTTAATCCGTAAAACCTCACCACGGCGATTAATTAAGACTGCTATTTTATCCTCAATCTCAGAAGCAATATTAATAATCTGATATAAAAAATCAATAGCTACTAATTCTCCGCTAGAAAAAATACTACTTGACATCATTTCCAGTTCTTCAATATAACGGTCTTTTATCCCTGACAAATCTCCTCTTAAATCGGTAATTAAAACCACCTCGGTTAATTAACAAGTCTTTATCTTATTGTATCACGAGTTAACTTTTAGATAAAGTATTAATAATACATTCTTTCTTTACTCTAAGGCTGTTGTTAAAAGCCTAACCAGAATCAATGCCAGAAAGCCTCCTGCTAATGCTGTCAATAGCTGTGGCACCTGCATTAACTGAGCTATTTTAGGCGGCAGCTCAACTAAGAACCTTACTCCTGATGATAGAACAGCAAACTTTAATAACGCTGCCAGTCCAATACCTAAATAATTATTACGCCCTAACATGAAATAATAAACAGATACTAAAATAATATTCCCAGCAATAATAAAAGGAATCATAGGAGCTAACGGCGGTGGTAAAATCCCCCTCATTAAAGCAATCCATGGTGTTACACCTCCAACCAAACTAGCTCCTAACCAGCCAACTAAATGCACAGTAGTAAAGAGCATCATATTCACCAAAGGCCCGGTTACAAAGGGAGGAAATCCCAGCATCTGAATTACTAAAGTTAAAGCTAACAATAATCCTGTTCTTGTTAGCCACTCTGTATACTTCATCCTTTAGCCTCCTGTTCAAAAATATATTTTCTAGTCAGCAATTTCTAATTTATGACCTGTCTGCTGAATTAAGACTCGCTCACCAAATGCTTCTTTCATAGCTTTAACTGCTGTAAAACCTGTACAGTGGAGAGGAACCAACAAATCAAAGTCCAATGTAGCCAGATAATCAACCGTTTTTTTGATTCTCCCTTCATCAGCTGAAATAAGATGCATGCCCCCAATAATTGCATGAATCTTTTGACCGTTAGTAAACTCTTTTATATACTCTAAAATATTCACCACTCCAGCATGGCTGCAACCTAACAGAATTACCAATCCCTGGGAAGTCTCAAAGAATACCGTCTGATCATCTTTAAATTCATCAGTTATCAAATCAGTATCTCTTTTATTTATATGGCGTTTATAATCCGGATTAAACTTTTCAAACTCGGAACTGTTAGGTACTTCACCGATAATCCAAACTCCTTCAGTAACCTCAACAGTCTCTGTTACAGGAGTGAAGTTCTTAATATCACTTTTAGCTATTTCACTTCCTTTCTTACTTAATTCTCCATTCTGATTACTATACTTTGGAATAAAAAGTTCCGGGTGGCCATAAACATGGACTTCAGAATTAACACTTAATACCTTCTCTAATCCCCCAGTATGATCATAATGTCCATGACTTAGAAAAACTTTAGTTATAGAGTCTAAATTAACATTTAACTTTTCAGCATTATGTAATATAACTTTTCCTTGACCAGTATCAAATAAGAATGTTTCTTCATTATATTCTACCCATAAAGCAAGACCATGCTCCGCTAATAGCTCTGATCTGTAAACAGTATCTTCTACAAGCAGCTTAATCTTCAATATAAACACTCCTTTTTATTCTTAGTATAACATAAAAACCAAAAATAAAAAAAGCCTATCAAATCTTTTAAAGATTTGATAGGCAAACTGCTTTAAATTTAATTATTCAGTAAGCTTTTCTTCTAAAACTTCAGCCGCTTTCTTACCATTCTGGGCTTTAACTCCTTCTAACCAGCCTTTTACTACATCCATATTTTCTGTAATCCATTCCCGCGCTACCTCTTTAGAATCTCTACTGTTCTTTCCTACTTCATAGATCCATTTATCATTGGCTTCAACATCGACCTTAAACTGCTTCAAGAATTTATTTACTTCCGGATGATCTTCCTTAAATCCTGTTCTAGTTATAGTATCCACCCAGGATTCTGGACTTACCCATAAGCCCTTTGGATCCTTTAGATACTTAATATCTAAAATATAATTCATCCAGTGAGGCTGCCAACCGATAAAGACAATCCATTCTTCTCTTCTTACCGATCTCTTTACTTGTGCCATCATAGCTGATTGGCTGCTATTTACTGCTTGCCAGTCTCCCAGACCATAAATATCTTTCTTTACTGCTTTAGCCATAGTCTTTGATGAAGCCCAACCAGCAGGTCCAACATACATTTTATGGTTGAACTTATCTGCATGCTTATCCAAGTCAGCATAACTTCTAACGCCGGCTTCCCAGACATACTCAGGAACTGCCATAGTATAAATCCCTTCATCCATATTAGTAGCCACAACATTGATTTTATCCTTCAATTCTTTTCTAGTATTCTCCATTGATGGCATCCAAGAACCTAAATATGCATCTATATCACCCTGAGCTAATCCCTGATACATAATAGGATCTGCTCCAGTCTGTGTTTCTACACTATAGCCAATTGTTTCTAAAACATGAACTGCAACTGCATTCTTAGCTCTAATTCCAGGCCAATCAGCTTCACCTAAAATTATCATATCATTTGACTCAGCTAATGCCTGACCCGAAACCAAACTAGCAGCACTAATTACAACCAACAAAAACACAGCTATGTACTTTTTCTCCACTTATCTCACTCCTTTAAAGTTGATAATAGATCTAAAATACTACTTTTCAAATACAGGAACTTCTTCCTTATCTTTAGCAGCATTAACTAATTCCTGTACTCGCTTAACCTTTTCAGTTTCAAATTTACTTAGATCTTTATCATCTTTAAGAGCTTTATAAATAGCATCTAACTTTTTATAGCTAATCCCAATCTCATCTTCATCGGCCTCTCCTTCTCGCAAACCAGCTGAAGGAGGACGCTCAATAATCTCTTCTGGTACTCCTACTTCCCGGGCTAACTCCCAGACTTCTGTCTTTAATAAATCTCCTAGTGGACGAAGGTCTGTAGCATTATCACCGTTATTTGTATAGTAACCAGTGATAACTTCGCTCTTATTACTAGTTCCCATTACAACATAATTCATCTTTTCTGCTAAGTAATGTAGACTAACCATTCTAAGCCGCGGCTTCATATTATCTCCAGCCCGATTTCCAGTTCCACTGGCATCCAGTTTAGTCTGCGGCCAATGGCTTACATCAGCTTCCTCTACATCTGCTTCAGATAATTTACCTTCAAATACATCATATACTTCCCCAAGATTAACTGTAACTGTCTCTAAATTAAACTCATCAGCAACTAACTTGGCATATTCTGTATCTTTATCAATACTACCATCAGTAGGTAGCAAAACTCCCAAAGTATTATCACCGAATGCTTCTTTAATCAAACCAGCAACTACTGAAGAGTCAACTCCTCCACTAAGTCCTAATATTGCCCCATTAGCTCCCCGCTTCTCTACTTCTTTCTGCATCCATTCTACAATCCTATCAGACAACATTGATTAACTATCCCTCCTGGAAAGTAATTATAAGTCAATTACCTCTTCTTTATCGGATAGTATTATAATTAAAATCTATCACTTTGTCAAGCTATTTATAAGGATGAGATAGAATGACATCAAATTATCTCTTGAAAGTAATTTTTTATTCAAATTTAGACTTAATTCCTGCCTCATAAACTAGTTGCAAGTAAAAAATATTTTCTTAAATAATAAATGAAAATAATTTTCAAATTCAAAATTAAAAATTAACACCTAATCTAAATAATAAATAAGCTCCAAAAAGATAAGTAATTGAAATTGCTACAGAATCCCAGCCTATAGTTATGAAGGTCTTCTTTGAACGGTAAAAGAGTCCTATTACTGCAATACTGCTTAAAATCACTCCTAATACAGCCGTAACAGCATGTGATAGAGAAACAGCAGCCAATACAGAACCTTCTCTATAAGAGAGATCGATAATAGAAATAATCACCATATTGAAAATATTACTGCCGAAGACATTTCCTACAGCCATATCATAAGCATTGATCCTAATTGCCGCTAAAGCAGCTACCATCTCCGGCAGGGAAGTTGCAGCAGCTACCAGTATAGTTCCCATGAAACTTTCATCTAAACCGCTAAGTTCAGCAATCTTATCTGCTGTTGAGGATAAATAAATACCTGAAATGATAATTACTACTGCAGCTATAGTAAAGGCCAAGACTGCTTTATTTAAAGAAATATCTAAATCTAATAATTCTTCTTCCTCCTCCTCAACATTATTCTTCTTTTCATAACGAAAAATCAATCTAGTTCCAATCAAATAGACTGCTACAATAAGAACTGGACCTAGCCCTATTCCCAAAAATTCAATATTTAATTCACTTAGATAGCCTACTAATATAAATAAAGTTGCAAAGACTGATAATAAGATTCCCAATAAAGCAGATAAAATATGCTTTGAATGCACCTTTAACATAAATGGACCCGAACCATGAACCAAATCTACCAAAGCTAAAACCATCAAATTAAAGGTATTACTTCCAAAAACATTACCTATTGCAATATTAGGCGCTCCAATAATAGCAGCAGTAGAACTAGTCATTACTTCCGGTAAAGAAGTTGCACCTGCCATTAGAATACTACCTACTAAAGCCTGACCTAATCCAGTCTTAATAGCTATTATATCTCCATATTTAGATAATTTAGTACCTGCTATAATAATAAAAACTGCAGCTAATAAAAATATAAGCCATAATTTTAACAATTTAATTTCCTCCCTACATCTCAATTAAATATTATTCATTCTAAGTCCCTTACTTTTAAATTGACTATTAAAAAGTATCTACACTCTACAAAAAGTATAATTTTCTATACAATAAAAAAGAGACTTTTAACATAATAAGATCATAATAATATAATCTCATTATGTTAAAAGTCTCACTTAACTAGATAAAATATAGTTATGATAAAACCAGATCAATTGATCAAGATGTTGATTTTATCTCCTTACTAAAAGTAAGGTAGCTACTCCCCTTTAACAATTTAGATTTATTTTGGCGGGAATGTGTAGGAATCGAACCTACCGCGGACAGCTCAAGGCTGGCCCGCCGCCGGATTTGAAGTCCGGGGTGCCCACCAGGGGCACAGCCATTCCCATATTTAATTATTAAATTACAACAATTATTATATACTCTCCATATAGATTTGTCAAGAGTAAAAAATCAGATATAATCTCTAAAACTGAAACATAGAACCTTGACTTTAAAATTAATTTACGATATATTTAAATAACGTAGAAACAAGATAAAGGGTGGATAATTCAAATGATTGAAATACAAAATAACGATATCAAAAAAATAAGGATCGCAAAACTTTTTATTGAAGCAACTGCTCAAATTATTGATGAAGAAGGAATTGAAGAAGTTACTATTAGAAAGATAGCTAAAATCACTGGATATAATAGTGCTACTATCTATAATTACTTTGATAACTGTAACCAATTAATTTCTTTTGCTGCTATGAAATTCATTAATGATTATGTACAAGCTTTACCTGACTACATAGATGAAGTTAGTAATCCACTAGAGCGAACTATATCAGTCTGGCAATGCTTCTGTGAATACTGTTTTAAAAAACCACAAATTTATTATGCAATTTTTACCGCCAATATCGGTGATAAACCTGAAAATTTAATTTGCAACTACTATACCCTCTTTCCTGAAGAATTAGGTGATCCCCCTCAAGATTTAGTTCCTATGTTAATGGAGTCTAACTTCTCTAAACGGTGTGAAAAATTACTTCAGCCGTGCATTCAGGAAGGATATTTTACACCAGAAAAAGCTAAAGAAATTAATGAACTAATTAGATTGGTTTATCAGGGAATGCTCTCTTTAATAATCAATAATAGACTAAATTACTCTACAGAAGAAGCTGTACAACGAACTATGCAGCATATTAAAACAATCTTAAAGAAAAGAGCAAATACTTCTAAATAGAATATGATCTCATAGATAGAATCAGCCCAAGGGCTGATTCTATTAAACATTAAAACCAATTATATAGTAGAAAAAATGATTCTTTTATCTTTAAGAATATTAGATAGTGAAAATTTTATTCTCTATAGTCTTAAAACAATGTACTCCACCACATTCTTCTTCAGTTTGTAAGTATCTGATTAATCCTATTTTCATTATTTAACATCCTATAATTGATTTTTTATGCTAATAGTAAAAAAAGCCGCTCCCGTTTAAAAGAGCGACTTTTTAATATTAACCAATAAATCCTTCATCAGTAAGAATCTCCATAGCTTCTTCTTCATCTTCACTAGCTACCATTACTACAGGTCCTGTACAGCCCATGCCTGTCTCGGCATAGATTCCTTCTTTCCAGAGGGCTGCCTTGGCATCATCTAAGGTTAAGATATCTATTCCTGAAATCTCTTCATCTACCGTTTTAGCTGGCGGAGCTGAAACTTCTTCTTCAGCTGCCGAATTACTGCTTTCTATATCTTCAATAATCTCTTCTAGGCCTGCATCCTTGGCTGCTTTAAATTCTTGTTGGGCTACTTTAGTAAGTTCTCCCTGAGCTGCGTCGGCTGCATAGCGAATGGCTCCGGCAATTACTGGTGCTCCGGAGGCTCGGGAAATGATGTTGATAATCTGATCATAGTCTTCGCCTACTCCCGGACCATAACCGTAGCCTAATGATTCGTAGCTGCCTCCAGTGGTGAAGGCTCCAAATACTTTCATCAATAGATTACCGGTTAAAGTATCTGTTACCATTATATCGGCTGAACCCTGTAAGAGATCATTTCCGCGCATTACACAGCCGCCGTCGGCACGAACTGTTTCACTGAAGTTGATTTCATAACCATTATCTTTTAATTCCTTAAGAGCCTGTTCTACCTGTCGAGCGCCGTCAACATTCAAAATTCCTACACTTGGATTCTCATTACCTAATGCTTTAGCGGCAGTGATACCGTAAATTGCATTCTTCACCATGGCTGTAATCCGATTAGTAGCTGAACTACCTGTCGAAGTAGCCAACAGCATCTCTCTTCCTAAACCGGGTGTTACGACTCTTCCTACTGTGGAGACGCCGATGGGAAAGTTAAAGTGATTGGTTACACAGGCATCTATCTTACCTGCCTGCAGCAATTCTTCCATCTTATCATGGGCTGTCTCTTCACAGTCTGTTTCATAAATTACTGATAGTTCTGTATCTACATCAGGACCTATTAACTTTACTTCAAGGTCTTGATGCTTATTATGGGCCATCTCTGCCCCCTTGACTATCTCTTCTACTCCGTGTTCACTACCTAAAGTGGTAATCCCTACTTTAGTTTTAGCTCCAAACTGACCGGTCTCTATAGCATCTGCCACTTGATTAAAGACATTAGCTACTTTCTTTTTTGCTTCTTTGTTGGCCATTTTTCCACCTCCTTTATTCTTCATCAGCTAGTAAGGAATCAGATAGGTTACGCATTGCCTTAGCTACGATACCTTTAATCTCGTCTTCACTGACTCCTGTCTCGTTGCTATCCTGTCCTTCATTTGCTTCCATAATAAAGGATACACCATCAAATAAGTTAGTCATTCTACCTAAAAATAGACTTCCTTTACCGATAATCATGCTCCGCTCCATCTCGCCTGCTAACATCTCACGGCGAGCATGGCCAATAAAGGGTACTCCCGATGGAATGTGTCCCTGTGTTGGTGCAAAGCCGGGCATACCGTGTTCATCTACAAAATTAGGTAGCTCTTTTTTCTCTAAATCTCCCCGCTTAACTCCCAGGGCAGCAATCATCTTATAGTTAGATTCTGGTACATTACCTGCACCTGCTGGTTCTGTAATATCTGGATTCTGCATTTCTACTGAATATTTATCGATATCTGTAATTCCTAGGTCTATGTTATCCAACGGTTCAGTTACTAAAGAAGAGATTACTGCTTGTGGAGAAGACCCTGTATCCACTGTATGACGACCTACAGCATCTGTTCTGATAACTGGACTCTTACCGTCATCTTCACTGACCAAGACAGCAAAGCCGCCTAAACAGTCTTCTAAAATAGGCATTTCATTCTTAACGTGGTCTTTTCCATTCATACCTAACTTAGCTGTCGAACCACCGGCTACTACTACTACATTATCAAACATACCTGATTTAACTAAACCAGCAGCATGGATTAAACCATGAGCAGGTCCAGCACAGAAGCTTCTAGTATCTGAACCAGTAGCCTGCTTACAGCCGGCCATTTCTGCTATTGATTTAGCAAAGTTGCCTCCGCCGCGCTGATTAATATCACCGCAGGCTTCCTCGGATACTTCGATTACATAGTCTACCTCGGCTAAATCGATTTCTTCCTGCTTACCTAAGTGGAGCATAGAAAGTATTCCTGAAGCCTTAACTACTGTATTCTCTAACATAGTATGGGCATTGAGGTTAACATCTGTATCATGGGCCTGTTTAACACAGCCGATTAATTCTCCATCTAAGTATAGAGGTTCAGCAGTATGTTCATCTACCATCTCTTGAATGGAATCAACAGCTGTACCTTCTATTTGATCTAAATTATCTTCTAATAAACTATGATCTGCTAATTTATCTTTTACATCTTTGGCAAAGTCTTCACTTAGTTGTACTAAATCAAAGCTGTCAGCCATCTTCATTACTCCATAAAATTCATCTTCAGGCATAATCTCGCCCCAGTCACTGAACCGGCTGGCATCATCAACATTATTCTCATACCAAGGACGTTCAATATCCTCTAAATCTTTTATTGACATATTTCCAATATAGGACTGGTTTGGACCATAACTTACTACCTCTTCATAACTTCTTAAAAATTCTGGTGCTTGCTTTAGATATTCACTATCTGGATTCTGTGCTCTCTCTGATGTTTGTGTGGATCCATGTTCTAATAAAGTATTAGCAGCATGAACTAATACATAACTGCTTCCTTTTAATACTGCTTCACTCATACTTGGCACCTCCATTATTTTATTAATTGATAATATATTTAAGATTTTCATTAAAATTAACTTTTGGACGCAGACTTACACAAGACTAAAATTGACTAAAGCTTCAAAACATAATTAATATGATCATTCAAGATATTGCAGGAATAGTAAATATTATGTTATAATTTCAGTCTGGGTTGTTTCAGAGTGAAATCTAAATTTTTTCGTCACAGTTATTGACTGCTTTCAAAATAGCTTATTCAAACCATGAGAGTTTAAATTATTTACAATTAGCAGCAAGAGAGAAAAAAGATCTGGAAAGGAGAAACTTCCCAGGCTGGATTATGCACTGTAACTACATAATAATTAGATATCGATTAAGCAGCTCCACCCTATTAGGTGAAATTAGATGAAGCCGCTTAATCCATCAATACTTAAATATGCTGCTTAATCTCTTCCTCAATCTCTTCAATTGTTAAGTCGTCGCCACTTAAGTGTTCTACCTTTTCTCCATCAACATAGAATACCATTGATGGTAAGCCCATAACCTGCTGGCTCATAGCTAAACGGCGGTTACCTTTAATATTTAACTTACAGAACTTCATATCATCGCCATACTTTTCAGCTAAGTCCTCAACTCCAGGCATTAATTCTAAACAGTGGTCACAACCTTCTCCCCAGTAATCTACCATTACTGGTCCTTCTACTTCTAATACTTCCTCTTCATAATTCTCCTTGTCTACTTCAATCATTATTTTCAGCCCCTTTCAAGTTTATTTTAGTTTGGTTTAAATAATCTCTTCTAATTCATCAACTGTAGGTTGAATAAGCTTTTCTACAACTTCGCCATCCTGCAGCTTAAGCAGAGTTGGAATCTCTGTTACTTCATAACGATTAGAAATTCTCATATTCTTATAAGTATCTATCTTAACTAACTTAGCATCTAAATCCATATTCTCTAACTTATTTGTCATGTCCATGCTTTCCTCATTAGTAGGACTCCAGAAAGCTACTAATACGTCTTCATCTGCCTCTAATACATTCTCCTGCCAGTATTCTTCTTCCTCAATATAGCCTCCGGCAGCTGTAGCTGTTGTTGCTCCATCGGCTGCGGCTGTTACTACCTGACGTAGATATTTCTCTCTTACATCTCCGGCAGCAAAGACGCCTGGTTTACTAGTTTCTAATGTATCATCAACTTTAATATAGCCATTATCTGTTAGTTCCACTGTATCCTCTACAAAGTCTGTGCTGGGAACCCGACCGATGAAGATAAAGATACCATCACATTCAAAATCAGTTAAGTCACCTGTTTTGATATTCTTAAGGACTGCTTTATCTACTAAGCCGTCGCCTTCGATTCTATCTACAGTTGAATTCCAGACAAACTCTATCTTATCATTCTCATAAGCTCTCTCTTGATAAATCTTGTCGGCATCCATAGTTCCTTCCTCATGGATGACAATAACTGTTACTTTGCTGGCAAACTTAGTTAAATATAGAGCTTCTTCGATAGCTGAATTACCATTACCTACGACAGCTACTTCTAGATCAACAAAGAAGTCGGCATCACAGGTTGCACAGTAAGATACTCCTTTACCTTTAAATTCTTCTTCGCCTTCGACGCCTAATCTTCTTGGCTCAGCTCCAGTAGCTAGGATTATACTCTTGGCCTTGTACTCAACTCCCTCTTTAGTAGTTACAGTTTTAACAAAGCCATCTGCATCTATCTCTTTTACTTCGCCTTCTTTTATCTCAGTTCCAAATTTTTCGGCATGTTCTTTAAAATTGTCCATTAACTCAGGAGCGCTAGCATCAAGCACACCAGGATAATTTTCCATCTCTTCATAACTTTTTGGCTGCCCGCCTACATCGCCTGTTTCTAACAGTAATGTATCTAACTTGGAACGAGAAGCATACATCCCAGCTGATAGACCTGCTGGTCCGCCGCCAATAATTAATACATCATATTCTTTATTCATTTGACTGCCTCCTTTATAACAGAATAAGCATATTTTAAACTTGTACTTATATTTAGTCTCTATATCAAAATTAACTATTTAATTCCTCTTCCCTTAATGATTTATAAAGTGAAACACACATCAAAATCATGATAATTGCAAAAGGAAATGCCCCTGCAATAGAAGCAATTTGTAAAGCTTCTAATCCACCAGAAATCAATAAACCAATAGCTAAACCGGCTTGTACAACTCCCCAAACACTTTTAACTTTATTAGTTGGATTTAAATCTCCTTTAGATGAAATCATAGCTAATACAAAAGTAGCTGAGTTGGCTGATGTAATAAAGAAAGTAAATACTAAGAAAATAGTTACTACTGAAATCCAAAAACCTAATGGATAATGAGCAAAAATTTCAAATAATGCAGTAGAAACATTCTTGGAAGCAGCTTCAACTACTTTTTCGGAACCAGTAAAATTCAAATTAATAGCTGAAGTACCAAATGCAGCAAACCAAATCATACTTGCTAAACTAGGAACTGCTAAAACTCCTCCTACAAACTCTCTGATTGTTCTTCCTCTTGAAATTCGAGCAATAAAAGTACCTACGAAAGGAGCCCAAGCAATCCACCAAGCTAAATAAAAGATCGTCCAACTTCCCATCCAATCAGGATTAGTGTAAATACGAGTATTAAATCCTAAATTAAATAAATTACTCAAATAACCTCCTATTCCAGAAGTCAACATATTGAAAATTTTAGCTGTCGGCCCAATTATTATAACAGTTACCAGTAGGATAAGAGCAACTCTTAAGTTCAAATTAGCAATTGCCTTAATTCCCTTATCCAAACCACTTATTGCAGTCACAATATAAATTACAGTAATTAATAAAATGATTCCAACTTGTACCAAAGAACTAATAGGAATACCAAATAAATAATTGAGTCCACCATTAATCTGAATTGTACCTAATCCTAAAGAAGTAGCAACTCCTGCTACTGTAGCCAAAACTGTTAATATATCAATTGTTTTTCCCAAAGGACCATTAATTTTGTCACCAAGCAATGGCTTAAAAGTTTTACTTATTAAGGCTGGCGTTTCCTTTCTAAATTGAAAGTAAGCTAAGGTCATAGCTAAAATACTATAACATCCCCAGGCATGAAATCCCCAATGAAAAAAGGAATAAGTCATTGCCTTCTCAGCTGCTTTAGCAGTTCCACCTGCACCTACTGGTGGATGCAAAAAATGAGAAATTGGTTCAGCAACTCCCCAAAAAACTAGTCCAATTCCCATCCCGGCACTGAATAACATAGCAAACCAAGAAAGTGTATCATATTCTGGTTCTTCATCATCCTTTCCTAACTTAACTTTACCGTACCTACTACTAGCCAATGCTATACCAAAAAACACAAAACTTGAAGCTGCTAATAAATACAACCATCCAAAATTAGTAGTTAAAAAATGAAAAATACTATTAGCTACTTTTTCAAAATGAACTGGAGCAAATATTCCCCAACTAGCAACAATTAAAGTAATAATTAATGAAATATAAAAAACTGTACCTATTTTTTTATTCATAGTTTTCTCCTCTCTAGTAATTATTTCATCCCAATCCATTTAACTGATTTTGGCCTACCTAAATTATATAATTTTGGTAGGCCAAAATCATTTTTTCTAAATTTCTACATTAAATACAGTCTGATCTTCAATATCTGTTTCTAAAGCATCTAAAGCTACACCGACTCTATGATAACGTAATTTCCATTGATCATCTTCAGAATCAGCTGGGTCGCCTAGTGGATAAGGAATAGAAATAGTTGGTACCATTCTATTTGCTCCTACAGATTCAGCTACTGGAATTAAGTTAGCCATTTGAACAATTGTAATTCCTGTCTTTTCAATCTCTTTATATATCGTTGCACCGCAACGAGTACAAGTTCCTCATGTAGAAGTTAATATTACTGCCTGAACATCAGCCTCTAATAGCTCTTCTGCTATTTCAGCACCCATTCTAGAAGCTTCAGCTTCAGTAGTACCTGTTCCTACTGTTGTGTAGAAATAACCATGCAGCTTTCCAATTCTATCTTCCTCTTCATACTTCCGCATTGCATCAAGAGGAACTACTCGGTCAGGAACTGCATCAGCAGCTGCTGGGTCATATCCTGCATGGATAGTTCTATATCCTTCTTCTTCTTCTCTGCTAGGGAATTCATCTAAATCAGAGATATCATACTTACCCCAACGAGTAGCAGATGCAGACTGAATATTATCCGGATTACCTACAGGTACAATACCACCAGAAGTAACTAGAGCAACTTTAGCTTCACTTAAATCTTCAATTGGATCAGCAATTTCTACTCCCATATTCTCCGGCATAGGTAATTCAGTTTCGAATTCTTCTCCATTTAACTTTTTAAGCAGCATATCCACTGCCCGTTCAGCCGCTGGAGTTTCATCTTCTAACCAGACTTGATGTCTCTTCCCTCGTAGGAAATAGCCTTCTTCTTCAGCTGAAAGTAACTCTTCACCATTTAAAATTTTGTTTCCAAAGTCAGCTACCTTCTTCATGTCATCTCTCATTTTAGCTGCACTTGCTCCACCAGGAAAGATATGCAAATCCTTCTTAAACATGTCTACCCCAGGATTTTCTTCATTCATACAGGTAATTACTGGAACCTCAAATCTTTCCTTAACTGCTTTACCTATTGTTCCACAGGCAGATCCATATCTACCTGCTTGAAAGGCTGGACCAGCAATGAAGATATCAAAGTCTATATCTTCTAGAGCCTCTAAGATAGTTTCTACTGCATCTTCCTCATTAGACCCCATGTAATTATCTCCGCAGATAACTGTATGAGTCACTTCAGCATCCAATAAATTATCTAATAAATTTGCCGGGCCAACTGTACCTTCTTCAATGCTCGGTGGATAATCTGCTTCTTCCTCACCACCGATTTGCCCAAAGAACTGATTTATATAATGAACTGCTTTTTTACTCATTTTTTGCACCTCCTTAAATATTAATTTATTAAAATTCTTTCATTGTCTTAGTAGACCATCCAATAATCTGATCTCCACAGAACATAGAGTTATTCTCCATAATAATTGAACCATCTTCTTTCACTGAAGAACCTAATTCATCATCATCCGGCCAACCACCAGCTAAACCATCGCGAGCTAATGCTTCTAACTCTCCAATCACTGTCTCCATTGGAGGCAATTCAATCAAAGCTGATACATTACCAGTAGAAACAATAGCATCTGCTTTATCATCTAAAGCTACTAATGGCTGTGACTTACCATCTCTACCAGTACATTCATTAGTTAATCCTACTGTTTTAACGCCAGCATCTTCTAATGCTTCAAAGCATCCAATAAAGTCAGCATCAGGATTACCATAACCTTCTTCAGTTAAAATAGCACCGTCAGCTCCTAGAGATTTAGCTATCTGTGCTACAAAGATAGCTGATCTTTCTTTCTCCTCTAGATTAACATTTAGATTAGACATAATTACACCCAAAAAGTTAATTGTTTCTCCATGCTGTTCATATAATTTTTTAATAGTCGGACAATTTTGAAAGTCGTAAGTTGCCCACTTAGAAGAACAAGGCATGAAGCTTCCTGAAATCATTGCACCATCCAAAATTTCATTAGGATGCATGAAAGTAGGTACTACATGATTCATATCCCAGCCGTAAACCAAATCATTATATCCCATTTCTTCCATTTGTGATTGCGGCTGCATTACATAAACTACAGACGGAAGGTCAGATGTCTTATCATCACGCTTAGTAATAGGAGCTAACTCAAACTCCTCTACGCTTTCTTCCTCTGCTTCAAGATCCTTTACAGCAGTAGCTAAGTATTTAGCTAATCTGTGAGTAGCCCATCTGATAGCATGATTCTTCTTCTGCTGTTCATGCCGTTCAAATTCTTCATCTGTATCTGCTACTAAACAGATATTATTCAGTCCAGAAAAATAAGTATACTTAGCACCTTCACCGCTCATATCTATTAAACCATCACCAAAGCTACCCCAATGTTTACCAACACCTAATACACTACAATTTTTTAGGGCCTTTGTTTTACCGCTACCTACACTTTCTACATCATCTGTTACTCCTGGAAAGACAGCACCTTCATCTTCTTTATATCTTGGCTCTACTGCTTCTTTAACTGGAACAATTCGCTTATCTTCTCCTGGACGAGCAAATACTATATCAGCTTCTGTAATATGCTCATCCTTTTTGACAACCTCTAAAGCTTCTTCTTTATTAATAGTCAATAAGCCGTCATTATAAGAGGTTTCATCTCCAAACTGCATTTCTTCTACAGGAAAATTATCTATTTCTAAACGCACTGCTATCTCCACCCCTTTCTTTTTAGTGTTAAAATAGATACCAGACATAAGACAGATACCAGACTTTCAATTATCTGGTACCTGTTCTTTTTTCAGTACAAATAGGTAATAACCAACTCTTTTAAAAAGTTAGTTATTATCTATTAATTATCTAAAAATTTACAGTATTCTTCTCTATACTTCTTAACTTCTTCAACAATATCATCAACTTCTAAAACCATTTCCATCATACTTATCTGGTCTTCATAAACATCCTCATCAATTTCTTCTTTAATCTCTGGTTCTACTACGTGATAAACTTTGAGTCCTAACTGGACTCCTGCTAATGGACCGGCAAAAGTAGGATCTCCATTAGTAACAGTCTCGGCCGCTAAACCAGAAGCTTCTGCTTCTGCACCGCCTAAGATTACTACTAAGTTTTCTTCTCCATGTTCCTCAGCTAACTCTTGGATCCTCTTTTGATTTTCCAGGTCCATAGCTCCTGCAGCTGTTCACACGAAACACTCTGTAGAACCAAAAACTACTTCGGCTCCAGTTGTTTCTATGCATTCTTGAATTGCAGGAGCTGGAATTCCGTCACGATCGCCAATAATAGCAACTTTCTTTCCTTCTAACATAATTCCACCTCCAAGTTAGATTTTTAATGAATTTATTTAGCTTGTTATTATAATAACATAATCGTGATTATTTGTCAACCATGATTATAAAATCGATTTAATATATTATTTATTGATATTTTTTACAATTTTATTCTATTTTATTCTATAAATTTAAATCATAACTATATTGATATAATGTGTCACTTGCAATATTATCGCATATATTCTTTATTTATAGTTTCCTAGCATAACCGATATAATCTCATTTATGATATTACGGGAATAGTCAATATGTATCCGACGCTTGCCGTTCGCTCAACGTCCTGTTTCGCTCACTGTCAAAAACTGCCCCTCCGTCGTCTACTGGTCCTTATACCTCTAATACTTCCTCATCATAATTCTCCTTATCCACTTTAATCATTACTTTCATCTCCTTTCAAGTTTATAAGTTTAAGCTTAAGTTTAAGACTAAATTAAGTTTAACCTTAAACCTAAACTGATTAGCTATACAAGCTCCTCTATTTCACTTTCTGTAGGTTGAGCAATTTTATCTGTAACTTCACCATCTTGAAGCTTAAGTAAAGTTGGAACTTCAGTTACATCATAGCGATTAGAAATACGAGTATTTTTATAAGTATCTATCTTAACTAATTTAGCACCCTGAGCCTCTAAATCCATATTTTCTAATTTGTTTGTCATTTCCATACTTTCATCATTAGTAGGACTCCAGAAAGCTACTAATACATCTTCTTCTGCTTCTACTACATTCTTCTGCCAGTATTCTTCTTCTTCAATATATCCTCCAGCAGCAGTTGCAGTTGTAGCACCATCAGCAGCAGCTGTTACTACTTGGCGTAGGAATTTTTCTCTAACATCACCTGCAGCATAAACTCCAGGTACATTTGTTTCTAATTTATCATCAGTCTTTAAGTAACCATTATCTGTTAGTTCAACAGTTCCTTCTAAGAAATCAGTTCTTGGTACTCGACCAATAAAGATGAAGATACCATCACAAGAGAAATCTGTTTTTTCTCCTGTCTTAATATTTTTAAGTACAGCTGTATCTACTAATCCATCTCCCTTAGCTTCTTCTAAAGTAGAATTCCAAACAAATTCAATCTTATCATTAGCGTAAGCTCTTTCTTGATAAATCTTATCTGCATCCATAGTTCCTTCATCATGAATAACAACTACTGTTACTTTACTAGCAAACTTAGTTAAATATAGTGCTTCTTCGATAGCTGAATTCCCATTCCCAACAACTACAACTTCTAAATCAACAAAGAAATCAGCATCACATGTAGCACAGTATGAAACTCCTTTACCTTTAAATTCATCTTCACCAGGAACACCTAACCTTCTAGGTTCTGCTCCTGTAGCTACTATTACACTTTTAGCCTTATATTCTGTACCATCTTTAGTACTAACAGTCTTTATAAAACCATCTGGCTTAATTTCTTCAACTTCTGCCTGTTTGATTTCAGTACCAAATTCTTCAGCATGTTCTCTAAAATTCTCCATTAACTCTGGTGCACTAGTATCAAGTGCTCCAGGATAGTTCTCCATTTCATGATAAGTAGACACCTGTCCTCCTACTTGACTATTTGTTTCTAATAATAAAGTATCAAGTTTAGAACGAGATGCATAAAGACCTGCTGCTAATCCTGCTGGCCCTCCTCCAACTATTAATACATCATAAATCTTACTCATTTAATTCACCCCTTTTATTTATGATTAATTATTATGAAATATGTCAAGAACATATTTAAATGTTGTATTAACATATCTTATAACAATAGTAGACAACAAAATTTAATATTTCTTATAGGGAGTTAAAAAGCAAAAATATAAAAAAGTAATCATGATTACTTTTTTATCAAATGATAAGAGACGATTATTTCGTCCCTTATCATATAAGATTACATTTATCTGCTAACATGTAACCTCATTATTATTTTCAATTTTATCACTATTGCTTTTAATATCTTTCTCATAATTAGCAATATATGTTTTGTCTCCTTTTAAAGCTTTTACTAATGAATACATTGCAAATATCATTACAAAAGCAAATGGGAAGGCTGCAACTATTGACCCAGTTTGTAACGCATCTAAACCACCTGCAAGTAATAATACAGCTGCTAATCCTGCAGTTAATAATCCCCAAATTATTTTCTTAGGAGTAGCAGGATTTAAATTTCCTTCTTCTGAAAACATACCTAATACAAATGTTGCTGAGTTAGCTGATGTAATAAAGAATGTAGTTAATAATAATACTGCTACACCAGATAATAATGTTCCAAGAGGATAATGTTCAAAAACTTTGAAGAAAGCTGTTTCTGTTGTAAATTCACCAATTTTATTATAAACATTAATTCCAACTGTTCCAAAAATTGAAAACCAGAAAAAAGATGCAATTGTTGGTGCAATTAATACTCCAGAAATAAATTCTCTTATAGTTCTTCCTTTAGAAATTCTAGCAATAAAAGTTCCTACAAATGGTGCCCAAGCAATCCACCATGCCCAGTAAAAGACAGTCCACCAACCATACCAAGAATCACTTGATATTGCAAAACTATCTGAAACAATTCCACCTAAATATAAACCTACAGAATTACTTAAATTATTTAAAATCTCTACTTTAGGTCCTACTAAGAAAGCTACAACCATTAAACCTGCACATAATGTTATATTCATATCTGATACAAGTTTGATTCCTTTTTCAATTCCCATTACAGCTGTTAACACAAATAAGAATGTGATAATAGCAATTATAGCTAATTGAATCCCTTGGTTAAGTGGTAATCCAGCTAATAAATTCAATCCACCATTAATCTGCATAGTTGCCATTCCAAGTGAAGATGCAACACCAGCAACTGTAGCAAAAATTGCTAAAATATCGATTGTCTTACCTAGTGACCCTTTTGCTCCATCTCTTCCAATTAGCGGAATGAATACACTACTAATAAGTCCTGATTCTTTTCTTCTAAATTGCATATAAGCTAAAGCCAATGCTAAAACAGCATAAGCTGCCCATGGATGTAATCCCCAGTGCAAGAATGATTTTCTAAAAGCAAAATCTGCTGCTGCTGCAGATTCTGGTGCTATCCCACTAAGTGGTCCACCAAAATGGTATAATGGTTCTGCCACGCCAAAAAATATAAGCCCTACACCCATTCCAGAACTAAATAGCATTCCAAACCATGATACTAAACTATATTCTGGCTCATCATCTGGTAATCCTAATTTAATATCACCAAATTTACCAAATAGCATATATAGCGAAAATACCACAAACGTTGACATTGTTAAAATATAAAACCAACCAAAATTACCAACTAAAAAATCAAATGATGCTGATGTTACATTTCCAAAAGCCTCTGGCATAAGAGCACCTAAACCTACAATAATAACTACTACTACTATTGATATTGTGAAAACTGGATTCCAAAAATTATCTTTTTTCACTTTAACAAACCCCCTTATATAATAAATAAAATATATTAAAAGTAATACAAATACAAAACATTTAAATTCCTAGGGTACTATATAGTACCCTGGGAAATAAATTTAATTAAATATCAACACTAAATACTGTTTGTTCCTCAACATCTGTAGTCAATGCATCTAAAGCAACACCAACTCTATGATATCTTAACTTCCACTGTTCTTCTTCAGAAGTTCCAGGATCCCCAAGTGGATAAGGGATAGAAATTGTTGGTACCATTCTATTTGCTCCTACTGTTTTAGCAACAGGTATTAAATTTGCCATTTGAACAATAGGAATTCCAGCTTTTTCAATCTCTTTTACGATCGTTGCACCGCAACGAGTACAAGTACCTCAGTTAGAAGTTAAAATAACAGCATCTACGCCATCTCTTTGCATCTCTTCTACCATCTCTTGACCCATTCTTGCTGCTTCAACTTCTGCGGTTCCAGTTCCAACAGTCGCATAGAAATAATCATCAACTTTTCCAATCTTTCCTTCTTTCTCATAAGCTCTTAATGCATCTAAAGGTAAAACACGATTAGGATCTTCATTAGCAGCAGCTGGATCATAACCAGCATGAATTGTTTTAAATGCACCTGCTTCTCTATTCTCTAACTTATCCATACCGCTTACATCATATCTACCCCATCTAGTAGCAGAAGCAGATTGAATCTTATCAGGATTATCTACAGGAACAATACCACCAGATGTAGCTAGAGCTACTGTAGCCTCACTTAAATCTTCAATTGGATCAGCAATTGGTACTTTATCAATTTTAGGCATTGGTAATTCACTCTTGAACTCTTCACCATTTATCTTCTTCAATAACATATCCATAGCTCTATCAGCAGCAGGCGTTTCATCTTCTAGCCAAACCTGATGTCTCTTCCCTCTAATGTAAATTCCTTTTTCTTCTGCAGTAAGACCTGTTTCTCCAGCTAAAAATTTATTTCCAAGTTCAGCCATCTTGGTCATATCATCCTTCATTTTAGCTGCACTTTGACCGCCTGGCAAGATATCAACATCTTTTTTAAACATATCAACACCAGGGTTTTCTTCGTTCATAGAAGAAATAACAGGTACACCAAATTTCTCTTTTACAGCTTTACAGATTACACCACAAGCATTACCATATCGTCCTGCTTGAAAAGCTGGTCCAGCAAAGAAGATATCAAAGTCTTTATCTTCTAAAAAACCTAATATAGTATCTACAGCTTCTTCTTCATTTGATCCCATAAAGTTATCTCCACAAATAACTGTATGACTTACTTCTGCATCTTCTAACAAATTATTAAGTAACATCCCTGCTCCAACTTGACCTTCTTTTATTACAGGAGCAAAATCAGCCTTATCTTCACCACCGATTTGTCCGAAAAATTGATTCAAATATAAAATTGCTTTTTTCATGCATTTACACCTCCTCAAATATTTAAATTAAAATTCTTTCACTGTCTTTGGAGACCAACCAAGTACCTGATCACCACAGAACATTGAATCATTTGCCATGATAATTGAATCATCTTCTCTTACTGAAGGACCTAGTTTTTCATCATCTTCCCAACCTCCAGCTAAACCATCTCGTGCTAATGATTCTAACTCACCAATTACTGTTTCCATTGGAGGAAGTTCAATTAAAGCAGAAACATTACCACAAGAAACAATAGCATCTGCAGCATCATCTAAACTTACTAGTGGTTGAGAATGACCATCTGAACCAGTACACTCATTAGTCATTCCTACCGTCTTAATCCCAGCCTCTTCTAAAAGTTTAAAGCATTCAATAAAATCAGCATCTGTATTACCATAACCTTCTTCGGCTATAATTGCTGCATCTGCACCTAAAGAAGTAGATAACTGTTGTACAAATAATGCAGCTCTTTCTTTTTGCTCTAGAACTACATTTAAGTTAGACATAATTACACCTAAAAAGTTAATTGTTTCTCCATGCTGTTCATATAATTTCTTAATTGTGGGACAATTCTGAAAATCGTAAGTTGCCCATTTAGAAGAACAACACATATAACTACCACCTATAATTGCACCATCTAGTATCTCGTTAGGATGCATTAAGGTAGGTAACATTCGATTTGTATCCCAACCATAAACCAAATCATTATACCCTAACTCTTCTATCTGAGATTGTGGTTGCATTACATAAACTACGGAAGGTAATTCCTGGGTTTTCTTATCCCTCTTAGTAATTGGAGCTAATTCAAACTCTTCTACATCTTCCTTCTGTGGTTCAAGATCCTTTACAGCAGTAGCTAGATACTTGGCTAACCGATGAGTAGCCCATCTGATAGCATGATTCTTCTTCTGTTGTTCATGACGTTCAAACTCTTCATCTGTATCTGCTACCAGACAGATATTGTTTAACTGAGAGAAGTAAGTATATTTAGCACCTTCACCACTCATATCTATTAAACCATCACCAAAACTACCCCAGTGTTTACCAATACCTAATACACTACAGTTCTTTAAGGCCTTTGTCTTTCCGCTACCCACGCTTTCTACATCATCTGTTACTCCAGGAAAAACAGCGCCATCATCCTCTTTATATCTTGGCTCTACTGCTTCTTTAACTGGAACAATTCGCTTTTCTTCTCCTGGACGAGCAAATACTATATCAGCTTCTGTAATATGCTCATCCTTTTTGACAACCTCTAAAGCTTCTTCTTTATTAATAGTCAATAAGCCGTCATTATAAGAGGTTTCATCTCCAAACTGCATTTCTTCTACAGGAAAGTTATCTATTTCTAAACGCACTGCTATCTCCACCCCTTTCTTTTTAGTGTTAAGATAGATACCAGACTTTCAATTATCTGGTATCTGTTTTTTTCAGCACAAATAGGTAATAACCAACTCTGTTGAAAGTTAGCTATTACCTATTAATTATCTAAAAATTTACAGTACTCTTCTCTATATTTCTTAACTTCATCAACAATATTATCAACTTCAAGAACCATTTCCATCATACTGATCTGTTCTTCATAAACATCCTCATCAATCTCGTCTTTAATCTCTGGTTCTACTACGTGGTAAACTCTGAGTCCTAACTGGACCCCTGCTAATGGACCGGCAAAAGTAGGATCTCCATTAGTAACAGTCTCGGCTGCTAAACCAGAAGCTTCTGCTTCTGCACCGCCTAAGATTACTACTAAGTTTTCTTCTCCATGTTCCTCAGCGAGATCTTGAATCCTCTTTTGATTTTCCAGGTCCATAGCTCCTGCAGCTGTTCACACGAAACATTCTGTAGAACCAAAAACTACTTCGGCCCCAGTTGTTTCTATGCATTCTTGGATTGCAGGAGCTGGAATTCCGTCACGATCGCCAATAATAGCAACTTTCTTTCCTTCTAACATAATTCCACCTCCAATTTGATTTTTTGACAAATTCCTTCATTTATCTTAATAGTAACACAATTATGACTATTTGTCTATGATTATTTGTCAATCGTGATTATAAATTTGACTTAATATGTTATTTATTGACATTTTTTGCGAATTATTTTATTCAAATCATAACTATATTGATATATTGTTGCAGTTTAGAGTTGATATCTTGCAAACGCTCCAAAAATCAACCCTAATCAATTAGCAATAAATTAACTTTAGAGCTACTATTTAAATACCCTACTTTATATGTTAGCCATTTCCTCTTGTGGGGCTGCTTTACGACGAACAGAACGTTCTAGTGCTGACGCTGCAACAGGATGTTGCGGTTAACGTCAGTTAAGTCGCTTGTTGCAAGATATCAACAATAATTGTACAAAATAATCTGAGGAAGCGTTTAAAACCAGATCAATGAAAATTTAACTTATTTGCAATTAGCAACAGGAGAGAAAAAAGATCTGGAACGGAGAAACTCCTCAAGCTGAGCAGAGCATTCTTGGCTACAAACTAGTCTTTTTCTATTCTAATAGTTTTAGTATGAATTTCTCCGTTATTTAGGCGGATCACCACAGTTAAATGCCACCTCTGGTTCACTTTTGTTTCGGACTGACAGCACATCTCAGATTCTTCAGATTCTATCTCACGATAGACACCCTATCACTGTTGACTTCATGTACCATTTCAGTTTAGACTTAGGTTGACGTTTGTTTTCTCCGTTTGCTCACCCTTTTCGTCTGTGAGTGCCACAATATCTCAACCTTATCTACCATGTTGAAAGCACAGATAGGACTTTCACCCATTGACAATGCAATTTACGGAACACACCAACAAAAAAAACAGCACTTATAATAAGTGCTGTTTCTACATCATATTGTGAATTTATTCAGCTAAAATCCGTTTATCCCCAACCCGTTTTGTCACGCCCTGCTGATCAAAGTAATTCAACAGCGGCAGTGTATATTTTCGGCTGCTATCTAATAAATCTCTATATTCTGCCAGCGTAATCTCCCCATTATCAGCTAAGAAATCTTTTAACCTTTCTCTAGCTTCATTTAGAGTTTCATAGTGGAGATAGATCTCAGCATTGATTCTCTTTAATCTTCCTTTACATACTAATAAATCAAATAAATCCTCTATTAATTCTTCTTCAACCTCAAATTTTTGCTGTAATTCCGGTAGTGTAGGCGGCATGAAAGAATTATTCCTAAATTCATCTTCAATTCTATTCTTAAGCTCTTCTTCCTGTTCAGTTAACTTTATTTCATGTTCGGTTAATTTAATATCAGCTTTCTTTATCTCAATTACTCCTTCTTCTTCAAGACTACTCAAAAACTGATCATATTCCTGCTTGCTTAACTCAAACTGCAGCTGGCTCCTTACCTCTTCTTTAGCCCGTCCCCAGCGAAGATGATATTGACGGTGATACTCTTTTAGTGCTTCAACCACCTGATCCTTAAGACGACTATAAACATTATAATGCAGATACGAAACCTGCTGTCCTGTAGTGAATTTGAAGATTTTATTCTTTTCAACCAACTTAACACACTTATCCTTTATCTCATCAACTGTTAAGCCTATTTCTATCATCAAATCTTTCGGCTTAACTGTCTGCTTATAATCCTGAATTACAACTTCAATCCTTTCTAAATCACTACCCTCTTCCTGTATCTGTAATTTAGATAATAATTCACTATTAAAGCGTTTATGTTTACCGCACCTCGGAAGCAATACTCTTCCTCCACCAACAGTTACTACTGGTGAATAGCGTCTAATAACAAAGGGCTGATTATAGTAAGCAACCATAGATTCTTCTAACCTCAATTGGACATAGGCTTCTTCGCCAGGATAGATAGTTTCTTTATTTAGAATACTGATTCGGCCAAAGACCTCTTTAGCACCTAAATGGATCCTCAACCGCTCATTCTGCTCTAAGCTTAAAGGAGCATCCGGCAGCAGTTCCAGTTTAACATCCATTAATGTAGTCGAATCCAATGTATGCGGTTCAGCTAAAATATCTCCGCGTGAAATATCATCAACATCCACATCGGCTAGATTAGTTCCAACTCTCTGCCCGGCTACTGCTTCCTCTACTGCTTCACCATGCACATGAAGATTCTTAACCTCTACTTCCTCTTGTTGAGGATAAATAATACCTTTATCCCCCTCCTGTAACTTACCGGCCATTAAAGTTCCGGTTACTACTGTACCAAAGCCATCTATCGAAAAGGATCTATCAAGCGGATAATAGACATTATCATCCTGATTTTTAGGCTCCATTCCCTTAGCTATCTCCGTTAATTCTGCTATTAATTTTTCTATCCCAGTTCCTGTTACTCCAGAAACCGGAACTAAAGCTGCTTCTTCTAGAAAGGTACCGGCCAAATTATCCTTTGTATCTTCTTTAACCAGTTCCAACCATTCTTCTTCTACTGTATCTACCTTAGTAAGGGCTACTACTCCTTCTTCTACCCCTAAAAGCTCTAAAATATTGAGATGCTCCTCTGTCTGCGGCATAAAGCCTTCATCAGCAGCAACTACTAATAAAGCTAAATCTATCCCTCCAGCCCCAGCCAGCATATTCTTAACAAACTTCTCATGGCCCGGTACATCAATAATCCCCAGCTCTATCCCTTCATCTTCCAACTCAAAGGAAGTAAAGCCTAAATCAATGGAAATTCCCCGTTCCTGTTCCTCTGCCAATCTATCAGTATCAGCTCCGGTTAATTTCTGAATCAATGTGGTTTTACCATGGTCAATATGGCCTGCTGTTCCTAAAATCAAGTGCTTCATACCTTATGCCTCCTTTATCAAACTGCTAAAGTGAGTAAATATTGTATCAATCTCCTCATCTTTGATAGTCCTTGCATCAATAATTATCTTCTCATCCTGAATCCTAGTAAAAAGAGGCGGGTCCAGTTCTCTTAATCTATTACCTGTTTCATTAGCTGTTAAATGATCAACAGAAACTTTAACTAGAAATGTTGCTAAGTCTTCATTGGGAAAGGCTCCTCCGCCTACCTGTGAAAAACCCTGCTCTACTTCTGCTTCTAAACCAGATAATTTATCCAATCTTGAAGCCAGTCTATCAGCTCTTTGTCTTAATACTTCTGAGTCCATCGTCAACAACCTCAGCGTAGGTACCTTTTCAACTGCTGTTTCTAAATCTAAATAGAGACGCAGAGTCTCTTCCAGGGCAGCCAAAGTGAACTTATCGACTCGCAGCGCTCTATTTAAAGGATTCTCCTTTATCTGTTGAATATACTCTTTTTTTCCAACAATGATTCCAGCCTGAGGACCTCCCAATAATTTATCACCGCTGAAAGTTATTACATCAGCCCCAGCTTCAACATTGTCCTGTACAGTAGGTTCTGGACTAAAGCCATACTGACTAAAATCAATTAAGGTTCCACTTCCTAAATCATTCAACACTGGCAGATCATGCTCTGCTCCCAGCTCTACTAATTCTTCTAAAGATACTTGTTCAGAAAAACCTACAATTCGATAATTGCTAGTATGGACATCCAATAATAATCCGGTCTCCTCAGTAATAGCAGCTTCATAATCCCTTAAGTGGGTCTTATTAGTAGCTCCTACTTCCACCAGTTGGGCTCCGCTCTGTTCCATTACCTCTGGAATTCTAAATGAACCTCCAATTTCAACTAACTGTCCCCGAGATATAATAACCTCTTCTCCTTCCGCTAGAGTACTTAAAGCTAATAATACAGCCCCTGCATTATTATTGACAACTAAACTATCCTCTGCTCCAGTTAAATACGTCAATAATTCTGCTACATGATCATATCGTGAGCCTCTCTGGCCAGTCTGAACATCTATTTCTAATGTGGAATAATTCTGAGCCACCTCAACTAATCTTTTCTGGGCCTCTTCAGTCAGCAGAGATCGGCCTAAATTAGTATGGATCACCACTCCTGTTCCATTAATGACAGACTTAAGGTTTGGACTCAACCATTCCGCAGCTCTCTTGATCACCAACTCAACTACTTTAACCATTGATACTTCAAAGTCCTCAGGAATATCTTCGTTTAAAATCCTTTCCCGTAATTCTTCATTAGCTCTTCTTATTACATCAACTACAGCTTCACGAGAATACTGAGCAACCAATTCCTTAATTGCTTTTTCCTGTAATATTTTATCAACAGCAGGAATCTGCCGTAAATACTTCTCCATATTTTCACCCCACATCTAAGTTTTAATCTTAAATCTAATATTAACATAAATTTTTGGTTAATACCAATTCTCCTTCATCAATATTTCACTTCCGCAGTATAGTTATTACTTCGTTACTACCTAGTTTTTCGACAAAATTTCTTTTAAAACTAATCCCATCTTTTTTCAATATTTTAAGCTATACTGACTAATCAATTGTTATCTTAAAAAGCAATTTCAGGAGGAAGCCTAAAGTCTAGCTGTAACTATTTGCTGTCCAAAAACTAATAAATCAATTATAAATTCGCTTCTTCAGCAACTTCTCTCGAGTTATCACCAAAAATCCCCGTCAAAATTAATGTAATTACACCATCTACAGTTATATTACTTCATCTTCAACGAAAGTTTCCATTATCCAAGCAGCTACTTCACCAGTTATTTGAATATAGTGTTCAGCCCGCTCAGGACTATCAAACTCAGTAAAATCTTTAGTAAGTACGCGACTAATTGTTCTTGATTCATAATTAGGAAATAATCCGTAACCCTCCCTTTTTCAAATGGGAGATATAAGGATTAGCAAATATTAATTTAAACAATTGATATTTGCTTCATAATTTGTTATAATTTGAATATGGATTACAAGTGAATATTGGAGGTTGCAGTAGCTAAACCTCTACTGTGTAAAATATTCAGGGTGCTCGTTGTAGATAGAAGACACTAAATCTTCTAGTAAGCACTTATAGAGGTGCTTACACTTCTATCTTGAGCAGAGTAAAAGTATCTCTGAGTCTAGCACTTATGCTAGATAGGAGTAGTGACGTTGGACACGCCAATTGGGTAACTTGCTTGATATTACGGGTAACTCCCATAAAAGCAGGCGACCATGAAGCTCGGTATTTCAATGCCGAGTAGTTCACTCACTCCTTAAGTTTATAATTAAATTATACAGTACTATTCCCTATCACAGCAGCCCCTAAAGCACCTGCAATCTGTGAATTAGAAGAAACAATAATTTCCTTTTCTAATTTATCACTTAGTACTTCTTTTATTCTCTCACTTTTAGCCAAGCCACCAGTAAATAAAATCTCACTATTGATGGGAATTTTATTTAGCAATATTTGAGCCTGATTAGCAATAGCATGTACTATTCCTAAGGCAATTGATTCTTTAGCAACGCCTTGTGATAGTAGACTAATTACTTCAGATTCAGCAAATACTGTGCACATACTGCTAATATTTTGAGGTTCAGTATTCTCTGTTAGTTGATCAAGCTCATTAATATTTTCTCCTAAAGAGTTAACCGTTATCTCCAGAAACTTCCCAGTCCCTGCTGCACATTTATCATTCATCATAAAATCAACTACATTTCCCTGTTTATCTATGCTAATTGCCTTACTATCCTGGCCTCCAATATCTATAATAGTTCTTACTCGCTCATCCAAAAAATGTCCTCCCTTAGCATGACAGGTTATTTCTGTAACTACCTTATCTGCAAAATCAGCAGATACTCTACCATATCCTGTAGCCACTACCTGCTTTATATCTTTTCTAACTAAATTATTATTTTTCAATAAATTATCTAAAGCTTCAGCCCCAGCTTCTTTTGGATTCCAGCCGGTAGGCATTATAACTTGATCAACTATATCTCCATTAAATAGAACTCCTTTAGTCCCTACTGATCCTATATCTACTCCTATTGAATACATTTAATCATCCCTCCTAAATTTATAACATTTCTACAAAAGCAGAAATCCGAGTTTTTAACTGACCAACATCAGATTGAGAATAATCAGTTTCCAAATTTATATATGAAATCTCTTTTTTACCGGTTACAAATTCTTTAATCCTGAACGTTTCTACATTATAAGTATGACAGGCCTGCAGAACCATATCAATTACTCCATCTACCTGATATTCATCAATTAATTCTGATAATAAATCAATCCTATTATCATTAGGGCTCATACAAGAACAGGGAGTATTCAAATACTTTTCAGTTAAGGCATCTATAGGATTAACCTCTTCGTTTACTAATTCTTTATTTCTTTTTACTCCAGTACAATTCTCAAAACAAACAACTACTCCCCCACTTTCTTCAACTAGTTTCACTACCTTTTCTGTAGCATTCCCGATAGGACAGCCTGTAATCAGAATTCTGGGAGCATCCTTTGAAATTCTTATGTCTCCATTATTATAATTTTCTCTTACTTTCCTTGTAATGTCTTTAGTTCTTTGATTAGCCAATTCTTTATCAAATGTAAACTTAGAAATATTTAATACCTGCAAAATCTCAGTTCCATATAATGGAGAAGGGTTGAGCTTAGCTAATTCATAAAATTCCTTTAAAGTCTTTCGCTCTAAATTTTTCTTCTTTATTTCTTCCTTTAATCTTTGGTCAGTAATTGTAACATCAAATTTTTCCTCAAGTTTATTCTTTAGGATGATCATTTCCCGTTTCCAATTTTCAAAATCTTTCTCTTTGTCATTTGCCTGCGGAAGCTTCATCACATGGACCGGTGTTATATCATCTAAATACTCATACATTTTCTTCTTTCCATCACAGGTAGTTTCTCCAACTATTAAATCAGTAAAATGAAAATAAGGACATTTATCAGTTATCGCATAACCATAACTGGATTTAATCAGCGGACATAAGTTACGAGGCAAATGTTTTTCGGCATCTTTAATAGTAGCCTCACTTGTACTACATAAAGTTACTGGAACTGCTTCTGCTGCAGAAATTAATTCATAGGGAGTAAAAATACAATAAGTTCCTACTATATTTTTATCCTCCTTTTCTTTTAGATCTTTAATTACTATTGGCCCATATCCCTCAAGTTCTTCAGGATTTAGACAGTTAAAAAATTCATCCAAATTACTCATTTTAACTCTTCCTTTCTATAAAAATCTATTAATATTTTAATTTACTAAAAATTATAGATTACTTTAAAGATGATTAACTACTTTTTTTAATCTAGTAAGCCCTTCTTTTAACATTGACCTAGGACAAGCTATATTAATTCTTTGAAAACCACTTCCTCCAGTTCCAAAGATATGTCCTGGATTTAAAACTAATTTACCTTCTTTTTGAATTAAATCATTAAGTACTTCATCTTCTAAACCTAGGGACCGAAAATCTAGCCAAACTAAGTATGTCCCTTCCGGTTGAATTACATTTATCTGTGGTATCTCTTCTGTTATATAGTTACATAAAAAATCAAAATTATCCTCCAAATATACTAAAAGCTCTTCCAGCCATTCTTCCCCATAATTATAAGCTGCTTCTAATGCCGTAACAGCAAACGCATTCAATCTGCCAATTCTAGTTTGTTCTAAACTATGCTGATATAAAGTCCTTATTCTTTTATTGGGAATAATGATATTTGATGCTTGAATTCCTGCTAAATTAAATGTCTTACTTGGAGCATTACAGACTATACAATTCTGCTTAAACTCTTCTGAAATAGAAGCAAATACTGTATGTTCATATTCTTCAAAAATTAAATCTGAATGAATTTCATCTGCAATTACAATTACATTATTTTTGATACATAATTCTCCAAGTCTTTTCAACTCTTCTGGAGTCCAGACTCTTCCTACTGGATTGTGCGGACTACACAACATCATTAATTTAACTCTTGAATCAATTTTTTTCTCTAAATCATCCAAGTCCATAGTATAGCGTGTCCCATCAAACTGTAAAGGATTATCAACTATATGACAACCGTTATTTTTTATAGCATCAAAAAATGGATAATAAACAGGTGGTTGAATGATAACTTTATCTCCTGAATTAGTTAAACATCTAACTAACATATTTAAAGCAGGAACAACTCCTGGACTAGTACAGATCCACTCTTTTTTTATATCCCATTGATGGCGCTTTTTCATCCATTGAATAATAGCTTGATAATAAGAATCAGAAATTTCGCTATAACCAAAAATACCATGTTCTACTCTTTCTTTAAGGGCCTTTCTAACTGCTTTAGGCGATTTAAACTCCATATCAGCAACCCACATAGGAAGCATATCTTTATCATCAATTATATTCCACTTAAGAGAATTAGTATTCTTACGATCAATTACTTCATCAAAATTAAACATAATAACTCCTCCTCTAAACAAATTACGAACACAGATACTTTTCAGTACCTGTGTTCATAATTGTTAATAATATTATAAAACTGTTTCCAAAAACTGCATAGTTCTAGGGTTCTGAGGATTATTAAATATTTTCTTAGGTGTATCTTGCTCTACTATCCTTCCATTATCCATAAACACAATTCTATCCGCTGCTTCATTAGCAAATCCCATTTCATGAGTAACAATTAACATAGTCATATCTTCTTTTGCCAAAGATTTTATAACTTCCAATACTTCTCCAACTAACTCAGGATCTAAAGATGAAGTAGGCTCATCAAATAACATAACTTCCGGATTCATAGCCATTGCCCTACCGATTCCAATTCTCTGTTTTTGTCCACCCGATAATTGAGATGGATAACTATCTCTTTTATCACTTAATCCAATCTGTTCAAGGATATTTAATCCAATCTCTTTAGCTTCTTCTTTATTCATTTTCTTTACTACAACCAAGGCTTCAATAATATTCTCTAGGGCTGTCTTATTTTTAAATAAATTATAAGTTTGAAAAACCATAGAAGTCTTTCTTCTCAATTTGTGAATATCATATTTGGTCATCTCTTCTATATTAACTTTTAAATCACCAATGTCAATCATACCTTCATCCGGTTCTTCCAAATAATTTATACATCTTAATAATGTAGATTTTCCTGTACCTGAAGGTCCAATTATTACAACTACTTCACCTTTATTTATTTCTAAATTTATTTCTTTTAATACTTTTAAATTATCAAAACTTTTATATAATCCTTCTATTTTTATCATATTAATCACCCTAATAAGCCTTATTCATCTTTATTTCTAACTTTTTCTGTAGATAACTAAATAATTGCACAATACCCCAATATATAATTATAACATTAGTAAAAGCTTCAAAGTATCTATAAGCTGCTGCTCCTTCCATTTGAGCTGTAGCCATAACTTCAGTAACTCCTATTGTAAAGGTTAAAGCTGTACCCTTTATAATATTTATAAAGCTATTAGACAGTGCTGGAATAGCAACTCTTGCTGCTTGAGGTAAAATAATTCTTTTCATTGCTTGCAGATAAGTCATTCCCACAGATAAAGCTGCTTCCATTTGTCCTTTCTCCACAGAAGATATAGCTCCTCTAATAGCTTCAGACATATACGCACCTGAATTAAGGCTAAGCCCCATTATTGCAATAGTAAAACCACTTGCTTCCTTTAAAACCGGAATTAATTGAGGCAGACCAAAATACAAGAAAAACAATTGAGTAATCAAGGGCGTTCCCCTGAAAAAAGAAACATAAACTTTTGTAAGAGGATATAAAATTTTTACCTTTGTTTGAATAATAATAGCAATAATTATTGCTATTATTATTCCAAATAACAAAGATAGTAATGACATGCCCAGTGTTATGTTTAATCTCTTAAGCATTAATGGAAATAAATTTAAAGCAAAATCAAAACTAAAAGACTGCATAATTATAAACCCCACTTATTAAACTTTTATTTTTGAGTAGTATCAAGACCAAACCATTTCATAGATAGCTTCGATAATGTACCATCTTTATGCATTTCTTTAATTACTTTATTGATTTCTTCTATTATTTTTTGACTATCAGTACCTTTAACAAATGGATAAGCATTTACTTCCGTACCTACTTTCGTGTTTGCTCCCATTAACTGCAAATCTAAATTTCCTTGTTCAATAACAGTTTGAGACTTAATTGCTGCCTGCCAACAAGCATCAAGTCTTCCTGTTTCCACTAACTTCTCTAAAGGAGCTCCATCATAAAGTTTCATATTTAAATTAAGATTTCTCTTTTTATTTAACTTTTCTAGGGTTCTTTCACCATTTCCACCTAACCAAGCCCCAACTTTTTTACCTTTTAAATCTTCAGGAGTTTTATAAGAACTATCTTTTCTTATTATAAAATCATATTTACTATAAGCATAAGGTGTTGTGAAATTATACTTTTCACTTCTTGCTGGAGTAATAGACATTTGATGAGCAACAGTATCTATTTTACCAGCATCCAACATCCCCATTAATCCACTAAATTGAGATACTTTAAATTCAACTTTATAACCAGTTCTTTTAGCTATTTCATTCCATACATCAACTTCAAATCCTTGCAGTTTATCATTCTTTTTAAAACACCACGGATTATAAGTACCCCCTGTTCCCACTGTTATAACCTTTTCATTCTTCTTATTTACATCACCATCTCCAGATAACCAATCAAAAAATCCTGCCATTGTTGCTGTCGTCATTGCTACTACCATAGTCAAAGCTAAAATTGTTACTAATAAACTTTTCTTGTTCATTTTATTCCCTCCTAAATTTTTAATCTATAGTGATTAAAACATCACCATCTCTATATGATTACTAAAATCTCCTTATGTTTTTTTATATTTACTCCTTTTTTATTAAATCTTATATTGTATATATAAATAATTTATACTCTTTAATCACTCTTTTCTTGGATCTCCAAACTCTACAGGATTTTCAGGATTTCTACTCCATTCATACCAACCACCATCAAATACTGATATATTTTTCCAGCCCATTAAATAAGCATCAAACATAGCAAGTCCACCTCTCCATCCTGTTCCACAGAAAAACGCAGATTCATTTTCAGGATTAATATCCCAGTCAGCCCACATCTTTTCTATTTCTGGATAACTCCTCATAGTCCAATCTGGATCAACAAAATGTTCAGAATGGTATGCATCTGAACCACCATGTCCCCAGACAGAACCTGGAATACGTCCTTTTTCATCAAAATAAGAATATCCACCATTATTTTTGCCTATATATTCATCCCAAGAAACAACTGCTACCAATCTACCATTAGGATCTTTAAGTAATTCCTTTGCTTGGGGGACGTTGATATAATATTCTGGATGAACTGGAATCCTAGCTCCAAAATCAGCTCCTGTTTGCCATTCTTTTATTTCCTTTTTTAAAGAATGTCCAGTTTTCTTCCAAACTTGATAGCCTCCTACTTGCCATTCATTCACTCCTTTTTCTAATGAATAACCTGCTCTTTCCCAAGCCTGGTATCCACCATCTAACATTCTAACATCTTCTACTCCAGCATACATAAGTACTGAAATCAATCTTCCTGCAGCCATAGGCTCTTCACTATATACAACAACTAATGTATCTTTAGTTATACCTGTCTTTTTAAAAAGTTCTTTTAATTTGGCATCAGAGACTATATTCCACAACGGTGGTCCTTCAATTTCATTAGTATCAACATATATAGAAGTTGGAATATGCCCTTTTTTATAGTGACCAAACTTTTTATAGTTAGTATCAATTATTACAAAATCTCTTCCATCATAGGTTGCTGGATCTTTACCATCAATTAAATCCTTAACCCAATTAGGAGAAACAAGTTTTGAATAGTTTGGCAGTTTATCCATTGGAAGATCATTATTAGCACTCCACTTAACTATTCCATTCTTATAAATTGCTACATCTTTATAATCTAATTCATCTTTTAAAAACAGTCCTAACTTTTTACTTTGAGAATCTTTATAACCATAAATTACAATTTTTCTATCTGATGTAACTCCTTTATTTTTTAGAGTATCTATTAACTCTTCATTTTCTAGTAATTCAAGCCAGGATACTGGAAAATGTACTGCACCTTTAATATGTCCACCTCTTGTCTCATCTTTTAATTTCCAACCATTATAAGCAGCATCACTACGAACATCAACTACTACTAAATCTTGAGTTCCTAATTGAGTTGCTAACTTTTCTGTAGAGATAGTAGCTAATTTTTCATCAACTACTAATTGCTCATATGGCCAACCAGCTTGTCCATTCTCTAAAATATAAAGTCTCTTTTCTTTAATACCTTGAGAAGAGAGATACTGATAAGTTCTTTCTGCTCCTCCACCACCACGAGGACAGACAATTACAATATCATCATCTGACTTTTTAAGCTGGGTTAATATTCTATCTAACTTAGCTTTATCTTGCTTTGATTTCACTGGATAAGCATATGTACCAATAGCCCCTTTAATATGATGATTATTAAAGTCCTCCTGTGGTTGAATATCAACTAATAGAAATTCTTTCTCTTGCTCTATACTTTGCTTTAACTTTTTAGGGGAATAATACTTAAATTCACTACCACCTGTAAACCAATCAAAAAATCCGGCCATTGTTACTGTGCTTACTGCAAGTACCATTACTAAAAATAAGATTGTTACTAATAAAGTTTTTCTCCTCATTTCATTACCTCCTATCAAATAGTAGAAAAAATAATTTTTCTTTCCTCAATAATATTAGATAAAGAAGACTTAATTGTATCTAGATAAGGACAAGGGGCATCTCTACAACTACTATCAGTAATACAAGAGGTTAGTATTATTTTATCTGCTCCTTCATCAATTAGCTTCTGAGCTCTAATACTTATCCCCTTACCTGGACAACCACCACATGTAACCATTCCTACTAACTCTATCTCTTTTAGATCTTTAAATTTTTTCTTTCGCTCTTTAATTAAGTCTAAACATGGTTTAGCAATACATTCATCTTCCTTTTTTAGACACCTAATAATTGCTACTTTCACTAAATATTCAACCCCTTAGTAAAAAATCTATCTAAATTACTTAATTGTGTAGTCTTGAATCTATTTAATAAAATTTCTTTAAATGTACTATAATGAGTCCAGTCGATAACTGTAATATCTTCTTGAGCTATCTTTTCTTTCATCTCTTCTAAATTAGGACAGGGAAAATCTATAGGAGTTCCTAACTTAATACATGAACCTATTAATCCTAGCTTCATTATTCCACATCCTTAATCTTAGCCTATTCTGCAGGATAAAATAGTAAGAGAGACAAAATTATTTTATCACCTGTTTACTTTATCCTAAAAAGCTCTTCAAGTTTTCCTTTATTCAACCTCTTACCTATAAAGCATACTTTACTAGTTGTTATAAAATTATTTTTATTAATCGATTTCTTTTTTACTGGAAAAATCATCTTGACTATAAAATATATCTTGAAAATCTACTTTTTCTTTTTTTAAAAGTAACTTTAATTTATTTAAAGATAATTTATTCCAATCTTTTGTTATTATATTGGCCTTTGCATTTAACTGTCTTAGAGAATCAATTATATTGATAATCTTTTCTTCATCTACAAACTGACTCTTGCTTAATAGCAAAGTCGAAGCATTAACTATTTGATCTTCAAAAAATTCTCCAAATACTTCACTCTGCTCAAAATAATCTACACTATCAATTATAGTAATTAATGAAGGTAACTTTACATACTCTATATTAAAGTTCTGTTAAGTTATATGAAATTTATATCTTTCTCCTTTTCAATGATCTTATTAAGCTACTTCTGTTTCCTGACTCTGTTGTCGATTCCAATTACGATAAAAATAACCTAAGTATTTAAATAAAACAAATAAAACTAAAATAATTGATAAAACTTCCATGATCTGAGCAGAATAACCAAGTAAAGGATTACCAAACTGCTCTTCTAAAAATTTTATAGTTAATTTTAAACCTATTGCCGTTATAACAAAGGGAAAAGTAAAAGCAGAAAAACTAGGATAAAACCCAACTTTAAGCATTCTAGGAAGATAAATAACAACTCCCGTTGCCATTATCAAGGTCAATACTGTTAGCCAACCTACCAATAATAAATTTTTTTCTGGAAAAGCATTCATATACCCAGCTAAACAAAGCCCTGCCGGAGCTGTAAAGATAGAAATGGTAGGTAATGCTGGCTTTTTAATCTCTTTAATCCAGAAAACTCGATAACTAACTACTGGAAGTAAAATCATATAACTAATAAACCCAAACCAAAAGATTGACTGGCCTAACAGAATATGATTAAAAGCAGGAGCAGTTACACTAGCAACTACTATTCCTACATAAACGATAAAGTAACTAGGAAATACTTGCTTAATATCAAAGTTCAAAATAAAACGACTAGAAAATGAGATAATCAACAAACCATGAAGAATTATCCCACCATACCAAATATACAAAGCCAATGGAAAAGAAAGCTTAATAATATAACTAGCTAAAATCATAATTCCCATAGAAAAGGTAGGAGCTACACTTGCTACTATAGAATTTTCCAACTCCTTTAAAAAATTTTCACGGTCAATAAGAAATCGTATAACTAAAAGCACAGCTATTAGTGTAGATAATATTCCAGCTATATATCGATATTGACTACCATAAGGACGAATTAAATTCCCTAGACCAGCCAGTCCAAGCATCAAACCTGCTATCGGAATTGGGATTTGTTTAAAAATATTAGTCATCTTAACCTTCTTCATTTACTCAATCACTCCATCGACAATAAATCTTTCCATTACCCAAGCAGCTACTTCACCAGTTATTTGAATACAGTGTTCAGCTCGCTCGGGACTATCAAATTCAGCAAAATCTTTAGTCAAAACTCGACAACAAGTAGAACCATACTCCTCTTTAATATAATCATGTAAGTCAGCACTAGCTGGAAAACATTCCTCAGGCATAGGCGCTCCTGGTTCAGTTCGACCATACTTAAGTCCTAAAGCCATAACTCCTCCACTAATTGCCCCACATAAGCATTTAGACTTTCCAATTCCAACTGGAAAACCAGAAGCTAACTTAACCATTTCAGGTGGCATTTCTTCTCCTACTAGCTCATTAATTGTAGTTAATACAGATTCTGAACAGAAAAAATCCCCTCTTCTAAAATATTCTTCTGCCTTCTCTCTTGCTTCTTTAACTAATTTTTCTTGTTTTTGATTCATTATTATTCCCTCCTATAATTATAAGATTTCTTTTTATCTCATCCTTCTAATTATCAAAAGGAGTTTCATAATATTATGAAACTCCTTTTATCTTAGAATTTGCCCTTATACTACTCTATAGTCTAAGCCTGCATCTTTTTAAGCAATAATACAACCTAACCTTGAATCATTTCTAAAAAAGCCTCAATTCGAGTATTTAACTGGCCAGTATCACTATCACTAAAGTCACTTTCAATTTGAGTAACTGGAATATCTTCTTCCTTTAAAGCTTGCGAAATCTTTTTATATTCCATACTATAAGTCTGACAGAATTGTAGATTATAATAAATCACACCATCAACATCATACTCCTCAGCTAATCTTAATATATCATCAACCCGATCATCATTAGGAGTAAAACAAGCACAATTAATATTCATTGCTCTTTCTGTTAAGTTATCAATCTGTTCTTCTAAAGTTTCTCCACCTTCTGGTACCTTGTTTTCAAAATAACGAGTTCCTGTACAAGTCTCTTCACAAACTACAACCCCACCATTACTTTCAATCAAGTTATGGATCTTCCAACTAGGTAACGGCATAGGAGTTCCAGCAACTAAAATTCTAGGTGCATCTTCATCTGCTATACCTTCTCCAGCCTCAATTCTATTTTCTAACTCATCACAAAGTGTACTAGTCTTTTCAATAAATCGTTCTGGATCATCAAAAAAGGCTAACTGGGTAATTAATAAAGCATCTTTACCACTAATTGGAACTGGATCTGCTTTTCTAGTATCATATAATCGCTGTAGCACATCACGTTTTTTATTAATTAATTCAATAGCCTCAGCTGCTTTTTTCGCCTTAATTTCTCTACCACTAGTTTCTTCAATATGTTCTTTAAAACGATTAATTTCTGACTTCCATAATTCACGAGCAGCATCTGATTTAGTTTGTGGTAATTCCATCACATAAGTAGGAATTTCTTCATCTAGTATCTCCCAAGCCTTTTTCTTCCCATCACAAGTTGTTTCTCCTACTACAAAATCTGATACTTCAAAATAAGGACAAATTTTATCCATTTTAAACCCTAATGAAGATTTAATTAACGGACATAAGTCATTGTTAGGCAGCTCTTGTTCAGCCGCCTCAATAGGAAATTGAGCCCCTGCACAAAGACCTATACTAGCTCCTCCTGCAGCAGTAACTAATTCATCAGGTACAAACACACAAAATGAAGAAATTACCGGATTGCCAGCCTCTTTTTCTTCAACTAATTCCTTTACTCTAATTCCATGAATATCATCAACTACAAAATCAAAATAATCCATTCCTGCTGGTCGATTATCCTGACTAAGATAAACTTCTTCGTAAACTTCTGGTAACGGCTCTAAAAAATCATCATGTTTTTCCACATCCATTCCTAAACTTTCCCACATGTCATAATGTTTAGCCATTAATTTTTCCTCCTTGAGCATATATTATATTCTTTATAAATATTTCTTATCTACTCCCCAAATTTTTAACTTCTCTCACGGGCCAACAAAGCAGCCCCTAAAGCTCCCACTAGCTGTGGTTTATCAGCTACTTTAAGATTTTGGTTCAATTTTTTCTCTAAAGCCTTGACTACTCCACTGTTTTTAGCTACTCCTCCACTCATGGCTATAGATTCCGATTTCCCAATACTTTTAACCTGCTTCATAATTTGATTAGCAACTGAGTTGCAAAGCCCACCGACAATATTTTCTATTTTTACTCCTGAATGAAGATGGGAAATCACTTCTGATTCAGCAAATACACTACAAACATTGCTTAAAGAAATCGGCTCGTCTGATTTTTTAGCTAATTCACCTAGCCGATTAATATCTATATCTAAAGTTAAGGCCATCATCTCTAAAAATTTACCTGTTCCAGCAGCACATTTATTATTCATCGAAAAGTTTATCACTTTTCCAGCCTGATCCAATTCAATTACTTTACTATCTTGACCTCCAATATCTATCAAAACTTCTACCTCCGGGAACAAAAAATTAATCCCTCGGGCATGACAAGTTATTTCAGTAATCTCTTGATCAGCAAATTCTATATTATTTCTTCCATAACCAGTACTAACAACTTCTTCTACTTCAGATTCAATCTCAACCTGTAATTCTTCAAAAATTTTTTTGGCCCGTTCTTTATTATCCGGTCCTGTTTTTATCACTCGGTAAGTAACTAATTCTCCTGAATGATCAATAATAATCCCCTTACAGGTTCGAGAACCGATATCAAATCCACCAAAATACTTCATCAAAAATTAGCCTCCATTTCAAAACTATGATTCATATAACCAATTAAACAAAGATCAGTAGGATATTTTCATCTTAGTAATCATGATTAATAATTGAACTTTATATTTATTATAATTAATATTTATGTTTTTGTCAAAATTTTTTTAGTAATAAAAAAGACTCCCGAATAACGAGAGCCTTTAGTCTATTTCTTAATCCGCCAATCATGCGTATAGATATTTATTCTCCTTCTTCGTGCAAAACAGATCAAAGTTAGATTCAGCTCTTCAGCCATCTTAACTGTAAGAGAAGTGGGAGCAGCCCTCGAAATAAGAATCGGCACCCCCAGTTTAGCTGTCTTTAATAGAATCTCCGAAGAAACCCGGCCGCTAGTAACCAACAGCTTATCGTCCAATTCAATTCCTTTCATGATCGTTTCCCCAACTATCTTATCTACAGCATTATGGCGGCCAATATCTTCATTAAATAACAGCACCTCTTCTGAATTACAAAGAGCTGAACTGTGAGAACCGCCGGTCTCCTGAAATAAACCAGCCTTCTGCTGTAATCCTTTAACCAGCTCCAAAGCTTCATCTACTCCAATCGTTAATTCAGCTTCAATTTTACTACACTGCATAGAATCAATTACATTATAAAAGACAGTTCCCTTACCACAACCAGAAGTAATTGTTCTTGTATCATATAACTTCTCTACTAAAGAAGAAGTCTCTCGTTTGGTTTCTACTTCAACGATTCCTTCTTCTTCATTAATCTTAATATCTTCTATATCATCTCGGTCAGTAACTAGTCCTTCTGATTTTAAGAAACCTATAGCCAAATAATCCATCTTCTCAGGCGTACAGAGCATAGTAACTACTTCATCGCCATTGAGGATAATAGTTAAAGGCAATTCCACAACCACTGAATCAGTTACTTCTTCACTTCCTTCTTTACTTGCCCTTATGATAGAAACTTCTTCTAATCTGGCCACTTTTCTACCTCCAGCCATTCATCCCGCTCTTTATTGATTACTTACCTTTTCTATTCGAACTGCTGTTACTTTATATTCTGGAATCTTACCTTCCGGATCTAATTCATCATTAGTTAACCTATTAGCAGGACTCTCAGCATAATGGAAAGGCATGAATATCTTTCCTGGTTTAACTACATCTCCTACTTTAGCATAGGTTTCTACTTCTCCTCTACGAGAAGCAACTTTTACTCTATCTCCAGTTTCTATTCCTAAATCTTTAGCATCTTCCTTATTAATCTCTACATAGGCATCCGGTTCATACTCATCAATAGATTCAGAATTTCTAGTCATAGTTCCAGTATGATAATGATACAACATCCTTCCAGTCATCATTATATAATTATATTCTTCATTTACTTCTTCTATTGGCTTCATATGATCTACTGGATGGAATATACCTTTTCCGTGAGCAAATTCACCCTCATGTAAGAACTTAGTTCCCGGATGATCTTTGTCAGGACACGGCCACTGTAATCCTTTATCCTCTACTCGATCATAATCAATGCCGCCATAAATAGGAGTCAGATCAGCTATTTCTTTCATTACCTCAGCAGGTGATTCATAATTCATTTCATACCCCATTCTATTAGCCAAGTCACAGACAATCTCCCAATCTGCTTTAGCTTCACCTGGTGGTGATACTGCTTTACGTACTCGCTGAATTCTACGCTCTGAATTAGTAAATGTTCCTTCTTTTTCAGCAAAACAAGCCGCCGGTAAAACAACATCAGCATATTCAGCCGTTTCAGTTAAGAAAATATCCTGAACAACTAAGAATTCAAGCTCCTCTAAAGCTTCTTCAATATGATTTTGATTTGGATCAGAAATTACCGGATTTTCACCAACAACATATAAACTTTTTATTTCTTCTTCATCAATGGCATTAAACATTTCTACTACAGTAAGACCAACCTCATCAGATAATTCTGCTCCCCAGGCCGTCTCAAATTTCTCCTGAATATCAGAATCATCAACATTTTGGTAGCCGGGATAGACATTAGGCAGTCCACCTAAATCACAAGCACCCTGAACATTATTCTGGCCTCTCAGAGGATTAACTCCAGTACCTTCTCGTCCTAGATTACCAGTTAACATAGCTAAACAAGCAATTGAAGTAACATTCTTGGTACCAGATTTATGCTGAGTAATTCCCATGGCATAATATATAGCTCCTCTATCAGCGGAAGCATATAATCTTGCCATTTCAATTATATCCTCAGCCGGAATACCAGTAATTTCTGCTACCTTTTCAGGAGGATAATCTTTCACAATTTCTTTTAATGCTTCAAAGCCTTCAGTTCTCTCTTCAATAAACTCCTTATCATGTAAATCTTCTTTAATAATGACATGCATCAATCCATTTATTAGAGCTATATCACTTCCAGGCTCCTGATTGACTGCAATATCAGCTACAGAAGATAGCCCAATTTCACGTGGATCAGCTACAATTAATTTAGTCCCATTGTTAACTGCTTTTTTAATCTTACTGCCTATTACTGGATGGGCTTCTGTAGTATTAGAACCAGTTACAAAGATTACATCAGAAGTTTCAACTTCATTAATAGAATTTGTCATTGCTCCACTTCCAAAACTTTTGGCTAGACCAGCCACAGTAGGAGAGTGTCACAAATGAGCACAGTGGTCTACATTATTCGTACCTATTACAGCTCTCATAAACTTCTGAATCAAATAGTTATCTTCATTAGTACACCTAGCTGAAGTTAAATTACCAACAGCCTGACTACCGTATTCTTCTTTGACTTCACTTAAATTTTCAGCTACATAGTCTAAGGCTTCATCCCAACTAGCTTCTTCAAACTCCCCATCACGCTTAATTAATGGCTTAGTTAAGCGATCAGAATTATTAATAAACTGATATCCAAAGCGTCCTTTAATGCATGTTTCTCCAGCCGGATTGGGTATGCCATCTTTATAAACCGAACTAACTTTAACTACCTCATTATCTTTAATATTTAACTCTAACTGACAGCCTACACCACAATAAGGACAAGTCGTCTCTACCTTGTTATCTATATCAAATTCTCTTACTTGCCCCTTAGAAGGCTTATAAGTTAGGGCTCCTGTTGGGCATACTTCTACACACTGACCACAGAAGACACAATCAGAATCTTCACCACTCAAATCCTGTTCATAAGCAGTAGAAACTTGAGCTTCATGACCCCGTTGACTAAATTCAAGAGCATCAGAACATTGAATTTCCTGATCTACCTTAACACATCTACCGCATAAAATACACTTATTGGGATCATATTCAATAAAAGGATTTTTATCTTTTATTTCTAATCCTTCTTTTTCATTAGTTCCAAAAATAGGCTCTGAAACATTATATTCATAACAATAATCTTGCAATTTACAATTTCCTGATTTTTCACAAGTTAAACAATCTAATGGATGATCTGCAATTAATAAACTTAAAATATTTCTTCTGATTTCCCTTACCTTTTCACTATGAGTATATACTTCCATACCTTCTTCTACATTTAAAGTACAAGAAGTAGGTAAGTTACTGAATCCTTCAACTTCAACTATACATAATCTACAAGCACCATGTGGCTCTAAAACTTCATTATAACAAAGAGTAGGTATCTCTATACCAAGCTCCTTACAGGCTTCAAGAACAGTATAATCTTCAGGTACCTCTACTTCCTTACTATTAATGGAAAGTTGAACCATTATAATTTAAACCTCCCTCCACTTTTGCTTCTAATTTGCCGAATTCTCCAATTTATCCATAACTTCTTCAAGCTCTAATGCTTCCTTCCATTCAACTGCAACAAACTTTCCATCCTTCTTCAAATATGGTTCTTCTACTTCCTCTACATTCTCAAATTCTGTCCAGAGTCTTCCTTTTAAGCATAGCGGTCTTCCTTCACCCGGGGCCTTAGCTTCTACCCCTATGTTTTTACCGTCTTTTTTGAGTAGATTGAATTCACAGCCATGTTCACATACATTACATGTAATTGCCTCTTTTTCTACTTCCCAACTTCTTGGCTTTTCCATATTTCTTTTATCTATCAAGGCACCAGTTGGACAGACTGAAACACATCGATTACAGGAAACACAACCTGATTCCTCCAGCGTCATATCTGCATCAGCTGCAATCTTAGTTTCAAAGCCTCGATCAGCAAAAGTCAATACCTGACGTTCTGAAACTTGCTCACAGACTCTAACACATTTACCACATAATATGCATTTTGCTTCATCTCTTAAAATGTAGGGACTTGAAGTATCTACTATTCTTTCTCTTGTCTCTCCATCATGCTCTCTAAATTTAACATCATATCTATAAGCATAATCCTGCAGCAGACATTCGCCAGCTTGTTCACAGACTAAACAATCATTAACATGATTATCTAACAGCAATTGCAGTATCTCTTTTCTTGTACTTACAACTTTTTCACTTTCAGTCTGAACCACCATTCCTTCTGCTACTGTTGTTGCACAAGAAGCCTTAAGGTCATCACTACCCTCTATTTCAACTACACATAGCCTACAGGAACCAACTACTTCTAAACTAGAATCATAACATAAAGCTGGAATATCTATATCCATGCTCTCTGCAGCCTCAAGAATACTATAATCTGCCGGCACTGTAACCTGCTGCTCATTTATCGTTAAAGTAACACTCTCCACTCAATTCACCTCCAAATCATTCCTTAACTATAGCATCAAATGGACAGACATCCACACAGGCTCCACACTTAATACATTCATCTACATCTATGGTATGCTGCTCTTTAGCCTCTCCACTAATAGCATCGGCTGGACACTCATCTACACACTTAGTACATCCTTCACAGTCATCGGTAATCTTATAATCCAATAAGGCTTCACATGCACCGGCAGGACATGTCTGTTCCTCAACATGGGCTTCATACTCATCTCTAAAGTATCTTAAAGTTGATAGAACCGGATTAGGTGCTGTCTGACCTAAACCACATAAGGAAGCAGTCTTAATTGTTTCAGCTAAACTCTCTAATTTATCGATATCAGCCAATGTGCCTTCACCATCAGTAATCTTTTCTAATATCTCTAGCATTCTTTTGGTACCTTCTCGACAAGGAGTACACTTCCCACAGGATTCTGATACTGTAAAGTTAAGAAAGAATCGAGCTACATCTACCATACAGGTATCTTCATCCATTACAACCAATCCACCAGAGCCCATCATTGCTCCAGCATCAAGTAAAGAATCATAGTCAATTGGTAAATCCAGCTTCTCTTCAGGAAGACAGCCGCCAGAAGGACCTCCAATCTGAACTGCTTTAAAATCTTTACCTTCATCAATACCGCCGCCGATATCATCAATAATTTCTCTCATTGTAATTCCCATAGGAACTTCAGCCAAACCAGTATTATTGATCTTTCCTGTCAAGGCAAAGACTTTAGTTCCTTTACTATCTTCAGTACCTATTTCACTAAAAGCTTCAGCACCATTATTGATAATCTCCGGAACATTCCCATAAGTTTCTACATTATTAATATTTGTCGGTTTGCCCCACAGTCCTTTTTGAGCTGGAAAAGGCGGTCGAGGTCTAGGCATTCCCCGTTCTCCCTCAATTGAAGCCATTAAAGCCGTCTCTTCACCACAAACAAAAGCACCGGCTCCTGCTTTAATCTGTAGATCAAAGCTAAAGTCTGTTCCGAAAAGATTCTCTCCTAATAAGCCATGCTCGTTAGCCTGATCAATTGCTTTCTCCAGACGTTCAATAGCCAATGGATATTCTGCACGAACATAAATATATCCTTCATCTGCTCCAATAGCATATCCAGCAATAATCATGCCTTCAAGCAGTTTATGCGGATCCCCTTCTAATAAACTACGATCCATAAAAGCACCTGGATCACCTTCATCAGCATTACAGATAATATACTTCTTATCCCCCTCAGCATCATAAGCAAACTGCCACTTAACGCCTGTCGGAAAACCGCCTCCACCGCGTCCACGAAGGCCGGATTTTTTAATTTCATCGATTACTTCCTGTGGCTCCATTGTTGTTAAGACTTCTCCTACTGCCTGATAACCATCCTGAGCAATATATTCTTCAATACTTTCAGGATTGATCTTACCACAGTTGGATAATACTACCCGCTGCTGTTTCTCATAGAAATCTATATCCTGATAGGACGGAATATTCTCTTTTGTCATCGGCTCCTTATAAAGCAGCCTCTCTAATATTCTCCCCTTTAGAATATGCTCTTCTACCAGCTCTTCTAAATCCTCGGGCTGGACCTCACAGTAGAATACTCCTTCAGGATATACAATTAAGATCGGCCCCTTTTCACAGAAACCGTGGCATCCTGTTTCGACAATCTTAATTTCATTTGTCAAACCCTGTTTATCCAGTTCTTCCTTTAAAGCCTCCTGTACTTCTTCACAGCCTGATGAAACACAGCCTGTACCTCCACATACTAAGATATGTGATCTATAAATAGACTCTGACATTATCTATTACCTCCTTTAAAGCCTGATAATTAATCTTCTAATTTAGCTACTACCAGCTCCTCTACGATATTACCATTAACCACATGTTCACTGATAATCCGCCGAGCAGCTTCCTTAGTTACTTCACCATAGGTAATTCTATTCTTTCCCGATAGCTGAACATCGACCAACGGTTCCTTTTCACACATACCTATACAGCCGGTCTGGGTTACCACTACATCCAGCTTTCGCTTATCTATCTCTTCTAACAGCACCTGCATAATCTCTCTTGCTCCAGCAGCAATACCACAGGTCCCCATTCCGACAATTACTTTAGGCTTGCCGTCTGCCTTTCTTGTCTTGAGATCTTGTTGGACCTTTTCTTTTAATTCATTTAATTCATCCAAGGATTTCATGGGTTAGTCACCTCCAAAGTTAGGTTAATAAATTTCGGTTATCATTTGTACTTATTCATACTCGGCTAATATTTCTGGTACTTGGTCAGGAGTTAATCGACCGTGGGTATCGTCGTTGATCATAATTACTGGAGCTAAACCACAGGCACCGATGCAGGCAACTGATTCTAAAGTAAACTTAAGATCTTCGGTGGTTTCTCCATCATCAATTCCTAATTCCTCCTGAATCTTCTCCAGAATCTTTTCACCACCGCGCACATGACAAGCAGTTCCCATACAGACTCTAATTACATTTTCACCGCGAGGATTTAAATGAAATTGAGAATAGAAAGTTGTTACTCCATAGATTTTACTGAGGGAAACTCCTAAATTCTCAGACAATTCTTTTAAAACCTGCTGTGGCAGATAGCCATATTCTTCCTGTATAGCCTGTAGAATAGGAATCAAATTCTTCTTTTTCATTTTATAACCTGCTAAAATATCTCTTAATGGTGCTAGATACTCTTCTCTACTCTTTTCTGAATTTTTACATTGACATGCCATTACAGAGTACCTCCTCAACTATTTATAATCTTTGCTTCTATGCAGCTTCTCTGTACTTATTCAATAATTAAATATATAACTTATTAGACTATAGCTTACTACTCACCCCCCCTTGATATTATCCAACTATAACAAATATATCCTCAAATTATTCATCTATATATTACATATTAAAAAATCCTCTTAATATTTATAATTTTTTAAATCATTATATAAATAATCTCACTAAACTAATATTATAAACTTAACCTAGTCAGCTTCTCCATCCAAATCATAGATTTAGATGAAGCTTGCTAAGTTCAGATATGCTCATCATATCCTAAAGAATATTAGCAAGTTTTGCACCTTCTTAAACCTACAAATTGGTGATTCAGATTAAAGAAAGTAACGGGTTCGCCTGACAAGATTACGCCCATCCTTACTGTAAAAAAAATAAGAGCTACGAGTTACCTCGTATGCTATCTTTTAAATAGCTCGTTGAGCAATATTTACTGAAGCATTATAATCAGCATTTAACTTGTGTCCATTAGGACATACAAACTCACCTTGGCTTTTTCTATTACCTTTTTTACCACAAATCGTATTTATATAAAGTTTATAAAATTTCTCTTTATTCTGTTGTTTTTTTAATCCTGAGATAAATGATAAGCTAAACTAATTAATCCAATCGATAGATCTTCATCCTTTAATTCAATCTCCTGAGGAACCTTTAAATGAGTAGGAGCAAAATTCCATAAAGCTTCAACACCTGCGTCAATTAAATCATCAGCAATACTTTGAGCATGCTCAGCCGGCACAACAATAATTCCCACTTTTATTCCATTCTCTTTGACCACTTCTTGTAACTTACTTACATCATGGATTTTTAAGCCAGCAAACTTCTTACCAATCTTATTGGGATCAGCATCAAATACATAATCAATCTTCAAACCTAATTTCCTAAATCCCCCATAATTTACTAACGCATGACCTAAGTTACCAGCACCAACTAAAGCCACTTCCCAAACCTGATCGAGTCCCAATATTTTTCTTAAATGCTTTAACAATACAGGCACTTCATAACCTACACCTCTCCGACCAAATTCTCCATAATAGGATAAATCTTTTCTTACCTGAGTAGAGGGAATACCGATCTTATCTCCTAATTCCTGAGAAGATATAATATCAACATTCATCTTATTTAATCTCTGCAGACAACGATAATAAATCGGCAACCTTTCTATTGTTGTAGTAGGGGTTATTGTCTTTTTCACTTTTTTCCTCCTTAAATATACATAAATATCAATACACAAATTATAATACATACCTTATTTAAATATAATACTAGATACTTTTTAAAAGTCCTTTTTTTCACAAGAAAATTACTAGCTGTTATTCATTTACATATAATAAGAAATACCATTATACTTTCATTATTCCAAATACAGAAATTAATTTCTAATTCTTAACTTCTTTACATAGTAAAAAAAATATATTATTATATTAACTAAATCTAGATTATCGAGGAGGATTAAATTTATCATGCTAAAACCAAACTATATAGACCCAGTAGCTTTTGAAATTGGACCTCTTACTATTCACTGGTATGGTATTATTATGGCTTTAGCCATCTTGCTAGGCTTAACTATTGCCTTAAAAGAAGCAAAAAGAAGGAACTTCAATCCAGACCTATTATTGGATTTAATTATTTTTGCCATTCCAGTTTCTATTATCAGCGCTAGAGCCTATTATGTTATCTTTGAATGGAATTACTACAGCCAGCATTTTTCAGAAATAATAGCTGTCTGGAAGGGAGGACTAGCCATTCATGGAGCTTTGATCGGAGCCACATTAACTGCCATAGTCTTTACAAAGATAAGGAAAGTTGATTTCTGGAAAATGGCCGATATTACTGCTCCTAGCTTAATCTTAGGCCAAGCTATTGGACGGTGGGGGAATTTTATCAACCAAGAAGCCTACGGCTATAAAACCGATTTGCCTTGGGCTATGTATATTGATGGAGCTTACCGCCATCCTACCTTTTTATATGAATCAATCTGGGATCTATTAATTTTTGGTTTTCTGTTATGGCTGCGAAAAAAAGAATGGATCAATAATGGCGATATATTCTTAAGCTATATCATAGGCTACTCTATCGGCCGTTTCTTCATTGAAGCCTTAAGAACTGATAGTCTAATGTTAGGACCTATTCGCGTAGCACAAGCAATTAGTCTTCTTTTAATAATTACTGCTGGAAGCTTAATTTACCAACATAGACAGAATAATCAGAAAAGAGCTGACTAATTGATTAGCCAGCTCTTTATATATACTAAAAATATTTAATTACTAATAATAAAAATGGTGGCAAGACCCGGATTCGAACCGGGGACACGAGGATTTTCAATCCACTGCTCTACCAACTGAGCTATCTCGCCACTCAACTTACATTTATACATAATACTATAAATCAATTATTTTGTCAATAGAATTGAATATTTTTTTACTCTAGCCGCGGAAAATTATTAAATAACCTCTCAGTTACCGCTCCCGGTCTGCCTGTGCCGATTAATCTACCGTCCATCTTAACTATAGGGATAATTTCTACTGATGTAACTGTAGCAAAGGCCTCATCAGCTGTATAGAAGTTATGTCTAGTTAAATCTTCTTCTTTAACTGTAATCCCCAATCTATCAGCCGTCTCCATTACTGTCTTACGGGTTATTCCAGCCAAAATTCCAGCTGAAAGAGGCGGAGTCTTTAAGATTTTATCTTTAACTATAAACAGATTACTGACTGTTCCTTCAGTTATAAACCCCTGCTGATTCAACATAATACCATCATCAGCTCCAGCTAATTTAGCCTCTGCTTTAGCCAAAATATTATTTAGAAAGTTACAGGACTTAATTCTTGGACTTACTGTCGCTACCTGGTTACGGCGGGTAGGCACAGTAATTACTTTCCAGCCTTCCTCATATAATTCCGGGCTAGGCGGAGTTAACGGCTTGGTAATAATCATTAATGTCGGCTCTATATCTACTGTCGGATCAATACCTATCCTGGCCTCTCCTCTCGAAAAGCTAATCCTAATATAGGCATCTTCACCTACTAACTCGTTTGCTCCTAGTGTTCTTTTAATTTCAGAAATCAACTCTTCCTTAGAATACGGTATCTCCAGTAAAATTGCCTGAGCTGAATCATAGAGCCGGTCTAAATGTTCATCTAATTTAAAGATCTTGTCTCCATAAGAACGCATTGTCTCAAAGATACCGTCACCGTAAAGATAACCACGGTCCAATGGCGAAATCCTTGCTTCCTCTACTGGAGATATCTCACCATTGATATTAACCTGCATAATCGATCACACTGCTGTCTAATTTAGGCACTTCTAAGAAGTTAGCCAGCAGGTCATGGCCGGCCTTAGTCAGAATTGATTCCGGATGGAACTGCAAACCGACAATATCATACTCTTTATGTCTGATCCCCATAATCTCTCCTGCCTCAGTATGGGCAGTAATTTCAAAGCAGTCAGGTATCGTCTCCCGCTCAATAATTAATGAATGATATCTAGTAGCTGTAAAAGGCGATTCAATTTTAGCAAAAACACCATCTTCATTATGATAGATTTCGGAAGTTTTGCCGTGCATCAGATTCTCAGCCCGTATAATATTACCACCAAAAACATGGCCGATACATTGATGTCCCAGACAGATACCTAAAATCGGCAGTCTATCTTTGAAATGTCTGATCACATCATTTGAAATTCCTGCTTCCAGTGGAGTACAGGGCCCGGGCGAAATAATAATCTTGTCGGGGTCTAATTCCTCAATTTCTTCAATTGTTATCTTATCATTTCGATGAACCTCAATATCTACCCCCAACTGGCCGCAGTACTGAACCAAATTATAGGTAAAAGAATCATAATTATCAATCATTAAGATCACTGAATATCCCCCTCTTCTACTAACGTAATTGTCTTCAGCAGCGCTTCAGCCTTCTTAAGTGATTCCTCATACTCCTTTTCGGGAATCGAATCATCGACAATACCAGCGCCGGCCTGAATATAGGCTCTGCCATCTTTGATCACCATTGTCCTGATAACTATATTCAGTTCCATTTCCTCTCCAAAGCCTAAAAAACCGATAGCTCCTGTATATGGCCCCCGTCGAACAGGCTCTAACTCCTCAATTATCTCCATTGTCCTGACCTTCGGTGCTCCAGTAATCGTACCACCGGGAAAGACCCCCCTTAAAATATCAAAGCGATCCTTATTTTCATGTAACGCCCCGCGTACATTAGAGACTATATGAATTACATGAGAATATTCCTCAATAACCATCAACTCATCGACTTCTACTGTTCCATAGTCAGCCACCCGTCCTAAGTCATTCCGTTCCAGATCGACTAACATAATATGCTCGGCCCGCTCTTTGGGATGATTAATCAACTCATCGGCCAGAGCCTCTGTTTCGTCTTCGGTTTCACCGCGAGGTCTAGTTCCAGCAATCGGCCGTGTCTCTACAACTCCATCCAAAGACCGTACTAAAAGCTCCGGCGAAGAACTGACAATCTCTAATTCGCCAAAGTTGAGATAGGCCATATAAGGCGATGGATTCAGCTTACGCAGTACTTTATAGATTGTAAAGGAGTCTTCAGTTACTGGAGCATCAACCCGCACCGAAAGATTAACCTGGAAGATATCCCCAGCTTTGATATACTCCTTGGCCTGCCGCACAGCAGCAGCAAATTCGTCCCTGCTGAAACTGGCATTATAATCCAAATCTTCTTCATTAAAAGCAAGATCAGTATCAGAAAAGTCTTTGATCTCATCCTGATAATCATTACCTGTTATTGCTGTAATAATTCCATCAATCTCTTCCTGGGCCTGAGCATATAAGTTATCTACCTCCCCCTGCTCCAACCTTAGATTAGAAATGATAATTAGTTCTTCAGCCACATGGTCAAATACAATCACTCTATCAGTAAAAGCAAAAAAGATCTCCGGTAATTCTAAATCATCTTCGGCATCTGTAGGCAGCTCTTCAAAGAATCTACCAACATCATAACTAAAATAGCCTATTGCTCCACCGTAGAATTTAGGCAGCTTATCAACTTCAACCGGCTGATACTGATCCATAATCTGCTTCAATTCTATCAAAGGATGTCCAGTCTTTTCTATTATCTCCTCTTCTTTGGTTATTGTAATCTTATCTCCTTTACTCCTAAAAACCATAAAAGGTTTATAACCTAGAAAAGAATAGCGGGCAATATTCTCTGGCCCCTTCCCGCTCTCTAATAAAAAGAAGTCATCACTGCTACCGTCTAACTTTTCAATTACTGAAATCGGGGTCTCATCATTTAGCGGAATCTTGCGGTATACCGGAATTAGATTTCCTTCTTCAGCTAGTACTTCTAACTCTTCTTTAGTGGGAAAGTACAATAGTTTATCACCCTTCCAGATTATGTTAATAATATTTCTTATTATTATACACTAACTTAAATTTTTTGCAAAAAATTTAAATATAAAAACAGCGGAACATCTCTGCCCCACTGTATATACCAGTTATCTACATTTAATGTTTAAAGTGTCTCCGGCCAGTAAAGACCATAGCAATACCATGCTCATTAGCAGCTGCAATTACTTCTTCATCCCTGATTGACCCGCCGGGCTGAATAATGGCTGTAATACCCATTTCAGCCGCCTGCTCAACGGCATCAGCAAAAGGAAAGAAAGCATCGGAAGCTACTACTGCTCCTTCTTTTCGCTCCTCAGCTTTACGGCCGGCAATCATCATAGCATCTACCCGGCTCATCTGTCCAGCACCCACACCGACAATCTGTTCCTCTCTACCTATTACAATAGCATTGGACTTCACATGCTTGACAACCTTCCAGCTAAATAACATATCTTTTAGCTCCTGGTCAGTCGGTTCACGATCAGTAACAACCTCAAGCTCAGACTCATCTAATTGGGCTAAATCGCGATCCTGGACTAAAAGACCACCAACTACCTTCTTTATATCCTTTTCATCAGTATCTTCATCGATAAACAGCTCTCCTGTCTCCAATAAACGTACATTTTCCCAACGCTGCTGTAAGATTTCTAGGGCCTCTTCACTGAAACCAGGAGCAATTACTACTTCCACAAATTTTTCAGGATCTGCTATCTCCTCAGCTGTCTCTTGATCAACTTCGCGATTTAAAGCTACAATACTACCGTAAGCCGAAACAGGATCTCCAGCATAAGCCTGCTGATAAGCCTCAGCTAAAGTATCAGCTACAGCCATGCCGCAAGGATTGGCATGCTTAATTACTGCTGCCGCCGGCTGAGCAGTAAACTCCTTGACTAATTCTAAAGCTCCATCGGTATCATTGATATTATTGAAGGATAAGGCTTTACCATGTAATTGTTTAGCCGTCGTGACAGATGGTTCCGTAGTCTCCGCCTGCCGATAGAAGGCTGCCTGCTGATGAGGATTCTCACCATAGCGTAGATCACTTACCTTCTCATATCGATCCCGAATTACTTCCTTGGCTTCATCATCTTCTTTAACAAAGTCAAAGAGATAATCCTGAATTAAGTGATCATACTCTGCTGTATGTTTAAAGGCTTTATAGGCTAACTCTAACTTTTTGTCAGATGATAGCTCTACTTCATTCTCCTCTAACTCTGCTAAGATCCCATCATAATCTGCAGGATCAACTACTACTCCTACATCATTACAGTTCTTAGCAGCCGATCTGATCATTGTAGGACCGCCGATATCTATATTCTCAACTGCTTCTTTAAATGTTACATCCTGAGCAATAGTTTCAGCAAAAGGATAGAGATTAACTACAATTAAATCTATCGGTTTGATACCTAATTCCTTAAGTTCAGTCATATGTTCTTCATTATCTCTAACAGCCAGAATGCCGCCGTGGACAGCAGGATGGAGCGTCTTGACTCTACCATCCATCATCTCTGGATAATCAGTCACCTGGGGAATATCTACAACCGGAATTCCTGCTTCCTTTAATTTAGCCCCAGTACCACCTGTAGAGATAATATTAACCCCCAGCTCATGTAAACCTTGGGCAAACTCCACAACTCCTCTCTTATCCGAAACACTGATTAAAGCATATCTTACTTCTCCCATATTTACCACCTCGCTATTATTATAAAATCTCTACTCTATCATCTCTCACCTGTAACTTATTATCAGCATAGAGCTGAATTGCTTCCGGATAGATCCTATGCTCTTCAGCTAAAATACGCTTAGATAGACTTTCAACTGTATCATCCTCTAATACAGAGACTGCAGCCTGCATAATAATCGGACCGCTGTCCATACCTTCATCAGCAAAGTGAACTGTACAGCCGCTTACTTTAACGCCGTATTCAAGAGCCTGTTTCTGGGCATCAGTACCCGGAAAGGCCGGCAGCAGTGACGGATGAATATTCATAATTCTATTGGAATAATGCTGAATAAAATAAGAGCTTAGAATCTTCATAAATCCAGCCATTGCTACCAAATCTACATTATTTTCTTCTAGAACTTCAATCATTTCTTCTTCATACTCTTCTGTATCAGCAAAATCACCCGACTCTATGCACTGCTGTTTAAGCCCGTGATTTTCTGCCCGTAACAGAGCTTTAGCCTCTGGATTATCACTGATTACAATTCCAATCTCGGCATCTAATCTACCCTCTTCAATACTATTAATAATTGACTGTAAATTAGTTCCCCTTCCAGAAGCCAAGACTCCAACTACTAATTTCTTGCCCACATACTCCACCTCACTTTTATAATCTTACTTAAGATTTAAATCAACTCTTTTATCTCCAGCTCTAATCTCCCCGATTAAATAAGCTTCTTCATTTAATTCATCAAGCTTAGCTAGGACTTCATCGGCCTGGTCAGCACTGACAACAACTGCCATACCGATTCCCATATTAAAGGTGCGGTACATCTCAGTTAACTCTATACCCCCTTCTGTCTGAATTATATCAAAGATCGACGGTGTAGGCCAGATATCCGAATCAAGCACTGCTTCAGTCCCTTCGGGCAGAATCCGCGGTAAGTTTTCGATCAAGCCTCCGCCAGTAATATGGGCTATCCCCTTTAATTGAAAGTTTTCTAATAATTCCAGGATAGGTTTAACATAAATCTTAGTCGGCTTCAGCATCTCTGTTCCTAACTCTTCATCAAGCTCTTCCAATTCTGTTTCTACATCATAGCCAGCAACTTCAAATAATACTTTACGGGCTAAAGAATAGCCGTTGCTGTGAATTCCATTAGAGGCTAAACCGATAACTTTATCGCCTACTCCTATCTCTTCACCGGTAATCACTTCTGATTTGTCCACAATTCCCACAGCAAAACCGGCCAGATCATATTCGTCCTGATTATAAAAACCTGGCATTTCAGCCATCTCACCGCCGATTAAGGCTGCTCCTGCTTCTTTACAGCCCTGGCTGATACCTTTGACAATTTCTTCAGTTTTGGCCGGAATTAAGTTATCAATAGCTAAATAATCAAGAAAGAAGAGCGGTCTAGCTCCTTGTACTACAATATCATTTACAGACATAGCCACTAAATCAATTCCAATAGTATCATGCTGATCCATCATAAAGGCTACTTTTAACTTGGTACCTACTCCATCGGTACCTGCAACAAAGACGGGTTCTTCATACTCAGTAAGATCCGGAGCAAATAAGGCTCCAAAACTGCCGAGCCCGGTCAATACTTCCGGCCCAAAAGTAGATTCCACATGTTGACCAATTTTATCTACTGCTTCTTCACCGGCATCGATATCGACACCGGCATCCTCATAAGAAAGTCCCATTCTTCCACCTCCAGTCATTACTTCTCCAAAGCAAACTTATCTGTTCCAATCTCAATCTGATACTCACCATCAAAACAGGCAGTACAGAAACCATACCCATTGGTATTAATCGAATCTAATAGCCCTTCCTGGCTTAGATAATGGAGTGAATCAGCCCCGATATGCTGACAGATACCTTCGATATCCTTCTGGGCAGCAATTAACTCCTTACGCCGTGATGTATCCATGCCGTAATAACAGGGATAAGCTACTGGCGGCGAAGAAATAGCCATATGGACTTCTTTAGCCCCAATGGATCTAACTCTGCGGATAATCTGTTTACTGGTAGTTCCCCGCACAATTGAATCATCTATTAGGATTACCTTTTTATCCTTAATTATTTCTTTGATCGGATTTAATTTTAATCTCACCTTTAGGTCTCTGATCTCCTGAGTCGGCTGAATAAAAGTCCGACCGACATACTTATTTCGCAGTATCCCCTGCTGATAAGGAATTCCGGACTCCTCCGAAAATCCTAAGGCTGAAGGAATTCCTGAACTAGGCACTGGAATTACTAAATCAGCATCTACATCCATCTCACGGGCTAACTGCTTTCCCATTTCCCGACGGGCTAAGTGAACATTCTGACCGCCAATATTACTATCAGGGCGGGCAAAGTAAATAAATTCAAAAACACAGAAAGTATGCGGTTTACGCTCAGTATAATGTAAACTTTCAATTCCATCTTCATTGATAACTATCATTTCACCAGGTTCAATATCTCTGATAAATTCTGCTCCAATAATATCAAAAGCACAGGTTTCTGAAGCAATAATATAGGTATCACCTTTACGCCCTAAAGATAAAGGTCTAAAGCCATAAGGATCTCTGGCAGCAATTAAGCTCTCCTCTGTCATAGCCACCAGGCTAAAAGCCCCCTTGATCTGCTGTAGGCTATGAGTAATAGCCTCAATAACATCATCTTTAAAAGACCGGGCCACTAAATGAGCAATAACTTCTGTATCCAGTGTTGAATGAAAGATTGAACCTTGGCTTTCTAAATTATGTCTTATTTCAGCACTATTAACTAAGTTCCCATTATGGGCTAATGATAAATCACCTTTGCTGGAATTAACTAATAAAGGCTGAGCATTAGTCAACAGACTAGAACCGGTCGTAGAATAACGAACATGACCAATAGTAATCTCTCCTGTCAGATCCGTCAATATATCTTCATTAAAGATATTAGTCACTAATCCCATATCTTTATGAACTCTTAATTTTCCATCGTCATTAACACAAATACCGGCACTCTCCTGGCCGCGATGCTGTAGAGCATGAAGCCCCAGATAAGTAAGATTGGCTACATCACACTTACCATCGGTTGCATAGATACCAAAAACTCCACATTCTTCCTCCATTTTATCACTTAAGCCTCGATTCTGTCTGCAATACTTCTCTGCCATCTCTCTTTCATCTCCCCAATTTTGAGATTAACAGCATTATTGATTGCTAATCTATCGCCTGTTACTTGTCCTAACTCTGTCACAGGAACATCATAATCTGCTGCTATCTCATTTATTTCAGCTACATCCTCTTTAGTTGCTGAAATAAGAATTCTACTCTGTGATTCAGAGAAAAGAAGCTCTGCTGTCGATAACTCACTTTCTACTTCAATCTCTGCACCTATCTCTCCAGCAATACAGCTTTCGGCTACTGCTACAGCTAATCCGCCGTCAGCACAGTCATGGGCTGACTTAACAAGATCATCTTTAATAGCCTGTAGACAGGTCTGCTGGACACTCTTTTCTAACTCAAGATCAAGTTCCGGAACTCTACCTTTCTCTAAATTATGAATCGCATTCAAATACTCACTGGCTCCTAATTCAGCCTTAGTCTCTCCTAAAAGTAGGATGACATCTCCTTCATCTTTAAAGTCAGCCGTTGTAGCCTGATCTAAATCCTCAAGTAAGCCTACCATCCCAACAATCGGTGTCGGATAAACTGCTGCTGTAGGACTCTCATTATAGAAACTTACATTACCTCCAGTTACTGGAGTATCCAGGGCTAGACAGGCTTCACTGATTCCTGCAATACATTCTTCAAACTGCCAGAAGATCTCCGGCTTCATTGGATTACCAAAGTTCAAACCGTCGGTAATAGCAATCGGTTCTCCTCCGGCACAGATTATATTGCGGGCTGCTTCAGCCACTGCAATACTGCCGCCGCGCTCAGGATCAAGATAACAATAGCGGCCGTTACAGTCAGTAGTAACAGCTAAACCTTTCCCGGTTCCCTTCACTCTCAATACCGCTGCATCAGAACCGGGTAGGACAACAGTATTAGTCCGTACCATATGATCATACTGTTCATAGACCCATTCTTTGCTAGCAATATTCGGTGCTACAAGAATATCTAATAGAGTTTCATTGAAATCTGCCGGTTCATTAAGCTCACTTACATTGAAGTCCTGTACCTCATCTAAATACTCTGGACGTTTAGATTCTCTATTATATTCTGGAGCATCATCGGCTAGGGAACTGGCCGGTACTTCAGCTAATACTTCATCTTGATTCTTTACTCTAAGCATTCCGTCATCGGTTACTTGACCGATTACCTCAGCATGTAGTCCCCACTTAGCAAAGATCTCTTCTACTAAGTCCTCTTTGCCCTTCTTCGGTACTACCAACATCCGCTCCTGCGATTCAGATAACATTACTTCATAAGACGTCATTCCAGTAGCCCGCTTAGGCACTAGATCAATATCCAGTTCAATTCCGGCTCCGCCGCGGCTGGCCATCTCACAAGAAGAGCTAGTCAGTCCGGCAGCACCCATATCCTGAATTCCGACTAAAGAGCCGGTCTTAATTAATTCTAAACAAGCCTCTAACAATAACTTCTCCATAAAGGGGTCTCCTACCTGAACAGCCGGTCGGTCTTCTTCGGAATCCTCAGTCAACTCATCAGAAGCAAAGCTGGCTCCCTGAATCCCATCTCTACCAGTGGCAGCACCAACTACCATTACTGGATTACCAACACCTTTAGCAGTTCCCGTAGAAATATCCTCATGATCCATAATTCCAACACACATAGCATTAACTAACGGATTCTCCTGGTAAGAATCAGAGAAATAGACTTCTCCTCCGACAGTAGGAATTCCGATACAGTTACCGTAACCGGCAATTCCAGAAACTACTCCATCCAGCAAGAACTTAACGCGGTCATTATCTAAATCTCCAAACCGAAGAGAATTCAGACAAGCTATCGGTCTGGCACCCATAGTAAAGATATCACGAATAATACCGCCTATTCCGGTAGCAGCTCCTTCATAAGGCTCAATTGCTGATGGATGATTATGGCTTTCAATCTTAAAGGAAACAGCCTGCTTATCACCAATATCAATAATACCGGCATTCTCACCTGGCCCCTGTAAGACCCGTTCACCTTCCGTCGGTAAGTTTCTAAGAACAGCTTTGGAATTCTTATAGCTGCAGTGTTCCGACCACATTACCCCATACATACCTAATTCAGTCCGATTGGGCTCTCTACCTAAAATATCAATAATCATTTCATATTCTGTTTCAGTTAATCCTTCATGTTCCCAGGGTTTATCGACCATTCTTTTCACCTCTCTTAATTACATACTCTACAATAGAAGAAAAGATCTTATAGCCGTCCTCAGAACCATTGCCCAAAATAGATTCTGAACAGCGCTCTGGATGAGGCATTAAACCGAATACATTCTTTTTTTGATTACAGATTCCGGCTATATCGGCTACAGAACCATTTGGGTTCTCATTACTATATTTAATTACTATCTGATCATTATCAATTAACTTCTGCAGACCAGCTTCATCAATATGATAATTACCTTCGCCGTGGGCTACAGGAACATTTAAGACTTCACCTTCACTACATTGATTAGTAAAAGGAGTCTCTGCATTGATAACCTCCAGATCAATATACTTACAGGCAAACTTCAAACTATTATTGATCTTCATTGCTCCCGGCAGTAAGCCAGCCTCTAATAAAATCTGGAATCCGTTACAGATACCGATTACTAAACCGCCATTTTCTGCATACTCAATTACTGACTCCATCATCGGTGAAAAACGGGCAATAGCACCAGTTCTTAGATAATCACCATAGGAGAAGCCGCCGGGTAGAATAATGCAATCATATTCCGATAAATCCGCTGTATCATCATGCCATAACATATCAGTAGATTCACCTAAAACTTCATGGGCTACATGGTAACAGTCCTGGTCACAGTTGGAGCCAGGAAAGGTTACGACTGCAAATTTCATACTATCCCTCCAACTCTTCAATTTCAAAAGTATAATCCTCAATTACTGGATTGGCCAACAGCCGCTGACACATCTCATCTACCTGCTTGCTAGCTTCTTCCTTTGACGGTAGATCCTCTAATTCTAATTCTATATGCTTTCCTACCTGAACTTCAGATACGTTATTATAATCTAACTTCTCTAAACCACCCTCTACAGCCTGTCCTTGCGGGTCTAAAATGCTCTCCTTTAATAAAATTTTAATCTCTACTTTCCAATCCATTTTACTGCCCCCTCTATTCAAATTATGACTTCAGCCTCTTCAAAATTTCCTGATAAGCACCTTCAACTTCGCCTAGGTCTCTGCGGAACCGATCCTTATCCAGCTTCTTTTGAGTATCACTATCCCAGAAGCGGCAGGTATCAGGTGAAATCTCGTCACCGAGATAGATCTTACCGTCAGCTACACCTGTCCCAAACTCCAGCTTAAAGTCAACTAAGTTAATATTCCTCTCAGCCAAAAAGTCAACTAAAACTTCATTGATTTCAAATGCTAACTCCTTGATTTCTTCTAATTCCTCTTTTTTAGCCAGTTCTTCAGCCTGAATATGATACTCATTAATCAATGGATCCCCTAAATCGTCATCCTTATAATAAAATTCTAACACCGGCTGGTCCAATTTAGTTCCTTCTTCTAAACCTAGACGTTTGGCCAGACTGCCGGCTGCTATATTTCTCATTACCACTTCAACCGGAATAATCTCCAACTTCTTAACTAAGACATCCGTTTCATTTAACTGTTTAACCAAATGAGTCGGAATTCCCTTCTTATCTAATAATTCAAAGAAGATAGTAGAAATCTCTGCATTAAACTCGCCCTTTTCAGCAATCTGGCCCTGCTTTTGACCGTCAAAGGCTGTTGCATCATCCTTATACTCAACAATCACCTTATCCTCATCTTCTGTAGAATAGACTTTCTTAGCCTTTCCTTCATAAATCATTTCTAATTTTTTCATTAGTATTTCCTCCTTATTCCCTTCTGAAGATTAATTAATATCCAGCTTCTCCTTCCAGTGCTGTACAACCTTCTCCGTCTTCTCACTGGCCAAACCGGTATACTGTTCAGGATTAATCAGTAACTTCTTCTGCTTATCACTTAGCTGTTCCCAATAAGGCTTCAGTTCATCCTTCTGTTGAATCAACTCCCGCAGTGTCTGACCGGTCTCATCGGCTTCTAAAGTCAACTTCCGTACTGCTTCATGGGCATCAGGATGGCCTAAAGAAGCAAGTAAGATATAGAGCGGTTCTGCCACTATCAACTCCTTGCTTTGATTAAAGTTCTCCTCCATTCGCTGCTGATCAACTACTAACTTTTCACAGGTTCTGATTAAGCGGTTGGTAGCCGATAGTAAGCCGACTATAACTTCAGGAATGAATCTACTAGAAGCCGAGTTGCTCAAATCGCGCTGATGTTCAGAAATCTGGTCCTGATAAAGCGTCATCATCCGCGGCATAAACTGCTTCCACATACTTTTGACATTTTCATAATTAATAGGATTCCGTTTGTGAGGCATTGTCGAAGAGCCGACCTGATCTTTATCGAAGTGTTCACCTACTTCGCCGATCTCTGTCCGCTGTAAGTGGCGCATATCATCACTGAAATTAGCTAAAACACCAAAACAAGAGACTAAGGAATGAATAAAATCAGTAATATATTCCGGTTCTACTATCTGGGTTGAATGGATCCCTGCTTCTAAATCAAGCTCTGCTAAAACATTGGCTTCAAACTCCTCGGGATCATCAAAGAAGAGATGGCTAGCATTATAGGCGCCGACAGCACCAGCAATCTTCCCTTTTAGCTGTTGACTGCTCTCAATCACAGCTTCAATCCGTGTCCCTAATCTACTGACATACTCTGCTACAGCAAATCCGAAGGTTACTGGAACTGCATGCTGACCGTGGGTACGGCCAATCTGTACCGTCTCCTTCTCTCTTAATGCAATCTCCATTAAGACCTCTTCTAATCTCTTCAAAGTGGGAATAATTAATTCTTCAGCAGATTCTTTATAACGTAAAGAGTTAGCAGTATCAACAATATCAAAGGAAGTAGTAGTGAAGTGAATATAAGGCTTAGCTTCATCACTGACTCTTTGTTGAATACAATTAACTAAAGCCCGAATATTATGCTTAGTCTTCTTTTCTTCTTCATATACCTCCTGAGGCTTAATCTCTTTAACAGCCTCCTCTACTTCCTGGGCTACCTCTGTAGAACAGACATCAGCTTCAGCTAAAGCCTTTACTAGAGCTGCTTCCACTGCTGTTTGATATCTAATCTTGGCTCTTTCTGATAAGTACTTCGTATAATCCTCAAATTCATCTTTACGCAGTGAATAACGATGATCTAAAGGACTAATATTATCAAAAATACTACGAGTAGTCATTAGTCTTCCTCCCTAAACTCTTCAATTGACTCCTTAATTTGATACACATAATCTCTTCCTACTTCTCTCCCTATCTCCAACAGATAAGGAATCTTATCTACATCAGTCAAACTAACCTTTCCTATATCAGGTTTAATTACTAAATCAGCATAATCCTTTAATTTAAGATCAGTAACTTCCTGGCCTACAATATCAAAAGATTGCAGCAGCATATCAAAGAGATTTCTAATTGAATCATCATCCTGAATTTCAAATCCCAGATCCACTGCTAACTTAAGATCAACATTTAACTTAGCCAATATATCGGCCGGTACATTATTCTTCAGTCCGCCGTCTACTAATAGACGGTTATCCAGTTCAACGGGAACAAATAAACCCGGAATCGAAATACTGGCTCTAATAGCCTGGGCTAACTGGCAATCTATAATAAAGATATCATCATCTAAACCCTGAATAACAATTTCATTATCCCTACCCTGCAGCAAAGGAGTCAGTCTACCTTCGGTAAAGACAATTAATTCACCGGTTTTGATATCAGTAGCAGTAATAGCAATCGGAATCTCTGTTTGATCAAAGTATTTACCTTCAGTCTGCCAGCACAGAAATCGCTCAATATCACGGCCTACAATTACTCCCTTCGGCATCTCTGCCCAGTAGAAGCCTAATTTTCCTATCAGAATTTTTAATAAAATTTTCAATACTCTAATTGGATCAACATGTAAATTGAAATATCCACCTTCTTTAAAATCAAAAGCCAATTCCTTTAATTCCTGGATAGAACAGCCTACACTATATAATCCTCCGATTAGTCCTCCCGCACTACTGCCGCAGATAACATCAATCGGAACTTCATGCTGTTCAAAAACTTCTAAAATACCGATATGGACTATACCTCTAATGCCACCACCGCCGAGAGCAAGTCCTATTGACGGTCTCTCCCCTTTTAGCATCGGTCTCACCTACCTTATATATACATTATATGGACCGATTCTAAAAAGGTGTTAACTTAATTCTGAGGATTCTCTTTTAGATACTCTTCATAGCCTAACTCTTCTAGCTCTGATGCAGTATCCTTGACTCTCTCATTCAATCTATCTTTATAGGCTTCAAATTCAGCCCGAATATCTTTATCGGCTATACCCAGCATCTGAACTGCCAGGAGTCCAGCATTTTGGGCTCCATTGATTCCTACTGTAGCTACCGGTGCTCCTCCAGGCATCTGCACAATCGAATAAAGCGAATCCAAGCCGCTTAATTTTGAAGTCTTAATCGGAACACCGATCACTGGCAGAGAAGTATGAGCGGCTGTCATCCCCGGTAAATGGGCTGCCCCACCTGCACCAGCAATAATAACTTCGATTCCTTTATCTGTTGCCTTCTCTGCATACTCCTGTACTCGTTTAGGAGTCCTATGAGCTGATACCACTGTCAATTCATAGGAAATGTCAAAATCATCCAACACTTTCGCTGCCTCCTGCATCACCGGTAAATCAGAATCACTCCCCATGATAATTCCTACTTTAGGCTGCATAGATTAATCTCCTCCTATCTTAATCAGTTTACTTGCTTCTGAAGCAGTCCGGCTTGCTTGCTCCACTGTATCTGCCGTAACTGTCAAATGTCCCATCTTCCTATTCGGTCTTGTTATCTTCTTACCATAATTATGAACTTTAACATTGGGAAGCTTTAAAGCTTCTTCTATACCCTTAACTTTAGCTTCTCCTGTACTTCCTTCTTCACCAAGAATATTCCTCATTACCGAAGGCTTTACTAAGTCTGTACTTCCTAACGGCAGACCTGTAATTGCTCTGACATGGTTAGCAAACTGGGAAGTAACGGTACCTTCAATAGAATAATGACCTGAATTATGAGGGCGGGGAGCAACTTCATTAATTAATACTCTATTATCTCCCGTTACAAACATCTCTATACAGAAGATTCCCACACCTGAAAATAACTCTATAACCTCACGGCCCAGCTTAAGTGCCTCCTCTTTAACTTGACAGCTAATATCGGCCGGAACCTTAGATTCAATTAAAATGCTACCCTGATGTTGATTCTCTCCGATAGGATAAGTAACTACTTCTCCATCAACACCACGACAGCCCAAAACTGAAATCTCTCTATCAAACGGAATAAACTCTTCTGCCATTAACAGATTATCCCCAACTCCCAAGGCCTGATAACCTTCTTTAATTTCACTCTTACTTCTGATTAAGAAGTTACCCTTGCCATCATAACCTCCGGTACAGCTTTTTAACATGACAGGATAACCAAACTTATCACCTGCTCTTTTAATATCCTCTTCAGTAATTACCTTCATATGATCCGAAACCGGCAGATTATGCTCCTTAAATAGTTCTTTCTGGCGATACTTATTCTGAATAGTAGCCAAGGCTAGGGGAGTAGGATAAATATTATATCCTTCGCTTTCTAAGTCCTGTAAAACTTCTACTCCAATATGTTCAAATTCATAGGTTATAACATCGGATTTTCCGGCTAACTCTCTAATGGCTTCCTCATCATCAAAATCAGCTACAAGATGCTCATCAGCAATACTATGGGCCGGGCAGTGGGCTGTAGGATCTAGAATTATAATATAAAAATCCATCTTCTTAGCCTCTAAAATCATCATCTTGCCCAACTGACCGCCGCCGATGATTCCAATCTTCCGTTTAGTCTTATCTATCGACATTTAAGCACCTCCCCTTTTTAATCTGCTACTTATGATTCAAAGCTTTCTGTCCAATGTCAGTCCGATACTCTGCATCTTCAAACTCAATCTTCTCTATTCCCTGATATGCTTTGTTGATAGTCTCTTGGTAATCATCTCCTAACGCAGTTACTCCCAATACTCTACCGCCGGCCGTTACTAATTTATCATTCTTAACTTCAGTACCGGCCTGGAAGACAGTGGTACCATCTGCTTCAGTTTCTTTAATTCCGGTAATCTCCTTACCAGTCTCATAATCAATTGGATAGCCACCAGAAGCCATAATAACACAGACAGCTGTCTTATCAGACCATTCTACTTCTACTGAAGCTAAGTCTTCAGCAATAACGGCTTCAGCAATCTCTACTAAGTCAGTCTCTAAAAGTGATAATACCGGCTGGGCTTCCGGGTCTCCAAAACGCACATTATATTCCAATACTTTAGGTTCATTATCTTCAATCATTAATCCAGCATATAGAATCCCTTTATACTTAATTCCTTCCTGCTGCAGGGCTTCAATAGTAGGTACCAGAATTTCATCATAGGCCTTCTGAAGCACTTTATCTGTAACTACCGGCGCTGGAGCATAGGCACCCATACCGCCTGTATTCGGCCCCTCATCATTATCATAGGCCTGCTTATGGTCCTGAGAAGACAGCATAGGAACTATAGTTTCTCCATCAGTAAAGGCTAAAACAGTTGCCTCTTCTCCATCTAAATACTCTTCAATAACCACTCTTTCTCCTGCCTGACCAAACTTTTTATCTAACATAATTGTCTCTACAGCTTCTATAGCTTCTTCTTCCGTTTCAGCTATAATAACTCCCTTGCCCGCTGCTAAACCTTCAGCTTTAACTACAATCGGAGCCCCTACTTCTTTGATATATGTAATTGCGTTATCAACTTCAATAAAAGCATCATACTTAGCAGTTGGAATATCATATTTAGCCATCAAATTTTTAGAAAATACCTTACTTCCCTCTAACTTTGCCGCTTCTTTATTTGGACCAAAGACTTTTAGTCCCTCTTCCCTAAACCGGTCAACAATTCCAGCTACTAATGGTGCTTCGGGACCGACAAATGTCAAATCTACCTCTTCCTCTGTGGCAAACTCCACTAACTCTTCTACATCATTATCCTCTATATCCACATTTTCAGATAATTGGGCTGTTCCTGCATTACCTGGAGCAGTAAATATCTTATCTACTTGTGGACTCTGATTTAATTTCCAGACTAAAGTATGCTCTCTTCCTCCACTGCCGATTACTAATACCTTCATCAAATCCCTCCTTAATGTCATAAATACTAATAAAGCCCAGACAGGAAGATTCCACCAGCTAGACTAAGAGCAGAACCTCCCCGCCTGGGCTTTTCTCCCTTCGGTGTTATAATTGTACCGCTTGGACCTGACTAAAAATACGGAACCCTAGGTACACTTCCCTCATAGTCAGGTAGTTTACGGCTACCTGGTAGAAACTCGTAGGCCTTATTCCCACAGTTATATGAGGCTATCATTCGGATATAATCTTTTTTCAAATTTATAATACCAAAGATATACCATTTAGTCAATATAAAGACGAATATTTTTTAAACTAATACTGATAATATTCATCTCTATTGAAAATAATTTCTTATATCACTTTTGATTACTTTTATTTCTGATACATGCCAAAAAATATAAACCCGCCTAAAAATAACTAGGCGGGTAATAATTCAAATTACTTAATCTACAAATCCATCTATAACTATAGTTTCTTCTCTTTTAGGACCGATGGATAGAATAGAAATCTTAACTCCAACTAACTCAGACAATCTGTTCAGATATATTTTAGCATTCTCCGGCAGATTATCATACTCTCGTATCTGAGATGTATCCTCATCCCAGCCGTCAAACTCCTCATAAATCGGTTCACATCCAGATAATACCCGCTGATCTGTAGGAAACTCTTCTAAAGTTTTTCCTTTATATTTATAACCAGTACAGACCTTTACCTTCTCCAAACCATCAAGTACATCCAGTTTAGTAACTGCCATGCTAGTTAAGCCATTAACTCTTGCTGCATATCTAACAATAGTTGCATCAAGCCAGCCACATCTGCGAGGTCTACCAGTAGTAGTCCCAAATTCCTGTCCCTGCTTTCTGATGATTTCTCCCATCTCTCCTGTCAATTCTGTAGGAAAAGGACCAGCACCTACTCTTGTAGTATAGGCCTTAACGATACCAAGAACGCTATCGATCTTAGTCGGACCTACACCAGCTCCAGTACAAGCACCGCCAGCAGTTGGATTAGAAGAAGTTACATACGGATAAGTTCCGTGGTCTATATCCAACAGAGTTCCCTGGGCACCTTCAAAGAGTACATTCTTATCCTGCTTAATAGCCTGATTAACTAAATAAGATGTATCAGTAATATATTCCTTCAGCTGCTTTCCGTATTCCAGATATTCAGTAACTAATTTATCTATATCGAAGGTATCAGCATCATAAACCTCGGTCAAGATTGAATTCTTAAGCTCTAATGTAGCTTCTAACTTTTCTCTTAAGACTTCTTCATTCAATAAATCGCCTATCTTAATTCCAAAGCGTCCTATCTTATCCATATAAACAGGACCAATCCCCCGACCAGTAGTTCCGATCTTGCCATTACCCTTTCTAGCCTCTTCCATCTGATCTAACTGACGGTGATAAGGCATAATCACATGGGCATTAGAACTGATGTGAAAGTCATTTACTTTAACGCCTCTATCATTCAATGACTCAATCTCTTCAAGCAAGACAGCCGGATCAATGACTACTCCATTGGCTATCACACAAGTAGTATCTTCATACAGGATTCCTGAAGGAATGAGGTGGAGCTTAAATTTTCCTTCTTCTACTACTACTGTATGGCCGGCATTATTACCTCCCTGATAGCGAACTACAACATCTGTCTTCTTGGAGATCATATCAGTAATCTTACCTTTTCCTTCATCTCCCCACTGAGATCCTACTAAAACTACATTTGCCATTCCTAAAACCTCCGTTTTTCTGTTATTTATTCTAATCCCAAACGAACAAAGATCTTATCTATATTCTTAAGATGATAATCATAATCAAAGATCCTCTCAATCTCATCCTCAGTCAGATAATCCAAGATTTCTTCATCTTCTACTAAATAATCTTTAAAATGCTTCTTACCTTCCCAGGCCTTAAGAGCATTTCGCTGGACTAATTCATAGGCATCATCTCTTAATAATCCCTGATCTACTAATTCCAGCATTACTTTTTGAGAAAAGATTAAACCATTAGTCTTTTCTAAATTCTCCATCATATTATCTTCATAAATATCCAACTGTTTAAGTACAGTCTTAAATTTAGTCAACATATAATCTATTAAGATACTGCTGTCAGGAAAAATAATTCTTTCTACTGATGAATGGGTCAGATCCCGTTCATGCCACAGCGGTTGATTCTCAAAAGCAGCAGTACTATTTGATCTAACTACTCTAGCTAAACCAGAAATTCGCTCACAAGTAATCGGATTCTTTTTATGAGGCATAGCCGAAGAACCCTTCTGGCCTTGTTTAAATGATTCCTCCACTTCTAAAATATCTGTTCGCTGCAGATTTCTAATCTCAGTAGCAAATCTATCCAGTGAACCTGCAATTACACCCAAAGTAGATATGTATTCAGCATGCCGATCCCGCTGTAAAATCTGTGAAGATATAGGTGCCGGCTTTAAGTCCAGAATATTACATGTAATTTCCTCTACTTCAGGAGTAATATTAGCAAAGGTTCCGACAGCACCAGAGATCTTACCATAACTTATTCTTTCTTTAGCAGCTCTAAACCGTTCAATATTCCGCTCCATTTCCGAATACCAGTTAGCCAGTTTGAGTCCAAAAGTGATCGGTTCAGCATGAATTCCATGAGTGCGGCCAATCATTACTTGGTCTTTATATTCAACAGCTTTCTTTCCTAGCAGCTCTGTTGCCTCTTCTAGGTCCTGTAAAATTATCTCAGCAGATTCCTTTAATTGTAGTGAACGGGCGGTATCTTTAATATCAGATGAGGTCAACCCTAAATGAATATATTTCGATTCCTCACCTAAACTTTCAGCTACTGCTGTTAAAAAAGCCAAAACATCATGCTTAGTCTCTTGTTCAATCTCTTTAATTCGATCAACAGTAAAATCGGCTTTATCCTTCATCTCTGCTACATCTTCATCTGGAATTTGACCTACTTCAGCCAAAGCTTCACAGACAGCAAGTTCAATATCCAACCATTTATTAAATTTATTCTCTTCACTCCAAATCTCTTCCATCTCAGATAGAGTATAACGATCTATCATTAAAATTTTTCCTCCAATCTAAGTTAATTATAACCAATTATCAAAAACACACTAATATAATAGCAAAATAACTAGATAATGTCAAGCAATAGTCGAATTTAAATCAAGGATACTAGATAAATATTCGTTTATTTTACTACTTTATCATTTTAAAGTAGTAAAATATAAAATTAAGCCATTAATTAAAATGGCCATTTTAAAAGATTAATATAAAGTAATAACTTATTATTGTGCTTCCCTATCCGCTAAATCAACAAATTTAGTATACTCCTTTTGAAAGGCTAATTCTACTGTTCCTACTGGTCCATTCCTCTGCTTACCGACAATAATCTCTGTAATTCCCTGTTTTTCAGTATCAGGATTATAATATTCATCACGATAGATAAAAGCAACTAAATCTGCATCCTGTTCAATACTCCCGCTGGCACGAAGATCACTTAATTGAGGCCGCTTATCATTCCGCTGTTCTACTGCTCTACTTAACTGTGATAAGGACACAACAGGTACATTCAGCTCTCTAGCCAATCCCTTTAATGAACGGGATATTTTAGAAACTTCCTGCTGTCTACTTTCTACCCGCCCTTGCCCCTGCATTAACTGTAAGTAATCAATTAAGATCAATCCTAAGCCATGTTCAGCTTTCATCCTTCGGGCCTTAGCCCGCATCTCCATAGCTGTAATTCCTGGAGTATCATCAATGAAAATATTAGCTTCACTGAGGTTTCCAGCAGCATTAGTCAACCGATTCCAGTCATCCTCATTTAGATAACCTGTCCGTAAGCGATGACCATCCACTTGAGCTTCAGAACATAACATCCTCTGGACTAACTGTTCTTTTGACATCTCCAAAGAAAAGATTGCTACCGGTATATCCTCCTGTACTGCTGCATACTGGGCTATATTTAAAGCTAAAGCAGTCTTACCCATACTCGGACGAGCAGCAATAATTATTAAATCAGACTCCTGGAATCCAGAAGTCATCTGATCCAAATCATTAAATCCTGTTGGAACTCCGGTTACACCATCCTTATTATCATAAAGCTTCTCTAAATTATCAAAGGTATCCATTAAGACATCTCGAATACCAGAATACTCCTGGATTGATCTCTTTTGAGAAATATTAAAGATTAACTGTTCAGCTTTATCCAACACTACATCTATTTCTTTGTCTCCCTGATAACCTAACTGTGAAATTTGATTGGCTGACTTAATTAAATTTCTAAGCAGCGACTTCTCTTCTACTATCTTGGCATAATATGTAATATTGGATGCCGTTGGCACACTGTCTGCCAGAGAAGTAAGATAAGCTACGCCTCCTATATCTTCTAAGGCTTCTTTAGCCCTCAATTCCTCACTAACAGTTACTAAATCCACCGGTTCCCCTTTATCAAAGATCTCATTAATCACTTCATAAATGATAGCATGGGCCTTACGGTAGAAATCATCCGGTCTTAGAACCTCTATTGCCTTTGCTATAGCATCACGGTCAATTAACATGGCCCCTAAAGTTGATTTTTCAGCATCAATACTGTGAGGCGGTACATTATCATTTAAATCTGCTTCCATCTCTACCCCTCCCTCAAATCTATTTATCTTCAATTAATATTTTATCCAATACTTCCTCAATATCTTCTATTAGATTAATTTTAACTCCATCTTCGTACTGTGGAATCTCCTGAGAATTATCAATAGGTAGAAAGACTTCCTTAACTACAGCCTGTTTAGCCCCATATATTTTCTCAATTATTCCGCCTCCGACTACATTAACATTTGACATCCTCTCCGCCCGTTCGCAAAGCTCACGAACGAAACTGACTTTACACTGCAACTTCCCGACTGAAAGGTCTAGAGTTCCATTCAATTTAGCAACTACTGTTTATTTTTAATTTCAACTATCACATGAAGTTTATACCTTATACTTAGGTTTTTAATTTAAGCTAGGAACTTTAATTTCTAACTGTTTATAGACTACCTTTGATTCTATTAAATCTAAAACATTAAAATTCAACTTAAAAATTAAAGAGAGCAGTTACTCTCTTCTGTAACTGCTCCTTTTGTGATTAGTCAATTTTTTGGAGCGATAAGTACTGGAATGAATAGTAGATCTAAGCTTCAACAACTTTAACTTTAACTGTAGCTGTCACCTCGGTATGTAGGTTAATAGCAACCTTTTTAATTCCTAATGTCTTAATATTATCATCAAGCTCTACTTTACGTTTATCTATCTTAACTCCAGTTTTATCTTCAATTACTTCAGCAATATCATTAGTAGTTACAGATCCAAAGAGTTTCCCAGTTTCTCCAGCTTTAACGGCAATCTCAAAAATTTCACCTTCTAACTTATTAGCCTTCTCTTTAGCTTCATTTAATTCCTGCTGTCTCTTTCGCTCTTTGGCCTGCTTCTTCTGTTCTAATTTAGCCAACTGACTATCAGTAGCTTCAACAGCTAATCCTTTAGGTAATAGATAATTACGAGCATGTCCATCAGCAACTTCTACAACCTCATCTTTTTCACCTAAGTCGTCAACATCTTCCTTTAAGATAACTTTCATTGTTAATCTAACGCCTCCTTATAAATTATATAATATATTTAATCCCTTGACAATATTAGATTAATAGTAATTAATCCTAAAATTAGAATCATTAACTCTAATCCTTCTCCTCTAACCCCCTATAGTCAAACCAGGCATCAAACAAACCTAAAAAGACTATAATTTGATTAAGAGGAATAAGGGCTAAGACTACTAGGATTACTTTTTGAATTTTATCAGAAATATTAAATCTTTTCAAATAATGGGCCGTTACTGCTAAACCTTGGATTAAAAACACGAAATTAAAGATTAAATATAGATTCTGACCTACAGCAGTATTAATTAAAATAATTCCCAGTAAATATCCAGAAACTAAATATTTAGGAAACTTCCATTTAGCAAAAGTAAGAGGGGATTCATAATTGTAACCTAATTTATTCAAAACTAAAAGCCCAACATAATAATTAATTAATCCATTTATCGAGCCAGCAGTTATAAATAAAGCAGGTAGCAAAACCTGAATTGATTCTTTTAAATTATTTGTTATAGCTTCCAATTCCTCTACTGTTGCTTGATCGAGACCTAACTCCTGATATTTGTCTATTGCCTGAGTTAGAATTGTTGCAGGATTAAAATTGAATAGGTAAAAGTTAATTGCTACCATTAACAGTGTTGAAAGAATCGAAGCAATAATGGCAACTACAATTAACTTATAAGGTGAAAATTCTTCTTCAAAAGCTGCTCCTAAAACTACTCCTACTAAACCAAAACCAACTAATACAACCAGAATCATTATAGGGTTGAGTAAAACTCCGAGAATAATACCACTCAAGATTGCTGTTAAAATACTTGTTTTAGTCCCCTGCCTAACACCTACCACAATCAGCGGAACAGGTAAAATAAATAAAAGTATTACTCCAATAATTGGCGGTAAATAAAAAGCAATCAATGATAGAATAACTGTTATAGCCGTAAATAAAGCTCCTTCTACTAATGATTTAGTTTCTAATCTTGCCAAGACCGTCACCTCTTATTAGTTTCTCTTAATTATATGCTTTAATAATAAACTTAAATCGCCATACTCTTCTTCAATTTCATGGCCCTGATCAATATTCTCCTGTAGATTATCCCGAACCTTGCGCTCTAATTTATCCGGTGAAATACCTAAACGCTGTGCCAGTAAATATGTAGAGATTAATAAATTAGCTAATGCATCAATTATTTTAGATTGACTATCTTGCAGCATTACTTTAAATAAATGAGAAACACTATTTAATAACTCACTCTTTAACCATTCTATTACTTTTAAGTTCTTAGTAATATTATTTTTCTGATTTTTGGAATTATACCCTTTCATTTCACTCCTCCTACTACTTATTTTCTATTAAAGTTATTTCTCGAGAAAATACCTTTTTTCCTGCTTAATAAAAAAAACAGAGAGGAAATACCTCTCTGTCTTAGGTCTTTAATCAACTGTAAAGGGCAATAAAGCTATACTTCTGGCCCGTTTAATAGCTTTTGTTAACTGTCTTTGATGACGAGCACAGTTTCCAGAAATTCTCCGCGGGACAATCTTTCCGCGGTCAGTTAAATACTTGTCTAATTTATTAACTTCTTTATAATCTATATGGTCAATCTTATTAGCACAGAATTCACAAGACTTTCTACTACCGTATCCCATCTGACTTCCCTCCTTATCTTTGAATCTAAAATGGAACGTCTATATCGTCTTCCTCAAGATTATCTGCTTGTCCCTGTTGAGAACGATCATCACTAGGCCAATCCAGAAAGCGAACATTATTAGCTACAACTTCTGATACTCTTCTTTGTTGACCTTCATTATTTTCATAACTTCTAATCTGTAAACGCCCTTCTACTGCAACTAATCTTCCTTTTCCTAGGTGGTTGGCACAGTTTTCTGCCTGTTTTCTCCAGACGACTATATCAATAAAATCTACATCTCGCTCGCCTTCTTGATTAGTATAAGGACGTTCAACTGCCAAAGAAAAGTTAGCAACTGCTACTCCATTAGGAGTATATCTTAATTCCGGATCATCAGTTAATCGTCCAATCAAAATAATCTTATTTAACACTTAAAGCACCACCTTTATGATTAAACTTACTTCTCAAATTTACTGCTCATCACGCAGAATAATAAATCTTAAAATATTATCATCCAATCTATAGGCTCTTTCTAATTCATCTATAGTTTCAGATTCGCCTTCGAAATTAACAACAGTATAATACCCAGCCTTATGATCATCTAATTCATAAGCTAGATTTTTAGTTCCCCACTTATCGATATTGCTGATTTCTCCTTTATTTTCATCAATAGTATCGGTGATCTTTTCTACTATTTCCTCAGTAGCGTCATCTTCTAAGTCAGGATTTACAATAAACATTGTTTCATACTTACGCATCTTTGTACACCTCCTCCACTTGGTCAATGGCCCTATTCTTTATAAATAGAGCATGGATTACTAGACCATTATAACATTTTTAACTTAAAATTGCAAACTTTAAACATTGAATCTAAAGTAACAGACATCTCCATCCTGAATAATATAGTCCTTGCCTTCTACCCGTAGGACTCCCTCATCTCTAGCATCAGCAAAGGAACCTGCTTCAACTAACTTATCATAAGTAACTACTTCAGCTCTAATGAAACCTTTCTGCATATCAGTATGAATCTTGCCAGCTGCCTCAGGTGCTGTCGAACCTTTCTTGACTGTCCAGGCTCTAACTTCTTTGGGGCCGGCCGTAAAGAAGGTAATCAGTCCTAACAATTTATAACCGGCTTTGATTAATTTATCCAAGCCGGACTCTTCAATACCTAATTCCTCTAAAAATAATTCTTCCTCTGTAGTTGATAATTCCGCCACTTCTGCTTCCACTTCAGCACTGACAGTAATTACTTCTGCTTCTTCACTGGCAGCATGGTTCCGAATAGCTTGTACATGCCGGCTTTCTTCTTTACCAATTTCATCTTCACTTACATTAGCAACATAAAGTGTCGGTTTAAGAGTTAACAAATGACAGTCTCTAATCCGTTCTTTTTCTTTAGATGATAGCTCCACATTTCGAGCTGGCTGTCCATTATCTAAAGCAGTTTTAATCTTTTCTAATACTTCCATCTCTTCTTTATACTTCTTTTCTCCACTCTTTAACATTCTTTCCGTCTTTTCTATTTTATTTTCGACTGTCTCCAAATCAGCTAAAATCAACTCAGTATTTATCGTTCCAATATCACGCAGTGGATCTATATCACCTTCAACATGAGTAATATCACTATCTTCAAAACAGCGTACTACATGAATAATAGCATCTACTTCTCTAATATGGGATAAGAATTTATTACCCAACCCTTCGCCATCACTGGCTCCTTTTACTAAACCGGCAATATCAACAAACTCAATTGCTGTGGGAGTTGTTTCTTGCGGATTAATAATCTCCGTTAAAACTTCCAGTCTTTTATCCGGTACTTTAACGATCCCCATATTAGGATCTATAGTACAGAAAGGATAATTTTCTGCGCCAGCCCCTACTTCAGTAATTGCATTGAATAATGTAGACTTACCAACATTGGGTAAACCTACAATCCCACACTTCATTCCCATTACCAATAACAGCTCCTTTAACTTAATTATAATCTAAACCACAACAACGATTATAACTTAAATTGGCGTTATCTTCAAGCCCAACAGAATTATTCCTTGGTTGCAACTTTTTCTGTTACACTTTTCTCAAATTTAGACCGTGGCAGCATAATTACCCGACCACAACTTAGACACTTAACCTTAAAATCCATTCCGGTTCTTAAAACCTTCCATCTGTCATCACCACAAGGATGTTCCTTTCTAAATCTAACCACTTCACCTACTTCAAACTCCATTACTGACCACCTCCCTTCCCATATTTCTTTCTATTTTTATTATTTCCTTCCTTAATTAAATTAAAAATCTTTAACTGTCAGATGACAATCTTACGCTTTATATAACTGATTAAAAGACAGAAACAAACAACTCCCCCTATCTTCCCTAAAAGAGGATAAATTATAGTTACTAACGAAGCAAAATGGAATCTGGCTAATAAAAAACCGACTACCATAAATATGACCAATAATTGATTCAAAGAAGTATCAAGCTCATTATCTACTCTTTTCACTAATCCATAAAAGCTACTAGTTGCTGTTGTAATCATAGCCAACCAGAGAATTATAGCATATAGAAGATATAATTCCATACTTTTATAACTTAAAATCTCCAGCATTGGTATTTGACTATTTTCAATCAAATTAAAGTTTTGTATCAATAATATATTAATCACTAATCCCAAAATAGTCAATATTACTCCGGTTAATAAGCTACCTAATTTTAATAATTTTTTTTGCTTAATCTTAGTTGGTAGGGCTGTTAATACCGGTAAAGCTAAAAAGAAATTATAAATAACATAATTAATAGCATGCAGAAACCAATTATTAGCTACTAAAGTGTTGGTTTTATATTCATTAATAGTAAATGAAAGATGACTTTTTATATTACATCCAAAAATTATCATTATAATTAAGATTAACCCAGGAACTAAAATAACATTTAACTTCATAATTCCTTCAATTCCCGACTTGATAGCTAAAATTATAATCATAATTGTCACTAAAATACCGATATTCTTATTTAATTGGAAATAATGGAAGAAGACTTCGCCACTACCTGATAACATAATTATGAAACTGCTAAACAAAAAAAATAAAATAATTACATCGCCTAACTTCCCTAACTTTTTATTTCCAAACCAATGAAAGAGTTGGTCATAAGTAGTTAAATTAAATTTTAAACTTATCGCCAAAATAAAATAGCCTAAAGAGGCAAATAAAATACCACAGGTAATAATACCTAAATATCCCCACTGCTGCAGACTAAAAAATTGTAAAATCTCCTGTCCAGAAGCAAATCCAGCTCCTATTATAGCACCTATATAGGTAACTGCAATCTGAATAATTAATTTATAATCTGACACCACAGATTCCCTCCTAATTATAATAAATTATATCAATCTAAACTAAAAATTATGTTACAAAATTTAACAGATTATTCTATTCTTATTTTACACATATTAAATTAGAACTTATCTATAAGAATTGGAGGGTAGCTCTTATGGCAAGTTTTGAAGCTAGTACCTGCCACAACTGCGGTCGTAAAATAATGGGTCTCAAGTTTTCTTCTGCTTCTGAAACAATCTGTACTAACTGTGCTAATTCCAAAGAGAAATCATCCGCAATTAAAAACAATTCACAAAAAAAACATAATCTAGAAGACAGCATCCATATTGGAGATAAATTAGCAAGCAATAAATTAAAAAGAAGCATTACTACTTTACTAGAAGAACTATATACTGATAATCATGATAAACTCATAATAATCTGTGTTGGTACTGACCGTTCTACCGGCGATGCTTTGGGACCGCTAACCGGCAGCCGATTAAATAAATTTACTCCTTCTGAAATTCCTGTTTTTGGCACTCTAAAAGAACCAGTTCATGCTACTAACCTACAAGAAAAGATGAAGTACATCAATAATAGATACCAAAACCCCTTTGTCCTTGCTATTGATGCAGGATTAGGTAACAATGACAGCATAGGCTCTATCAATATTAAGCGCGGCCCTTTAAAGCCTGGTTCAGGAGTTAACAAAGATCTACCTCTTATTGGCAATATGCATATTACTGGTTTAGTTAATATCGGAGGATATATGGAATACTTTGTGCTTCAAAGCACCCGGTTACATTTAGTAATGAAGATGGCAAAGACCATCTCGCGCGGAGTTAACTGGGGGCTAAAGAAATCCAAACTAAAATTATTAAACTAAAAAAGAGCTACTAAAAATAGTAGCTCTCCATTTCGCTTACTTTTTCTTCTGGTTTTTATTAGATTCTTGTTTCTTACTCCCACTTTTTTTAGTTCCTTTATTTTGGGAATTATCTTTAGACTTACTTGTATCTTTAACCTCTTTTGATTCTTTAGAACCCTGCTTATCATTCTGGCCTTCAGTTGAATCAGTGAAGCGTTTAACAGTAGCAGACTTCGATTCACTTTTACCTTTAAAAACAGCCCCATCCTCTATAATTAAGTTAGCAATCTTAATATCTCCAATCAGCTTTCCAGTAGAAGTAATCACTAATTTATTCTCTGTCATTACATTTCCTGTAACATCGCCAGCAATTGTCACATTTCTGGCCTCTATATCAGCTTCTAAAGTTCCACTTTTTCCAACTACTACATCTCCTTTGGCCTTTAATTTACCATTGATTACACCATCAATCCGCAATGAACCTTCAATAGTGAGAGTACCCTCTAGTTCTGTATTTTCTCCAATTACTGTTTCCATATTACTAGCATCAGTAGTTTTTGACTCCTGCTTTTTCTTGTCCTTTTTACTTCCAAATAACATAACTATTCCTCCCTTTTGGATAACCCTATTATTTAACCTTAAATTCGACAAAAAATAGATTTCCTTCTTAATCATTAAATCTCATCTGAAACTTATCCTTAAAAAATCTTATATTCACTCCTCTAACAAAAAATTAATTAATAAAAAAATAACTCAAAACAACAGCTACAAAGATACCCGGTAATAAATTTCCAACTTTAATCTCAGCCATCTCCAAAATATTAATTGAAATAGCAATAATTAATAATCCTCCTGTAGCTGTCATTTCAGCTATAATCTCAGGAGTTAAGATTGTCTGTACACTACTGGCCAATAAAGTTATACTGCCTTGATAGATAAATACAGCTACTGAAGAAAAGATAACTCCAACTCCCATAGTAGAAGCAAAAGCAATAGAAGAAAAACCATCCAGCATAGACTTAGCATAAAGCGTTGATGGATCACCGGTTAAACCGTCCTGAATAGCCCCCATAAGCGCCATCGCTCCTACACAATAAATCAAAGTAGTCCTTACAAAGGCTTCAGTCACATTTCCATCTTCAGAGCTAACCTTATCCTCTAGCCAATCGCCTATATTATTCAATCTAGCTTCAATTCCTAATAATTCACCGATAATTCCGCCTAATAATAGACTAAAAATAACAATTGAAATATTATTTGTTTCTAAAGCCATCTTTCCTCCAATCAAAAATACCGCTAAACTCAATCCCTGCATTACTGTCTCTTTTAAAGACTCAGATACTCGATGGCCTAAAACCACTCCTAAACTACCACCTGCTATAATAGCAGCTGTATTTACAACTGTCCCTTTCATCTAACTTTGCCTCCTATCTACCTTATCTGACGAAGAATATCCTTTATTGCTCCAATTAATTTATCACAATCTTCCTGATTATTAAAACCTCCCGGACTAATTCTAACTGTTCCTTGCTCTAAAGTACCCAGAGTACGATGGGCAAAAGGAGCACAATGCAGTCCATCCCTAATACCAATATCAAAGGCTCTATCAAGCATAAATCCAATCTCAGAGGCCATCTTATCGGCTAGATTAATGGATATTACCGGCGCCTGTCTTTTAATATCCTGGGGTCCATAGATCTTAACCTTCGACATTTTACTCAATTCAGTTAATAAGTAATCCGTTAACTCCAATTTATGATTCCGTAACTTATCCATGCCTTCTTCCTGAATATATTCAATTCCTGCTCCCAAACCTACAATCCCTACTCCATTTGGCGTACCGCTTTCGTATTTATCCGGAATCTCTTCTGGTTGGTATAAATCTTCAGAATTACTGCCGGTTCCCCCCTGGCGCAGACTTTTTAGGTCTAATTCTTCATTAATATATAGTCCTCCAGTTCCCTGTGGTCCCAATAAGCCTTTATGACCGGAAAAAGCCAGTAAATCTATATTTAATTTCTGAACATCAATCGGGTAAACCCCAGCGGTTTGAGCTGCATCAACCATAAAGATAATATTTTCTTCAGCAGCTAATTCACCAACCTTTTTAATCGGCATTAAAGTTCCAGTAACATTTGACGCATGGGTTAACAGAATCAGTCTAGTATTATCCGTAATCTTCTTTTCTAAATCATTCATTTCTAGTTCTCCCGTCTCTGAATCACACTTTACTATACTTAACTTAATTATTCCTTTCTGTTCTAGATGCTTTAACGGGCGGGTAACTGAATTATGCTCCATACTGCTAGTAATTACATGATCGCCTTTAGTTACAACACCCTTTAATCCTAAATTTAGAGCATCAGTAGCATTAAAGGTGAAAACCACCTCTTTTGTTGCTCCAATATTAAAGAAATTAGCTATTAGTTTTCTAACAGAGGTTATTTCCCTGCTGGCAGCAGCAGCCAACTGGTGGCTAGCTCGTCCAGGATTGGCTCCTTTCTCTCTCATAAATTGATCCATCTTTTGATATACAGTTTCTGGTTTTGGAAATGAGGTTGCTGCGTTATCAAGATAAATCATTCTTATTCTCCTCCCAAATTTCTTTAGCTACAGGAAAAGGCTCTAAAGCTCTATCTAAAATTCCGTGGATATAAGCAATTAACATCCCATAATTAACAACCGGAACCCCTAAACTATCTGCTTTCTTTATCCTATATAATATTTCCTTGCGATTAGTCATACAGCCTCCACAATGTACAATAAGATCATATTTTTCTAACTCATCAGAAAACTCTCGGCCTGCTACATGATCAAACCTTAACTCTCCCCCAACCATATCCTGCAGCCAATTTGGAATCTTGACTGTCCCAATATCTTCATGAGTCCGATTATGAGTACAGGATTCAGCTATTAATACTTGATCTCCTGCTTGAAGTTTTTCCAATCCTCTAACTCCTCTAATTAAGATTTCTAAATCACCTTTATATCTAGCATATAAAACCGAAAAACCTGTTAATGTTATCCTTTTTGGTACTTGTGAACTTACTTCTTTAAAAGCTTGAGAATCCGTAACAACAATCCCGGGATCATCTTTTAAACCATTCAAAGAACTTTCCAACTCCGTTTCTTTAACTACTACTGCCTGACCGTCATTATCCAATACATCTCTTAATGTCTGCATCTGGGGTAATATCAGTCTTCCTTTAGGGGCTGCCGCATCAATAGGTACTACTAAAATGACTGTTTCTTCTGGTTCGATTAAGTCCCCAATAATATGTGGTTCTTCAAATTTTTCTGGAGCCTTGATTATAATTTCCTTCTTTAATTTCTCGATATTAGTACCTTCTTTAGCACTAACAGCAATTAATTCCATCCCTAATTCTTCATTAAACTCTGCCACATCAATTTCTTCAAATTTATCTTCTTTATTTATTACCCCAACTACAGGAATATCTCTATCCTTAATTTCCTGTAATAGCTCCTGTTCATACTCATCTATACCTAACTCAGGATCTATTACTAGGACTGCTAAATCAGTTCTGCCTAATACCTCTTTTGTCTTCTTAACACGCAGATCTCCTAACTCTCCAGTATCATCGATCCCAGCAGTATCAATCACCACTACTGGGCCAATCGGTAAGATCTCCATTCTTTTATATACTGGATCAGTAGTCGTTCCGGCTACTTTAGAAACTACAGCCAGATCCTGATTAGTCAAAGCATTAATTAAACTTGACTTTCCTGCATTCCTACGTCCCAAAATAGCAATATGGAGCCTATTAGCCTGTGGGGTGTTCTGCATTAATAATCACCTCTATTTGATCATTAGATTTTTATTGCTCTCAATATTAATGTTGTGAACCACCTCCGAAACAAGCAACGGAGGCTTCTCTTACTTCACACATCCTAAAAAAGCAATGCGTTACTAGAGAGATTTGAAAGATGTTTGGTATCTAAGCCACCCTTAATCTTTTTGGAGGGTTCACGACTCCATTATCCCTAGCTCGGTTAATAAGTTCGGGAATACATTTATCTAGAAATTTACGCATTATATTCAGACTACCATTTACATCAGCATTTATAGTTAATCCAAAATTAGATTCAAAAAGCCCTCTTTCAACTCTGCGAGACTTATTATAATTATCTTTATTTAACTTCTCTAAATCAATTGCCGAGCATCCACTAGTATAGGCTTCATTAATGATATTAACCTCTATACCTTCTAGTTTAGCCTTATATTCTATTAAATCTTTTAATCGTTGAATTGGCACTTGCACGAAAGATTTATTATAATCCATACCTTGCTTGATTTCTTTTAAATCACCGATTACTATTTTAGACACATTATGCTTTTTAGCCAAATTAACTATTTTTCTACTTGCTTTATGAAGGTAATCAAATACATAATTTCTACGTTTAGTACGAAGTTTCTTAATTTGTTTGGTATCTTTAAATTTTTTGCTACCAGTTTGCTTCATTCTAATAGATTGCAATCTATTTATTTCCTGGTTAAAATACTTATTCTTACTTTTGATCGGTTTACCATTAATAATGTAGTTTTCAGTATTATCTTTAAAGGTTAAAGTAGCTAAATTAGTGAATATCACTTCACTTGGATTATTGTCTAAATACTTAAATTTAGGTGGTCTTGGTTGACCTTGATACTTGCTAGGATTGTTATTGTAATCTTCAATGCTATTAAAGTAACTTTTCCAATCTTGAACTAATTGTTTAAAAAGTTGTTGCCTATTGTGACTATGTAGATAGTCGGTATGCCAATTATCCTTAAAGTTATTTTCTAACCTAGTATAGAAATGATGAAAACCAAGACTAAACAAATATTTAATTTTAAAGTATCGAACTTTAAAATTAAAGGCTCATTCAGCCCCTACGACAAGCATAGGGGTTTTCTGAGCTGAATTTTATAAATACCAACTTTACATTATAGGTTGAATTACAACTATATTGATATATTGTGTCACTTTCCATTTGCAGCTAATATAGTTTCTTTCATGATATTGCAGATTATAGTCAACAAATCTCTTACGCTTGCCATTCGTTCGACGTCCTGTCTCACTCATTCTCAAAAACTGACTCTCCACCATCCCTGGTTCCAAGTCAGTTTTAAGAGTCGCTCCAGAGAAATGTTGACTATTTGTAATCCAAAATAAATTATCATGCACTTAGAGTAACTTCCATTGGTAATGATACCTTATTACAGATGGTCAATATGTGTCCAGAGCAACTCTTAAAAACAGTTTGGAGCCATGGAGGGTCCGCAGGATTATTAATCCTTGCTCCTAGCCTTGTAAATTAGAGAAATAATACTGTTTTTTTGCTTCATGAGTTTCTCCCATAGCCAGTATTGGTCTTTATGCTGGCTATGCGGAAAACTGTTTTTTGACAGTGAGCGAAACAGGACGTTGAGCGAACGACAAGCGGCGGATACATATTGACTATTTATAGCACAGAATTTTCATTAATCTGATTTTAAACGCTTCCTTAGATAATTTTGCACAATTTAGTTGATATCTTGCAACAAGCGACTTTAAAGCAGCCCCAAAAGAGAAAATGGCTAACATATAAAGTAGGGTATTCAAACAGTAGCTCTAAGGTTAATTTATTGCTAATTAATCAGGGCTGATTTTCGAAGCGTTTGCAAGATATCAACTCTAAACTGCAACAATATATCAATTATGCTCTAAGTAAATTATTTAAAAAAATTAGTCGGTTTTTAATCTTAGGTAAGTCTATGTCTACAATATGATATTAAAAATATAAAAATCTATCCCAACGGATAGATCCACTAATATGCTCAAGGCTATAGTCTATAGATCTCCTTGCAATTGGATATCCCTCTTGCTCAGATTGAATTAACATTAATTATATATTTTCTCCTTTCAGATAAAATAATCTATCTGGTCAGAGAATATTTCATGTAAAACAGGTTAAAATTGTTTCACATGAAACAATTTTTCATCTCTAATTCATTTATTATGCTTCCAAAAATTCTAATAACCTCGCTAATTCTTCATCAGAATAATACTCAATCACAATCTGTCCTTTATCTTTACCTTCTTTAACACTCACTTCTGTTCCTAAACTCTTTCTTAATCTATCTTCAATCGCTGCTATATTAGGATCGCGTCTTTTAGATTCTTTTTTCTTTTTTTGATTCTTTTTTTCTTTTGTAGTTAAGTTTTTAACTAGTTTTTCTGTTTCCCTTACTGATAAACTATTTTCTATAACCTCTTTAGCAACTTCTTTCTGTTCAGCAGATGTTTCTAAAGCTAATAATGCCCTGGCATGTCCAACAGTTAATGTTTCACGTGAAACATATTTTTGAATTTCAGGCGCTAAATTAAGTAATCGCAGCGAATTAGCTATAGCTGACCGACTTTTACCAACACTCTCTGCTACTTTAGCCTGAGTTAAATCAAACTTAGCAATCAACTTATTATAAGCCTTTGCTTCTTCAATAGGATCCAGATCTTCTCGCTGAAGATTTTCAATTAAAGCTATCTCCATCATCTGTTGCTGACTGCAGTCCTGAATTATTGCTGCAATTTCATCAAGCCCACCTAATTTAGCTGCTCTCCATCTTCGTTCGCCTGCAATTAACTGATACGATCCATCTTCCTTACTTCGAAGAGTAATCGGCTGCAATAATCCATGCTTTTGAATAGACCGACTTAACTCTTTTAGCCTTTCCTGATTAAATTCATTTCGCGGCTGATAAGGATTAGGGTCAATCTTATCAACATTAACCTTCTGGATACTATTTTTAGCTGTATCTTCTTGAGGGTTTTGATCAGAAATCAATGCTCCTAAACCTTTACCTAATCTCTTTTTACTCATTATCCACCACTTCCTTTGCTAATTCTAAATAGGCCTTAGCTCCTTTAGAAGATTTATCATATAAATTAATTGGCTGGCCAAAGCTTGGAGCCTCACTTAATCTAACATTCCGAGGAATAACAGTCTCATAAACTTCACCTTCAAAATAATTACAGACTTCCTCCTTAACCTGATGAGATAAATTAGTACGGGTATCATGCATCGTTAAAACTACACCATTAATTCCTAAATTCTGATTTAAATTACTCTGTACCAAATCTATAGTATTCAACAGCTGGCTTAATCCTTCTAATGCATAATATTCACACTGAATAGGAATCAAAACTGAATCAGCAGCAGTAAGAGCATTTAAGGTCAGTAAACTTAAAGAAGGAGGACAGTCGATGAAAATATAATCATAATCCAACTCGGCTGTTGTTATAGCCTTATCCAATCTCTCCTCACGTGACAGTTTAGATACTAACTCTATTTCCGCTCCAGCTAGTTCAAGAGTTGCTGGAGCTAAATCCAGATTCTCAAGTTCAGTACCTACAATTATATCCTTAAATTGATAACCATTAATTAAAACATCATAGATACAGCAATTTATCTCTTCCTTATCTAAGCCTACTCCACTACTGGCATTTCCCTGGGGATCTATATCAACTAATAACACTTTCTTTTCAAACTCAGTTAAAGAAGCACTTAAATTAATTGCAGTAGTACTCTTGCCTACTCCCCCTTTTTGATTGACAACTGCAATAATCTCTCCCATACTACCACTCCTTAAATGACTTTATTTTTTAGATAAACGGATATTAATCTCAAACTCTTCTGGCTGCTCTCTTTCCTCAACTTCTATATCTAAGCCGCTGGATTTTATATCCTGAACAGTCTTACGAATAGTATTCAAAGCTAATCTAGCATCATTAAAATACTTAATTACCTTCTTTTTATCCCGGTATTCATTTAAATCATCCAGTATCTCCCTAATTAAGTCCTTTAACTCTTCAACGGTATATTCATTTTCAATCACTTGTTTAATAACTTCTGTCTGTAATTCTTTATCAGACAACTCCAATAATGCTCGAGCATGTCCTTCAGATACTTTTGAATTTCTAGTCAACCGTAAAACTTCACCTGGCAATTCTAACAAACGTAATCTATCTTTGATTACTGCTGGATGCTTACATAGCTTATTAGCCAACTCTTCTTCACCTAATTCAAAATTATTTAACAACTGTTGATACCCAAGAGCTTCCTCCAAAAAATCAAGGTCCCGCCGCTGAAGATTATTAAGCAGAATAATTTCAGCCATCTCATATTCTTCAAATTCACCAATTATTACCGGAACTTCAGTTAAACCTAGTAATTTACCGGCCTTTAATCTCCTTTCTCCTGTTACCAATTCATAATCTTCAGTATTACCATTTTCACGAACAATCAAGGGATTTATTATTCCGTACTTTTCAATTGAAGCTGCTAATTTTATTAATTCACTTTTATCAAATCCAAATCGGGACTGATAGGGATTAGAAGCTATCTTCTCTATAGATAAATATTCTATCTTTCTTTTGATATTATCTTGTATATATACAGATTCTTTTTTTTCATTTTCACTATCAGTCAAACCAATCAAGTTTAAAAATTTGGTTAACTGATTCTTCATCAGCCCACCTCACTTTTTCAGATATTTTTTTACTATTTCTGTAATCAAACTCTAACTTCCTGCTTCAAAAGTTTTTTCTAATCTTCTTTTAATTCAAATTTGGTAACTGCCCTTAATTCTTCATCTATATAAAGTTTAATTAGATACTCTCCGGGCTGATTAGGAACAACTATCTGTTCTTGTATCCTCTTTTCTAAACTAATATAGGATTTAACTGCATTTCCTGAAAAGTTGGATAGCTTCAATTGATTAATGATCTGATGTTGGGGACCTAGCCATTCAATTAATACTTTATGAGAAGAATTATCGCTATTCCAGTCTGCGTAATATTGAACAGCCGGAGCTTTATTTAAAATAAAGACTCTTTTAAATTTAATTGGCCGGCCATCTTTATCTAATCCATTAGTCGTCAAGACAGTATTCAAATTCACCTCTGCTCTTATTTTATTAGATAGAAAAATACTTCCTATTAACAATAAAAAGATAAAGCCAAAAGTAAATATAATCCTTTTTTGTCTGCTCAATATTAACCCCCTATCTTAATTAGAAATGGGCTCCTTATTGGGAGTTCCAGCTTTTCTAGGATACTCTAACGGAGTCTCTCTAACTTTATCGATAATCACTAAATTACGTTTAGCATCACTATAAGGTAAATCAATAGAAACCACATCATAAATTTCAGCTCCTAATACTTCTATAGCCCGGGTAGCTTCTATGACTTCTTCTTTTACTTTAGCACCCTTTTGGGCTAAAAAGGATCCGGTTGGCTTTAGAAAAGGAATCGCATACTCACTTAAAATATTTAGCGGGGCAACAGCTCTAGCTATTACTACATCATAACTTCCTCGGTATTTACTTTTTTGCCCATAATCTTCTGCCCGGCCATGAATAAATTCAATCCCCTTTAAATTCAGCTCTCTAACTAAATTTTTAAGAAAGGTTATCTTCTTTTTAGTTGAGTCCAGCAGTGTTAAATCTAATTTCGGATAAAAAATCTTTAACGGTATACCAGGAAAACCTGCTCCAGTGCCTAAATCAATCATCTTTTCATCACCAGCTAAATCCATTACAGATACAGAGGAGAGTGAATCAAGGAAGTGTTTGATTACAATCTCCTCAGAATCATCAATGGCCGTTAGATTCATCTTCTGATTCCACTCTTGCAGAATATCTAAATAATTCATAAAAGCATCTATCTGTTTACTAGTTAACTCCAATCCCAATTCCTTAGTCCCTGCTGCCAATAATTCTTTAATCTTCATTAGTCTCACCTTTCTTATTCGTCTGATTTAATTTTTCTAAATAGACAGTAAGTAAAGAAATATCTGCCGGCTTGACCCCTGAAATTCTTGCCGCCTGGCCTACTGACATAGGACGTATCTTGTCTAACTTCTCCAATGATTCATCTGATAGGCCGCTAATCTCACTATAATCTATATCCTGTGGAATCTTCTGTCCATCCAGCTCTTGCTGATTTTCAACCTGCTTCAATTGACGGTTAATGTAACCTTCATACTTCAGCTGAATTTCAACCTCTTCTTTAACTTCAGAAGAAAGCTCAGGTCTATCAGAGTCCAGAGCAGCTAAACTTTCATAGTCTAATTCAGGCCTTCTAAGCAATCTAGCTAACGTATCAACATTATTGATTCCAGTACTTCCTAATTCCTTTAAAGTAGCCTGAACATCATCATCAGGATGTAGCTTTACCTCTTTTAGTCTCTTTTTTTCTGCTTCAATTGCTTCCTTTTTGTCAATAAAATCTCGATATCTATCTTCAGAAATCAAACCGAGTTCATACCCAAGTGGAGTCAATCTTAAATCAGCATTGTCATGTCTTAATAGTAATCTATATTCTGCTCGTGAAGTCAACATTCGATAAGGCTCTTGGGTTCCTTGGGTTACCAAATCATCAATCAAGACACCGATATAGGCTTCAGAGCGCAATAGAATTACCGGTTCTTCCCCTTTTAATCGTTGGACAGCATTAATACCAGCCATTAGCCCCTGACCAGCTGCCTCTTCATAACCGGAAGTACCATTAATCTGCCCAGCAGTATATAAACCTGTTATTAATTTAGTTTCTAAAGTCGGCTTTAACTGTAAAGGATTAATACAGTCGTACTCAATTGCATAACCAGGACGCATAATCTCTGCCTCTTCAAACCCCGGCAGAGTATGTAACATCTCTATCTGTACATCTTCAGGCAAGCTTGTAGAAAAACCAGCTAAATACATTTCATAAATATACTCTCCCTCAGGTTCTAAAAAGAGCTGATGGCTTTTTTTATCAGGAAACTGCATTACTTTATCTTCAATCGAAGGACAATACCTTGGTCCTTGCCCCTCAATCACTCCGCCATATAGAGGCGAACGGTCTATGTTTTCTCTAATCAATTGATGAGTTTCTTGATTAGTCTCTGTTAACCAGCAGGATATCTGGTCCTTTTGTTCAGCACTAGCAATATCAGCAAAGGAAAAAGATACATCTTCATCAATTCCAGGCTGTTCTTCTAATTTAGAAAAATCAACAGTTCTCTTATCAATTCGCGGCGGTGTTCCAGTCTTGAATCTTCTAATTTCAAAACCTAATTCTTCCAAATTATTAGATAAAGCATTAGCCGGAAACTGATTATGAGGACCAGAATTAAAAGAATAATCTCCAATAATAATTGAACCTTTTAAAAAAGTGCCCGTAGTTAAAATTACCTTTTGACTATAAAACTCAATTCCAGTCTTTAATTTAACACCTTCAACTTTATCATTCTCTATCAGTAATTCCGTTACAATCCCCTGTCTCAATTCAAGATTATCTTCTTCCTCTAATACCTGTTTCATATTTAAGCTATAATCCTTCTTATCTACCTGGGCCCGCAGTGCCTGAACTGCTGGTCCCTTACCAGTATTCAATCTTCTTAACTGAATAAAGGACCGATCCAGATTCTTAGCAATTTCTCCGCCTAAAGCATCAATCTCTCTGACCATCTGGCTTTTGGCCGGACCACCAACTGCTGGATTACAGGGCATTAACGCTACATTATCAAGATCAACAGTTAAAACCAGAGTCTTACAGTCCAATCTAGCTGCTGCCAAAGCAGCTTCACAGCCAGCATGTCCAGTTCCAACAACGATTATATCATAATTTTTCATTCTTTATCCTCTCCCTGCTGTCTATATTCTTCTAGATAAATCATTAACACTGAAATATCTGCTGGGGAGACACCTGATATTCTAGACGCTTGGCCAAGTGAAACCGGTTTGATTTCTGCCAACTTTTCCCTAGCTTCCGTTCTTAAATTATCTAGCTGATGATAATCTATATCCTCAGGAATTAATTTTTCTTCCATTTGTTGAAACTTCTTAATCTGCTGTTTCTGCCGTTTAATATAGCCTTCATACTTCACTTCTATTTCAATCTGTTCCTTGATATGCTCATCGAATTCAGGAAGCTGATCATCAAAAAGATTCAAATCATCATACTCCAGTTCAGGCCGCTTTAAAAGAGTAGCTAAGGAAACTGGTTTCTTTAATCCACCACTTTCAAACTCCTTCAATTTCTGTCTAACCTCTTTAGTAGGATTGATTTGAATACTTTCTAAATAATCTTGTCCTTCTTCTAATTTTTCCTCTTTGTCCTTAACTCTATTATAGACTTCTTCCTCTACCAATCCTATTTCATATCCTACAGGAGTCAAGCGTAGATCTGCATTATCATGTCTTAAAACTAAACGATACTCAGCTCTTGAAGTTAACATTCGATAAGGTTCATCTGTTCCTTCAGTTATTAGATCATCGATTAAAACCCCGATATAAGCTTCAGAGCGCTTCAATATTATCGGTTCTTTATTCTGTAAATCCCGAGCAGCATTAATACCAGCCATCAACCCTTGTCCAGCTGCTTCTTCATAACCAGAAGTGCCATTAATCTGTCCAGCAGTATATAACCCGTTTACTTCTTTAGTTTCCAGTGTTGGTCTAAGCTGAGTTGGAGGTAAATAGTCATATTCTACTGCATAAGCCGGCCGCATTATCTCTGCTTCTTCTAACCCCGGTACACTCCGTAAAATATCTACTTGGTCTTCTTCTGGCATAGCTGTAGTCAAACCATTGACATACATTTCTTTAGTATTTAATCCTTCCGGTTCAATGAACACCTGGTGGCTAGTCTTATCCGGAAAACGCATAATTTTTCTATCAATAGAAGGACAGTATCGTGGACCTTCCCCTTCAATAATCCCAGTACTTAAAGGCGATTTTTCAATCTTTTCCTTAATAATCTGCTTTGTATCGTCAGTAGTATAAGTTAGCCAGCAAGGCGTCTGTTCTCTTTCAATCCGCGGTTTACTGAAAGAAAACTGCAGCGGTTCTTCAGAACCAGGCTGTGCAGTCATTTTAGAGAAGTTCATTGAATCACGATGAACTCGCGGTGGAGTCGCTGTCTGAAACCTTTCTAAAGTTAATCCCAATTCTTTTAAACTATCTGACAACTCAACAGCAGCAAATTCCCCCTGTCTTCCGCCGACATATTTAACATCACCAATAATTACTTTACCATCTAAAGAAGTCCCGGTAGTTAACACAATCTTATCTGCCTGATACTCCATACCAGTAATTGTCTTTACTCCCGTAACAGACTGTCCATCAGCTGTCAGTTCTGTCACTACTGACTGTTTCAAATCTAAATCGTCCTGTTTCTGTAAAGTCTTAGTCATTTCTAATTGATAGATATGTTTATCTGCCTGAGCCCGCAGAGCATGGACTGCCGGACCTTTAGAAGTATTTAACAGCTGAATATTAATATAAGATTTATCAATATTTTCTGCCATCTGTCCTCCTAAAGCATCTATTTCCCGGACAATATGTCCTTTAGCCGGTCCTCCAATAGAAGGATTGCAAGGCATTAAAGCAATATGATCAACATTTAAGGTCAAAAGCAGTGTTTTACATTCCATTCTGGCTGCTGCTAATGCTGCTTCACAGCCAGCATGTCCAGCTCCAATCACAATCACATCATACTCTTTCAAGTCAATTCACTCCCGCTTGCTAAGTTTCTATTTCCCTAAACAAAAATCGGCAAAAATACGATCAATAATATCTTCATCTACTGTATCGCCAGTAATCTTTCCTAACTTTTCTAAAGCAGATTTAAGATCTATTGTCACAAAATCAGCCGGTAAATCCTGTTCTACTGTCTCTTTTACTCGGTTCATATCTTCATAAGCATCTTCAATTGCTTCCTTGTGGCGCAGATTAGTTATTAAAGTCTGATCAGTAGACTTAATCTGACCACCAAAGACCATATCTGAAATTAATTCTTCCAACTCTTTAATTCCTATACCCTCTGTAGCCGAGGTTTCAACAACTGCTTCCATATCTAATTCTTCCTTTAACTCTTCTACAGCCAATTTAGGCTCTAAATCAGTCTTATTTACTACTATAATGGTATCTTTTCCTTCAGCCAAACCTATAATTTTTCTATCCTCATCAGTAATTCCACAATGAGCATCCAATACTAACAGAACTAAGTCTGCCCGTTTAAGAAACTTTTCTGATTTTTCAATTCCAATCTTTTCTACCTCATTCTCAGCTTCTCTAATTCCAGCTGTATCTATTATCTTTAATGGAATACCATCAATATTAATAACCTCTTCAATTACATCCCGAGTAGTACCAGGCACTTCCGTAACAATAGCCCTATTCTCCCGTAAAAGAGCATTTAAGAGACTGGACTTACCTACATTAGGTTTACCAATAATTGCAGTCTGAATGCCTTCCTTTACAATTCGTCCTTGCTTACTAGTTGCTAATAAATCCTCTATTTCAGATAAAATTTCTATTACTCTCTTTTCTAACTCTTCAGAATTAAAATCTTCAATCTCATCCTCAGGAAAATCGATAGAAGCTTCTAGATTAGCTAACAACCTTAAAATTTTCTGAGAAATATTATTAATTTGATCAGATAGTCCACCCTCTAACTGATCCATAGCTGCTTCTAGGCCGGCCTCTGTCTGTGAATTAATTACATCCATAATAGCTTCTGCCTGAGATAGATCAATTCGTCCATTTAGAAAGGCCCGCTTAGTAAATTCACCCGGATCAGCTAGTCTAGCCCCTACATCTAATACTAACTCTAAAATTTTCTGTAGCGGCACCATTCCTCCATGACAATTGATCTCAACAACATCTTCTTTAGTATAAGTTTTAGGCGCTTTCATCACTAAAGAAATAACCTCATCAAGGACCTGTTCTGTTTCAGGCTTAATTATATGGCCGTAATGAGCAGTATATGTATCTACTTTATTTAATTTCTTATCTGGCTGTTGATAACTTTTAAAGATCTTATCAGCAATTTCGATTGCTTCAGGACCGCTAATTCGGACAATCCCGATTCCTCCTTCACCAACTGCAGTAGAAATAGCAGCAATAGTATCCTTTATATACAATCAAACCACCTCTTATCATCTATAAATTACCCTAATTATCATTACAAAATTCACTACTTAAATTGAAGACCCAGTAGATTAATCTACTGGGTCAGGAAAGCTAACTATTGAGCTACAATTACAACCTTGCGATAAGGGTCCTGTCCTTCACTATATGTCTGAACCCCAGAATCATCCTGTAGAGTACTATGAATAATCTTTCGTTCATGAGGAGGCATTGGTTCTAACTCTACCCTCTCCTGCTTACTTTTGGCTTTATTACCCAATCTTAAAGCTAAATCACGGAGAGTTTCTTCACGACGCTTTCTATAGCCTTCTGCATCAAGAATAACACGTAGATATTCATCATTGTCCTGTGGATTATTAACAGCTAAATTAGTTAAATACTGCAGAGCATCCAAAGTCTTACCTCGCCTTCCAATAACTATTCCAAGATTATCTCCTGTTAAATTAATTGTAATCTGTTCTGTATCAGACTTTCTTTCAATTTTTTTCACCTTAATATTTAAATCCATTCTATCAATTATCTTTTCCATAAATTCAAGGGCTTTATTATGCTTATCTCCAGTCTTTAAAACCTTTATTTTAGCATCTTTGCCTCCAATAAATCCTAAAAAACCATTTTCCCCCTCTTCCAGAACCTCCACTTCTACTTTATCTTCAGTAGTAGACAGCTTCTGCAAAGCAGTCTTTAAAGCATCATCTACCGTCTTTCCTTCCTGAATAATCTCTTCCATTTTAGCTAGACTCCTCCTTTAACTCTAATGGCTCTCGATACAAAAAGTATTGCTGAGCAACCATTACTAAATTGGAAGTAAACCAATATAGTAAAACAGCTGCTGGTAATCTAAATCCAATGACTACAATCAATAACGGCATAAACATCATCATCTTATTATTACCACCAGCATTACCCGACATCTTTTGCTGTACCATAGACTGACCAAACATTACTAAACCAGTCAAGATAACAAGTACTAAATCCGGTTGTGCTATATTACTAATCCAAAGAAAACTAGTTTGTTTTAATGCTTCAAAACCTCGTATAGAATGGAATAAAGCTATCAAAATCGGCATCTGGACTAAAAGCGGCAGACATCCAGCTGCCGGATTAACTTTATGTTCTTGATATAACTCCATGACCTTCTGTTGATACTGCTGTTGGTCATCACCATATTCCTCTTTTAACTCTTCCATTTTAGGCTGTAATTCTTGCATTGCCTTCATCGACCGAGTCTGTTTTGCAACTAACGGAAAGAGTAAAACTCTAATAGCTAAAGTTAATAAAATAATTGATAACCCATAACTGTTAGTAAATCCATAAAAAAAATCAAGCGAACCTGTCATCAAACCTCCCAACCATCCAAACATTTCTCCAAAAATTTCAAAGAATCCTATCGAAATTAGATTCAACAATTGATAACCTCCTCAATTTTATTAAAATTAATCCACTGGATCATACCCGCCAGGATGGAACGGATGACAAGATAAAACTCTCTTTATAGACATCAAACCACCCTGTAAACAGCCATATTTATCTATTGCCTCTAAAGCATAACTAGAACAACTGGGATAAAATCTACATGTTCCTGGTTTTAAAGGAGAAATAAACTTTTGATAAAATCTAATTAGAATTAATAGTAATTTCTTCAACATGATTAATCTCCTTATATAATTTTAGCTTGTTCAAAAAGATCAAATACAGCCCTCTTTATTTCTTGATAAGAAGAATCACTAATTCTCTTGCGGCCAATAAGCACTAAATCTATATTAGTAATTAATTTATTCTTATTACGACGATAAATTTCCTTTAAAATTCTCTTAATTCTATTTCTTACAACAGCATTTCCAATTTTTTTACTGACCGAAAAACCAATTCTTCTCTGTTTCTGTTTCTTTTTTAACATATACATAACTATTAAATTATTAGCAATTGAGTAGCCGTGATTATAAACTTGTTGAAATTGATGAGTCTTTGTTAGCCTTTCACTTTTGGGAAAGGACTCATCTTTATTATCCATAACAATAATTTCCTCCTAAATAAAAACATTATACTATATAAATTATAGGTTATTTATAACCTCTATGTCAAGATATATTAGAAAATGATAGAACTAATATGATTTTATCCACTAAATTAGTTGTGGATAATTAGTATGGATTTAGTATGAACATTAATTATAATTAAAAATAGCTAAAAAAGTTCTACCTTAAAAATATGTTGATAATCTGTGAATAATTTGTT